>NZ_WXFG01000022.1 GCF_009881055.1 Peptoclostridium sp.
TAATGCTTTATCATTTGTCTGATTTGGTCTTTACTTAAAATTCCCATAGAAAAAGTGCGTACCTCCTTGAATGATAGTTTGATTATATCAATTCTAAGGAAGATACACACTTTATTTTACACACTCAAATCCTGCCTTAAGGCAGGATTTTTTAATGTTATTTTTAATAGAGTTAGTTGCTAGGGTGTTCGATTAACTTTTATACATCGCGTTAACCTTTACATAATCGTAGCTTAAGTCGCATCCCCAAGCCGTAGCGGAATGATCTCCCGCTTTGAGATCCACTGTTATGTTGACATACTCTCCTTGGAGTATTTTTTGAGCGTCATCCTCGCTAAAGCCTACCTCCATGCCGTTCTCGGCAATTTTGATCTGGCCTGATTCGTTCTTGAAGTAGATGTCGACTGTGTCAGGATTGAAATCGGCTCCTGAATAGCCAATAGAACACATTATTCTTCCCCAGTTTGTATTGTTGCCGAAGAAGGCCGCCTTTACAAGATTCGACGAGATTACAGATCTGGCACACAGTCTTGCTGTCTCGAGTGAAGGGGCATTTATAATCTGCGCTTCGAGCAGTTTTGTGGCGCCTTCGCCATCGGAAGCTATCATTTTGGCAAGCTCTGTATTTACATAGTCGAGTGCTTTCTTAAACTCGAAATAATCGTCTGATTCTGAAGTTATCATCTCGTTTCCTGCAAGCCCGTTGGCAAGAACAAATGCGGTATCGTTTGTACTGGTGTCCCCGTCCACTGAAATCATGTTGTAGGAATCGTCAACACTTGACTTGAGAGCCTTTGATAGCATCTGCTTGTTTATGCAAACGTCAGTTGCTATGAAAGAGAGCATTGTGCCCATGTTAGGGTGTATCATGCCCGAGCCCTTGGCCATGGCTCCTATAGTCACCTTTTTTCCACCTATGCTTACGCTTACAGCTATTTCCTTGGGGAAGGAATCTGTAGTCATTATCGACTGGGCTGCATCGCTTCCGCCATCTTCAGAAAGTGCACTGCAGGCATTTTCGATACCCGTGAGCACTGTATCCATAGGCAGCTGGATGCCTATTATCCCGGTTGAAGCTACTAGCACATTTTTGGCATCTATGCCAAGGCATGCGGCTGTCTTTTCGGCCATGGCTATGGCGTTGGCCATGCCCTGCTCACCAGTACACGCATTTGCATTGCCGCTGTTTACTATTATAGCCTGCGTTGTTTCGTTTTTTATGTTCTCCATGTCAAACAGCACTGGAGCAGCCTTGACCACGTTGGATGTGAATGTGGCGGCAGAAACCGCAGGCACGCTGCTGTATATTACGCTCATATCCTTTTTGTTCTTTTTAATGCCGCTGGCAATTCCTGAAGCTTTGAATCCGGGCACTGAAGTTACACCTTTGCTTGTCAATATATCCATTGTTTCATCTCCTTTCAAGACTATGGGAATGTAGGGGCGAAATTTATGCCCGTTTTTTCATCAATTCCAAAAATAATATTCATATTCTGGACGGCCTGGCTGGCTGCGCCCTTCATAAGATTGTCTATAGCTGATACGACAACGATTCTGCCAGTCCTTTTGTCTACGGTAAATCCTATATGGCAGAAGTTCGAGGATTTGACCCATCTTGTTTCTGGAACGCCGTCTATTACCTTCACAAAAAATTCGTCACTGTAGAAATCATTGTAAAGCTTCACTATGTCTGATTTGTCACACTTGTCGTTAAGCTTTGCATAGCAAGTCGAGAGTATTCCCCTGTTCATTGGAACAAGATGCGGAGTGAAGCTCATAATTATATCTTCTCCGCCGAGCAATGAGAGTTCCTGCTCAATCTCGGGAGTGTGTCTGTGGCTTCCAAGCTTGTAGGCCTTGATAGACTCGTTGACTTCTGTATATATGTTGGCTATGTCGGCAGACCTTCCGGCTCCTGAGACCCCTGATTTTGAATCCGCAATTATACTATTTGTGTCAATCAGGCGGCCCTTTAGAAGGGGTGCCAATGCAAGTATGATTGAAGTCGGATAGCAGCCAGGGTTGGCAATTATCTTGGCATTTTTGATTGACTCTCTATGCAGCTCAGGAAGGCCATACACAGCTTTTTCAAGAAGGTTGGGGTAGCTGTGCTCAAGCTCGTACCACTCACTGTATGTCTCCTTGCTGCTTATTCTGTAATCGGCGCTTAGATCTATTACCTTTATGCCCCTGTCGTATGCCGCTTTAACCGCATCCATAGACTTGCCGTGAGGAAGTGAGCAGAACAGGACATCAATATTATCAAGCATTTCATAAGCTGTATTTGTAGAGACGCAAGTGTAATCCGCCACGCCCTGATAGTTCTTGTATATGCTTGAAAAAGAGGCGTCCTCATAGCTGTTGGTAGACAAGAAGCTTATTTCAACTTCCGGATGGTTTAAAAGCAGCCATGCAAGCTGCTGCCCCGCATAACCCGTAGAGCCCATAATTCCTGCTTTTATCATTCAAAACATCCTTTCGATAGTATAATTTTTTTTTAAAGCTAAAACTATCAGAACAACGTTAAATTTCGCATGTTCTGTGGTATTAAAATACCCTAATTAGGTTTTAGTAAATCAGACTGCGAGTATAAAAAAAGCCTTCGTCTCTTGTATAAACAAGAAAGAGACGAAGGCTGATTCGCGGTACCACTCTTTTTAAAACGGCAGAAATGCTGCCATTTTATCTCAAAAGCTTTAACGGGCTGACCGGATTTTTCTACTCGAATATGCCTGTGCATACCTTTGGAAAAACCTCTTCATGGATACGTTTCGGCAAAGCTATGTGCCGGGCTCCCACCGCCGCCGGCTCGCTGTACAACAATCACAGTACCTACTCTTCCAATCGCAAGATTTAAATTATAAAGTTTTATTAGTATTGAATGATAAGGCAATTCGTCGTATAAGTCAATACTAAAAAATAATTTTTATGAATATGCATATTTTGGCTGTCAGTGGGAATAGATATCAATGGGGAGCCTATCTGAGAAATTGTATTCGCTGACTGAAAAAATAAAAAATTATTTGTTGACACGTAATATCATGTAATATATAATTGGCTTAAATTAAATGAAATATGCAAGTAAATCAGCGAAAAATTCAATATCATCAAATTCAGTGACGGGGAAAGTAGGTTGTGACAAGGCTCAAAGCGAGCCGGAGAAGGTGGAAGTCCGGCAGTACATCATTTCTGAAACGTACCCCTGAGAAGATTCCTTGAAATCATATCGAGAGTATGGGGATTCGGCTGTGGCCGTTATTTTATTACGAGTGAGTCCGGGCTGCAAAGCAGCGGACTAAAAAGAGTGGTATCACGGAAGGCTTTCGTCTCTTATTTTTATGGTAAGAAGCGCAGGTCTTTTTTTATTACAGCCAATGCAGCAACAGCAAATAAAAAAACCAAATTTCAAAAAATTCTGGAGGTGGCATGATGGATTTTTCTGGTGGCAAGGTTAAAGTACTTACCGAGGCGCTGCCATATATCAAGAAGTTTCAAGACAAAATATTTGTCATAAAATACGGCGGCAGCATAATGAGCAATGAAGAGGCGAAGGACGCATTCATAAAAGATGTGGCGCTGCTTAAACTTGTTGGTATAAACATAGTGCTGGTACATGGAGGCGGTCCTGACATATCAGGCATGCTCAAAAAGCTAAATATACAGACCAAGTTTGTCAAGGGCCTGAGAGTCACAGACCAGCAGACTGTGGAAGTGGTTGAGATGGTGCTCTCGGGCAAGGTTAACAAGGAGCTGGCTTCAAGGCTCTCAAGCCACGGCATAAAGGCAGTTGGAATAAGCGGAAGGGACAGCAACATAGTCACAGCCAAAAAGAAATACCTTGAAGACGGAGATGAGCTCATTGACATCGGCTTTGTCGGTGAGGTTACAAGCATTAACAAGGAGCTCCTCATAGATCTTATCAAGGCGGATTATCTTCCGGTGATATCGCCTGTGGGCTGCGATGAGACAGGTCAGATATACAACGTAAATGCGGACTATGTCGCAGGAGCTATAAGCTCTGTGCTGCAGGCCGAAAAACTGATACTCCTTACAGATGTAAAGGGGCTCTTCAAGGACATACAGGACGAATCGAGCTTCATATCGGAAATTACAGTGCCGGGGATTGTTGAATATATCAGAAGCGGCGTGATAAAGGGCGGCATGATTCCAAAGATGGAGTGCTGCATGCAAAGCATCGAGGAGGGCACTAAGAACATACACCTTGTGAACGGGAATGTCGAGCACAGCCTTTTGCTGGAGATATTCACAAAGGCCGGAATAGGAACAATGGTAAAAGGGGAGGAATAGGAATGCAGAGTCTAAAAGGAAGAAGCTTTCTAAAACTAAAGGATTTTTCAAGCGAGGAAATAGCATACATGCTCGAGCTTTCAAAAAAGCTAAAGCAAAAGAAAAAATCGGGTGAAAAGGGCAGCCTGCTATCAGGCAAAAATATAGTGCTTCTCTTTGAAAAAACATCGACAAGAACAAGATGCGCGTTCGAGGTTGCAGCCTACGACGAGGGCGCAAATGTGACATTCCTGTCCAATTCACAGTTTGGCAAGAAGGAGTCTGTAGAGGATTCGGCAAAAGTGCTGGGAAGATTCTATGACGGAATACAGTTCAGAGGCTTTGAACAGGAAACGGTAAAGATGCTTGCTGACTATTCAGGCGTGCCTGTGTGGAACGGACTTACAGACCTTGCGCACCCCACTCAGACGCTTGCGGATTTCCTGACTATAATGGAGCACGTGGACAAGCCCCTTTCTCAGGTGAAGCTTGTATACGTGGGTGATGCCAGAAACAATGTATGCAATTCCCTTATAGTTGGCAGCGCAAAGATGGGCATGAATTTTGTGGCTTTAGCGCCGAAAGAGCTATGGCCTTCGCCGGAGCTGCTTGAGGAAATGAAGGCAGTATGCGATGAAACCGGTGCAAGCATAAGCGTCACTGACAGCATGGACGACATAGAGGGCGCAGATGCTGTATACACAGATGTTTGGGTTTCTATGGGAGAAGAGGACATGTTCGCGGAGAGAATAAAGCAGCTCCTTCCATACCAGGTGAACATGGAGATGATGAAAAAGATAGGCTCAGACAGCTCCATATTCCTCCACTGCCTCCCTTCCTACCACGACCTTAACACGGAAGTTGGAATGGACGTGTTTGAAAAATTCGGCCTTGAGGAGATGGAAGTGACAGATGAGGTTTTCAGAGCTCCTATGTCCAAGGTGTTCGACCAGGCCGAGAACAGGCTGCACACGATAAAGGCTGTAATGGTAGCGACGCTTTCGGACCAGGAATAAAGGAGCACGGGAATATAAGGTTACTAAGAGATTACGGGGTGATAAATAATGGGGAAGACTAAATTCATGAGCACATACTGCAGGTTCGATTTGACTTTCGAAACAGGCAAGGGTGCCAAACTATACGATTCAAACGGCAAGGAGTATATAGATTTTGTGTCGGGCGTGGCGGTAAACTGCCTTGGGCACTCGCATCCTTCATTGGTCGAGGCAATAAAAACTCAGAGCGAAAAGCTGATACACATATCAAACCTCTACTGGAGCCAGAACCAGATGGACCTTGCAAAAAGGCTGTGTGAGCTGAGCGACCACGACCAGGTTTTCTTTTCAAACAGCGGAGCCGAGGCGGTCGAAACCGCCCTCAAGCTGGCAAAAAAATACGGCAGGATTTCAGGTGGCGAAGCAAAGCATAAGATTCTCTATATGAGCGATTCATTCCACGGCAGGACCATTGGTGCACTGTCGGTGACCGGAAGCTCTGATAACAAGTATCAGAAGGACTTCATGCCTCTGATGCCGGGCACGGTCAGCGTGAAATTCAATGATATTGAAGACCTGAGAGCCAAATTCGACAAGGACGTTTGTGCCGTCATAGTCGAGCCGGTGCAGGGCGAGGGAGGACTTGTTCCTGCTGCGGCAGAGTTCCTGAGCGCGATGAGAAGCTTGTGCGATGAAAATGACGCCGTCCTGATATTCGACGAGGTGCAGTGCGGCATGGGAAGGATGGGCACGATATTCGCATACCAAAGCTTCGGCGTGATTCCCGATGTGATATGCATGGCAAAGGGCCTTGGAGGAGGATTCCCAATAGGCGCCACGCTCGCTGTAAAAAAAGTCGGGGATGCATTCACTTACGGCGACCACGGCTGCACATTCGGCGGCAATCCTCTTGCCTGCGCTGTTGCGCTTGCAGTTCTTAAGGAACTCTCTGAAGGCAAGGTGGCTGAAGGAGTAAATGAAAAGAGCGCCTATTTATACGGAAAGCTTGAGGAACTGGCCAAAACGCACGGTGCCATTGTCGAATTAAGGGGCAAAGGACTGCTTGCGGGCATGCAACTTTCCTGCGACACTTCGCAGTTTGTAAACGGAGCAATAGATAACGGGCTGTTGCTTGCCAAGGCCGGAGGAAATGTGATAAGGCTCATGCCGCCTCTTAACGTTGAAAACAGGGACATGGATGCTGCAATTGAAATAATCGGCAAAGTACTCTCAGAGATGGAGAGCGAATAGAAATTGAAAGAGAAAACCGCGTGCATAGCATGCGGTTTTTGCTGTTATTATTGTAAACTTATGCTATAATTAGTCTTGTTTATAATTTGTTTAAATTATGTTAAGTTGGATTTACATAAAAATAGAAACGAAGGAGTATGCGTTATGAAGATAAAAGCTCCCATCAGAATTGACAGGAAGACAAAGAACCTGGCAAAAAGAATAAGTCCGGGAGAAATTGCAGTAATAAACCACAGAGACATTGACGAGGTGGCCGCCAATTCACTTGTGGAAAAGAAAATAAAGGCCGTCGTAAATGCAGACTTGTCTATAAGCGGCAAATACCCGAACAAGGGGCCTGAGATTCTCAGCGAAAAGGGCATAATACTGATAGACAACGCCGGCATTCACATATTTGAGGTGCTGAAGGAAGAAGACATAATAGAGATTGATGAAGACGGCAGTATTTACAAGGACAGTGAGCTGATAGGCAAGGGCGAGATTCTCAACGAAGACAGGATAAAGGAGTTGCTGGAGATTGCATACGGCAACCTTTCCCAGGAGCTTGAAAACTTCATAGATAACACCATAGAGTACGCGAAGAAGGAAAAAGGTTTCATATTAGGGGACATAGGCATGCCCAAAACATCCGTAGACATGCAGGGCAGGCACGCGCTGGTTGTGGTGAGGGGACAAAACTACAAGGACGACCTGAGCGCCATACTGTCTTATATAGAAGAAGTAAAGCCGGTACTTATAGGCGTGGACGGCGGTGCGGACGCTCTTTTGGAATTTGGCTACAAGCCGGACATAATAGTGGGCGACATGGACAGCGTAAGCGACAAGAGCCTTCAAACCAGCAAGGAGATAATTGTCCACGCGTATCCTGACGGCAGGGCACCTGGACTCAAAAGAGTCGAGGACATAGGCCTGAAGCCCATAGTGTTTCCAGCTATTGGAACAAGCGAGGACATAGCCATGCTCTTGGCATACGAAAATGGTGCGGAGCTGATTGTGGCGCTTGGAACGCATTCTAACATAATAGACTTCCTTGAAAAGGGCAGAAAAGGTATGTCAAGCACATTCCTGGTGCGAATGAAGATTGGCTCCAAGCTCATAGACGCTAAAGGCGTAAGCATGCTCTACAGGAGCCAGCTCAAGATCAAGTATATATGGGGCCTGATAATTGCGGCTCTCTTTCCTGTGTTCATTGTGGCATATCTTTCGCCGCCGATACAGCAAGTGCTCAGGATAATGGAGCTGAAAATGAAATTTTTGATGGACCTGTAAATGAGGAATTGAAAAGGGGAGAAAACAATGCTGATAAATATGAAATACTATATAACTACAATTGGGGCTATTTTCATAGCTCTTGGCATAGGAATACTCATAGGTTTCAATCTCGATGGGGATATTATGATAAGCGAGCAGCAGCTTGAAATGGTGAATAAACTCGAGGAGAAGATTTCAGAGGTAAAGGCACAAAACGAGACGCTTAGCGGAACAATATCAGGCATGGAAAAACAGAGGGCAGATATTGAAAAATATATTGAATACAGCAGCGAACATGTCATAAAGGACAGGCTTGCAGGCAAAAATATTGCAATCATACAGACTACAGAGGACTATTTCTATCCAAATACAGGTGCATTTTTGCAGAAGGCGGGAGGCGGCGTGCCTTTTGAGCTGCTGCTAAAGGACAGCCTTATTAAGGATCTGGATGTACAGGCCTTTAATCAGGAATTCGGCACCTCGTTTGCTACAAGCGCAGACATTGTAAATCATCTTTGCAAGACGATTTTTGAAGAAAAGAACATGGTATTTGCAAATACGCTTGCACAAAAGGGCTATGTCCAGATAAATGCGGGCAGCATGAATCTGAAAAATATTGACGCGGTAGTGATAGAATCGGGCGGAACCAGGGAAGACAAGGAAAAGATGCAGCTCTTCGACGGGAATGTAATAGAATACCTCAAGGGCAAGAATGTCAGGGTTGTGGGCGTTGAAAGAACTGATGTGGAGTTTTCGCATGTGCCTTTCTTCAAAGCTGCAAAAATATCGAGCGTTGACAATGTAAATAATATACTGGGAGAAATTTCTCTTGTGATGGCGCTGGACGGCAAGAGCGGCCATTTCGGAGAGAAGGAAACGGCGGAGGCAATACTTCCGCAAGAGTTAAACTAGGCGAGGTGAAAAGATGCGAATAAGCGTATTGATTCCTGCGTACAACGAGCAGGACAGAATAGGTGCAACACTAGAGGGGATTATTGGCCTCAATTCCATAGACGAGATTGTGGTAGTAGACGACGGTTCTGCAGACCGCACGTATGAGATAGCTTCCTCGTATGAAGGCGTTAGTTCATACAGGCTTGAACAGAACAGGGGCAAGGGTTATGCAGTTAACTTCGGCCTCTCAAAGATAAAGGGTGCGGATATAATAGTATTTCTAGATGCTGATGTAGGCTCGACATCAAGCGAGGTGCAAAAGCTTATTGAACCCATATTAAACGGAGAGTGCGACGTCACTATAGCGGCGTTTCCTCCGGCTGCAAAAAAAGGCGGCTTCGGCATGGTAAAGAGACTGGCAAGGGCTGGCGTGAAACTATTCACAGGCGCCGAACTGAGCGCAACGCTTTCGGGACAAAGAGCGTTCAAGAAAGAAGTACTCGAGATATTCGACACGATACCTTCAGGCTACGGGGTTGAGGTTGGAATGACAATAGACATTCTAAGGAAAGGCTTCAAAGTCAAGGAAGTGCCCGTGTACATGACGCACAACGAAACCGGAAGGGATATAAGCGGCTTCAAGCACAGGGGCAGGCAGTTCTACCATATTTCGGTTATTCTGTTGAAGAAGCTTTTCAATTAGAATGAGGAGGAATGGATTT
Organism: Peptoclostridium sp.; assembly: GCF_009881055.1. GTDB lineage: Bacteria > Bacillota > Clostridia > Peptostreptococcales > Peptostreptococcaceae > Peptoclostridium_A. The sequence goes on from NZ_WXFG01000022.1 coordinate 9,401, forward strand.
GACAATCATTTCGTTTATACTTGGATTCATATCGACTAAATTATTCATGGGATTCTTTAAGGGGATGCTGGTGCAGTCAGGCATAGTAAGGCAAAACTATATGGGCACCATGATTCCCGTGGGGATGGGCCTTGTATTTCTGCCCTACATCATAGTAAACGCATGCATAGCCACGTATTTCTTTGATGAAAAGCTTGTGCCCTACTATGTGCTTGGCGTTATAGCTATGAGCCTTGCAGGCGTGGTGGATGACCTTGTGGGCGATAGGAGCTCAAGCGGATTCAAGGGGCATTTCAAGGCGCTCTTCAAGGGCACGCTCACAACAGGGGCGTTCAAGGCACTCTTTGGCGGAGCTGTGGCATTTTTGATATCGCTCTCATTCACAAAGGACATAGGCGAAATAATACTCAACACACTCCTTATAGCGCTGGCGACTAATTTTTTCAATCTGCTGGACCTAAGGCCGGGAAGGGCGCTTAAGGTCTATTCGGCATGCTGCATTCCCGTGCTGATATTATCCTCAGAGATTTCAAGGCTTTTGCTGGGAGGGATGCTCGCTTCGGCGCTGGCTTATTTCTGGGATGACATAAAGGCCAGGACAATGATGGGTGATTCGGGCTCGAATGTACTGGGGGCGTCAATAGGCATAATTGCTGCATATGAGTTTGGGATGTGGACGAAGACAGCCCTCCTTATAGCACTTATACTTGTTCACGCAGTTTCGGAAAAATATTCAATAACAAAGATAATCGAAAACAACAGACTGCTCAACTATATTGACAGGCTCGGGAGGTAATCATATGGACATGCTCAGCAAGAAGCTGGCAGTAGTTAAATCTGTAATAGGCGAATCAGATGAAATGCAGGAGCTGGCAGTACTAGTAGGAGATAAGGACGAGAAGGCCATATCATATATTCCCCTTACAGGAAGGGCAAAGCCGGGGCAAAGCGTGCTGCTTAACACGACAGCTGTGGAGCTGAGCCTAGGCACAGGGGGCTTTCACTTTGTGATAGCTAATCTGGATGAACCTGAATCGAGCATGACTCCGGGCGGGCACATAATGAAGCTAAGATATACGCCATATCAGATAAAATGCATGGCTGTTGAGGAGCAGGACAGCAAGTACCACGAGCAGATGCAGCTTTTCGAGTCCCTAGAGAAGCTGCCTGTTGTCGTTGGAACTCTTCACAGTCAGCTTGTGCCGTTTGCATGCACGGCCAAAAGCCTGATGCCTGCTAAAAGTATAACTTATATAATGACAGACGGGGCGGCGCTTCCAATGTACCTTAGCAAAAATGTAAAGGAACTAAAAAGCAAGGGTCTAATAGATCACACCATAACATGCGGCAACTCCTTCGGGGGCGACTATGAGTGTGTCAATGTATACAGTGCCATGATATTTGCAAAACAGGTGTTGATGTCTGACATGATTTTCATATGCATGGGCCCAGGGATTGTGGGCACGGGCACAAAATACGGCTTTACAGGGATTGAGCAAGCATATATACTTGACGCGGCCGGCAGGCTGGGAGGCACTCCCATAGCTGTTCCTAGAGTCAGCTTTGCCGATAAGAGACAAAGGCACACAGGCATATCGCACCATACTGTGACAGTGCTTCGAGATGCGGTATGCAGCAGAGTGGTTGTTCCTGTAAATGTGCAGGATGGCGAAAAGTTGGCTGTCTTGGAAAAGCAGCTTATGGAAAGTGGTCTGTTGGAGCTGCATGAAATCTATATGGTAAAATCAGACTCCACAAAAGCTTCAATGGATGAATTCGGAATGAAAGTTAAGAGCATGGGCAGGGGTTATGACGAGGACGAGGAGTTTTTCAAATCATCTTCGGGCGCAGCCAGCTACATAGCGGAGGTACTCCTATAATGGTTATAAAAGAAGAGACTATGAACAGCGAGATTATATACAACGGAAAAATAGTTAACCTGAGGATAGACACTGTGGAGCTGCCACAGCAAAAATATTCCAAACGCGAGATTGTTGAACATCCCGGGGGTGTTGCCGTAATAGCCATAACAGATGAGGGCAAGGTGATAATGGTAAGGCAGTATAGAAAAGCTGTAGAGGATGCAGTCCTTGAGATACCTGCCGGAAAGCTTGATCCGGGCGAAGATCCGAGAGAATGCGCTGCAAGAGAGCTCAAGGAGGAAACAGGGTACGAGGCTGATACGCTCGAGCATCTTGTGGACTTTTATTCATCTCCCGGCTTCACTAATGAAAGAATACACATATATCTGGCAAAAGGTCTAAGAGATGGTCTGGCACAACCAGATGAAAATGAGTATATTGATATAGAACTCTACGATATGCAGACACTTTTGGACATGGCATCGAAAAACATGATAAAGGATGCCAAAAGCCTGGTGGCCTTGTTGTATGCAAGCAGTTACAATAGATATCATTGCCAAAAGTGTATTGTTAGGAGATGTATGAATGGAAAAAATTTTGTCGGATTATAAAGAATATATACAGAATGAAAAAGGGCTTTCAAGGAGCACTGTATTTTCATATGAGAATGACTTGAAGAAATACTTTGAATACCTGGAATCGTGCAATATTGATATAATGGATGTCAATGAAAGTGATTTGGAAGGCTTTGTGGCGCACATAAAGACGCTTGCTATTTCGCAGGCCACAGTCTCCAGAATCGTATCGTCCGTAAAATCGATACACGAGTATATGTATGAAGCTAGACTCTCAGGCAGAAACCCTGCAAAAAAAATCAAAAAACCGAAAATAGAAAGAGAACAGACGGCGGATATATTAGTGGAAGAAGAGATTGTCAGGATGCTTTCAATACCTGATATCGATGGCTGTATGGGAATGAGGGACAAGGCTATACTCGAGATAATATATGGAACGGGCATGAAGGTGTCAGAAATAGTATCTCTAAATGTAGACGATGTAGATGTACAAATGGAGTATATAAACTGCGATGGAACAAGGAGCAAAAGAGTCGTCCCGCTTGGACGTTCTGCGCTTGACTGTGTGAATTCCTATATAGAAATAGCCAGACCATCGCTTATAAAGCCGTGCTCCGGAAGCGCTTTATTTCTGAACCTAAAGGGCGACAGGCTTACAAGACAAGGACTTTGGAAGATCATAAAGGGATATGCAAGGGAAGCAGGAATACAAAAGAATGTCACCCCGTCGGTGCTGCGCAATTCCTTTGCAGTTCATATGCTCAGCAACGGTGCAGACATAAGGATTGTAAGCCAGCTGCTTGGAAATTCCAACATTTCATGCCTGCAGCCCTATGTGCAGTCCAGAAAGAATGCCAGGATGGAGCTCAAAAGCAAGCATCCCAGAGGATAAATCTATTGTTGTAAGCTAGCTTTTATAAATAGTATAATATACTAAAAAAACAAGAGGTCAGCCCATGAAAAAGATACTTGTTATTTTGGCTTTAGCAGCAGCATCAGGCGTTGTCATAGCCGCCTTGGCGTTCAACGCATTGACAGGCCCGTATGACAAAGGCAGCAAGGAATACGAGATTGTAGACATTCCACAGGGAGCCTACATTGGAAAAGCTGCCGGCATACTCCATGAAAACAAACTCATAAGGAGCGAGTTGCTATTCAGGGTAGTGGCAAAGCTCGAAGGCGATCCGGGAATAAAAGCAGGAAGATACAAGATATTCAGGTCCTACTCCAACAGCGAAATACTCAGCATGCTCGAGGAAGGCAAGGTATACAACGACAATATTGCCGTCACAATACCCGAAGGCTTTGAAAGCTACAAGATAGCCGAGCGCCTTGAAAAGCTGGGCCTGGCAAATGAGGCCAGGTTTATGGAGCTTGTTGGAAAGCCGGAGGCGTTCGAATCAAAAGTCGATTTCATAAAGAGAGAAGGCTTGAGCAGCCTTGAGGGATATCTTTTCCCAGACACATATTTTTTCAAAAAAGGCACATCTGAGGAAGAAATCATTGAGACCATGCTCAAGAGGTTCGAGCAGGTATACGGCCAAAGCTACCAAAAAAGGCAGCTTGAGCTGGGTAAATCCCTCAATGAGGTGATAAGCATGGCTTCCATAGTCGAGAGGGAGGCCAAAATGGACTCGGAGCGGGATATGGTTTCTGCTGTGTTTTACAACAGACTTAAAATCGGGCAGAGACTCCAGTCGTGCGCTACCGTGCAGTATATCCTCAAGGAGAGAAAACAGAAGCTGTCGGATGCGGATTTGCTGATAGAATCGCCCTACAACACGTACAAGTACGCCGGGCTTCCGCCTGGACCTATCGCATCACCAGGCAAGAAATCAATCGAGGCCGCCTTGTATCCGGCGAACGTGGATTACTTGTATTTCGTTGCAAAAAAGGACGGAAGTCATACTTTTTCGCGGACATACGATGAGCATTTGAAAGCAAAAGCAAAAAACTTTGCGGAATAGGTGGGTGAGAATCCATCTATTTCTTTATGGAAGGATGGTACATTTGAGCAATATTGTAAACGAATCAGTCGAAAGCTATGTGAGGGAATCACTTAAAAGGAGTGAAGGCCTCATGCTCGACATGGAAGCCTATGCGCAGGAGCACAGCGTACCCATAGTTCAAAAGGAAGTGGCACAGCTAATAAATGTGCTGCTGAAGCTGCAAAAGCCCAAGAACATTCTGGAGGTGGGGACAGCCATAGGCTATTCGGCCATACTCATGGCAAAAGCGTCTGGGGAGAGTTGCACTATCACGACGGTAGAGCGCAATCCAATAATGGCCGAGCAGGCCAGGGCGAATATAGAAAAGGCGGGGCTTCAGGGCAGCATAAGGGTGATTGAGGACGATGCGATTGAGGCACTTAAATTGATAGACGGCGAATACGACCTGATATTCATGGATGCTGCCAAGGGCCAGTATATGCAGTTTTACGACATGGTGATAGACAAGCTCAAAGTGGGCGGGCTCCTTATATCTGACAACATACTCTACAAGGGCATGGTGGCTTCGGACGAATTTGCTGTCAGAAGGAAAAAGACGATAATAAAGAGAATGCGCAGCTATATTGACTACATATGCAGCGCGGATTATATTGAAACTAGCGTCATTCCAATAGGAGACGGAGTTGCGCTCAGCTACAAGCTAAGCAATCGAAATGGAAAATAGAAGAGGTGGAAATAATGGATAGAGAACAAATAGAAATACTGGCTCCAGCGGGAGATCTTGAAAAGCTCAAGCTGGCGATAATATATGGAGCGGATGCCGTATATCTTGGCGGAGATAGATTCGGGCTCCGAGCTGCGGCAAAGAATTTTTCGATAAAACAGATAAAGGAAGGGGTAGAATTTGCACACAGCAGAGGCAAGAAGCTTTATGTGACTGTAAATATGATACCCCACAACGAGGATTTTGATGGCCTTGAGGATTATCTCAGGGACCTGCAGCAGGCCGGCGTTGACGCCCTTATAGCTTCTGATCCGGGCGTAATAATGAAGATTAAGGAAGCTGTTCCGGGGATGGAAATACACCTTAGTACGCAGGCCAACAATACAAACTACATGAGCGCACGCTTCTGGCATGCCCAGGGAATAAAGAGGGTAGTTGTAGCAAGGGAGCTTTCTGTGGGTGAAATCGGCGAAATCAGAGCCAACATTCCACCAGATATGGAGATAGAAGCATTTGTGCATGGAGCAATGTGCATATCGTATTCCGGCAGATGTCTCATCAGCAACTACATGACTGGCAAAGACGCCAACAAGGGCGAGTGCAAACACCCATGCAGGTGGAAGTACGCACTGATGGAAGAGACCAGGCCCGGCGAATACTATCCAATATATGAGGACGAAAGAGGGACATTCTTTTTCAATTCCAAGGACCTTTGCCTGATTGAGCACATACCGGAGCTTGTAGAGGCGGGAATAAAGAGCTTTAAGATAGAGGGCAGGATGAAGTCTGCTTACTACGTGGCCACTATAGTAAGAGCCTACAGGATGGCCATAGATGAATACATCAAAGACCCTAAGGGCTGGCAGTTCAAGAGCGAATGGCTTGAGGAACTTGAAAAGGTGAGCCACAGGGGCTTTACAAAGGGTTTCTACTTCAACAAGCCGGGACATGAAGAACACCACTACGGCTCAAGCTCATACGTTAGAAACTACGACTTCATAGGTCTGGTGCAAAGCCGTGACGATGAAAATGGCGAGCTTGTTGTCCAGCAGAGGAACAGATTTTTTTCAGGGGATGAAGTGGAAATAATAGGGCCTGGCGGCGCACTGTTCTATGCCAAGATAGCCGGCATGCGTGATGAAGCCGGAAGCGATATAGAGGTAGCGCCAAGACCAAAGGAGATAATAAGAGTCAAGCTTGACATAGGACTCGAAGGCATAGGGGAAAATTTCATACTCAGGAAAAAAGCCGAATAGAAAAAAGATAGATACACAGTCAGTATACAAGGGGAGAATAGATGAGCGCGAAATCAGAAGTATTAGATAGATTTGAAAAAGCCATAGGGTATGAATTCAGTGACAAGAGGCTTCTGGCTGAAGCCCTGGTGCACAGCTCGTATGCAAATGAAAACAGGCATAAAGGAAGGGTCTGCAATGAAAGGCTGGAATTTCTGGGCGACTCCGTGCTGGGCATAGTTGTAAGCGACTATCTTTTCAAAAATACAGAGCTTCCCGAAGGCGAGCTTACAAAAAAAAGGGCTGCAATAGTCTGCGAAAAATCTCTCAGCGATGCGGGCAATAAAATAGGACTTGGAGGATACCTTTTTCTAGGCAAAGGCGAGGAGGCCACAGGAGGAAGGGAAAGAGCGTCCATACTTGCAGACGCCTTTGAAGCAGTCATCGGAGCAATATATCTTGACAGCGGAATATACGAGGCCTCTATTTTCATAATAAGGCTTCTGGAGGAGACTATAAAAGGGTCCATAGAAGGCAGGATATTCAGAGATCACAAGACTGAGCTGCAGGAGATACTCCAGGGGATAGGAAGCGGAGAAAAGATAAAATATGAGCTTGTGAGCGAATCAGGACCTGACCATAACAAGAAATTCGTGATGGAAGTCAAGTTTGGAGACAGGAGCCTGGGCGCGGGAGAGGGAAAGACCAAGAAGGAAGCAGAGCAGGAGGCAGCAAAAGTAGCTATAGAGAGGTTTGTGTAATGAAAAGAAAGATAATACCCATATTTGTGCCGCACATTGGCTGCCCGCATGATTGCATATTCTGCAATCAAAAGAAGATAACAGGCGCGGGGACTGACGTTACTGCTGAGTCGGCAGAAGAGATAATTAAGGAGCATCTGAGCACAATAGATGCGAAAAACAGCATAGTGGAGATAGCATTCTTTGGAGGAAGTTTCACTGCCATAGAGGAGAGTTTCCAAAGGAGTCTGCTTGCGGTGGCCAGCAGATACAAGAAGGCAGGAATAGTTAGCGACATAAGGCTTTCAACAAGGCCTGATGCCATAGACGGAGAAAGGCTTGCTCTGCTCAGGGAATATGGCGTTACAATAATAGAACTCGGCGTACAATCGCTGGATGGCGAGGTTTTAAGCAAGAGCCTCAGAGGCCATACCAGCGAGGACGTGTTTGCAGCGGCAGCCCTCATAAAGGAATGGGGCTTTACGCTCGGACTCCAGCTTATGGTAGGCCTTCCCGGTGACACTCCTCAAAAATGCATAGATACGGCAAGGAAGTTCATAAAGATGGAGCCGCAGCTTGCCAGGATTTACCCCACACTGGTGGTAAGGGATACGGCGCTCGAGCGGCTTCATGCCCAAGGAGAATACAGGGCGCTTGAAATCGAGGAGACGATTGAAATCTGCAAAAAACTGCTTGTGCTGCTGACCGGAGCAGGTGTGAATGTAATAAGGATAGGACTCCAGCCTACGGAGGAGATATCCATGGGCAATCAGGTGGTTGCAGGGCCGCTGCACCCATCGCTGAGAGAGCGGGTTGAAAGCAGGATATACAGAGACTACATCGAGTCAGCCTTACCTTCAAAAGGGCAGGCTGAGACCATAAGGGTATTTGGTTCAAAGAAAAACATGTCAAAGCTTGTGGGCAATAAAAGGGAAAATATCACCTACCTTAAGAGCATCAGCGCGGCAAGCGTAGAGATGAAGGAGGCAAAAATGGCTGACGACGCCATAGCCATAGAAATAGACGGCGAAAAAAGGATTGTTGACATTTCAACGGTATACCTGGAGCTTGAAAGGATATACTTTTAGGGGGCGTAAAGATGTATCTGAAAAAGATAGAGCTTAAGGGCTTCAAATCATTCCCGAACAAGACAGAGATACTCTTCAACAGCGGTATAACGTCCATAGTGGGTCCCAACGGGAGCGGAAAGAGCAATATTTCAGATGCAGTCAGATGGGTGCTTGGCGAACAGAGCATAAAGAGTCTTCGAGGAGAAAAGTCGGAGGATGTCATATTTTCAGGGACAGACTCGAAAAATCCCATGTCGTTTGCAGAGGTGTCCATATCGATAGACAACTGCGAGCGCATAATTGACATCGACTACGCTGAAATAACGATAAAGCGAAGGGTCTACAGGTCCGGCGAGAGCGAATACTCCATAAATTCCCAACAGTGCAGACTTAGGGATATAAAGGAGATGCTCCTGAACACAGGGATAGGCAAGGAAGGCTATTCCATAATTGAACAGGGCAAGATAGACGAGATACTCTCGGGGAATCAGACCGCAAGGCGCAGGCTCTTTGATGAGGCCACGGGAATCTCAAAGTATAGGTACAAAAAGGAAGAGGCCCAAAGGAAGCTTGAGAAAACAAGAGAGAATCTCGAGAGAATAAACGACATTTACTATGAAATAGAAAAGCACATAAGGCCGCTTGAAGTGCAAAGAAATAAGGCGCTCAGGTATATTCAGGTTGAAAGCGAGCTGAGGACTCTTGAGGTGAGCAGCTTTGCCATGCAGATAAGAAAGCTGAGCGAGGAGCTCCTGACTGTTGACGGGCTGCTAAAGGCCGCCGAGAATGAAAGCCTGCGCATTGAAAAAGCAAAAGAGCTCGAGTACGAAGCTTACGGCCATCTCAAGAGCAAGCATGCGTCTGCATGTAAAAGACTCGACATTCTGAGCCAAAACATGTACACGCTGAAGGAGTCAATTGAAAAGACGGCCTCTCAAATAAGAATATATGCCGAAAAAAAATCAAGCCTCCATAGCCTTGTGCGGAAAAACGAAAGTGAGCTTTTTACGCTAAAGGCATCTGCTGATGAGCTGGTAAACGAACAAAAGCTGGCACAGGAAAGGCTTGCAGAATTCAAAAGCGAGCTGGCTCTGCTGATATCAAACAGAAACAGAATAATGGATGAGAGCCGGCTGAATTCCTCGGACATTACAAGCAGTGAGCAGGAGATAGAAGAGCTCAAAAACAGAGCAATTGAACTGCTTGAGAAAAAGAATGCGTGCGCCGTCAGAATTTCAAGCGAGCTGGCTGCGATGGATGCGGCCCTGAGGCGCAGTGATGAACTCGAGAAGGAAAGAGCCGAGCTTTGCTCCTTGAACGAAACCAGGAGGTTGGAAACGGCCGCGCTGGAAAAGAGGCTCGAGTCGCTTAGGGACGAAAGCGAGGAAGGGAAGGCCCGCATTGAAGAAATAAGAAGTTCCATAGAAAACGTCGCCCAGAGCTTGTCAGAGCTTTCCGAGAGGATAAGGGGCCTGCAGCTGGAGATCAAGGACAAAAATTCAAGGCTGGCTGTATATGAATCGATGGAGCGCCAGCTCGAAGGCTACAACAAAGGCGTTAAGGAAGTCCTTACAAGCGGGATAGAAGGCATTGAGGATGTGGTGGCAAACGTCATAGATGTGGAGCGGGAGCATGAAACGGCCGTTGAAATAGCGCTTGGAGCGGCGCTCCAAAACATAATTACAGCTGATGAGGAGTCGGCAAAGCGCGCCATACAATATCTCAAGCAAAGCGGTCACGGCAGAGCTACATTCCTGCCGCTGAACGTGTATGCAAAAAAATCGAGCCAAGTTCTAAAAATCGGACACGGGCTCAGGGGTTTTGTGGGAATTGCTAGCACTCTTGTCGGCTGCAGCGACAAATACAGGCCTGTTATTGAAAGCCTCCTTGGGAGGACAATAGTAGTGCGCGACATGGATTGCGCCATAGCCGCAAACAGAGAAACTGGCTACCAGAACAGGATAGTTACGCTTGACGGACAGATTTTCAATCCAGGAGGATCTATAAGCGGAGGCTCCGTAAAAAAAGTTCAAAACAGCATACTCTCCAGGGGCAGGATTATTGATGAATTAAAGCGTGAGCTCAGCCATCTTCAGGACGAAATTCTCAAGGCGCAGGAGAATGAAATAAGACTCAGAGAAAACAATGCAAGCATGGAGTCGGACTTGAATATAGCCTTAAGCGGCCTGTCTGACATAGACAAGGAGCTCTTGAGGATGAATGCGCAAATTGAGGGCGCTGTGACCACTATTGAGGAATCCAGCGGAAAGGCTCAAAGGCTCATTGCTGAGAATGAAAGAATTAACAGCGAAATAGAGCTCCACAGAGAAAGAGCCCAGCAGACTGAGAAGGAGACAGCGGAAATAGAGCTCTCAATCGCAGGCATACAGGAGCGCCTCAGAACCGAGACGGCGGCAATCAGGGAAAAAAGCTCTGCAAGAGAGGCCAGCGAAAGGGAGCTAAGCCAGATGGGAGCCAAGATTGCAGGCCTTGAGGCGTATGCGGCATCCGGAGAAAGCGAATGTGCAAGGCTTTGCAGCGAGTTAGATTCGAAATGCTCGAGGTTAAAGGAGCTGGAATCAGAAAATTCAAGTCTGTTGCTGCAGATTGGCGAACTTACCGAGATAAGTGTCAAATCGGAAGGCGAGCTAGCATACTTGGAGACAGAACTAAGGCAGGTGGATCTTCAAATAAGCGAGCTTTCAGGCGAAAAAATGAAGCTTGAAAAGAGCATGGAGGAGAAGCTTGAGGCCATAAGAAATTTCGAGGAAGCGTACGCATCATCCAGAGAGGAGCTCATAAAGGCGCAGACGAAAAGGGCAGGAGTGCAAAGCAAGCATGAGGGAATATGCGACTCGCTCTATGAAAGCTACGGGCTTACATACGAGGACGCCAGCAGGGAAAGCTCCGGAAGCGACGCTCCGGACAATGCCCGAATAAGGCAGCTGCGAAGCGAGCTTCGGGAAATTGGAAGTGTGAACCTGGAGTCGATAGGGGAATATGACAGCGAAAAGGAAAGGTATGAGCTCTACAAGAGTCAAAAAAGTGACTTGGAAAGTGCAATATGCGAGCTTGAGGGCCTTATAGAAAGCATAGAAAGCAGCATGACAAGTGAGTTTACGGCTAATTTCGAAATTATAAATTCAAAGTTCAAGACTGTGTTTGCTGAGCTTTTCGGAGGCGGTGGAGCGCAGCTCAGGCTCGAGAGTCCGGAAGCTGTGCTAGAAAGCGACATAGAAATTGATGTAATGCCGCCGGGCAAGAAGTTAAGAAGCATTACGCTCATGTCGGGCGGAGAAAAGGCCCTTACAGCAATAGCTGTGCTGTTTGCAATACTGCTCACTAAGCCGACGCCGTTTTGCATACTCGATGAGATAGAAGCGGCACTTGACGATTCAAACATCGCGAGATTCGGCGCTTTTCTAAAGACGCTCTCGGGAAGCACTCAGTTCGTGGCAATAACACATAGAATGGGCACCATGGAGGTTTCTGACTACATATACGGTGTGACCATGGAGGAGAGCGGAGTATCCAAGCTGCTGACGCTTAAGCTTGAGGATGCCGAAAGATTTGCAGACGAAAAAACTGGTTAGGAGGGATAGAATGTTCAAAAAACTGTTCAATAAGATAACTGGAAAGAGCGAAGAAAAGCTTCAGGAGGAAGTGGAAACAGAAGAGGTTCAGGAAGAAGCGCAGGGTGATAATGCAGAAGAAAGCCTTCAGGAAAGTGAGCCCGTCGAGCCTGAAACTGTAACTCTCGAAGCTGAAAGTGCAATAGAATACGAAGCTGTCCATGAAGAAAAGCCTGAACCGGATGAGGCTGAAGCAGCAGAAGAACTAGAGGCATACGAAACAATCGAGCCTGTGTCGTCTGAAGTGGAGCCTGCTCTTGAGGAAATCGAGGAAGCCGAAGAAGCACCGCAAAAGGGTTTCAATCTTTTTTCAAGGCTCAAGGAAGGCCTTGAAAAGACGAAAAAGGGCATTACGGAAAAAATCGATGTCATACTCAAGTCCTACAAGGGCGTTGACGAGGAGCTTTTCGAGGAAATCGAAGAGGTGCTAATAACATCGGACATGGGCTTTGATACTACACTAAAGATAATCGACTCGCTTAGAGCCAAGGTCAAGGAGAAGAAAATAATCGAGGCCGAAGGTGTAAGAGAGGCTCTAAAGGAAGTCATAGTCGAACTGCTTGAGGGAGAAAGCGCGCTTGTAGAATCAACTCCTGCTATAATTATGGTGGTAGGTGTCAACGGCGTTGGAAAGACTACAACAATAGGCAAGTTGGCAAACAGATTCAAGAAAGAGGGCAAGAGCGTCATGCTCGCAGCCGGAGACACCTTCAGGGCTGCTGCGATAGACCAGCTTGAGGTATGGTCGGACAGGGTCGGTGTAGAGCTCATAAGGCACAGCGAAGGCTCAGATCCTGGAGCAGTCATATTCGATGCCATACAGGCGGCAAAGTCAAGAAAAGCTGACGTGCTAATATGCGATACGGCCGGAAGACTCCACAACAAGAAAAACCTGATGAATGAGCTTGGAAAGATATTCAAGATTGTAGACAGGGAGTATCCCGATGCAAACAGAGAAGTTCTGCTGGTTCTTGATGCGACAACCGGTCAGAACGCCATACAGCAGGCCAAAACCTTCAGTGAGGTTGCAAACCTGACTGGAATAGTTCTGACTAAGCTTGACGGAACAGCAAAAGGCGGAGTAATACTTGCTGTGAAATCAGAAATAGATGTTCCAGTTAAGCTAATAGGCGTTGGTGAAAGACTTGAGGATTTGCAGGATTTCGATGCCAAGAGCTTTGTTGAGGCCTTGTTTGAATAAAAAGGTTGACAAGAGAGGACATCTAATATAAAATACTTCTGTAAAGGCATTAAACTTTACACCGCTGTTTCAAGGGAAGTGAAAATATGGACCTGGACAAAGTAGTGGAAATTTCAGTCCTGTATGATTTCTACGGCGGGCTTCTCACTGACAAGCAAAGGGATGTAGTCAATCTTTACTACAACGAGGATTATTCACTAAGCGAGATAAGTGAGAATCTCCAGATATCTAGACAGGCGGTATATGATACTTTAAAGAGGGCAGTAAAGATACTCAAGGAGTATGAATGCAAGCTAAAGCTTCTAGAGAAGCTCTATGCCCGCAATGACCTTGTCGAAGAGATAAACGAAGGCCTTGCGCAGCTGGGTGAGATGACAGAAAACACAGGCTGCAGCGAGATGGCCGATTTGATACAAAGACTAAAAGATTGCTGCAGGGAGTTGTTGAAATGATTTTTGAAGGCTTAGCAGAAAAACTCCAAAACACGCTTGGCAAGCTTAAAGGCAAGGGCAAGCTTAACGAAAAAGACGTCAATGACGCCATGAGAGAAGTAAAGCTTGCGCTGCTTGAAGCGGATGTCAACTTCAAAGTGGTTAAGCAGTTTATTGAAAAAGTCAAGGAAAGAGCCATAGGCCAGGAGGTCATGGAGAGCCTGACGCCTGGACAGCATGTAATTAAAATTGTAAATGAAGAGCTTACAAATCTCATGGGTAACGTCCAGAGCAAGATCAATTTTTCCTCAAAGCCGCCTACTGTAATAATGCTTGTCGGACTTCAGGGAGCCGGTAAGACGACTACTGCCGGAAAGCTCGGAGGATACTTAAAGAAACAAGGCAAAAAACCTCTGCTGGTCGCATGCGACATATACAGACCGGCTGCAATAAAGCAGCTTAAGGTGGTAGGAGAGCAGCTGGGCATTCCGGTGTTCGAGCTGGGAGACCAGAAGAGTCCTGTTGACATAGCCAGAGAAGGACTTGAGAAATCAAGAAAAGACGGCAACGATGTTCTGATAATAGATACTGCGGGAAGACTTCACATAGACACCGAGCTTATGGACGAGCTTGTAAATATAAAGCAGTCTATAAGGCCGCATGAGATACTGCTTGTGATAGACTCCATGACAGGACAGGATGCGGTAAACGTAGCCGAGAGCTTTAACGGTGCCCTGGGTATCGACGGCGTAATTCTCACAAAGCTTGACGGAGACACTAGAGGCGGCGCGGCACTTTCTGTAAAAGCAGTAACACAAAAGCCAATAAAGTTTGCCGGAGTCGGCGAAAAGCTCGATGAGCTGGAGCCGTTCTATCCTGACAGGATTGCATCAAGGATACTCGGAATGGGTGACATTCTGGGGCTCATTGAAAAGGCGCAGGCCAACATCGATGAGAAGAAGGCCAAGGAGCTTGAGCAGAGGATAAGAAAGCAGCAGTTCACATTCGAGGATTTCCTGGAGCAGCTCGAGCAGGTCAAAAAGCTCGGTCCGCTCAACAAGATACTCGAAATGATGCCGGGCATGGGGCAGATGAAGCAGCTCAAGGACATCGACTTTGATGACAGGGAGATTGTCAAGGTGCAGGCTATCATACAGTCGATGACCAGGCAGGAGCGAAACGATCCGGATATCCTGAATGCAAGCAGGAAAAAAAGGATAGCCAGGGGAAGCGGCACAAGCGTGCAGGAAGTAAACAGACTGCTCAAGCAGTTCGAGCAGACAAAGAAGATGATGAAGAAGTTTGCAGGCATGGAAAAGAGCTTTAAAAAGGGAGGCAATGCAAAGTTTCCTTTCTTTTAGCATAAAAAATAATCTATATGAAAAATTTGAGGAGGTTCAATAAATATGGCAGTAAAGATAAGACTTAAAAGAATGGGTGCACACAAAAAACCTTTTTACAGAATAGTAGTTGCAGATTCTCGTTCTCCAAGGGACGGAAAATTCATAGAGGAAATAGGCTTCTACAATCCGGTTTCAGAAGCTAAAGAAGTGAGAATAAACGATGAGAAAGCTGTTAAGTGGCTTAAAGATGGCGCTCAGCCAACTGAAACAGTAAAAGATCTTTTCAAGAAGAATGGCATACTTGAGAAGTTCGAAGCTGCAAAAAAAGGAGAATAACCACTTACTAGGAGGTGGGACTTATGGGTGAATTAGTTAAGATAATTGCAAAATCTCTAGTAGACAATCCATCTGAGGTTTCAGTAAATGAGATTGAAGGTGAGCATTCCCTTGTAATTGAATTGAAAGTTGCCCCTGACGACATGGGCAAGGTGATAGGCAAGCAGGGCAGAATAGCTAAAGCCATAAGAACACTAGTAAAAGCGGCAGCCACGAAAGAGAACAAAAAAGTAATAGTTGAAATAGTACAATAATAATAAAAAGGATTAGATTACTAATCCTTTTTTGTGATTGGAGGCTGATTTTCATAGAAGTTAACGTCAAAATTGGCCAGATTGTCAATACGCAGGGTCTAAAGGGCGAAATGAGAATATATCCGCTAACCGACTATCCAGAAAGATTTGAGGAAGTAGGCTGGGTATTCTTAGGCGATGACTTTGACAAGAAGATCAAGATACAAAAGGTCAGATACAAGAAAAACATCGTGATACTAAAGCTTGAGGGCATAGACAGCATAGAGCAGGTTGAGCTACTCAGAAACAGGTATTTGTATATTCCAAGGGAAAGCAGAGAACTGCCTGAAGATACATACTACATCGACGATCTCATAGGGCTCAAGGTTTACCTGGTCGATGGCGATTATGTGGGCGTTATGGAGGATGTTTTCAGCACAGCTGGGGCTAATGACGTGTATGTCATAAGGTCTCAGGAGGGCAGGGAAATAATGATTCCTGCTGTGGGTGAGTTTGTAAAGGAAATAGATATTCACGGCGGAAGGATTACGATCGACCCTATTGAGGGGATGATATAATGAATTTCCACTTCCTTACGATTTTCCCTGAAATGATAGAAAACTACGCAAATGAGAGCATAATTAAAAGAGCCTCAGAAAGCGGAGCCATAAGCGTAAAGACATGGAACATAAGGGACTATTCAAAAAACAAGCACAAGAAGGTGGACGACTACCCTTACGGCGGTGGAAGCGGAATGGTGATGACGGCTCAGCCGATATACGACGCCTACATGGACATGCTCAAAAGTGAAGGAATGGAAAAGGAAAAGCCTCATGTGATATACATGTCGCCGAAGGGTAGGGTGTTCAGCCAGGAGATAGCCATAGAGCTTGCAAATCACTCCGACATAGTGTTCCTGTGCGGGCACTATGAAGGTGTGGACCAGAGGATAATAGACCTTATCGTGGACGATGAGATATCGATAGGCGACTACGTGCTCACGGGCGGCGAGCTGCCTGCACTGGTTGTAATGGACGCCGTTTCGCGCATGATTCCCGGCGTGCTTGGCGGCGAAGATTCGCATATTGACGAATCTTTCATGGAGGGAATGCTTGAATACCCGCACTACACAAGGCCTGCAGAGTTCATGGGGCACAGCGTGCCGCAGGTACTCCTCTCTGGCGACCACAAGAAGATAGAACAGTGGAGAAAAGAGCAGGCACAGGCAATAACCAGAAAAAGAAGACCGGATCTTATCAAATAAAAACTTGATTAGAATACGGATTTGTAGTACAATTTATATGCTGAATACGCGCGTTCCTCTGTTTCGCAACAAAGAATTGAAATAAGAACGTAGCAGAATAGGAGGAAGTATAATGGATATAATAAGAAGCATTGAACAAGCGCAGCTTAAAAGCGATCTGCCATCATTCGGAGCAGGAGACACAGTAAAGGTGCACATTAAGGTAACAGAGGGCAAAAGAGAGAGAATCCAGATTTTCGAAGGCGTTGTAATAAAAAGACAAGGCGGCGGAAACAGAGAGACTTTCACAGTTAGAAAAATATCTTTCGGAGTAGGCGTTGAGAAGATATTCCCTGTTCACTCACCTGTAATCGAGAAAATCGAAGTTACAAGAAAAGGTAAAGTCAGAAGAGCGAAGATCTACTATCTACGTGAAAGAACTGGTAAGGCAGCAAAAGTTAAAGAAGCCAAGAAGTAAAGCTAAGGGACTGGTATTTCAGTCCCTTTTAAAATCCCCAAAATATGACGATTTAAACAGGATGTGTTTCATATGGAAAATATCAACTGGTTCCCCGGCCACATGAAAAAAACCAGGGATCTTTTGCGCGACAACCTAAAGCTTATTGACGTGGTAATAGAAATACTAGACAGCAGAATTCCAATAAGCAGCAAGAACCCTGAGATAGATAAGATAATTGACGGCAAGGCCAAGGTGGTAGTGCTCAACAAGCTTGACCTCTCGGATCCTGCCAAGACTGACCAGTGGAAAAAACACTTTAAGGACAACGGCATAAGGGCCATATTTTTGGACTCCATAAAGGGAGTAGGCATAGAAGCGCTCATATCAGAGTGCCGCCTGGCCGCCAGCGAGAAGATGAGTCATCTTGCAAGCAGGGGCCGAAACGAACGCGCCATAAGGGTCATGATAGTGGGCATACCTAATGTAGGCAAGTCATCCCTGATAAACAAGCTGTCAGGCAAAAAAAGCGCCAAGGTAGGCAATAGGCCGGGCGTGACAAGAGGAAAGCAGTGGGTGAAGCTAAAGGGCGACCTTGAGATGCTCGATACTCCGGGCATACTCTGGCCGAAATTCGAGGACCAGAGCGTTGCTCTCAATCTGGCTTTCACAGGAGCCATAAAGGACGAAATTCTTGACTCGGAGACCGTAGCCCTTAGGCTTATAGAAAAGCTCTCTCTAATCGAGCCTGAGAAGCTTAAAACAAGATTCGCGCTCGAGGAGCTCGGCGAAACTCCGCTTGAGACAATGGATGCCATTGGCAGAAAAAGAGGCTGCATAATATCAAAAAGTGAAATAGACTACGAAAGGGTTGCGGGAATAATACTCCACGAATTCAGAAGCGCAAAAATCGGGAGAATTACGCTAGAAACGCCAGACGACCTGCAGACAATAGAGAAGGATTAATCTTTCTCATTTTTTTGCGTGTGATATCATTACATTAATATATGAGAATGCCGATATACTATTCAGGCGCATTCGTTACTAGGGGAGAGGAAGAATACATGTTTTCAAGGATGAATCTTAAGTCAATAGAAGAACAGCTCAAGGGAGTTGGCAAAGATGAAATAATTGAGGCCATAGAGCTTCTAAGGCAGGATGAAAGAAAGACAGTACAAAAGCTGGCAGACAAGTACGAAAAGCAGCTCAGGAGGGCGCAGGCGGAAATTGAGAGAGTAGAGAAGCTAAAGCGCTATGAAAAAGAGCTCATAGGCAAAGGCTACGCCCTTGTGGCGGGCATCGACGAAGCCGGCAGAGGACCCCTTGCAGGGCCGGTGGTTGCCGCAGCTGTGATACTCCCCGAGGATGCATTCATAGAGGGAATAAACGACTCCAAAAAGCTGAGCCCTCAAAAGCGCGACCTGCTGTTTGATGAGATAAAAGCTAAAGCCATTTCATGGGGCGTGGGGATAGTAGACAGCGACGAGATTGACAGAATAAACATACTTAACGCCACTATAAGGGCCATGAGGCAGGCCATAGTGGCTTTGGACAAAAAGCCGGACTATCTTCTTATTGATGCGCTCGAGCTGAACGCAATAGGAATACCACAAAAGGGCATAATCAAGGGTGATGCAAATTCGATTTCAATAGCGGCCGCAAGCATAATAGCCAAGGTTACCAGGGACAGGATGATGCTCGAATACGATAAAGAGTTTCCGGGGTTCGGTTTTAGCGAGCATAAGGGGTACGGCACGCGGGAGCACTACGAAGCTATAAGCAACCAGGGAATATGCAGCATACACAGGAAGACTTTCCTTAAATCAATAATCTAAAAGCGGTGATATCATGAAAATACAGTCGCAGTCTCTAAAATCCATAGAAAGCAGGCTGGAAAAGGGTGCTCGCAGGGACGAACTTGGCATATCAAAAGGAATGGAGATAAGAGCAACAGTCGTTGATTCCTCGCTAAGCAAGGTAAGAATAATGCTTGAAAATGGCAGGCAGCTAAGCGCAAAGACCAGCGTCCCCTTTGAAAATTTTATAAATGAAAAGCTCGTTTTCAAGGTGCTTGCTGATGAAGGTGGCCTGGTAATAAGGCCTAAGCTCCAGGATGCGAATATTAGGCATGAGCTGGACATGAAGGTAAGCAAGTTAATAGCCTCACTTGGCCTGCAGGACAATCAGGAGAGTAGGGAAATCGTTCGTGACATGATGAAGCTTGAGATACCTGTAACAAAAAATAACTTTCAGGCTATAAGCGAGAATATAAAATCGCTTGAAATACTAAAAATGCTTGACAAAGATGAAGTCGCAGCTCTAAAGTCAACTGTTGCAAAAGCTGAAAGCATGGAGCTGCGGGAACTTGGCAAGCTTGTAATCGCAGAAAGCAAGGGAGAAAACCTTAAAGGACTCCTTGATATACTCAAGGCCGCCTCTGCCGGAAGAGACGAATTGCTTTTCATGTTCAAAAACGGCATTAAGCTTAACGTGCAGAATACAATCAACATGAGCGGAATAAATGACGGAAGCGTAAATATAGCAACTGTTTTGGAGCAGCTAGGTGAAGGTCTGCAAAACATGGCAGTATCAAATGAAACGCCGCAGATTAAAATTAAAAATGAACTCGTAAGAATAATGGAAAATATTGTGGTGGATTTTTCAAAAGAAGAAACACCGCAGATTTCAAACAAAAGAGGGCTAGATAGCCTGACCGGCAAGCTCGAGGAGCTTATAAAGGCGGACATCAATAAAGCAGAAGGGGCAGGCGAACTGGAGTCTGCCTTTGGCAAGCTCCAGCTTCTTAGCGAGCTTGGCAAGGCAGAAGGTTACTTTCAGCTCCCGCTAAGGGGGCAAAATGAAAACCACGTGGCACAGCTGCTTGTTAAAAGGGAGAGGAAACGAGAACAGGGCGAGAGTGAGAGGTACTCAGCCTTGATTGCTATAGGTACAAGCAATTTGGGCAATGTTGCCTGCAAGGTGGGTTATTCTGCCAGCTGCGGCTATGATGTTGAATTCAGCCTTGAGGACGAACGGACAGTCAGGCTTTTCAAGGCCAGCGCCCGGGCGATAGACAAGAGTCTTTCGGAGCTCGGTGGAATGCCTGTACGGACAAGTTTCAGGCTGGCTGAGGATAGAGACGATAGATCCGAGCTTATAGGGAATAGCAGGGATACGATTCAAGAAATGCCAAATTTTGATATGTGGGTGTGATTATATGAAGCCTAGAAAGGGTATAAAAATTGCAGCGGCACTCAAGTATGACATGAAAAATGACGGTGCGCCTATGCTCCTGGCAAAGGGCAAGGGGCTAGTGGCCCAGAAAATACTTGAGCGGGCCAGCGAAGGCGGCATTGATGTACATGAAGATGCCAGCGTAGCTGGCAGCCTTATGCAGCTTGATATTGGCAGCGAAATACCAGAATGCCTTTACGAAGCTGTTGCAAGAATACTTGCTCATATTATAGACATTGACAATAAAGAGGCGGGCAGGAAATGAACAATGTACAATTGGGCGCCAAGGGAGAAGAGGTTGCATTGCAGTTTCTCCTGAAAAGAGGTTACAGGATACTCGAAAAAAATTTCAGGCTGCGCATGGGTGAAATAGATATAATTGCCTCGAAAGGCGGCTGCATAATTTTCGCAGAGGTCAAATCCAGAAGAAGTCTTTCCTTCGGCTACCCATGCGAGGCTGTTGATTTAAGAAAGCAAAGAAAGATTCTGATGGTAGCCAAGAGCTACATTCACATGAAGAGGCTCTACGATGCAGATTGCAGATTCGACATAATAGAAGTGTACATAAATGAAAAAAAGGTGAACCACATAGAGGGAGCCTTTTGCGAATGATAACATAACTGGGGGAGATTTCCTTGTTTAGCAAGATTCTGAGTGCTGGAATAAGCGGCATCGACGCCTTCATAGTTGACGTAGAAATAGATGTGGGCAAAGGTTTGCCCACTTTTAACGTCATAGGACTTCCAGATGCTGCCATAAGGGAGGCGAAGGAGCGAATAAAGTCGGCTATACAAAACAGCGGTTACAAATTTCCAAACAAAAAAATACTTGTGAACCTCTCGCCGGCAGACATCAGAAAGGAAGGAAGCCATTTTGATCTGCCAATGGCGGTAGCCATGCTAAGCAGCTGCATTGAGCTCTCAGAGAAAAAGCTCAGCGATTGCGTAATAGTGGGCGAGCTCTCACTTGACGGGAGAATTAAAAAAATAAAGGGTGCGCTTTCGATTGCCATAATGGCCAGAGAAGCGGGCTTCAAAAGCGTAATTGTGCCGCACGACAATAGAAACGAGGCTGCATCAGTAGAGGGAATTGACGTTTTTGCCTATGAAAATCTGAGCCAGGTGATAAAGGCGCTTGAAGACGGCGAAGACATGAAGCCACATTCTGTCAGCGCTCAGGCATCAGGCCTGGATGAGAGCAGATTTGACTTTAGCGATGTAAGGGGCAACTATTTTGCAAAGCGCGGCTTTGAAATAGCAGCTGCAGGCAACCACAACATCATGATGATAGGCCCTCCTGGCTCAGGCAAGACAATGATGGCAAAGAGGCTCACCTCGATACTCCCCGGACCTACACACGAGGAGTCCATGGAGATAAGCAAGATATACAGCTGCTGCGGTATGCTGGGAGGAGAAGGGCTCATGCTCGCTCGTCCGTTTCGCTCGCCACATCATACTGCGACAAAGGTCTCCTTAATAGGAGGAGGAAAAGACGCAAAGCCGGGTGAAGTGGTCTTGGCCCACAGGGGCGTCCTGTTCCTGGACGAGCTTCCGGAGTTCGACAAGAAAGCTCTCGAGTGTCTGAGGGAACCAATCGAGGACGGGATTGTCAGCATAACCCGTCTCAAAAACTCAGCATGCTATCCGGCCAGCTTCCTTTTCGCTTCGAGCATGAATCCCTGCCAGTGCGGCTACTTTAGACATCCGAGTATCGAGTGTACATGCACTCCAGGGGATGTCAGAAGGTATCTGGGCAGAGTGTCCGGACCAATACTCGACAGGGTCGATATTTTTATAGAAATGGTGCCGGTTGACTTTGAGAGCATAAGCACAAGGACTTGCGAGGAGAGCTCCAGGAGCATAAAGGAGAGGATATACAGAGCCCGCAAAGTTCAAGGCCAGCGGTACAAGACGGAGAACTTCTCCTGTAACAGCCAGATGAGCACCTCGGACACAGAAAAGCACTGCAGTCTTGAAGGCGAGGCCAAGGATTTCATGAGGATGCTGTTTGAAAAGTATAACCTTACAACCAGGTCGTACTACAGGATGCTCAAGGTGGCAAGGACAATTGCAGACATGGAGGAAAGTGAACATGTTGAAATAAAACACCTTTCTGAAGCTTTTTCTTTCAGAAAGGCTTATTACTCGTATTGGAGGGCGTAGCTATGAAGAGAAGGGATGCATATTTGCTTTTGTGGTGCACAAGCGGCATAGGCTACAAGACGCTGAGAAGCATCGAGACTTATCTGGGTGACATAGGAAGGCTCTGGAACTTGGATCCGGGCGAAATAAACTCTATGCAGTTTGTCGGCAAGAAGGCAAGGAGAGCACTTATAGATGGAATAAAAGATGGAGCCGTAAATAGAATTAAAGAAAGGCTTGAAAAAGAAAATATATCATACATGACAATAGAGTGCGAGGGTTATCCGTCAAAACTAAGGCAGATATTCGACCCTCCATATGTGCTTTTTTACAGAGGAAACCGGGCGCTGCTGGAGAATTTCTCAATAGCCATAGTCGGCTCACGGAAACCTTCAGCATATGGCATGCTCTGTTCAAAAAAATTTTCTGGAGAGCTATCAAGATTGGGCGTTACTGTAGTGAGCGGCATGGCGACAGGAATAGACTGCTGTTCGCATTACGGCGCATACAACCAAAAAGGCAAGACTGTGGCTGTGTTGGGTTCTTCACTTGACAATCCGTATCCGCCCGAGAATGCAGGGCTCATGAACAAGATAGTGGAAAGCGGCGGAGTCGCGGTGTCAGAATATCCACCAGGAACAAGGACACTTCCTGGATTTTTTCCTATGCGAAATAGAATAATAAGCGGCATGTCGGACGGGGTGCTTATAGTGGAGGCAGCCCAAAAAAGCGGCTCGTTAATAACAATGGACTATGCTCTTGATCAAGGGAGAAATGTCTATTCTGTGCCGGGCAACATAAATTCGTTGATGAGCGAGGGGACAAACAGGATCATAAAAAGCGGAGCAAAGCTGGTTACGTGCGTAGAGGACATACTGGAGGACTATGGGCTTGGCACGAAAAAGGCCGGGCTTGAGATGGCGGCTGCAGCCGCAGCGGCAGACTTTTCAGAGAGCGAAGCCGCAGTTATCGGCGCGCTAAGGCAGAATGGAATTATGCATATTGATTCGATATGCGATGCCACATCCATTCCTCTGAGCGAAATCATTGGGGTGTTGAATATTTTGCAGATAAAGGGTATAGTATTAGAGTTAGGAGCAAACACATATGCTATAGCATAAAAAGCGCTGCGGCGTAAGTGTTTGAATATGCATTCAAGGACATTTCGGAGGTGTAAGTCTTAATGGCAAAAAATCTAGTCATAGTTGAATCACCTGCCAAAGCTAAAACAATAGGAAAATTTCTCGGAAGCAATTATAAAGTGAAGGCCTCCGTAGGACATGTCAGAGATTTGCCTAAAAGTAAGCTTGGAGTTGACATAGAAAACGAATTCGAGCCCCAGTATATAACAATAAGAGGCAAGGGGCCTACTATAAATGAAATAAAGAAGGAAGCTAAAAAATCTGAAAAGATTTTTCTTGCAACCGACCCTGACAGGGAGGGCGAGGCTATATCATGGCATCTTGCGAACATACTCAAACTCGACGAAAAAGAGGCGTGCAGGATAGAATTCAATGAGATAACAAAGGACGCCATAAAAAAGGCTATTAAGGCTCCACGGCAGATTGACACCGACCTTGTGGATGCACAGCAGGCCAGAAGAGTGCTCGACCGTCTCGTGGGTTATCAGATAAGTCCTCTTCTCTGGGAGAAGGTTAGAAAAGGTCTCAGCGCCGGAAGGGTCCAGTCTGCAGTCACAAAGATAATATGTGACAGGGAGAAGGAAATAGAAGCATTCGAGCCAAAAGAGTACTGGACGCTCGATATAACTGCCGCAAAGGAAGACGGAAGCAGTATAGAGTTCAAGTTTCATGGAGACAAGGACAACAAGATAGAAATAAGCAGCGGGCAGGAGGCTGATGCAATAATAGCTGCAATAGCCGACGGAGAGTTGAATGTGTCACAGGTTGAAAAAAAGGACAGGAAGAGGAAGGCTATGCCGGCCTTCACAACAAGCTCCCTTCAGCAAGAGGCATCAAGCAGACTCAATTTCTCGACAAAAAAGACCATGATGGTGGCCCAGCAGCTCTATGAGGGCATAGACGTCAAGGGCGAGGGCAATGTCGGTTTGGTGACATATATAAGGACTGACTCGACGAGGATATCAGACGAGGCGGTCGATAAGGCAAAGGAGTATATAATAGCGGAGCTTGGTGATAAATACTTCAAAGGATTTGAAAAGAGCAAGAGCAAGGCCAAGAAGGTTCAGGACGCACACGAGGCCATAAGACCGACGTATATTGACAAGACTCCAGATTCAATAAAGGATTCTCTAAGCTCTGACCAGTACAAGTTGTACAAGCTTATCTGGGAGAGGTATACAGCATCGCTCATGAAGGATTGTGTTTACGACAGCATGAGCATACTTGCGGAAGCGGGCGGATATAGCTTCAAGGCTACAGGCTCCAAGCTAAAGTTCGATGGATTTCTCAAGGTGTACAGCTTTGCAAAGCAAGAGGATACCATACTCCCTGATGTCAGCGTGGGCGAGAAGCTGAATATCGTAGAAACGCTTCCAAAGCAGCACTTTACTCAGCCGCCGCCTCGCTATTCTGAGGCGTCTCTGGTAAAGACTCTTGAAGAGCTGGGAATAGGAAGGCCGAGTACGTATGCTCCTACAATATCTACAATACTGGCAAGAGGATATGTAGAAAAGCAAGGCGGCGCGCTTAAGCCTTCTGAGCTCGGGGTTTTAATAAACGAAATTATGGAGAAAAATTTCGACTATATAGTTGATGTCAAGTTTACTGCAGACATGGAAAGTAAACTCGACCTTATAGAAGAAGGCAAGCTTAAGTGGAAAAGCCTTATTACGGAATTTTACGGGCCGCTCAAGGTTTCGATAGAAAAGGCTGAGCAGACAATAGAGAAGATATCAATGGATGAGGAAACAGATGAAATCTGCGACAAGTGCGGAGCAAACATGCTGATTAAGTACGGCAGATTCGGAAGATTCCTGGCATGCAAAAATTACCCTGAATGCAAGAGCACAAAGCCACTCCTGAACAAGACTGGCATTGCGTGTCCAAAATGCAATGAAGGCGATCTTGTCGAGAGAAGGAGCAAGAGAGGGAGATTTTTCTACGGCTGTTCCAGATATCCGGAATGCGATTTTGTATCCTGGGACAAACCGACCGGTGAAAAATGTCCGGAATGCGGGGAATTCCTTGTGGAAAAATACACAAAAAAAGAAACAAAAATCAAGTGCTCAAACAAGGAATGCGGTTATGTAAAACTTGACAAGTAAAGCTGCCTATTGATATAAATGTCGCATTGTGGTAATATTTTAAATGTTTTTCAAATAAAACAGGCGATCAGCCGGCTCTATTTTGAAAAATGTGTGAAGAATAGTTTGAAAAATTGATAAATTATTAGTGGAATTATAGTAAAATATAAATATATATAAGAGGAGGGAGTATATGGCTAGCGACATTTTGGTCAAAACTAGAAAGCTAAATGAGATACTTCAAAAATCGGGCACAAATCCCGTTTCGTTTAGGGAGCTATGCAAGATACTGAGCGAGGTTCTGAATTCCAATGTATACCTGCTAAATGAAACAGGGAAAGTTCTGGGAATGGATCTGACTCATGTGATGGATAGTTCAGCCGTGTTGGACGAAGAGACCGGCGAGGAAAAGTTCCATGCTGATGATGTGGAAAATCTGATGAAAATCAACCAGACTATATACAATGTTACAAAAGAAAAACTTATAGAAATTTTCAGGAACGAGCCGGAAAGCTCATACAACAAACTGGCGACAATAGTCCCGGTCGTGGGAAGCGGCAAAAGGCTGGGAACCCTTATACTCTCGAGATACGAGCAGGAGTTCAATGACGAGGACCTTGTGCTTGCGGAGTACAGCGCAACTATTGTGGGGCTTGAGATACTCAGGGCAAAAAGCGAGGAGCTTGAGGATGAGATGCGCAAGAAGGCTGTAGTTCAAATGGCCATAGGGACCCTTTCATATTCCGAGCTTGAAGCGGTGGAGCACATATTCGACGAACTCGATGGCATGGAGGGACTGCTTGTGGCCAGCAAAATTGCTGACAGAGTGGGAATAACCAGATCGGTAATAGTCAACGCCCTAAGAAAGTTTGAAAGTGCAGGAGTGATTGAATCAAGATCACTTGGAATGAAAGGCACCCACATAAAAATACTAAATGACAAACTCTTGGACGAGCTTAAGAAGCTAAAAGGGTAAGATAAGACAGTAGGATTCGTAAAAAGTAGGGGCTTCCCTACTTTTGTTTTTTGCTAGGAGGGGACAGCTTGAAACCACTTGCGGAGAGAATGAGGCCCAAAAGCCTGGATGATGTTATAGGACAAAGGCATATTCTGGGTGAAGGAAAGATACTTAGAAAGCTTATATTGTCCAAAAATATAATGAATATGATATTTTACGGACCCCCCGGAACAGGCAAGACTACTCTTGCAAATGTCATAGCAGGCTATACGCACAAGCGGTTCTACAAGATAAATGCTACCGTAGCCTCCGTGGGCGACATAAAAGACATAATAAGTGATTCGAAAGGCCTACTAAATACAGCCGGAACACTTCTTTATATTGACGAGATACAGAATTTCAACAAAAAGCAGCAGCAGGTGCTGCTTGAATTCATTGAAACGGGAGAAATCAGCCTGATAGCCAGCACAACTGAAAATCCGCACCACTGCGTCTACAAGGCGATACTCAGCAGATCAAACGTTTTTGAGTTTAAGCCTCTTGGAAACGAAGATATAGCCATGGGCATGAAAAGGGCCATAAAGCTGCTTGAAGAGAATGATTTCGAAGGCTACAGCATAGAATACGACAATGACGCATTGTATGCCATAGCCGATTTTAGCGACGGGGATATGCGCAAGGCACTCAATCTTCTTGAAATTGCCGTATATTCGCTCGAGGCCGGGGTGAACATGAACCTGCAGCTCGACAAGGCGGCTGTCATGGAATGCCTGAGCAAGAAGATGGTGTATTCTGACAGCTCGGGAGATTACCATTACGATCTGCTGAGCGCATTCCAAAAATCGATACGCGGCAGTGATGTGAATGCAACGCTGCACTACATGGCAAAGCTTATAAAGACAGGGGACCTGCAGTCGATTACACGAAGACTGCTTGTGATAGCCGCTGAGGACATAGGCCTTGCATATCCGAATGCTATAACAATAGTTAAGTCATGCACGGATTCTGCAGCCCAGCTTGGATTCCCCGAAGCCAGGATCCCACTTGCCCAGGCCGCCATACTTTTGGCCACACTGCCCAAGTCAAATTCGGCAATTACAGCTATCGATGCCGCGCTGCGCGATATTGAAATTAAAAATACAGGCCAGATACCAATGCACATAAGATGCAACCATTACCAGGGAGCGGAAAGTCTGGGGAGGGGAGTTGGGTACAAATACCCGCATGACTATGAAAACGGCTATGTGCAGCAGCAGTATCTTCCGGAGGAGATCGCAGGTTCGGTTTACTATGTCCCGGGTGAAAACAAGTTTGAAAGAAGTCTTAGAGAACAGCAGGAGAGAATCAGGAAGCAGTCAAAATCCGCAAAAGAATAATGATTATGTATAAAAACAATTTTTTGAATAAATTCATCAAATCTGTTAAAATCATAAAGTTGTATGTCACTGCATGCAATGTGTTTAAAACTATGACAATATGGTAACAATAAGTTATATAAATGGTAACGCTTTCACGGTAACTAATCTATTGAAAAATGAGGTCTGTTGTGATATCATTCTATTAATTTAAGCAGACTGAAATATAAAAAAAATAAATAAAAAAACATACGCTTAAATGCGAACAAATGCATATTTTGAGTTGGGAGTTGATGAGTGTGGTAAGAGAATTCAAAAAGGTGCTCGTGGCAAACCGTGGCGAGATTGCCATAAGGGTGTTCAGAGCATGTACAGAGCTAGGCATCAGGACTGTTGGAATCTATTCGAAAGAGGACAAATACAGCCTGCACAGAACAAAAGCAGACGAATCTTATCTGATTGGCGAAGGAAAAGGCCCGATAGAGGCATACCTTGACATGGATGAGATAATCCATATTGCAAAGAAAAAAGGAGTAGACGCAATACATCCAGGCTATGGATTTTTGGCTGAGAACTCTGAATTCGTTAGAAAATGTGAAAAAAATGGTATTGCCTTCATAGGTCCAAGCGCTGAAACAATGGAAAGCATGGGAGACAAGATAAGCTCTAAAAAAATGGCCATGGAGGTAGGCGTGCCTACAATACCTGGCGTTGACCACGCCCTTGCAAGCAAGGAGGAGGCAAAGCAGGTTGCCGAAATGATAGGCTATCCTGTGATACTCAAGGCTTCAAACGGCGGAGGCGGCCGTGGCATGAGAATCATAGAGAAGGAAGAGGACCTCGAAATAGGCTTTGAAAGCGCTGTGAGCGAATCGCAAAAGGCTTTCGGAAGCTCAGCAGTGTTCGTGGAGAAATACCTTAGGAATCCAAAGCACATCGAGGTGCAGGTGCTAGGAGACAAGCACGGCAATATTGTTCACCTTTTTGAAAGGGACTGCTCAGTGCAAAGAAGGCACCAGAAGATAGTCGAGTATGCACCGGCCTTCTCTCTGCCTGATGATCTAAGGCTAAGCATATGCAACGACGCAGTAAAGCTTGCAAAGCACGTAAAGTATGCGAATGCAGGTACTCTTGAATTCCTTGTGGACAGCACAGGAAGCTACTACTTCATAGAGATGAACCCAAGAATACAGGTTGAGCATACTGTGACAGAGATGATAACAGGTATAGACCTTGTACAGAGCCAGCTTCTGGTAGCGCAGGGCTACGAGCTTGGAGGCTCTGAAATAAACATAAAGTCGCAGGACGACATCAAGATAAACGGCTACTCTATACAGTGCAGGATTACGACAGAGGATCCAAAGAACAACTTCATGCCTGATACGGGCAAAATAGACGTGTACAGAACAGGTTCGGGCTTTGGCATAAGGCTTGACGGCGGCAATGGATTTTCCGGCGCCGACATAACTCCTTTCTATGACAGCCTTCTTGTGAAGACTATTTCGTGGGACAGGACTTTCGAGGGTGCAGTAAGAAAAGCTGTGCGTTCTATAAAGGAGCTGCGTGTAAGGGGAGTTAAGACCAACGTGGGCTTCCTTGTAAACGTACTCAGCCATGAGAAGTTCAAGGCGGGTCAGTGCGATACGAACTTCCTTGACAAGACAAGAGAGCTGTTTGACATAGAAGAGAGTAAGGACAGAGCCACAAAGATATTGAACTTCATAGGCAATGTCGTTGTAAACGAAAGAAAAGGCGCAAAGCTGGAACTTGAAAACATTTCTGTTCCAGGCACTGAAGACATAGAGATTAAAAAAGGCTCAAAGGACATGCTGGATGAGCTTGGAGCCAAGGGCTACTCTGAGTGGGTCAAGGCTCAAAAGAGACTTCTCATTACGGACACTACAATGAGGGATGCGCACCAGTCGCTTGTGGCCACAAGATTCAGAACCAGAGACTTTGTAAAGATATCAGATGCAACAAGCAAATACATGAACGACCTTTTCTCGCTTGAAATGTGGGGCGGAGCTACTTTCGACGTTGCATACAGGTTCCTCAAGGAGTCTCCATGGGAAAGGCTTGAGATTCTTAGAAATAAGATACCTAACGTAATGTTCCAGATGCTCCTTAGAGCGTCGAATGCGGTAGGCTACAGAAACTACCCTGACAACGTTATAAAGCAGTTCATAGAGGAGTCGGCCGCTTCAGGCATAGACGTCTTCAGGATATTCGACAGCCTTAACTGGGTTGAAAACATGAAGCTTCCAATCCAGGAAGCCCTTAAGACTGGGAAACTTGTAGAGGGATCTATATGCTATACAGGCAACATACTCGACGAGAGCAGACTCAAGTACAACCTCGACTACTATGTGAAAATGGCCAAGGAGCTTGAAGCTCAGGGCGTACACATGATAGCAATAAAGGACATGGCGGGACTTCTCAAGCCTTACGCAGCATACAAGCTTGTCAAAACGCTCAAGGAAGAGGTTTCGCTGCCTATACACCTGCATACACACGATTCATGCGGCAATGGCGTTTCAACTCTTATGATGGCAGCCGAGGCGGGTGTAGACGTAGTCGACTGTGCGCTTGAAGCCATGTCGGGACTTACAAGCCAGCCGTCTATGAACAGCCTTATAGAGGCGCTCAAGGATACTCCAAGGGATACGGAGCTTAACCTTGACAACATAGTAAAAGTTGACGACTACTACAAGGAGCTCAGAAAGACCTACCTAAGCTTCGAGAGCGACCTTAAGACTACTTCTGCCGAGATATACAAGTATGAGATACCTGGCGGACAGTACTCCAACCTCAAGCCGCAGGTGGAGAGCCTCGGACTTGGCGAGAGATTCCACGAGGTCAAGGAAAAATACAAGATGGCCAACGAGCTGCTTGGCGACATCGTAAAGGTTACTCCGACATCGAAAGTGGTGGGAGACCTGGCGATATTCATGGAAAAGAATGATCTGGACAATGAAAACATATACGAGCTTGGAAAGAACCTTTCGTTCCCTGACTCTGTAGTGGACTACTTCAAGGGAATGATAGGACAGCCTGAGGGCGGTTTCCCTAAAGAGCTTCAGGAGATAGTCCTAAAGGGAGACCAGCCTATATCATGCAGGCCTGGAGAACTTCTGCCTGACGAGGACTTCGAAGGCATAAAAGCAGAGCTTGAGAAGAAGTTTGGCGTTAAGCAGACTATGAAGGATGTAGTGAGCTACTGTCTGTATCCTAAGGTTTATGAGGATTTCCTCGAGCACAACCTCAACCAGTACACAGACGTGTCAAACCTTGAGAGCCACGTATTCTTCTACGGCCTCAGAAAGGACGAGGAGTGCGAAGTCGAGATAGAGGAAGGAAAGACTCTGTCAATTAGGCTAGTGGATATTGGAGAAACTAAGAAAAACGGCCAAAGGACAGTTACCTTCGAGCTTAACGGCATAAGAAGAGAAGTAGACATACAGGATAACAATGCCCAGTCTGCTGAAGACCATATCTTAAGGGCCGACATGAACGACCCGTTCCAGGTCGGCGCGAGCATACCTGGCAAGGTAATAAAAATACTTGTCAAGGAAGGCGACGCAGTAGTTGAGAACCAGCCGCTTATAGTCATAGAAGCCATGAAAATGGAGACTACAATTGTGTCTAAGTGCAACGGTCTAATAGACAAGGTATATGTAAACCAGAACAACATGGTTTCAGACAAACAGCTTCTTATATCGCTTAAAGAAGAATAGATCAAACAACAAGGATAGCCTGAATTTTGGGCTATCTTTTTTTTCGTGATAATATTGACAACATTGTCCTAGGGATGTATACTGAAAATGTAGTCAATCCCGATAGGTTTACTAGGGATTAAAGATATGAAATATCCCACAGACGGGGTGATATAATGATACTTTCGACAAAGGGCAGATACGGACTTAAGGCAATGTTTGTCCTGGCTCTAAACGAAGGCAAAGGGCCCATACCGCTAAAGCAGGTGGCCAAGGAACAGCACATATCCGAGCAGTATCTGGAGCAGTTAATGAGCACTCTGAAAAAGGCGAAGCTAGTAAAGAGCGTAAGGGGTGCCCAGGGCGGATATCTTCTCTACAGGGATGCACAGACCATAAGCGTAGGAGACGTCATAAGGGTACTTGAAGGCCCGATGGTTCCATCAGAATGCGTGGCTGATGAGGATTCGAGCTGCGACAATGCGGACTTCTGCGTCACAAAGGAAGTTTGGGAGAAGATGAAATCAAGCATAAATTCCGTAATGGACGGAATCACATTAAAGGACATGGTCAACGACCACCACAAAAAAATGGAAGCAGGCAGCAGGCTAAAACTCAAGGAATAGGAGATGGATGTTATGGAAAAGAAACGAATTTACATGGACTATGCAGCTACAACTCCGATAAAAAAGGAAGTAGTAGACGCGATGATGCCGTATCTTACAGAGCATTTTGGTAATCCATCTAGCGTACATGGATTTGGAAGGGATGTCAAAAAGGCAATAGACGAATCAAGAATGACTATTGCCAAAGCCATAAATGCGGCTCCGGAAGATATATTCTTTACAGGGGGCGGCTCAGAATCAGACAACATGGCAATAAAGGGAATAGCTTTCGCATACAAGGACAAAGGCAATCATATCATAACCTCCAAAATAGAGCACCATGCAGTGCTCCATACGTGCGAATACCTTGAAAAGCATCATGGCTTCGAGGTTACATACCTTGATGTCGATAAGGACGGAATAATAAGCCTAGATGAGCTCAGTGCTGCAATAAGCGACAAAACAATACTGATAACAATAATGCAGGCAAACAACGAAATAGGCACGGTTCAGCCTGTTAAAGAGATAGCGGAGCTTGCCAGGGAAAAGGGAGTATTCTTCCATACTGATGCTGTTCAGGCTCTTGGCAATATAGAAATAGACGTCAAAGACATGGGTGTCGACCTGATGTCGTTTACAGCCCATAAGATATATGGTCCAAAGGGAATAGGAGCTCTCTATATGAGAAAAGGGATTAAGCTTCATCCGCTGATTCATGGAGGCTCGCAGGAGAGGAAAAAAAGGGCCGGCACAGAAAATGTGGCAGGAATCGTAGCATTTGCCAAGGCTGTAGAGCTGGCAACAAAGGATATAGAAGGCCATGCCAGCAGACAGATGCAGCTTAGAGACCACCTAATAGACAGCGTGCTCAGCAGAATTCCGCACACAAGACTTAACGGTCACAGACAAAAGAGGCTTCCTGGAAACGCCAATTTTTGCTTTGAGTTTATTGAAGGAGAATCAATACTTCTTAGCCTTGACCTTTTAGGAGTTGCAGCTTCAAGCGGTTCTGCATGCACATCCGGTTCGCTTGACCCGTCGCACGTGCTAATGGCGCTAGGACTGCCTCACGAGATAGCACACGGCTCTTTGAGGCTTACTATAGGCGACATGACGACTAAGGAAGATATTGATTTTGTGGTGGACAATCTTGAGAGGATTGTTATAAGGCTAAGGGAACTTTCGCCGCTGTATGATAAATTTGTTAGGGAGGAAAGCCAACATGTATAATGAAAAAGTAATCGAATATTTTGTTCATCCAAGAAATGCAGGAGTTTTAATAGACGCTGACGGAATAGGTGAAGCGGGAAGCCCGGCGTGCGGAGATGAAATGAAGGTATATTTAAAAATAGAAAATGATGTAATAGTAGATGTCAAGTTCCAAACATACGGCTGCGCCTCTGCTATTGCAAGTTCAAGCATGGCTACTGAAATGATAAAGGGCAAGACTATACAAGAGGCTCTTGCCGTTACAAACAAGGATGTAATAAATGCACTTGGAGGCCTGCCAGCTCCTAAGATTCACTGTTCTGTACTAGCCGAGCAGACAATAAAAAGAGCTATACTTGATTATGCAAAAAAGCACAACATAACAATTGAAGGTATTGACAGCAAGATACTTGAGGATGACGCACACGACCACGGACATGACGAAGAATAGACTAATACCAAAAAGACCTGTAAAGCAGGTCTTTTTTCTTGATAAAGCCACATTGATGATGTAGTATTAATTATTATGTAAATATGAAATTGAAGACAGGTGGGAATATGAACAATAAAGTTATGATAGGTATGAGTGGGGGAGTCGACAGCTCAGTCGCTGCTTATCTGCTCAAGGAGCAAGGCTATGAGGTGATAGGCGTATTCATGAAGCTCTGGGAGGGCCAGCACGAGACTGAAAGAGCCTGCTGCTCGCTTTCTGCGGCTGAGGATGCCAGAAGAGTGGCAGACAGGATAGGCATACCCTTTTACGTTATAAACATGAAAAAGCCTTTTATGGAGAAGGTGGTAGATTACTTTGTGGACGAATACCTCCTGGGCAGAACGCCGAATCCGTGCATAGCATGCAACAAGCACATAAAATTTGATGAATTTCTTAAAAAAGCAATAATGCTTGGCTGTGACCATGTGGCCACAGGCCATTATGCGAAGGTGGAGTACAGCAGCGAGCACGGCAGGTTCTTACTGAAAAAATCGGCTACGGACGAGAAGGACCAGACATACGCCCTCTACAATATGACACAGGAGCAGCTCAGCAGGACTGTGCTCCCGCTTGGAACCTACAACAAGGGTCAAATCAGAGAGATAGCAGCAAATATAGGTCTTGTAACGGCCAACAAACCGGACAGCCAGGAGATATGCTTTGTGGAGGACAACGACTACGCGTCCTTTGTAAAAAGCAGATCAAATAAGAAAATACAGCCGGGCAATTTCGTTGACAGACAGGGGAATGTGCTTGGAAGGCATGAAGGCATAATCAAATATACCATAGGCCAGAGAAAGGGCCTCGGAATAGCACTTGGTTGGCCGGCATACGTTGTGGATATTGATTCTGAGACTAATTCGGTGGTGCTGGGCACAAACGAAGAGGTGTTCAAAAAAGGGCTTGTGGCAGATGACGTCAACTTAATAGCTTATGATAGGATAGAAGACGGCATGAAGGTGGAGGCCAAGGTAAGATATAATGCCAGACCGAAACCGGCTACTGTCTACAATGTTGACGGAGGCAGAATAAAACTTGTGTTTGATGACAGGGAAAGAGCAATAACTCCTGGACAGTCTGTTGTCATGTACCAAGGCGATATAGTGGTGGGCGGAGGCATAATAGAAAGCTCTATTGTGTAATTAGGGACTATCATATTGACACATCAAGACTCGTTGTATTAATATTTATAGTAATAGCTTGCCGCTGTTTAAATGCTTAATAAACGGGATAAACATATAATCCCTGGCCAGATTTTAACTGTGGCGAGGGATTTATTTTTAGATGATGAACTTTAAGGAGGCAGTGTATGAAAAAGTTAGGGCTCAACGAATTGAGAAGGATGTTTTTGGAATTTTTTGAATCTAAAGATCACTACGCGCGCGGCAGCTTTCCTCTAGTACCTGAAAACGACGAGAGTCTGCTTCTCATAAATGCAGGAATGGCCCCTATGAAGGCGTATTTTATGGGAAAGGAAACACCTCCCAACAAGAGAATGGCAACTTGCCAAAAATGTATTAGGACGGGCGATATCGAAAACGTAGGGATTACTGCGAGACACGCAACTTTCTTTGAAATGCTAGGCAACTTCTCCTTCGGGGACTATTTCAAGAGGGAGTCCATAAAGTGGGGATGGGAGTTCGTAACTGAGCACCTTGAGATACCTCAGGACAAGCTCTGGGTCACAGTATACGAAGAGGACGATGAAGCCTACGACATATGGAACAAGGAAGTAGGAGTGCCTGAAGACAAGATAGTAAGACTTGGCAAGGCGGACAACTTCTGGGAGATAGGCACCGGCCCTTGCGGACCGTGCTCCGAGATATATTTCGACAGAGGAGAAAAATACGGCTGCGGCAGCCCTGACTGCAAGCCTGGCTGCGACTGTGACAGATACCTTGAGTTCTGGAACCACGTTTTCACTCAGTTCGACAAGGATGAAAACGGCGTATATAATCCGCTGCCAAATCCAAACATAGACACAGGCATGGGCCTTGAAAGAATAGCCTGCATAATGCAGGATGTCGACACCATATTCGAAGTCGACACAATAGACCATATACTTAAGGGCGTATGTGAGATTTCAGGTGCTAGCTACGGCAAGGAAAGAAATACAGACATATCAGTAAGAATCATAACAGACCATATAAGGGCTGTGACGTTTATGATAGGAGACGGCGTGCTCCCTTCAAACGAAGGCAGGGGCTACGTGCTAAGAAGGTTGCTGAGAAGAGCCGCAAGACACGGCAGACTGCTTGGAATCAAGGGGGCGTTCCTGTGCGAGCTCATGGACAAGGTGGTTGAAGTCAGCAGCGACGCATATCCCGAGCTTAAGGAAAAGCAGGAGTATATTAGAAAGGTCCTTAATGTGGAAGAGGACAGATTTGAAGAGACTATTGACCAGGGTATGGATATACTAAAGGGTTATATGGAAGCTTTAAAGGGAGCAGGCAAAAATGTAATCCCGGGAGAGGACGCATTCAGGCTGTATGACACTTATGGATTCCCAATAGACCTTACTAAAGAGATAGCCGGAGAAGAGGGCTTTACTGTGGATGAAGCCGGTTTTGAGAAGGAAATGGAAGACCAGAGGGAGAGAGCCAGAAGCGCAAGAGGCGAGATGGAGGGCGCAGGCTGGAAGGAAGACGTCTTTGCAGCGATTGACAATTCGGTAAAAAGCGAATTCCTAGGCTATGAAACTCTTGAAACCCAGGCAAAGGTGCTTGCCATAGTAACTGACAGAGGCGTTGCAGAAAGCCTGGGCGAAGGAGAAAAAGGCATAGTAATACTCGACAGGACGCCTTTCTACGCGGAAAGTGGCGGCCAGGCAGGCGACCAGGGACTTATAGAGGGCGATAATCTCATTGTTGAGGTTATAGACACGCAAAAGGGCCTTAACGACAGAATACACCATGAGGTAGTTGTAAGGAAAGGCGAGTTGAGCATAGGGCAAGAGGTAAAGCTTTCTGTTGTTGAAGAGATAAGGATGGCTACAGCTAGAAACCATACGGCGACACACATGCTGCAGGCGGCGCTTAGAAAGGTTCTTGGAGAGCATGTAGAGCAGTCTGGATCTCAGGTGAATCATGAGAAACTGAGGTTTGACTTTACGCATTTTGAGCCTATATCGAAGGAGCAGCTGCTCGAAGTTGAAAATATAGTCAACATAAACATACTAAAGTCGCACGGCATTGAGGTTAAAACCACAACTCTCGATGAAGCCAAGCAAAGCGGAGCAACCGCGCTTTTTGGCGAGAAATATGGTGACATAGTCAGAATGGTTAAAATGGGAGACTACTCTACTGAGCTTTGCGGAGGAACTCACCTTGAAAATACTGCACAGGTTGGCCTCTTTAAGATAATATCAGAAAGCGGCATAGCGGCAGGCGTTAGAAGGATAGAGGCTGTAACAGGAATGGCAGTATACAACATGCTAAACCACAAGCAGCAGGTCATAGACAGCGCGTGCTCAGCACTAAAGACTAAGGAAGATAACATAGTGCACAGAGCCGAGGGCGTGATGCAGCACGTAAGGGAACTTGAAAAGGAAGTTGAAGAGCTCAAAGCCAAGCTGTTCTCAAGCTCACTTGATGACATACTGGGCAAGAAGGCTTCAATCGACGGAGTTGACTATATCGTTGAAAGAATGGACGGTCAGGAAATGGATTCTCTTAGGGCCAATGCTGACAAAATAAGAGACAGGATGGTTTCAGGCGTAGTAGTACTTGCAGGAGCCGAAGGCGAGAAGGTGAATTTTGTGGCTACGGTTACAAAGGACCTTGTAGCAAAAGGACTCAATGCCGGAAATATAGTCAAGGAAGCCGCCAAGATAACAGGCGGAGGCGGAGGCGGAAAGCCTAATATGGCCCAAGCCGGAGGAAAGGACGCATCAAAGCTAGAAGAGGCCCTTTCTGCAATTCCTGGTATAATTAAGACTCAGATAAAATAAATATAATAAACTCCAAGGGGCAGGTCAACCTGCCCCTTGTTAAGTGGAATAATGATGATACAACTGTAAAAAAACGAGGCATAAATGTGATATAATAGTTAATGAAATAACTAAAGGGGTGATATTAGTGAACTTTAACAATGAAAACACAATGAAGTTTGAAGCTGTAAGAGACGAAAACATGACTCCAAGGGTGGTACTTGAGACGGTTTACGAGGCTCTCAAGGAGAAAGGCTATAATCCCATTAATCAGATGGTGGGCTACTTGCTTTCTGGAGACCCGACCTATATAACAAGCCACAAAAACGCCAGAAGCATAATAAGAAAAGTCGAAAGAGACGAGCTGCTGGAAGAAATCCTAACTGAATATCTTAAAGGAAAGTAGGCGGTATCCAGGTGAAAAAAACAATTTTTGCGACTTTCATGTGCATTGCCCTGCTGCTTAGTCTGGCGTCGGGCAATTCTGCGTATGCGGCCCCAAAGGGCAAGGTGGTAGTAATAGTTGCAAATAGAATGGGAATGCAGGAGCTGCTTGAAATTAAAGCTCTAAAGAGAGAGCTTGAAAATCGTGGTTATGCAGGCCTTATGAATATCAGAGGCTCCAAGGGGTCGAGTGATATAAGATCATATGCATCCATAGGCTGGGGCACCAGAGCATATTTAAACGTTGAAGACGTTGATATCAGGACAAAGGACCCGCTAGAGCAGGACGTTTTTGAAAGAAGGACTGCAGCAGAGGCGGCGCATATAAACAACGTTAATATCAACGCTCTGCAGACAACAAATCTCGACGGTGAATATAACGTATTTCCAGGACTGCTTGGAGAGGAGCTAAAAAACAACGGACTTTCCATTTCTGTTGTGGGCAATGCTGATACTGATGTTGCAAAGGTCAGGTATGCAGCTCTTATAGCAATGGACAAGGACGGTAACGTACCCTCGGGCGAGATAGAGGACGTAAGCAAGGTGGATTCCAGAATGCCTTTTGGGATAGCCACTGATTACGACAAGCTTAAAAAGTATACTCAGCAGTATTATGAGAATTCTGATGTGACGATAGTGGAACTAGGTGACACATACAGGCTTGACGACTACAAAATCTACCTAAATGACAAAGCCTACGGAATAATGAAGGACAGCATATACAAAAATGCCAACGATTATATTGAATATGTCCTTGGTAGCCTGACCTCTGAGGATGACAGGGTATATGTGGTTTCGCCGTATACAAGACTTGCGGACTACAAGAATTACCAGAGGCTCGCGCCGATTTTTATATTTGAAGGTGACAAAGCTGGTGTTGCATATTCAGATACCACAAGACGCGATGGCATCATAGGCAACATCGACGTTGCCGCGGATATACTTGATTATTATGGCATAAGCTCTGAACTGGCTTCGGGCAAGCCGATAGAGGCCAAGGACAAGTCAGATGCGCTTGCTTATCTTGAAAAGGAATATGCAAAGATTGCCGCTACGTACCAGTTGAGGATTCCCGTACTCTATACGTATGCAGTTTTTGAAATGCTGCTATGGATAATAGTGTTTACATGTATAATGAAAAAGGACAGGGTTAAGAACAAGTATTTCAACCTGCTATCTAGGACGCTGCAGTTCACAGGAGTTGTTCCGTTTGTGATGCTCATAGAGCCTGCCTTTGGAATTGTATCCAAGTTAGGCACAGTGGCATTCATACTTGCAGTATCTTCCGGCATATACTACATGATGCACAGGATGATAAAGACTGATCTGGACAGGCTCATATTCCTAAGCGTGCTAAACGGTCTGGGAATACTTAGCGATGCAGTGCTTGGCCAAGAGATGATAAAGCGCTCCCTGCTTGGATATGATTCGATGATAGGTGCAAGATTCTATGGCATAGGAAACGAATACATGGGTATACTGATAGGGGCCGCTCTTCTCGCTGTTTCAGGCCTTTTGCAAAAAGGGAAAATCACAAGGAGCGTAACAGCAGGCGTTCTCGTTACAACCATGATAATACTTGGTTTCCCCAAAATCGGAGCCAATGTGGGCGGTCTTATAACGGCGGCCACATGCTTTCTACTTTTCGTGCTCAAGTCGTATAATATAAAGATAGATTTCAAGAGGATAATACTGATAGGCTGTTTCGTTGTTGGCGCTGTGGTTTCAATGGCGCTGCTGGACATATATGTTCTTGGCAGCAAGTCCCACCTTGCTGGAGCAATACAAAGCATAGGAGAGGGCGGACCGCAAGTAATACTCCAGATAATACAAAGAAAGCTTGAGATGAATTACAGATTGATTGGCGCATCGATATGGAGCAAGGTATTCATAATTGCGCTTCTGATTGTAGGGATACTTTTCTACAGGCCGTTTGGAATACTAAAGACAATATGCGGTGAGAATCCGTGGCTTGCAAAAGGCTGGATTTCAATTATCGTAGGAAGTTTCGTTGGTTTTGCTGTAAACGACTCTGGTGTGGTTGCAGCTGCAACCAGCATATCGTTTGTAATAATTTCAGCGCTAGTGCTTTGCATGAATAAAATAGTATCTGAAAAAGTCAGTTAGCCAGTTGGAGGTAAAATGCATAAAAAAATGGGATTAGACGTAGGCGACAAGACAATAGGAGTTGCTCTAAGCGATATTATGGGGATTACTGCGCAGCCTCTTAAAACAATAAGAAGAAAAGGTTACGAAAAGGACTTTGAGGAGCTAATGCAGATAATAGAATCAAACTCTGTGGATGAGATAATATCTGGACTCCCAAAGAACATGAATGGAACTCTAGGACCTCAGGGAGAAAAGGTAATTAAATTCATAGAAAAGCTACAGAAGGCTATAGATATAAAAGTGGAGTACTGGGATGAAAGGCTAACTACGGTTGCAGCCCAAAAAGCCCTTATAGAGGCCGACATGAGCAGGGAAAAGAGAAAAAAGGTAGTTGACATGGTGGCTGCAGCTCTCATACTGCAGGGATACCTAGATATGAAGAATATGAAAAAATAAGGAGCGATAACAATGGAAGAAAACAAGATAACTCTGCTTGACGAAGAGGGCAATGAAATGGAGTTTGAAATAATAATGACTCTTGATGTTGAGGGCGTGGAATATGCAATACTTGCTCAGGAAGGCGATGAAGAATCGGCTGTTGTACTAAGAATGGATTATGACGAGGACGGCGAGCTGCTGCTTGTGCCAATAGAGGATGACGAGGAGTACGAAAACGTAGTTAGCGCGTATGAAGTGCTTGCAGAAGAGGAAGAGCTTTAGGCCATAACATATCGAAGGGACAGACATCTTAATGGTGCCTGTCCCTTTTAACTGCAGGGCTGCTTTTAGTCATAAAAGAAGAAAAAGCTGTTGACAGTTGTCTTTTATTGCCATATAATAACTCTTAAATGATATTGTTTTTTAAATGAAAATAAAGGTGATCATACATGGACACAAGCTTCGATATAATAAAGGAAAGGCTAAAGGACAAGGGCCTCAAGTTCACTCCCCAGAGAAGAAACGTCATAGACACTGTCGTGGAGTCTTCCGGTAGACATTTGAATATAGAGGAAATATACAACATAGTAAAGAAAAAATGTCCAGAAATCGGCCTGGCAACCGTATATAGGACTATACAGCTGCTGGATGATATAAATGTACTGTCAAAGCTCGACTTGAATGATGGCTGCATAAGGTATGAGCTCTCGATTAACGACGATGACGATCACAGCCACCATCATCTGATATGCAGAGAATGCGGCGAGGTCATAGAGGTCAAGGAAGACCTGCTTGAGATGCTTGAAAATATCATAGAGAAAAACTATAATTTCAAGATATATGACCACGATCTTAGGGTGTTTGGCATATGTTCAAAGTGTAGAAAGTCTGAATAGGTGACATTGTTTATAAAGACCTGGGAAGCAGGTCTTTTTTATTTTGAACCAACTGCGGTTTTATGCTAAAATTATTATGTGAAGAGTTATAGATGACCGGCTATTATCTATGGCTTGCTGAATTAACAGTGCGGAATAAAATCGGACAAATACGAAAACAGGAGGAAATGATTTGAAAAAAAATACACCAAAAATAAAGGTTATACCCTTGGGCGGCCTTAATGAAATAGGCAAGAACATGACCGCAATAGAGTATAAGGATGAAATAATATTAATTGACTGCGGGCTTAGCTTTCCGGAGGAAGAAATGCTGGGAATCGACATAGTAATACCAGACATTTCATATCTTATAAAGCACAAGGACAAGGTCAAGGGCATTTTTCTGACTCACGGACACGAAGACCATATAGGGGCGCTGCCTTATTTTCTCAAAAAAATAAATGTGCCTATTTATGGTACAAAGCTTACGCTTGGCCTTGTGGAGTTCAAGCTGAAAGAGCACAAGCTTGGCAATGTCAAGCTTCAGGTTGTCAAGCCGGGACAAATTCTTAAAAAGTCCAACTTCGAGGTTGAATTCATACGGGTAAACCACAGCATAGCCGATGCATGTGCTATAGCAGTGCATACTGAGGTTGGGACAATATTCCACACGGGCGACTTCAAGATTGACCATACTCCGATAGACGGAGACCTCATGGATTTTGGAAGAATAGCCGAAATTGGAAGCAAGGGCGTACTGCTTATGCTGGCAGAGAGCACAAACGTCGAAAGGCCAGGAGCTACCATGTCTGAAAAGACTGTTGGCGCCACGCTTGACGAAATATTCAGCGGAGCCAAAAGCAGGATTATAGTGGCGACTTTTGCTTCCAACGTGCACAGGTTGCAGCAGGTTATAAATTCTGCGGACAAATACCACAGGAAGGTCGTAGTTTCGGGAAGATCCATGGTCAATGTAGTAGGCGTCGCAAGCGAACTTGGGTACCTTAATGTACCTGAAGGGCTTATGATAGACATAAATGACATGGGAAATTATAATGACAGTGAGCTTGTACTTATAACAACAGGATCGCAGGGTGAACCTATGTCGGCGCTTTCGAGGATGGCGGCATCTGAGCACAAGAAGCTTGATGTGCAGCCGGGAGACCTGGTTATTATATCTGCAAATCCAATACCGGGCAATGAAAAACTGGTATCAAGGGTCATAAACCAGTTGTTTGAAAGAGGAGCAGAGGTTATATACGAGGCTCTTGCGGACATACACGTTTCAGGACACGCATGCCAGGAGGAGCTGAAGCTGATGCACAGGCTCGTCAGGCCTAAATTCTTCATGCCTGTCCACGGTGAATACAGGCACCTAAAGCAGCACGGTGAGCTTGCTGTAGAGCTTGGAATGCCAAGGGAGAACATACTCATAGGAAGCAACGGTTCTATCCTTGAAATAGACAGCAAGGGAGCCAAATTCACTGGCAGCGTGCCGTCGGGCAACATACTCATAGACGGCCTTGGCATAGGTGATGTAGGAAACATAGTGCTAAGGGATAGAAGGCATCTTTCTGAGGACGGGCTGATGGTTGTTGTAGTCACAATATCCAAGGAAAACGGCGAGGTGGTAGCCGGACCAGACATAATATCCAGGGGCTTTGTGTATGTGAGGGAATCAGAGGACCTCATGCACAACGCAAGGCTCATAGTTAAAAAGGCTCTTGAGAACTGTTCGGGAAGACAGATAAAGGAATGGTCATATATGAAGAATTCAATCAAGGATGACCTAAAGAACTACCTTTACCAAAAGACAAAGAGGAACCCTATGATACTTCCGATAATAATGGAAGTCTAGCAGTTTATTTCTCATGACATATATGGCCGCTGCAGAATTCGCGGCGGCCTTTTTCAATTAAGGAGGATAGCTTAGATTGATACTTAATATCTTAAAGCAGTTTCCGGCAATACTTATTGCAATATCAGTCCACGAGTATGGACATGCACTTGTGGCTTATGCAATGGGGGATGACACGGCTAAGCGTGCAAACAGGATGACGCTCGATCCCTTAAAGCACATTGACATGGTGGGAATGATAGTTCTCCTTTTGGCCCATTTTGGATGGGCAAAGCCGGTGCCGATTGATGAGAGGAATTTTAGGAACAAAAGACTCGGCCTTTTTGCCGTGTCTCTTGCTGGCCCGGCATTCAACCTGATATGCGCTCTTGTATTCCTCATACTATACAAGCTGGAAGCAGCATTTATTGGAATGTATGCACTAGATGTAATGCTTGCGTATGTATTCAAGTTCAACATACTGTTTGCTGCGTTCAACATGCTGCCTATTCCGCCGC
Source organism: Peptoclostridium sp. (assembly GCF_009881055.1). GTDB lineage: Bacteria > Bacillota > Clostridia > Peptostreptococcales > Peptostreptococcaceae > Peptoclostridium_A. The sequence continues at coordinate 53,515 of NZ_WXFG01000022.1, forward strand.
TTGACGGCTCAAAGATGCTGCTTTCTGTGCTGCCAGGCAGCGTGAGCAGATTCTACTGGCAGTATGAAAGTTACGGTACAGTAATACTAATAGCGCTCATATTCACTAACAAGATAGGACTCTTCATATATCCTATTGTGGATGTTTTCGAAAGGATGCTGCTTAGCATAGCATAGGAGTTGATTTGATTTGGGATGCAGCTTTCAGATTGAGGTTTACGAAGGACCGCTCGAGTTTTTATACGAACTCATAAAAAAGCACAAGATTGACATTTGCGATGTTCCCATATATGAAATCACGAGCCAGTTCAATGAATATGTAAAGGAGCTCAAGAGTTTCGACATTGAGCTTGCGAGTGATTTTATAGTGATGGCAGCTGAGCTTCTTGAAATAAAGTCCAGATATCTTCTCTATCTTAGGCAGGAAGAGGATGAAGCAGAGGATCCTAGAAAAGACCTTGTCGAAAGGCTCCTCATATACAATAAGTTCAAGCAGGCAGGAGAACATCTTAAGGAGAAAGCTGTCGGTCTGGGAGAGAGATTCTGCAGGAAGCAGGAAGAAGTGCTGCTTGACGAGGAGTTTCAAATAGAAGACATGAGCATTGAAAGTCTAATGGCAGCCATGGCTCAAATTCCCCAGCGAACCCAGGTGGAGGAGCCGGACTTGATGCAAAGGACCTACAGGAAGAAAAGTTTCACAATGGAGGAAAAGACAAAGCTGATACTCCAGAAGATAAATGAAAGCGAGGATGTGGCTTTTGAAGACATCATCTTCACAGGTACCTCCGAGGAAAAGATAGTAGCATTTCTCTCGGCGCTCGAGCTTGTAAAGAAAAAGTTTATAAAGTTGTGCCAGGCGGGTTTTGCGATGCCAATAACGATACAAAGGCGGGTGGCCTATGAAATATAGTGAAATACAAAGCAGCATAGAATCGCTTCTTTTTGTCTACTCGGACCCGCTGGATGAAAAAGAAATAGCAGCGGCTCTCGATGCAAGGGAAGACGAGGTTGCAAGGGAGCTAAAGAGCCTTATGATTCACTATGAGGAATCAGGCAGCGGCATCAGGCTCATAAAGCTCAATGGAAAATATCAGCTTGTAAGCAACCCTATGAATGCAGGCTGCATAAGAAAGCTCTTTATGCCTTCAAGAAGAAAGTCACTTACTCAGGCCGCGCTTGAAACTCTGGCCATAATCGCCTACAAGCAGCCGGTTACAAAAATAGAGATCGAAGACATAAGAGGGGTAAAGTGCGACAAGCCGCTCAAGACGCTTGCGGAATATTCACTCATTGAAGAGGCCGGAAGGCTAAAAAAAATCGGGAATCCGATACAGTACAGGACGACCGAAGAATTTCTGAGAGTGTTCGGCTTGGAATCCTTGAAGGAGCTTCCGCAGCTGGATTCCTTCAAAGAGCAAAGCGATTAATTCATTAAAAAGATAGGAACTGATACTCAAAACCTGAATAATTCAGGTTTTTTTTGCAGTTATGGCCATCAAGCAGTATTTGAATAATCGGCTATGTAGTATATAATAAAGCTATAGACTGATGAAAGTGAATTTTAATGCAAAAGTATAAGGAGCTGCTTATGAGGCTGAACAAATATATTTCACTCTGCGGAATTGCATCAAGGCGAAAGGCCGATGAGCTTGTGTTGCAGGGCAGGGTTAAAATCAATGGCATTAAAGTCGAAGAGGTAGGGGTTCAGGTTGAGCCAGGAATTGACACTGTCGAGATAGATGGAAATTCAATAGTTCCGGAAGGTGAAAAAGTATACATAATGCTCAACAAACCGGTAGGGTATGTCTCGACAGCAAAGGATCAATTTGGAAGAAAGACTGTGCTGGATCTTGTCGACACGGATAAAAGGGTTTATCCCGTGGGACGCCTTGATTATGACACGTCGGGGCTTATTATTCTCACAAACGACGGAGATTTTTCATATGCCATGACACATCCCAAGCACGAGATTAAGAAGGTGTATATAGCTAAAATAAAGGGAAAACCAAGCCTGGCACAGATAGCGCTGTTTGAACGAGGTCTTAACATAGAAGGCTATAAAACAGCTCCGGCCCGTTTGGAGCTGCTTAAATACGAGCCCGGTCCCGATGAAAGTGTTGTAAGGATAACGATACACGAAGGCAAGAACAGACAAGTGAGAAAAATGTGTGACGCCATAGGACATGGAGTCATCTCTCTCACTAGGGTCCAGATAGGACCACTAAAGCTTGGCGAACTTGAAAAGGGCAAGTCAAGGAGGCTTAAAGCCGATGAAGTCAAAATCCTGCTTGAGGCTGTATCGATTTAGAAATGGCACATCAATATAGTCAAAGATTATAATGAGACGGAGGAGATAGTATGCTTGAGCTTACAAGGATAAAGCCCCAGGACATCCAGCGGCTGGAGGATATGCTTAAGGAGAAGGGTATTGGCAAATGCAGCCATGAAAACTGCATGGTAATATATGATGGCTCGGAAATAACAGGTGTCGCAAGTTTTGCAAGACATGGCAGCATCGCCATTTTGGAAAACATAGCAATATTAGGTGGAGACCCTGGAGACAGGTTAAAGGACGGATTGTTAAGGGCGCTCCTTAACATGGCTGATCTGCAGGGCGTCAGGATCTTCATAGTTGAAAAAGGTACTGACTCTGCATTCTATGAGAAAATGGGATTCAAAGGTATATCGCAGAGGGAATTCGTATTGCCGGATGAACTCAAAGGTCTAATCGGTGAGGATAATAAGCACATTTATACTCTGCTCCCGGATTTTTTTGAGCAGGGCTGCAAAAGTTGCAGCAGCTGCAGCGGCTGCAATAAATAGACGGAAGTGATTATATGAACATACTTGTAACTAACGATGACGGCATATATTCAAAGGGCATATACGAGCTTTGCAACGCCATAAAGGATATTGCAAAAGTATACGTAGTGGCTCCCGATGCAGAAAAAAGTGCGGTGGGCCATGCCATAACCATGCACAATCCGCTCAAGATAAAGAAGATTAATTTCCACGGCATCGATTCGATAGAGGCATATGCTGTCAGCGGTACGCCGGCTGACTGTGTGAAGCTGGGCATAGAGGCGATACTAAGGGATGTAGATATCGACCTTGTGCTCAGCGGAATAAACAACGGTTCGAATCTGGGCTCGGATGTCATATACTCGGGCACCGTATCTGCGGCGCTCGAAGCGTACATGCTCGAGAAGGCTTCAATAGCTATATCATACGATGCTAATGGAGATTCATCACACGAGTACAAGATAGCGGCTGATTACATTGCAGAGTTCATTACGGGTAACTACATTGAAAGCAGCGAGCTTAAAAGCTCGGTGCTCAATATAAATTTTCCGAATCTCCACATGCGCAATCCGCTGGGATATAAGACAACAAGACTTGGCATTCGAAGATATGAGAACTCTTTCGAGGAAAGAAAGGATCCCAGAGGCAATACTTACTACTGGATGGGCGGCAGTATAAAGAAAATGCACCAGGAACCCGACAGTGATATTAGCGCTGTGGAAGAAGGGTATATATCTATAACGCCGCTTCAGTTTGACCTTACCAACTATGAAAAACTAAAAGGGATTTCAAAAGCTATAACCAAATAAATTCAAAAGAGGTATCAGAGTATGAATGAAGATAATAAAGATCTCATAAGGATGATTAAGCAGAATTTCACAAAACTAAGCAAGGGGCAAAAGCTGATTGCACAGTTCATAATGGATAACTATGACAAGGCTGCATTCATGACTGCGTCCAAGCTTGGCGATAAGGTCGGTGTAAGCGAGTCTACTGTAGTTAGATTTGCAGGCGCACTGGGATTTGACGGCTATCCGAAGCTGCAAAAGTCCCTGCAGGAACTTATAAAGACAAAGCTGACAACCGTGCAAAGAGTAGAGATGTCGCAGGACTACTCCAGCGACTTTGAAGTGCTTAACAAGATACTCAAATCCGATATAGACAATATAAGAAACACCCTTGAGGATATCAATCCCAAGGCATTTGAAGACGTTATAGACAAGATAGCGTCCGCCAAGAAGATATATATTGTCGGACTTAGAACATCAAGTGCGATTGCCGACTACCTGGGCTTTTATCTGAACCTCATACTGGACAATGTTGTGATTGTTAACTACGGCATAAGCGACGTTTTCGAACAGATTATAAAAGTAAGTGAAGAAGACCTAGTGATAGGAATAAGCTTCCCAAGATATTCTAAAAAGACTTATGAAATACTTGAATTTGCCAAGAAGCAGGGGGCAACTATTGTCTCCCTTACTGACAGCCATATATCACCTATAGCCACGCTTTCAGACAATACGCTGCTGGCCAAGAGCAACATGGCATCCTTTGTTGACTCGCTAGTGGCACCTTTGAGCCTTATAAATGCGCTGATAGTGGCACTCGGTATGAGGGAGAAAGACAAGATAAAGGGATACTTCGACAAGCTTGAGCACGTGTGGAAGGACTTCAACATATATGAGGAGCAGGCGTAGGAATTGCTTTAAAATATAAATGTTTAAAAAATGATAAAAACCGGGGCTCCCCGGTTTTTTGTTTTTTTCATGCTGTCATTTATCGACTATTTATAGTCGCATTGAGCGAAAACGGCTCCATGGAGTACACTTCCTATAGAATCGTGGATAACAAGGTCGGCACGGCTATCATACTGCGTGGAGGATTTATTGATTAATACAAGAGAGGAGCCCCTGAAATAGCGAAGCAATCCCGCAGCAGGATATACAACTAGTGATGTGCCGCCAACTATAAGGGTGTCGGCAGAAGCTATCGCAGCAACGGCGTTTTCTACTACACTATCGTCAAGCGCTTCCTCATACAGCACAACGTCAGGCTTTATGAGACCGCCGCACACGCTGCATCTTGGAACGGTAGAAGAGCTGGATACTATGTATTCCAGGTCGTAGAAGGCCTTGCAGGATGTGCAGTAGTTCCTGAGAACCGAGCCGTGTAGCTCGATGACATTTTTTGAGCCTGCCATCTGATGAAGGCCGTCGATATTTTGGGTGACGACAGCCTTGAGTTTCCCATTGGCCTCCAATTGAGCCAGAGCGCAATGAGCCCGGTTAGGTCTGGCTTGAGGGTAGAGTATCTTTTCTCTGTAGAATTCATAAAACTCGAGTGTATGCGCATCGAAAAAGCTGCGGCTTAGCATAGTCTCGGGAGGATAGGCGCTCCCTGAAGCGGTTCGGTATAAGCCGTTTTCGGAACGAAAGTCGGGAATGTTACTTTCGGTTGAAACACCGGCTCCGCCGAAAAAAACTATTTTATGACTTGACTTGATAATGTCGGAAAGATGGTTGATAGATTCGTTCATAAGAAATACCTCCTATACACATGATTACAATAAGTAATGATAATTTCATTCTAAGTCATTGGTGAAGAAATGCAAGACATAATAAATATCTAAATTAATATTATCGTAAATGATATATGAAATACCATAAAATACATTCAAAAAAATACAAATTTGATATTCCTTTATCTGTTTTAATTAAACCCTCCATGGGTAATCATATAAGGAGCTAATTACACTAACTTATTGGGAGGTTTCAATTATGAAAAAATATGTATGCTTGGCTTGTGGCTATGTTTATGATCCTGAAGTGGGAGATCCGGACAGCGGAGTAGCTCCTGGAACAGCTTTTGAAGATATTCCGGAGGATTGGGTATGCCCACTTTGCGGAGTAGGCAAGGACATGTTCAAAGAAGAATAAATATATCGGGGGTAATCATAGTGAACAAACTTAGAGAGCTTTACAAATGCAGCAAATGTGGCAATGTAGTTGAAGTTGTTGCGGCTGCCGGACCGCCTTTAGTATGCTGCGGAGAAAACATGCAGCTTCTTGAGGCCGGCACTGTTGATGCGAGTCTTGAAAAGCACGTGCCTGTAGTTGAAGAAACAGAAGGCGGAGTGATTGTAAAGGTTGGCAGCGTGCCTCACCCTATGGAAGAAAAGCACTACATAATGTTTGTGGAAGTGCTTACAGAGGGCCAGGTGCTAAGAGCCGAACTTAAGCCTGGACAGGAACCGTCAGCAATGTTCAAGGTTGACAAGAAAGATATAATCGAAGTCAGAGAGTACTGCAATCTCCACGGACTTTGGAAGGCATAAATAACGGCCGCCCTTTTTAAAAGGCGGCTTTTTTGCTGCCTGCAAGACTATCTGTATGTCTCGACTATGTCTATGATCTTTGCTATTATCCTGCCAATAAGCGGCAGGTCAACCCAGCCTTTAAGTATGTATACGGCCACAGCGGCTATAACGGTGAAACCTACGGCCAAGCCGAATCCCCTTGCCATGCCAGCTATGAAATTGACATAAATAAGCCGTTTTGTGCTGCTCATGATGTCTACATATTCTCTTAGCCTGCTCTTGTCTATCAGCACAGCCAGCTCGCTAACTGCTGCTTCAAGCTTCTCCTCTGAGGTTGCTCTTTTATTCTCGTCCAATCAAACTCCTCCATAAATGCATCGTTAGGCTTTATATACCACAATAGCGATTAAATTTAACTGCAATATTAATTCCAGACAGACTAATAAGATAAAATTTATTTAAAAAAATCATTTTAGGTGTTGACATGATTTTGCCGTATATATATAATTAATATCAACATAACATAATATCATTAAAGACTGCGATGGGAAGAGTAGATATAAAACCTCATTCAAAGAGAGCCGATTATGGTGGGATTTCGGCATTGAGTTTATGTTGAAGAACATCCCTGAGTCTCTAACCGAAATGACTAGTTTGTCAAAGTAGACTTAGACGGGGTCAGACCGTTAACATCTGAGCAGTATCGAGTTTAACTCCGTACATGCAGCGAGCGAACTGAATCGTAAGATTTAGTTACTTAGGGTGGCACCGCGAAATCACAGCCTTTCGTCCCTTATTTTGGGATGAAAGGCTTTTTGTTTTTTGTAAATTTTCAGATTCGTACGTGATATGACATAGGGAGGAATTTAGAATGGAAAACACTATAATACCAAAGGACTATTCTCCACAGCTTACACTTAGAGAGACTGAGGTGGCAATAAAAAGAATAAAGGACTATTTTGAAAGAATGCTGGCACAGGAACTAAACCTGACAAGAGTTTCAGCTCCGCTGTTCGTCAAACCTGAATCAGGACTAAACGACAACCTAAACGGAGTGGAAAAGGCGGTTTCATTCGAAATGCACGCTGATCCGGGTTCTAGGATAGAGATAGTTCACTCACTAGCAAAATGGAAAAGAATGGCTCTTTACAGGTACGATTTTCATGTTGAAGAGGGACTTTATACAGACATGAATGCCATTAGAACACACGAAGAGCTTGACAACCTGCACTCGATATATGTCGACCAGTGGGACTGGGAAAAGATAATAGCAAGAAGCGACAGAACCAAGGACAAGCTAAAAGATATAGTAGAAGGCATATACAGCGTGTTCAAGAAAACCGAGGAATACCTCTACAAGCTTTATCCTCAGTTTGGCAAGATACTTCCGGAGGAGATATTCTTCATAACTACACAGGAGCTTGAGGACAGATATCCTGGGTTTACTCCTAAGGAAAGAGAGGATGCCATAACTAGAGAAAAAGGTGCAGTATTCCTTATGGAGATAGGCCACAAGCTCGCTTCGGGCATGAAACACGATGGAAGATCGCCAGACTATGATGACTGGACACTAAACGGCGACATACTATTCTTCTATCCTCTGCTCGACAGAACCATAGAGCTCTCATCAATGGGAATAAGGGTTGACGAGGAAGCCCTTGAAAAACAGCTTACTATTGAAGGCTGCGAGGACAGAAGAGAGCTTGACTATCACAAGCTGCTCCTTGAAGGAAAGCTTCCATGCACCGTAGGAGGAGGTATAGGCCAGTCAAGAATGTGCATGTTCTTCATGAGAAGAGCGCACATAGGCGAGGTTCAGGCATCTGTTTGGCCTGAATATATGAGAGAGGCGCTTAAGGATTCTAACATATTCCTCCTATAAAATAAAATTTTTTTTCAAAAAAAAGATACTATATGCAATTGACTCAAAAACATCAAATTTGTATAATTGTATACAAAAGAGCGATAAAAAACATTTTGTTTTTTATCCGTACTAATAATATAGACGAGGTGAAGATATGGGATTAAGTTTAGCGTATAAGGTACTAAAAGATCACCTTATAGAAGGAGAACTAAAGCAAGGACAGGAAATATGCATCAAAGTTGACCAGACGCTTACTCAGGATTCAACAGGAACAATGGTTTATCTTCAACTTGAAGCCATGGGAGTGGAAGGCGTAAAGACAGATCTTTCTGTAGCCTATATTGACCACAACACTCTTCAGCAGGGCTTTGAAAATGCTGATGACCACGAGTTTATAAAGACGGTTGCTGCAAAATACGGAATAGTTTACTCTAAGCCTGGCAACGGCATATGCCACCAGCTTCAGCTTGAAAACTTCGGCAAGCCTGGAGCAACGCTTCTAGGCTCAGACAGCCATACTCCTACAGGAGGCGGCCTTGGCATGATTTCCATAGGAGCCGGTGGACTGGACGTTGCGGTTGCTATGGCCACAGGCAAATATTTCATGAAGGTGCCAAAGGTTATAAATGTCAAGCTTTCTGGAAAACTAAGCCCATGGGTTTCTGCAAAAGACATAATACTCCACGTGCTAAGAGAGCTTAGCGTTAAGGGCGGAGTAGGTAAGATAGTTGAATATACAGGAGAAGGTGTAAGCTCACTTTCAGTTACTGACAGAGCTACAATAACTAACATGGGTGCCGAGCTTGGAGCCACAACTTCAATATTCCCAAGCGACTTAAATACACTTGAATATCTTAAGCTTCAGGGCAGAGAGGGCGACTGGAAAGAGATGAGCGCCGACGTGGATGCCACATATGACGAAGTGCTTGAGATAGACCTTTCTACACTTGAGCCTCTTGTAGCGCAGCCGCACAGCCCTGACAACGTAAGGCCTGTAAAAGAGATAATAAACCTCAAGGTTGACCAGATTTCAATAGGAAGCTGCACTAACTCTTCTTATTCAGACCTTATGAAGGTTGCAGGAATACTAAAAGGCAAGAAGGTGCATCCTGATGTAAGCCTTTCAATCGCACCGGGCTCAAGCGCAATACTAAAGACTCTTGCTGAAAACGGAGCTCTTGCTGACATGATAGCTGCCGGAGCAAGGATACTAGAGTGCGCATGCGGACCTTGCATAGGAATGGGCCAGGCGCCAAAGACTGATGCAATTTCACTTAGAACGTTCAACAGAAACTTCTTCGGAAGAAGCGGCACTGAAAGCGCACAGGTATATCTTGTAAGCCCTGAGGTCGCAGCCGTATCTGCACTCAAGGGATACCTCGAAGATCCAAGGATACTAGACATCGAGCTCGACATAAATATGCCTGAAAAATTCGAAAGAAACGACAGCCTGTTTGTATATCCTCCTGCAGACAGAAAGAGTGTTGAAGTAGTGATGGGGCCAAACATAAAGCCTTTCCCTATAAACAAGGCTCTTGGTGACAAGCTTGAAGGAAAGGTTGTTCTCAAGGTTGAAGACAACATAACAACAGACCACATAATGCCTTCAAATGCAAGCCTGCTTCCATACAGATCAAACATACCGCATCTTGCAAACTTCTCTTTCAGCACAGTTGACAAAGAGTTTCCTCAAAGATGTAAAGATAACGGCGGAGGTTTCATAATAGGCGGAGACAACTATGGACAGGGTTCAAGCAGGGAGCATGCTGCACTGGCGCCGCTGTATCTTGGAATAAAAGCTGTAATCACCAAGTCGTTTGCAAGAATACACAAAGCCAACCTTATAAACAGTGGAATCATCCCGCTTGAGTTTGCAGATGCTTCAGATTACGACAAGGTAGGCTTTATGGATGATGTTGAAATTGAAAACATACTAGACATGCTGCCATCAGGCAAAGTAACGCTCAAGGATAAAACAACAGGTGAAAGCATCGAGCTTAAGTTCGAAGGTTCTGAAAGGGATATCGAGATACTAAGAAGAGGCGGATACTTGAACTACGCAAAATCTAACCTTATATAACTTCACAGCAAATACAAATAGTCATGGAAGGGAAGAGTGCTATGGTATCTAATATATTTTCAAAGGAAAAAAACAAATCTTCTCTAAGCTCAAAGATATTCAACGTCTTGAGAGACAACATCCTTGAAGGCAAATACGTGCATGACGAAAAGCTTATTGAGGTAAAGCTGGCCCAGGAACTCGGTGTCAGCAGGACTCCTGTGCGAGAAGCCTTAAAGCAGCTCGAATTGGAAGGACTTGTTGAGAATATACCCAATAAAGGCGTAGTAGTTAAGGGCATCTCAAAGCAGGATATCAGCGACATATACACAATAAGGCTGGCAATCGAAGGGATAGCTGTTGAGTGGGCTATGGAGAGAATGTCTGAAGAGGATGTAGAAAAGCTAAAGGAGATATACGAGCTCATGGAATTCTATACTCTCAAAAAAGACTACCTCAAAATATCAGAGCTCAACACCCAGTTCCACGAGGTAATATACAAAGCCACAAAGAGCAGATATCTCGAGCAGGTGCTAAAGGATTTCCAATACTACATCAAGACTACAAGGAACAAGTCCCTCAGAACACCAGGCAGGCTGGAGAGTGCTCTCGAGGAGCACAGAGAAATTCTGGACGCATTTATTACAAAGGATCCTAAAAAGGCAAGAGAGGTTCTTGAAAACCATATAGATATATCGAAGCTCAATGCACTGAAATTGGAGGACTAAAGGAGGAATAATCATGGCTATAACAATCAAGAGCATATACAGAAACCAGGAAGCTCATATTGATCAGGATGTGCAAATATACGGATGGGTTAAGACTACCCGCTCTTCAAACAAAATAGGCTTCATAGAATTAAATGACGGTTCATTCTTCAAGAACATACAGGTAGTGTTCGATGACAGCCTGGATAACTTCAAGGAGATTGCAAAGCTGCCTATAAGCTCTTCTCTTTATGTAGAGGGTAAAGTTGTAAGAACTCCCGATGCCAAGCAGCCATTCGAGATACAGGCTTCGCTTATTAAAATCGAGGGCAATTCCAATTCAGACTATCCTCTTCAGAAGAAAAGACACACGCTTGAATACCTAAGGACTATAGCTCACCTTAGGCCAAGAAGCAACACGTTCTCAGCCGTATTCAGGCTCAGATCGGTGGCTGCGTATGCAATCCATAGATTCTTCCAGGACAGAGGCTTTGTCTATGTTCACACTCCAATAATAACGAGCAGCGACGCAGAAGGCGCCGGCGAGATGTTTAGAGTTACAACGCTCGACATGAACAACCCTCCGCGCAAGGAAGACGGACTTATAGACTACTCTCAGGATTTCTTCGGAAAAGAAGCAAGCCTTACAGTAAGCGGCCAGCTTGAGGGAGAGATGTTCGCGCTTGCATTCAAGGACATTTATACTTTCGGGCCTACATTCAGAGCTGAAAACTCGAACACAGCAAGACACGCATCGGAATTCTGGATGATAGAACCTGAAATTGCGTTTGCAGACATAAATGACAATATGAATCTTGCAGAAGACATGATAAAATACGTCATAAGCTATGTGCTTGAAAACGCTCCTGAGGAGATGGAGTTCTTCAATACGTTCATAGACAAGGGAGTACTTGACCGCCTTGAAAATATAGTGACTTCTGATTTTGAGAAAATAACTTACACTGATGCAATAGATATACTTCTAAAATCAGGCCACAAATTTGAATATCCTGTAGAGTGGGGAATGGACCTGCAGACAGAGCACGAAAGATATATCACTGAGCAAGTGTTCAAAAAGCCTGTATTCGTAATCAACTATCCTGCTGCAATTAAGGCGTTCTACATGAGACTAAACGAGGACGGCAAGACTGTTGCCGCCATGGACCTGCTTGTTCCTGGCGTAGGAGAAATAATAGGCGGAAGCCAGAGAGAAGAAAGGCTTGATGTGCTTGAAAAGAAAATCGAGAACATGGGCCTTAGCAAAGAAGACTACTGGTGGTATCTTGAGCTTAGAAAGTACGGCGAGACAAAGCACTCAGGCTTTGGACTCGGATTTGAAAGACTCATAATGTATATGACAGGTATGTCAAACATAAGAGACGTTATTCCTTGCCCAAGGACACCAGGTTCAGCTGAGTTCTAATATTTAAAACCCACAAAACAGCCGCTTTCATATAGCGGCTGTTTGTTTTGAACAGCCAAAAAAAGCGAACGTAATTCGGCTTTTTTATGATATAATATTATACATGTTCAAACTATATTTGATAAAGGAGCGTATAATATGAGCAATTACGAATATTACAAGAATCCTTTGATTGAAAGATACTCAAGCAGAGAGATGAGCAGCATATTTTCAGATATGTCAAAATTCACTACCTGGAGAAAGCTATGGATAGCCCTTGCAAAATGCGAAAAGGAACTGGGGCTGAATATAACTGACGAACAAATAAAAGAACTTGAAGAAAATGCTGAAAATATAAATTTTGAAGACGCAATCAAATTTGAGAAAGAAACCAGACACGATGTAATGTCACATGTCAAGGCGTACGGCCTTCAGTGCCCGAATGCAAAGGGAATAATACACCTGGGCGCTACAAGCGCTTATGTAGGCGACAACACAGACGTACTGCTTATGAAGCAGGCACTGGAGCTTACCAAGGTAAAGCTTGCAAACCTCATGAACAATCTGGCTCAGTTTGCCCTTCAATACAAGGACATGCCGGCTCTTGGCTATACGCATTTCCAGCCTGCTCAGCTAACCACAGTGGGCAAGAGAGCTTGTCTTTGGCTTCAGGATCTCCTGCTGGACTTTGAAGAGATAGAATACAGAATCGAAAACCTAAAGATGAGGGGAGTTAAGGGCACTACTGGGACACAAGCCAGCTTCCTTAAACTCTTCAACGGCGACCACGACAAGGTCAAAAAGCTAGACGAAATGGTCTGCAAAAGCATGGGAATTGAAAGCAAATTCACCATAACAGGCCAGACATATACAAGAAAGCAGGATTACCTGGTGCTTTCATCGCTTTCTTCGCTTGCCCAGTCAATGCACAAGATGACTAATGACCTGAGGCTGCTTCAAAACCTTAAGGAAGTGGAGGAACCTTTTGAGAAAAACCAGATAGGTTCTTCTGCAATGGCATACAAAAGAAATCCTATGAGAAGCGAAAGAATATCCTCTCTTAGCAAATATGTAATGTCTCAGAGCCTTAATCCGGCGCTTATATTCTCAACTCAATGGTTCGAAAGAACACTAGACGATTCTGCCAACAGAAGACTTTCCATACCAGAGGCTTTCCTTGGAATAGACGCCATATTGGAGATCGGAATAAACGTCACAAGCGGCCTTGTAGTATATGAGAATGTCATCAAGAAGCACGTTAACGAAGAGCTTCCTTTCATGGCTACTGAGAACATACTTATGGAGGCTGTTACTCGCGGCGGCGACAGACAGGAGCTCCACGAGAAGATAAGGGAATATTCTATGGAAGTAGGCGAGAGAATCAAAATGCAGGGTCTCGACAACAACCTTATAGACAAAATTATTGCTGATCCTGCCTTCAATATGTCCAAGGAAGAGATACTAGACATAATTGACCCGACCAAATTCACAGGAAGAGCTCCTGAGCAGGTTGTGGATTTCATCACTGAAGAGATTATGCCAGCAGTAAACAGATGCAAGGAAAAGCTGGGCATGAGCGTAGACTTGAAAGTATAAATATTTAGACAATTAAAACAATTATAAATATTTTTGAATAAAAGCTCCCGATTTGGATATATATATTGTATCTGTTTTGGGAGCTTTTATTAAATTGTTGAATTTTTAATATTTTAGCAAAAATGAATAATCGCTGCATAAATAATTCTGTTTTTTTGATTTCGTCATCAAGCTACAAAAAACCTCAAAAAAACTTTTTCTTTGTGCAAACGGTTTCATCGGCTGAATCCAAGTGGTTTCAAATATTTCAAGGTTTGCACTGTACATATTGTATACAATGTTGTGAATATTTAGACGGAAATGCTTGCATGTTGCGTTAATGTTTGATAATATAAACATACGCAATTATCAATAAATTTATCTTATAGAAGGGACGGTGGTGTGTGGAAAAAAAGTGGCGAAAGTAGCAATTATAATTAAGGGGTTAGTGGTTTTGGCTTTACAAAATTAAAAAAAGAAAGGATGTTGGCATTATATGGAGGCATTTGTAAGTACCGCGAATAACATCATATGGAGTAAAGCACTTATTTATCTTTGTCTAGGAACAGGTATATATTTCTCACTTAGAACTCGTTTCCTTCAAGTCCGTCACCTTAAAGACATGGTTAAGTACCTTCTTGGCGGAGGAGATTCAAGCCAAGGCGTTTCTTCTTTCCAGGCATTCGCAATGTCAGTTGCAGGCCGTGTTGGTACTGGTAACATCGCCGGTGTTGCTACAGCTATAACAATGGGTGGACCGGGAGCTCTTTTCTGGATGTGGGCAATCGCATTCCTAGGAGCAGGCTCATCATTCGTAGAGTGTGCCCTTGGTCAGGTTTACAAGGAAGAGATAAACGGAGAGTACCGTGGAGGTCCTGCATACTATATAGAAAAAGGTATGGGAGTTAAATGGTACGCAATACTTTTCGCAGTAGCTACAGTTCTTGGTATGGGCTTCTTCCTTCCAGGAGTACAGGCTAACAGTATAGGCGCAGGAGTTTTCAACGCTTTCGGCGTTAGCCCAGCAATAACTGGTGGAGTAGTAATAGCACTTCTTGGATTCATAATATTCGGCGGAACAAAGAGTATAGGTAAAGCTGCAGAGATAATAGTTCCTTTCATGGCTGGAGCATACATCCTTGTAGCACTTATAGTTCTTGCTTTCAACATAACTGCAGTTCCAGGAATGATAGCTCTTGTATTCAAGAGTGCATTCGGAGCAGAGCAGGCTTTCGCAGGTATACTAGGTATGGCAGTAACTTGGGGTGTTAAGAGGGGTATCTACTCAAACGAGGCTGGACAGGGTACAGGACCTCAATCAGCTGCAGCTGCAGAAGTTTCTCACCCAGCTATACAAGGTCTTGTTCAGGCATTCGCAGTTTACGTTGACACACTTTTCGTTTGTTCAGCAACAGGCTTCATGATACTTGCAACAGGCAAATTCAACGTTCAAAACACAGACGGAACTTTCATAGTTGAGAACCTTCCTGGCGTAGGCATAGGACCTGAGTATACTCAGCTTGCAGTTGGAACAGTATTTGGCAAGGGACTAGGAGCAGGATTCGTTTCTATAGCACTTTTCTTCTTTGCATTTACAACTCTAATGGCTTACTACTATATAGCTGAGACAAACCTTACTTACCTAGTAGGTAGAAAAAAAGAAGCTGGCCTAAAACCTATACTTACAGTAGCTAAGGTTGTATTCCTTGGATCTACTTACTACGGAGCAGTTAAGACAGCAGAACTTGCTTGGGGTCTTGGTGACATCGGTGTTGGTCTTATGGCATGGATAAACGTTATAGCTATACTTATACTAGGCAACGTTGGTCTTAAAGTTCTTAAGGACTACGAAGCTCAAAAGGCAATGGGAAGAGACGCTTCTACATTCGTATTCGACCCTGACGCTCTTGGCATAAAAGGTGCTGAAGTATGGCATGAAGTAAACAAGAGAAGATTTGCTAAGCAAAAGTCTGCTAACTAATCAGGCATTTGATAACTAAAGGATGATTAAAAGGAACCTGAATCCAGGTTCCTTTTTTTATATTTTTTATTCAACTGCAGATTGCCAGTTCCAAGAGGGTTCTTGTTGAGAGTCAATTCTACTATTCTTTAAATGTATATTTAGGGATTATTAGCATGTCGGAAACAGTCGATCCTTGATATCACTTTTAGATTCCCTGCGGCTCGCGCTCGCCTAAATCTCTTGAATTTTGAGAACTCGCTTCGCTCAGACACTCAAAATTCTGCGGCTTAGGCTTCTCTGCTTGCCGGGGAATCTGCAAAAGTAATATCCAATACGGATCTTCCTGTATCCTTACATGCCGGTCGCAAAACACGTAAATTTCCAAAGCGCTTCTTAACCAGGGCAAGTTTGTCACCGATCTTCATCAGGAACACAACACATAACACCTGTTTCTATTACCACCTGAATATATGCAAAAAATTAGCAAGGCTGCATATAAGCAACCTTTTACATTTTGCCTGTATGCAGCCCATCAACCTATAATAATCAATAATTTGGTACGGTTTTAGCCTTTATAGAGCTTATCTTCTAGCTCCAAGCTTGTCCTTTATTTTCTTGATTTTGCTGCCCCCCGGCATAAGCTCCAGGTCGTCATCTGTTATTGTTCTTGTCGCAAACAGCATCCCCAAATATACTATGCCTGCCAATATTATAGTCGCTGCTGTAGCCGCTGAACCTGGCATGACATTCATTAGTATCGTATGAAATATCTTAACGGTAACTCCCATTACAGAGACTGCAACAATCGGCTTTATAAATATATGGGTATAATCAATTTTAATCTCTGAAAGTTTAATAAGGCTAACATAGTTAAGTATTGCAGATACTGCAAGCGCCGCTACAGTTGCCCATGCTGCTCCTTTTATGTTGAGCGAAGGCATTCCGACTAGTAGATATGTCAAGACTATTTTAACTACTGCCCCTACCATCAGGTTGTAAGCCGGCACTATTTGCCTGTTAAGACCCTGTAGTATTCCCGTTGTCACCTGATATACGGCTAGGAATACTATTCCGAAGCCGAATATGAAGAGCAATTCTCCTGTGCTTTGCGCAATTCCTGTTTGCATTGGATAAAGCAGCTTCATTATGTCCACCGACAAGAGCGAAAGTCCAAGAGCTGCCGGAAGGCCTATTATCAGTCCGAGTCTTAGCCCCGTCTCTATTGTATGGTCAAGGCTTATCTTGTCCCTTAGTGCATGGAAATGGGCTATTGCCGGGACTATGCTTATTTGTATCGCCGCTGTCATTACCTGAGGAAGGTTTACAAGTGTCAGTGCAAATCCGGTTAGCTGTCCATACAGCTCATTAGCCTGCTGCGGAGATATTCCGATATCCGCAAGTCTTCTGAATACAATTGCCAGATCCATCATCGACATGACAGGCAGTATTGATGCCCCAAGAGTTATCGGCACTGCTATTATAAGCAGAGTCCTTATTATATTTTTTGAAGTCTCCTCTTTGTGGTCGCCATATGACTCGAGCGTATTTTTTTTCCTGAATCGTGAAAAAAGGACAATTATGACGCCGTAACCTGCCAAGCATCCCAGCGAAGCTCCGAATGTAGCTCCTGCTGCGGCGTACTCTTTGCCCATGCCCAGGAATGCTATGGCAAGCGCAAGTCCGAGAAGCACCCTTACAAACTGCTCTGTAATCTGAGATGCCGCGAATGCCTCCATCTGCTGGCATCCTTGGAAGTAACCTCTGTAGCATTCAGTCATCGAAATGAAGAATATCGCGGGGGCGATTGCCGCCACTGAAAGAAACGCCTTGTCGTTGTTGAGAAAATGGACAAGTGGTTTGGCACCCAAAAGAACAAGCGCCGCTACTATGAAACCTACGGCGGCCATCAGCTTGAATGTTACGTTGAATACCTTGTCTGCACCTCTAACGTCACCAACAGCCAGCTTTCCCGCCACAATCTTGGCTATTGCTGTAGGTATGCCTGCAGTAGACACGACCAATATGAGATTATATAGCGGGTATGCCGTCTGGTAATATCCCATGCCGTCATCCCCTATAATATTTCCTAAAGGGATCCTGAAAATTGCTCCTAGAATCTTTATTATTACCGCAGATATTCCAAGTATTGCAGTTCCTTTCAAAAAGGCACTGGCTCCTTTTCTTACCGTTTCATTCTTAACTGTCTTTTCAAATGAACCAGTCTCACAACTATCTCGCATCAATGATCCTCCATATGTAACTACATGTACAATTATCTTTTTATCCACCAATGGTATTTTACCATATAGGATAATGAAATGATATAGTTGCAGAGTATAGGAGGCATTTATTATGAAAATTTGATACTCCAATCAAGCAGGCAATAGAAATGGCTGCCATATATACATTCTGGCAGCCATTTTTTGCAATATAAGCCTATTCAGCTTCGAGATATTCCGGGTAGATAAGGGGGAACTGAGAGCCAAGCTCTGATACTTTGGCTCTTATTGAATCCAATACTGCTTGCTTGTCTATGTTGTCTGCCACGTCGCCTATCAGATTGCCTATTATATGCATTTCACTTTCCTTCATGCCCTTTGTTGTCATAGCTGTAGCGCCTATCCTTACTCCGCTGGTCACCATAGGCTTTTCCGGATCGAATGGAATCTGATTCTTGTTAACTGTTATGCCAACATAATCAAGAGCCGTGTCGAGCATTAGCCCTGTGAGATTCTTAGGACGAACGTCTACTAGCAGAAGATGATTGTCTGTACCGCCTGTCACAAGCCTGAAGCCTCTCTCCTGAAGAACCTCGCCAAGAGCCTTTGCATTTTTAGTTACCTGGAGCATTGTGTTTTTGAAATCTTCACTCATTGCTCGCTTGAATGTGAACGCCTTGGCAGCCATTACGTGCAGATGAGCTGAACCCATAGCTCCCGGGAATACTCCCTTGTCCAGTACTTTGGCGTGCTCGGCCTTGCATAGTATGAACCCTCCTCTGGCTCCGCACAGAGTCTTAGTCGTTGTAGATGTAACAAAATCAGCGTGCGGTACAGGGGTTGGATGGAGCCCTGCTGCAACAAGGCCTGCCACGTGAGCCATATCCACCATGAAATATGCGCCTACAGACTTGGCTATTGATGCAATCCTTTCGTAGTCTATGAATCGAGGATATGCGCTGGCGCCAGTAACAATAAGCTTTGGACTATGCTCTTTAGCCAGTTTTTCAATTTCGTCATAGTCTATTTGCTCCGTTTCAACGTTTACTCCATATGAAATGAAATTATAAATCTGTCCCGAAAAATTCACCTTGTGACCATGAGTTAAGTGTCCACCCTGGTCCAGCCTCATACCTAAAACAGTATCGCCGGGCTTTATTATGGACATATATACACTCTGATTTGCATTAGAGCCGCCAAGGGGCTGAAGATTTGCATGCCCCGCGCCAAAGAGCTCCTTCGCCCTTTCAATTCCAAGGGTTTCCATCTTGTCTATGAATTTGTATCCACCGTGATATCTGTTTCCTGGGAATCCTTCCATTGTCTTGTTTGTGAGTATGCTTCCCTGGAGTTCCAGAATCTCTACAGGAACAAAGCTTTCCGAGGCTATCATCTCAACTCCAGTCCTCTGGCGTCCAAACTCTTCCATTACTATGTCGTATAGTTCCTTGTCGCTGTGTCTAACAGTTTTCATCATGTTAACCCCTCCATTTTATGTGGTATCGTAGAAGCCGCTATCAAATTCTATACTATGATTATCACATGAAATGAATATGACTTAAATAAACTGGATTGACCTTATATTGCACAGGATTTACTATTTTGTATAAAAAAAAGACAGCACTAGCTGTCATTTTTTGTACATATTGGGCGTAACACCTGTATTTTTCTTGAATACCCTGTAGAAATAGTTTAGGTTGTTGTAGCCTACTTTATAGGCCACTTCCTTTATAGACAAATTCGTATCCTTTAATAGCTCCTGAGCCTTCTTTATGCGCAGATTGTTGACGTAGGTTATAAAGCTAACGGAATAGTACTTCTTGAACATTCTTGCCACATAGCTCGCACTCGTATGGAACTTTTCAGCACATTCCTTAAGCTCGAGATCCTCTTTATAGCTGTTGTTCACATATTCCAGTATGCTGTTGAAAAGCTGATTGTCCGAGTACCTATAGCCCAGAACCCTCTGCATCGTCTCTAGGAACTGTTCGGGTTCTATAGGCTTGAGCAGTATGTCCTTTGCCCCAAGCCTCAAGGCTGTCTGAGCATACTCGAAATAGCTGTATGCCGTAATAATTATATAGTCAACTGCGCTGTCCTGGAGCGGAACTGCCTTTTCCATGACCTCGAGTCCGTTTAGTACAGGCATTCTTATGTCCATAAAAACAATATCTGGCTTTAGCCTCTCAATTAGTTTCAAAGCCTCGTCTCCAGCTGAGGCCTGTCCTACAACCTCTATGGGCATCTCGAAGCGCTCAATCAAGTATTTGACTATATCAATGGCCATATCCTCATCATCTGCAATAATTGCCCTTCTCATTATATCCTCCATTTGAAAATGCTACGCTATATGATCCGGCAAAACTATTCTAACAGCAGTGCCGTGCCCTTGCGTGCTTTCTATGGCAAAATCGAAATCATACTCATATATGAGCTTAAGCTTTGAATAAACCATAGTAAGGCCCCTTAGTTCATATTGCTCGAATTCGGCTATTCTTTGTCTTAAACTGGACAAAACCTCTTCACTCATGCCTTCGCCGTTATCGTTTATTTCAATTATTATATTGCCTTCCTTTATTACCCCTGATATTTTTATCTTCATATTATCTTTTGTGTTCTTGAAGCCGTGTATAAAGCAGTTTTCAACTATAGGCTGCAGACAGTTGTAAGGCATATTTTTGCTCTTGATTTCCTCTGAGATATCAAAGTCAACTTCAAGCCTGTCTCCATATCTAAGCATCTGGAGATTCGTGTAGTTATGCAGATACTGCATTTCATCCTTAATATGCACAAAGTAATTCTGGCTGCTGGCCGTATACCTTAGCATCTTTGACAAATCTATTATGGATTGATACGTTTTAAGCGAATGCTCCTTTATGGCCATTCCTGCAATTGCATTGAGGGTGTTAAACAGGAAATGGTTGTTGATTTGTATGTTCAGCACCTGCTCCCTCGTTAATTTGAGTGATTCCTCGAGAGCCACTTCATGTTTTGCTATGTCTTGTATGATTTCCTCTTTTTTGTTCAGCTCAACTTCTGTTTTCTTGAATACATAATAGTTTTCTATGGACTTGCTCAGTTTCTTCAGCTGCTGCATTACAGCCTTAAGTGTCCCCTTGGGGACAAGAGGCATGAGTTCGTTTGGGTGGTATATACCCGATGAGGGCGTCCTTATGTGTCCTGCTTTAATTATCCCAATCGACTTGCCGCCAAGCATTATGGGGACTAAAAAAACTGTCAGTCCATAGGGGCATATATACGCCGACAAATCATTGTAGTGCGGCGGGCCATACTCGCCTTTAATTTCATATACGGGGCAGTTGACCTCATTTCCCCGCCCTATGCATCTCGTTTTGCAATAATCAGGATAGTCCTTTCCCTTTATCACAACGCTGCCATTATTGTCGAATATGGCAACCGGTATTCTCATAGGAGTTACTATGGCTTCGTATATATACATTATTTCATTTGTGATGCTGACATTTTCATTGTCAGCGTCGCTTCCCCAATAAGCTTCATGTCCGCCTTTTGGCATAAGCAGGGTTTGCTCGTGAAGCACAGGCATTGATATGATGAGCTCCCTTATGGGCTCATCGCTTTCGTTTATGGTCTCATGGGCAGAACCGGCATCAATATGGTAAACAGAGCCGGGTTCTATGTCGCTCAATCCTTCCCCTATGAGCTGTATTCCTTTTCCCGAGAGCACATAAATCACCTGCTCGTTTCCATAGTGTATATGCCTCTCCTGGCGCCTGTGCGGCAGAATCGTAGTCAGAGCTATGTTCATGCTGCTAAGTGAGTTGCCCGGCTCGGGCTCGTAGATCCATTCTATATGTCCCCAGTCAAAATATTGCACACTGCTTTTTTCCAAGTAGATCACCTCGATATAAGCGATATCTCACAAGCGTATAAAATCGTACTATCTATTTCAGGTTCAATTTGGCAAGAGCCTCGGCTAGAGCGTCGTTCATCGGCTCTTCACTTGATTTTTTCTGCTTCTGGAGATATTTAGACACCTCGTTCTTTGAAAGGCCGCTTTTCTCCTTCTTTTTACGTTCGTTGAACTTTGAGAGCCTCTCCCTGTGGCCGCAGCCGCAGGCGAATATCTGCCCGTCCCCCTCGCCTCTAAGTTCTAGCTTTTTGTGGCAGACGGGGCATCTGGCATTTGTAGCCCTTGAAACGCTCTTTCTGCATCCGCAGTCCCTGTCTTGGCATATTAGCATCTTGCCCTTCTTGCCGTTTACCTCCAGCATGTACTTGCCGCACTCTGGGCACTTGTTTTTTGTAAGATTGTCGTGCTTGAACTGGTCCTGGCTGTTTTTAATGTCGCTAACGACCTCTTTTGCATAGCTTTTCATCTCATTTATGAATGCATCCTTAGTTAGCTGGCTCTTTGATATAAGTCCGAGCTTTTGCTCCCACTGGGCGGTTAGCGTAGGAGATCTGAGTTCCTCTGGCACAAGGGAAAGCAGCTGTCTTCCCTTAGAGGTTGTGAAAATATCCTTGCCTCTCTTTTCAATGAGAAAACTGTTGAAAAGCTTTTCTATTATGTCGGCTCTTGTGGCCACGGTGCCTATGCCGCCTGTTTCGCCTATTGTTCTAATTAAGTCCTTGTTTTCACCTGACATGTATTTTGACGGATTCTCCATGGCTGAGAGCAGGCTTCCTTCGTTGAATGGCGCCGGCGACCTTGTCTCTCCCGAAGTGAGCTCAAGCCTTGATATTTTGAGCTTGTCTCCCTTGCTCACGGCAGGCAGCAGCTGCTCCCTTATGTCATCGCCTGGATCCTCTTCATCATCGAAATTGTTTTCATAAACCTCTTTCCAGCCGTATGATAAGACTGTCTTTCCCTTGGCTATGAACACATCATTCCCTATCTTGGCTTTGATTGTAGTCTGCTCATATTCGAATGCGGGCGATAGTACTGCCAGGAATCTTTTTATGACAAGGTCGTATATCTTCCTCTCCTTGTCGCTAAGAGTCGCAAAGCCCGCAGATTGCTCTGTCGGAATTATTGCGTGGTGGTCAGAAACCTTGGAGTCATCCACAAACGACTTGCTCTGCTTTATAGGAGACCTCAGCAGGGTGGCTGCCGCCTTTGAATATCGCCCTACTCCGCAGCCTCTGATCCTGTCTTTTAGAGTATCCACTATATCGCTTGATATATATCTCGAGTCAGTCCTTGGATATGTCAAAAGCTTGTGGCTCTCATACAGCTTTTGCATTATGGAGAGCGTCTCCTTGGCTGAAAAGCCAAACAGCTTGTTGGCGTCCCTTTGAAGCTCTGTGAGATCATATAGCAGCGGAGCGTATGTCTTTTTGTATGCCTTTTCGACAGATGCAACCTCAGCAGCTTTATTTCTAGCCGAGGCCAGTATATTCTCGCAGACTTCCTTGCTGAAAGTCCTTGTGCTTTTACTCTTTTCATCCTGCCATATAAGCTTCATCCCGTCGGAAATGGCGGTTATGCCGTAGTACTGCTTTGGATTGAAGTTTCTTATCTCCTCTTCCTTTTGGGCAATAATAGCCAGCGTAGGTGTCTGAACTCTCCCGCATGAAAGCTGCGCATTGTATTTGCAGGTTAGCGCCCTTGTGGCGTTCATTCCGACAATCCAGTCAGCCTCTGATCTTGCTACCGCGCTCGCATAGAGGTTTTCGTACTCCTTGCCGGGCCTTAGCTTTTCAAAGCCCTCTTTTATGGCCTTGTCTGTGACAGATGAAATCCAAAGACGCTTAAGCGGTTTGCTGGCATGGGCCTTTTCGATTATCCACCTTGCAACAAGCTCGCCCTCTCTTCCTGCATCTGTGGCAATTACTACCTCGCTTACATCCTTTCTATTTAGCAGCGATTTTACGGTGTTGAACTGTTTGCTGCTTTCCCTTATTACAGCTAGCTTCATATTACTTGGAAGCATAGGCAGATCGTCTATCCTCCATGTCTTGTACCTCTCATCATAAACTTCTGGATCAGCCAGAGATACAAGATGTCCAAGTGCCCATGTCACTATATATTTGTCACCTTCCATATATCCGTTGTTTTTTCTGCCGCAATTCAATACTCTTGCGATGTCCCTTCCGACTGAAGGTTTTTCAGCAAGCACAAGTATTTTTCCCATGTTAACAGTCCTTTCAGATTAATATACATAATGTATGGTATCACATATCCAGGAAACAAACCACATAATATTTAAGGAAGAGTTGAACTGAAATCCCGCATGGTATATTATTATAATATGACTGGCAGCTGCCATCACCTGCTTATGGTTTGCATTGCGGCGCGGTCATATACAGGGGGTGTTAATTTAATGAAGAAAGATATAATCATACACAACAAATCTGACAGACCTGATAACATTGTTCTTCAGGAGAACCAGACGATAGAGAGCTGCATTGGAATAGAAAACAGCCTGCCTCACTTTTTCAAGGAATACTTCTTGTTTCTCAAGAATTCCATCGGTATAAATACAAGGCTGGCATATCTTACAGACATTCACTTCTTTTGCCGATATCTAATAGAAAATACAGATCTGACGGAGGCGTCCGACACTAGGGATATAACGGCTGAAGATTTTGAAAGGATAAAGGCACGTGATGTGAATTTTTTCCTGGGTGACTACTGCTCCAGGTATTATAAAGAGACTCAGCATACGACTCAGATATTTGAAAACCACAACCGGGCTCTTGCCAGGAAGCGATCCTCTCTCTCGTCGCTTTTCAAGTTTCTCTACAGAAACGAGCAAAAGACGGAAAACATATCGCCTGGCTTCAACCCGATAAAGCTTCCAAGGCCCCAGCCTGACGCCATAAAAAAGCTTGAGATTGACGAGGTCGCCAGAATGCTCGATTTGGCGGAAACAGGCAGCGGATTTACTGAAACTCAGAAGAAATACTGGGAAAAGACAAAGCTAAGGGACAAGGCTATACTTCTTATGTTTGTAACCTATGGACTGAGGCTAAACGAGCTCCAGCAGCTCAACATTTCCTCGTTCAATTTTTCCCGTGGGGAGTTCAGGATATACAGAAAAAGGGCTAAGGAGTCACTGATGCCACTCAACCAGACTGTCGAGGATGCCGTATCCGACTACATAAAAAACGAACGTCCGCCACAGGATAAGCTGCCCGAAGGCGAGCGCGACGCACTTTTTCTTTCTCTCCAGAACAAACGCATGACATCCAAAGCCATAAGGGAGCTTGTAAAGAAATATACCTCTATAGTTCTGGGAACAAGCGCAAAAAGCGGCTACAGCCCCCACAAGCTCAGGGCAACAGCTGCAAGCACGCTCATAGAATACGGGTTTTCAATATATGACGTTCAGAATCTGCTGGACCATGACAATGTAACGACAACTCAGATATATGCGGCCCACAAGAAGAATGTCAAACGTGAGATTATAAAGAACTTTGAATGGTCCGAGGATTTGGGAGAGTAATTTATTCACCGTAATATTATTATGTCAACTTTTGGTTTGGATAAAAATAATAAGGGGTGAGCTTAAATGAATACTGATGGTAAAGTAAAGCTTTGGACAGCCCAGGCTAAGATTGTTGTGGACACTCTCGGAAACAATGGTGTTTATCACGTAAAGCGTGAATTCATACTAAACAAATATCGCGAGATATCGAAGCTTTTCCTGGAACCTTATGACTGGTTCGTAAGACGCGCAGCTCAAATAGTTCCTCCGCCCCCTGGCGCGGAATACTCAATTTGGATGTATTGCAATCCGAAGATGATATCCAACTATGGTCCAGGGGACTATATAATAGAAGCCGAGGTTCCATTAGATAATGTTATACTCTTCGACGAAGGCAAATGGCTGCGCATACTCAACTTGTCATATATTCCTTCAGACACTGAAGACGAGGAAAGATTCAAACGGAGCATCAGAGAATTAGGGCTCACGCACGACTCGCAGGCCTATACAAGCAATTTCTATCCTGCACTAAAGCGTGAGATAACCAAAAGCTGGGACAGGCTTTTTGATGACTCCATTAGGCTCTCTGAATTCCGGATGGGCGCGCTCTGGGAGCTCCGAAATGAATGGATAAAAGAAATAAGTGAACCTAAATAGACATAGAGCCTCTGTAACTAGACTGCACAGTCTTTCCAGAGGCTCTTCCTTGTTTTATGATATCCAATTTTAAGTCGGTATATCTTATACTACAGTGCTTATTCGGCCCTGGTGATATTAGTTATCCACTCTGGTCTTATTTCCCAGAGCGTCGCCTGGTTTATATCGGATAGCCTGATGTCATGGTCAAACAACCTTTCCCAGCTTTTTTCAACTTCTCTTTTCAACAGCGGATAGAAATTATTCATATACATAAGCGTCTTGTTTCTGATGCCGTAGGTTTCAAGCTTTTCGTCATAGCTTCTGGCATCTTCGCTGTCCTTTGGTATATACCAATAGTTGAGGATATAGTCCCATTTGGCGGAGTCCATTATTATCACATCCGCACTGTCCACTTCAAGTTCAAGCACAACCTGGCCTTCTATAACTCCAAGCGAAAATTCCTTGTCTACAGACGCCCACACCGGAAACTCCACTCCCTCGGGCTTTGGCACTACTGCGCTGGCAGCCCTTGCATACCATCTGTAAACATGCAGATATACATCAGAACAGCTATCGAATTTTTCTATTATATGTTCTTGCTTAACCCTGTAAAAACCTCTTGTTTCAATATCTTTTAGAACTCTCTCATCCTGCCTGGTCCAAAGTTTCAGCTTGCTCATGATATCACCTCGCGGTTATATTGTAATCACGCTCTATAATATTATGATATCACAAGAACGCCTTGTATTGAATTAGAATCAAGTTTTGATTGAGGTATTTTCGATTTATGTTAAAATTATAGGGGTATTTATTATAAAGCAGCAAATCGGAAGGAGATGATTACAATATTCAACGATATAGACATAGCTTCAAGGGATCTGCTCAAAAAATACTTGTCTAAGGTAAGCTATGAAGCATGCGAATACAACTTCACTACGCTGTTTATGTGGCAACATTACTACAATACAAGATATGTTCATAAAGACGATTTTGTGGTTATTATTGGCGGAGAGCCGGGCGACGAATTCTTCATAATGCCCCTTGCTGACAGGGATAACTCCTTGAAGGCAATTGAATTTATTTCCGACTACTTCAAGGATAAAGGTCTCAAATTCATGCTCAGAGCGGCAACAAACGAGTGCGTTAAATTTCTGGAGGAAAACTATCCAGGAAGGTTTGAATTCACTCCTGTGAGGGATTCTTTCGACTACGTGTATGACGCTGAAATGCTAAGAACACTTACATGCAAGAAATGCACAAAAAAAAGGAATCACTACAATTACTTCATGCGCACCTACGGGGACTCCTATTCTTTCCGAAGCCTAGGAAAGGACGATTTCGGCAAATGCATGGATATTCTCAATTCCTGGAACAAATCGAAGCTGGAGAGCTCATCAGCCGACGAGATAGAATCAATTGAGAATGAGACCATAGCTATAAAAAAGCTGTTTGACAATTACGAAAAACTGGACATAAAAGTATTCGGAGTCTTCCTAAACGGTATACTTGAAGCTTTCACAATCGGCGACTACATCAACAGCGACATGGCACTTATACACATCGAAAAGGCTGACCCTACAATTCGTGGTCTTTACAACGTAATCAACAAACTGTTTCTGGAGCAGGAGTTCCCGGAGGTTTCCCTGGTAAACAGAGAGGAAGACCTGGGAATAGAAGGACTAAGGAAAGCTAAGCTTTCATATTCACCGGAGAGGTTTGTCGAGAAATTCATCGTTACTGAAAAGTGAGGTGCATTATATGACAATCTGTTTTGCAGAGCCTTCAGACAAGAATGAGGTCATGGCCATCTGGAGCTACTGCTTTAGCGACCCAAAGGAGTACACAGACTACTACTTCAAATCCAGATATAAAACAGAAAACACTGTAATTGCAAAGGATTCTGACAGTATTGCATCGGCACTCCAGCTCAATCCATACAGGATATCTCTTGGCGGAAAACCGTATGATACTTCATATATAGTCGGAGTTTCTACGCTACCCCAGTACAGAGGCCTTGGAATAGTAAGAAAGCTGTTCACCTTTGCGTTTAATGAGCTTTTCAAGAGAGGCGAGCTTGTAAGTGTACTCATGCCAATTGACTACAGCATATACCGCAAATTTGGATATGAGGCGGTATGCGAACAGCACTTGTATGAACTCGATATAGATATGCTCTCAGGCTTTAAGCCTGTAAGGCGATTCAGAATGGCCGGCAGAACAAAAGAGGAATTAATTGAGCTTTCGGACATATATGCAAGCTTCACAAGCGGAAAAAACCTTTTCACATTAAGAGACGCCTCATACTATGAGATGCTGCTTGATGAAGTTTCGCTTGATAAGGGCGGTATTGTGCTTTCAGACGGCGGCTCAGGCCCTGACGGCTACATGGTCTATGCAATAGAAGGCGATTCGATGATGATTCGCGAAATAGCCTACAACACTATAGATGCCCTGAAATCTATGCTGGGCTATGCATATTCGCACAAGACGCAAGTCAGTAAAGTGATTGTGCAGACATTCAAAGACGACTACATCTATCGGCTGCTTCCAAACATAAGAAACATAAAGCTCAACCTGAAACCGTTCCTGATGGGGAGAGTAATAAATCTGAAGGGATATCTCGAGTCCATTCACTCTGACAAGCCGTTTGTCACTTTTGTTTTAGAGGTTCGAGACGAAATGCTCCCTGTCAACAGCGGACGCTTTAAAGTAAGCCGTGAGCCGGACGGATATATCAGGATTGAAGAGGCATATCCCGAGGAAGCTGCTGATGCAAGCATGGATATAACGGCCCTCTCTCAACTTGCCTTTGGATACATTAGCCCGCAAGAGCTTTGTTTCATGAATAAAATCAAATGCTCTGATATAAGCACTCTTGATTCACTGAGCTGCATATTCAGCGTTGGAGTAAACTATTTTAACGAGTACGTATAGACTACATAAACAATTATATAGCTAACCCTTACATACAAAAAATCCAGCGTCTATATGCTGGATTTTTTGTATGCCGTTATAAATTATTATTAGTCCTCTTCAAAAAGTGAAAGCATTTTTGCGTTTTTCTTGGCATTCATTGCAATTTCATCGACTATGTTCCTATAGCTCTCGTTCTGGTTCGCGAATTTCTTGAGCTGTTCTATGCTTTTTTCAAGCTCGTGGATGTTGTCGCGAAATATCCTCTTTTTCTCTTCCCTGTAGTTCATGAATATCCCTCCCAAAATCACCCTTTTGTCTTTATTTTTCTACCCTGTATATTCATTATTATTCACAGTATAAATAAGTCTTTATTTTAAAAAGATTCGCAATTTTCTGCTGGTTTTTTTTGTTCATCGAACTCCTACTGTAAAGCCAAAAATGTAATATCTGGCTTTTGTATCCCCTTGTTGTTTTTAGATTTGTTATATGGGTATTACCTAAATAGAATTATTTTTGATGAAAAGAGACAAAATTGACTGGGGGAGGGAATAGCCTATGGATTACCATGAATCTTTAGATGTACTCGATGAAAAAACCATGAATATTTCAAGGGCAATAAACAGTCTCAAGGAAGAACTTGAAGCTGTCAACTGGTACAATCAGAGGGTCGCAGCAACAAATGACGAAACCCTAAAAGCAATATTGGCCCACAACAGGGACGAAGAGATAGAACATGCCTGCATGGCTCTTGAATGGCTGAGAAGAAACATGCCTAAGTGGGATGAGGAGCTTAGGACATATCTTTTTACCACTGAAGACGTCACTTCTGTTGAGGGAAACGCATCAGCATCAGGCGACAGCTCACTCAAAATTGGAAGCCTTAAGTAGGCATTTAGGATAAGGGAGGGATAACTGTATGGATATATTAAAAAGAGAGCTTGCACCTATAATAAATGAGGTTTGGGAAGAGATAGACAAGAGAGCCGCAGATGTTATGAAAAGCTATCTTTCTGCGAGGAAAGTAGTCAACATTCAAGGCCCTATGGGTTGGAACTACTCTGCCGTACCTGAGGGAAGACTTGAAGTCAAGGATGACAAAAGTGAAGTGAAAATGGGAGTATACAAGGTCAAGCCTCTTGTTGAGGCGAGGATAGATTTCGAGCTTGACAGGTGGGAGCTCGATAACTTCATAAGAGGCGCCAAGGATATTGATTTTACGGCCCTTGAAGAGGCAGCCAAGAAAATGGCGCTATTCGAAGAAAACGCCATTTTCCAAGGACTCGAAGCTGCCGGCATTGAAGGCATATTGAACGGGGCAAACACTCCTACCGTGGCTCTAACAGATGACGAGGATGAAATACTCGAAGCCATATCAAAAGCAGCCGTAATGCTTCAGGACGCCTACGTTCAAAAGCCTTACACACTTGTTGTAGGAGAAAAGGCCTGGAACATGATAAACTCTAAATCAGAAGGCTATCCCCTTGTCAAAAGAGTGGAAAACCTTATAGGCGGAAAAATAGTATTCAGCCATGTTATAGAAGATGCACTGCTGCTTCCGTATGACAGTGAAAATCTTGAAATGACAATAGGCCGCGACCTATCCATAGGCTACTGCGAGCATGATACAAAGAAGGTTAAGCTGTTCATAGGCGAATCTTTCACCTTCAGGGTGCTTGACCCTAGGGTGATAGTGAGATTTAAGCTGGTTTAGCCTTAAAGCTATACAAAAGAAGTATGAGCATATAAGATAAAGTGCGTATTCTTTCAACAAGATACGCACTTTTTTTAAGTAGCTCTACTATTTATATGCCAAAGTCAAGCTTGCTCATCTGCTTTTCTCGCTCTTCCTTGCTAATCTCGTGGGCATATATCTTCATAGTTATATCGGGAGAAGCGTGGCCTAGTATTCCTGAGAGCGTAGGTATGCTCATGCCGCTTTTTACAGCGTAGCTGGCGAAATTGTGCCTTAGGTTGTGCGGAGTTATTTTCTTTGATATGCCAGCTTTTTTTACGAGTGATGCAATTATTATCTCAATTGTCTTGGGGTTGATGTGGCCGTCCTTTTCTTTTGTGCGTTTATTCCTGTGCTCTGAGCCGAATATGTAACTGGTGTTCATGCTGTAGCCCCTGCCCTCGAATTCGCTTATAAGCTCACGAAAGTCCATGAGCTCATATCGGATTTCCTTCCTCAGCGGAACTACCCGCGTCTTATTCCCCTTGCCCGTCACGGTTATCTCATTGGTCCTTGTGTTTACATCGCTCCACCTGAGGCATGCGAGCTCCGAACGCCTCATTCCCGTAAAAATCAGCATTACCAGGAGCAGTCTGTTCCTCACCTTGTGGTAAATATTATATCCTGCTGCCTCTGATATATCGCAGTTTGCAGCCTCGAGGAGCCCTTCTATCTCGAAGGGTTCGAGCACCTCCTTTGTCTTGCTGTTGTCCCTTCTGAGAAGCTTTATGTTTCTTGAAAAGCTCTCTTCTATGTATCCCCTGTCTGAAAGGTAGTTTACAAAGCTTTTAATGATGTTCCTTCTTGTGTTTATTGTGTTTGTAGAATAGCCCGGATTTACAGAGTCTATGTACTCAAAGACGGTCTCCTTGAAATTAAAATCACTGCTTCCCTTGTGGATGCGCACGTGCTTTATAAAGCTTCCAAGAGAGGACGAGTAGTTTGTGATTGTATGCTTTGATTTCTTTTCCGAGGCTAGCATTTTTATGAACTTTTCAGCGGTACTTTCCAGAATTGCCAGATTCATTTTTTCACCTCTTTGCGCATGACGTATCCCATGTGCCGAATATTGTATCTACATAATTATATTATGGTTGACTTATTCGATTTTCCTCCAAAAATTGTGTACATCTGATGAATCATGCTAAAATATGGCATAAATACGAAATTCCTATAATTAAATATTATAGGAATTTCGCTTGTTTTGCAATATAAGCCTTGTTTTATTGTCACCCCATAGCAGTGTTTGCATGAAGCTTATCCCTTCCATGTGCCGAGCCAATGCTTTACGCTATTGTTTTCTTATAATTTCCGACTGTTTTGCCATGTTGGTTATATTTTTATCTTTTTTTGCCACCAGATTAGCTCTGCTTAAAGCATCTATTGCAGTAATGGCACCATTATTGTTTCTCCGGGAATTAGGTTTGCTCCATCCATGTCATTTAGCTCCTGTATCTGGCATATGTAATCTCTTATATCGGTGTCCTCACTCATGTTTTTCTGAGCTATATCCCACAATGTGTCACCTTCCATAACTACTATTTGTCTTATTTCGATATCTCCAATGTCCTGCTTGCCCTGCGCAAATATATTGAACACATTCACAGTAAGTGACAGTAATAGTATTATGTACACCAGCATCCTTTTCATCTAATCGACCTCCCTTTATAGAACCTATGTTCTATAAACATAATAACAGAACATCTGTTCCCGGTCAAGCATAAAAGAACATTAGTTTGTATTTGCCCCCAAAAGGTGGTATACTCAATATGAACAGATGTTTCATTCCAATCAGAAAGGGGCTAAAAGCATGTATTCCGATCTGTCAAAAAAGCAAATTGACATAATGAATTTTATAAAAGCGCAAGTAGCAAAGCACGGATATCCTCCTTCAGTAAGGGAGATATGCGCTGCTGTAAATCTTAAATCCACATCTACAGTGCACAGCCATCTTAGCAAGCTTGAGGAGAAAGGCTACATAAAAAAAGACCCAAGCAAGCCAAGGGCCATTGGTGTAATGCCCGACGAGCTTGAAACAATAATCGAAAAGGATGTAGTCGGCGTTCCTGTAATCGGAAAGGTTACTGCAGGAGAGCCCATACTCGCAATAGAAAATATTGAAGACTATGTTACGCTCCCTCAAAGCTTCATACACGGTAACGACAATTTTATACTTAAGGTAAAGGGTAGCTCAATGGTAGAGGCCGGCATCATGGACGGCGATTATATCATAGTGAAGAAACAAGCTACTGCTCAAAATGGTGAAATTGTGGTTGCTCTTCTCGACGACAACACTGCAACCGTCAAAAGGTTCTACAAGGAAACAAACAGAATAAGGCTCCAGCCTGAGAACTCCTCAATGGAACCGATATACGCACAAAACGTTGCTATTGTAGGCATAGTAAAGGGACTTTTCAGAAAATATTTCAAATAAACACAAAAAGGCTGTTTCTCGGAGCATGTAGTTCACTACTCGAGAAACAGCCTTTAGCTTTCCTATCTTCAATTGTGTATGTTTTTAAAACTGGTTCTTTTTATATGCATAGTAGAGCTCTTTGAGCTCTGAAATCTTTTCGCTCATCTCAACCTGAAGTTCGGACGCCTGATCGTAATTTTTTTCCTCAAGCTCTTTTCTTATCCTTGTGAAAAGCGAATCAGTATCCATGCTGCCCTTCATAAGATACCATCTCATCGTGTTAATCTTGTTCCACATTACAACATCCAGGTCAGATATGTCTCCCTCAGTGTGAACCTTCTTACACTCTCTTACTATGTCCATGTTGTTAGGTATTATCCTGCCAAGAAGCTCGTTCGCCCATCTTTGGATGGCAGTGTATCTAAACGAGATGACTGTTTTTTCGCTAAACACTCCGTTATGGTAGAGAGCTTTTCTCTTTTCTCCGCCGCTCTTGCATGAAACTATGTTCTCCCATACCGTCCTTGGTGGGACACCAAAAAGCCTGTTTCGCTCTTCCTGGGAGAGCTCATAAACATCTTCCTCGCTTCTGTACTGTCTGTTCTTTTCGAGGTAGAAGCCCTCATCACCGTAATTCTTTGAAAGCTCTGCCTCAAGTTCGGCTAATGTCGCTTTTTTATCGAAAACTGCCCTTATCCCGTCTATCATGCCCTGAAGGCATGCTGATATTACAAGGTGCGTGTTGGAATGAGGATTCGGCGCCCTTAGCTCAAATCTTGTAGCCATAGGATTGTCAAAATCCTTTATAAGGCCTATAAGTATTGATCTGTTCCTCGACGGTTCTTCTTTGCTTCTTCCAAGCGATGTGACTATGCATACAGGAGCCTCAAAGCCCGGCTTAAGCCTGTTGAGCGCATCATTCGTTGAAGATACGAAGGGATTTATAACCTCATAGTTTTTAAGGATTCCCATGAGAGCTCCATATCCTAAGCTTGTCATATACTCGCTTTTCATATCCTTCGGCGAGAAAAGATTTACAAATTTGCCTGTCTTAAGCTTTGCTGCTATACCCAAATGGGTATGCTTTCCGCTGCCTGCTACTCCTTCGTTTGGCTTGGCGTCAAATGTCACCTCGAGACCGCAGAAGTTGAAAATATCCTCAATCA
Source organism: Peptoclostridium sp. (assembly GCF_009881055.1). Lineage (GTDB taxonomy): Bacteria > Bacillota > Clostridia > Peptostreptococcales > Peptostreptococcaceae > Peptoclostridium_A. Next base: position 87,702 of record NZ_WXFG01000022.1, read on the forward strand.
GATCTCTTACAAAGATATCGTTGTCAGCAGCCTGCATAGCCTCGCTGTATTTCCAGTCTATCTCCAATTGCTCCATGAAATGGCCTTCTTTTCCAAGGCCTATTCTTCGCCTTACTCCTCCGACTTCTTTGTGGCCCATTTCCGGCTCAAAACCATACTTGCCCATGAACCAAATTGTTCTTTCCAGGGCAGTTCTAACCTCACCCTTTGTCCTCTTCCAGTACTGCTCCTTGAGACTTTGAGAAATTGACAGCTGCTCCTCGTCTACTATGTCTGCAGGTGTGTTAACCCAGAATTCCATTTCGGTAGCTGAAGTTATTATTACATCGTCTATATCTTCAAATGATGCTATTCCAACCTCCTCAAGAAAATGAGGATTTTCCTTTATAATTTCAACAACTTCACCCTTGAAGTTGTCTATCGCTCTTCTGAGTATGTCCCTGGAGCCGACCTTCTCTTTTCCGTGCTTAAGAAAAGAAGGTATCCTAAGCGTGCCAACAGGCTTGTAATTTGCAGTGTTGATGTTGTCAAAATTGTAGTCAACATACCAATTTACATTCTTGTCCGGCAGTATCATTACTTTTGCATCATTAAGGCTGGCAATCTCCGGCAGATATACGCTTGAGCCGTCTGTTTGTATTCCGGCATTCAGAAATTCTGAAATATCCTCAAGAAAAAGCTCCATTGGAATCTTTTCATCGGTTTCCTGACCGCCAAGATCTACGCCGGCCAGAGATATAAATTCCACTTCAGGATGTGAAAGCAGTGCATTTCTAATGCTTTCCTCGTCATGCTGGTCCTTTGGAATGCAGTATAATAGGCTTGAATAGATATCTTCATTTACATGTCTCAACATAATGTCCCCCCACGAGAATCTTTTATTTTGTGAAATTTTAATTTATCGTTCGCGGCTTATAGTTCGTATTTTGTCGAATTATATTCATTTTAATTGGAGTATAGTTGGTATTTCATGATGGAATAATTATATCGCAACATGCTTTTTTTGTAAAGGTTCGCCTGCAAAAAATAAGCGAATGCTTCTTATTTTTGTGAATTCTCAGAACTCTTTAGCATGCTCGAGCAAGCCATCATGGCTCCAAGCTTTGAGTGTTCGTATGTTAAACCGCCCTGAAAGTATACTGCATATGGCGGCTTTATTGGAGCGTCTGCGCTAAGCTCTATCGATGATCCCTGTACGAATGCTCCTGCAGCCATTATTACCTTTGAATCATAGCCCGGCATATCCCACGGCTCTGGAGATACGAACGAATCTACAGGTGCTGCCTCTTGAATTCCCTTGCAGAAGGATACGACTTCACTTTCGTCTTTAAGCCTTATCGATTGTATGATGTCACTTCTTTGCTCCCCTGATTTTGGCAGGACCTCATAGCCCATATTTTCGAACAGCTTTGCGCAAAATATCGCTCCCTTGATGGCCTGTGAAACGACATGGGGGGCCAGGAAGAGTCCCTGCAGCACTGTCCTTGTAGTCCCGAAGGTAAGGCCGCATTCCTTGCCTATTCCCGGACATGTAAGTCTGTAGGATATGTCTTCTACCAGGTCCTTTCTCCCTACTATGTACCCTCCTGTAAGTGCCAGTCCTCCTCCCGGATTTTTTATCAGAGAACCCGCCATAATGTCCGCCCCAACATCCGTTGGCTCGAGCTCTTCAAGAAATTCTCCATAGCAGTTGTCCACCATGATTACAATGTCCTGCTTGACGCTCCTTACAGCTTCGCATATTTCCCTTATGTCCTCTATGCTAAGCGATCTCCTCCAGCTGTAGCCCTTGGACCTTTGTATGTATGCCATTCTTGTTTTTTCATTTATTGCAGCCTTTATAGCTTCAATATCGCTACATCCGTCTTGGAGCAGGTCTATCTGCCTGTAAGTAATTCCAAGCTCGCTTAAAGAACCCCTTGTCTTCTTGATTCCTATTACGCCTTCAAGCGTATCATATGGCTTTCCAGTGCATGAAAGCATCTCATCACCAGGCCTTAATGTGCCAAAGAGACAAAGCGACAGCGCATGAGTGCCGTTTACGATGTTGGGCCTTACTATAGCGTCTTCAGTGTTGAAGACATACGAATAAATTTCCTCAGTCTTGCTTCTTCCCACATCTCCGTAGCCGTACCCTGTAGCCCATGAAAAGTGGGTGTCGCTCAGTTTCGCCCTTTGCATGGCTGAAAGCACCTTGTACTGATTAAACTCGCATATTTCCTCTATCCTGGCGAATTCTTCCTTTATGCTCGCCTCAGCTTCTCTTGCCATTTCAAGTATGTTTTCTTCTATGCCGTAAGCTTTGCTTAGCATTTCTTTTATATGTGTATTCAATACTTATCACCTTTCCGTTTCAATTTGCCTTGAATAAGCATAACAATTGAAATTTTATCACAAAAAAAATAAAAAAACCACGATTTGAATCGCGGTTTCTAAAATTCCTATTCTGCCTGAGCGTTTGAATTACTTACCAGGTTGATTGCCTGAGAAGGTATTATAGTTGATATGGCGTGCTTGTATATCATTTGCTGCTTGCCGTCAGTTTCCAAAATGACTATGTAGCTGTCAAAACCCTTTACCATTCCCTTTAGCTGCACTCCATTCACAAGGAAAATTGTGATTATGATTTTTTCCTTTCTGGCCTGGTTTAAAAAATAGTCCTGCAGATTAATTGCGCTGTTTTTCAATATAATCCCTCCTAATGATTGAGCTGGGCGTCGGGCCCCTTATTTTTCCAATATATCTTCAATGTAGTCAATTGCAAAATTCAAAAGTGAGCTGTGGTCTTCAAATTCACCAACATCAATCCACTTGGCAAAATCATATCTCCTAAACCATGTCAGCTGTCTCTTGGCATATCTTCTGCTGCCCATTTTTATCTGTTCTACAGCCTCATCCAGCGTGCACAGTCCTTCCAGATAATTTATAATTTCTTTATACCCTATTCCCTTCATTGAAACCATATTTTTATCGCAGCCGCTTGCCATGAGCCTGTTTACTTCTTCAAGCAGTCCCGCATCCATCATCATATCTACCCTCATATTTATCAGCTCATATAGCTTTTTCCTGTCCCTGCTGAGCACTATAAGGATTGGCAAATATTCATCTCTGAGCTTGGGAGCCGAGGCAAAGTCCTTCTTGCCTTCACCTGTTTCATAGAATATCTCGAGCGCTCTTATGACCCTCTTGACATTGTTTGGATGTATGCCGGCAGCACCTTCCGGTGAAAGCTCAATTAGCCTTGAATAAAGGCTCTCTGCGCCGTGCTCCTGTGCATAGTCAGCCAATTCCTTTCTCAAATCCTCGTTCGAGCTTGAACCGGAAAAATCCATGTCATACATTATGGAATTAATGTAGAGGCCTGTTCCGCCTACTATGACAGGAATTTTGCCCTCGTTGCTTATCTTTTCAATGTAGCCGCATGCAAGCCTGCTGTATTCAGCCACAGAGAAATCTTCCCAGGGCTCTATCTCGTCTATCAGGTAGTGCCTTATGTTCTGCATCTCCTCTTGTGTGGGCTTGGCCGTCCCTATGTCCATTTGCTTGTAAACCTGCATGGAATCCGCAGATATTATGCTTGTGCCAAAATGTTTTGCAATCTCTATCGAAAGCCTTGTTTTACCGACTGCTGTAGGGCCTGCTATTATAATAACAGGTATCTTTTGCATTTTTTCCTCCTTAATTATACCACTATTCTCATCATTATGGCTAAATTATGCGCTTGAACATTTTTTCGATTTCATTCTGGCTTATTTCAACTATAACAGGCCTTCCGTGAGGGCATGTGTAAGGATTCTCGCATTGCGAAAGCTCGTCGAGCAGCTTTGCCACAGCAATCTCACTTAACCTGTCATTGGCCTTAACTGCCGCCTTGCATGCAGCTTGCGCTATTTCGGCTTTTCTTAGCTCATATGAGCTGCCTATATCTCCTAGTGCTTCAATAAGCTCAATTGCGAATTTTTCCGATTCCGGCTTGCCGAACATGTTGGGCACTGCTCGAATTATCACGGCGTTGCTTCCGAATGCCTCTGCTTCAAAACCAAATCCTTCAAGGCACTCCATATTCTCTTCGAGCAGCAGCATGTCGGAATTTGAAAACTCCATTATTATTGGCTCCATCAGAATCTGGCTTGATATGGCATGTGCTTCAAACTGCTCCATGTATTTTTCGTAAAGTATCCTCTCATGGGCAGCATGCTGGTCTATTAGAAAAAGTGATGTGCCTCGCTGTGCTACAATGTATGTTTTCAGGAAAACTCCTATTGGCATCAGGTCCGCTATAGCCTTGGAGCTTTTGCGTCCGTCTTCTGCATCTTTACATGACGGGGCAATTTTGCATGCAGCGTCATTTGCCTTCACGGCTTCTGCCGTTAAAGGAGGGAGTTCTCTAACAATCGCGACTTCGCATGGATTCAAATAGTTCTCTGTCTCATTTACAATCGGCATATCCCCTATATTTTCAGTAGCCGGCCTATCAGCTGCGTTGCTCAAAAATATATCTGTAGTGTTCATGCTCTCAACATAGCTTGCTATATCAATTGGTTCCTCTGTCGCAACATGCAGTGAACCATCGCATCCGCCCAAAGCGCTTTTGCTGATTTTGTACTCGGGTATGAGCTCCTCGCCCCTGAGCGCTCCTATTATGCCCTCCCTGATGCATTCTGACAGCTCGGCATCGTTTGTAAACTTCACCTCTAGCTTGGTTGGGTGTATGTTGACATCCACCATGTCTGGCCGTATATCTATGTTTATAAAACACATAGCATGCTTTCCTATGGGCAGCAGCTCTTTGTATGCGCTTTGTATGCACTCGCCGAGCAGACTCGAGCGTACTGACCTGCCGTTTACATAGAAGTACTGACAGCTTCTGCTGCTCCTGTAAGCCGAGTTGTTTGAGACATATCCGCTAACCCTGCAGCCTTCACACTCCCTATCCAGCTCGATAAGGCTCGCCATGACATCTTTGCCGTGGACAGCCCTTATGGCGCTTAGGATGTTTCCATCTCCCGGCGTAATGAGCATCCTTTTGCCGTTGCTTGTATATTCAAATCTTACAGCCGGATGTCCTACTGCTATCCTGTCGATTATTTCGGTTATCGAAACGAGCTCCGCCCTGTCGGATTTCAGGAATTTCTTTCTGGCGGGCACGTTCTGGAATATATCCTTGACTATTATGGTGGTCCCTTCAGATGTTGCCACCTCTTCCCTGCTTATTAACCTGCCGAACTCATATGAGAGTTTTAGTCCGGTCTGGCAGTATGCTGTCTTGGTTATTATGTCAAGTCTGGAAACTGCCACTATGCTTGCTAGCGCCTCTCCTCGAAAGCCAAGCGAGTGGATATTTTCAAGGTCCTCCACCTGTGATATCTTGCTTGTCGCGTGCCTTAGAAAAGCAGACTCCGCATCCTGCGGATCTATGCCGTGTCCGTCGTCTGTTATCCTGATATAATCCTTGCCCGAATTGACAATTTCAACGATTACCCTCTTGGCGCCCGCATCGAGTGAGTTTTCGACAAGCTCTTTTACAACCGCTGCCGGCCTTTCCACGACCTCGCCCGCGGCTATCTTGTTTATTGTGCTGCAATCCAGCAGCTTTATCTTGTTATTCAAGTTTATCATCCCCAAGCATTCTGGCCTCGTTTTGAATTCTGTAGAGGCAGTTCATGGCATCAATAGGTGTCATTTTCATAATGTCTATAGCTGTGATTTCCCTCAGCAGCGCCTCTTTTTTGTAGCTGAAAAGATCCAGCTGTGCATCATGCACTTTTTCAGGTTTCTTTGCAGGCTTCTGTTGTCCAGCTGTTATGCTGCTCTTGTTGTGGGATATTTTGCTCTCCTCCAGGCTGGCCAGTATGCTGCTTGACTTTTCAATGACTTCTGCAGGCAGCTTTGCAAGCTTAGCAACGTGTATTCCGTAGCTCTTGTCAGTGCCTCCAGGAACAATCTTCCTCATGAAGATAACGTCTTCGCCGTCTTCCTTTACAGCTACCGAGAAATTCTGTACCCTTTCAAGCTCTGATTCAAGCTCTGTGAGCTCGTGGTAGTGTGTGGCAAATAGTGTCTTGCAGCGTACGTTGCTGTGGATGTAGTCGACTATTGCCCATGCCAGGCTCAGCCCGTCGTACGTGCTTGTACCGCGGCCAATCTCATCAAGCACCACCAGACTGTCCTTAGTGGCGTTGCTGAGTATATGGGCCACCTCGGACATTTCTACCATGAATGTGCTCTGGCCCTGCGAGAGGTCGTCACTTGCACCGACCCTTGTATATATCCTGTCAAGCAATGGTATTTTCGCCTTTTGTGCAGGAACAAACGAGCCCATATGAGCCATAAGGCAAATTAGCGCCGTCTGTCTCATGTATGTCGATTTTCCTGCCATATTAGGGCCTGTTATTATGTTTATGTCCTTATCATTAGACTGTCTTATGTCGTTTGGAATAAAGTTTTCATTTCCTATCATCTTTTCTATGACAGGGTGTCTTCCGTTTTCAATCTCCAGAAGGCCTTCCTTGTTGAATTCGGGTCTTGCATAGCCGTTGTCATGCGCTACGATGGCAAGCGAATTGAGCGCATCGAGCTGCGCGAGTAGCCTGGCTGTAGCCTGAAGCCTTCCAATGCTTTCGTAAATCTTGTTTCGCACTTCTACAAAAATTTCATATTCGATGCTCTTAATCTTGTCCTGGGCTGTGAGTATTTTTTCCTCTGCGAGCTTGAGCTCCTGTGTTATGAATCTTTCGGAGTTGCTGAGAGTCTGCTTTCTCATGTAGCCTTCCGGCACTTCAAGCTGGCGAAGGTTAGTCTTTGTTATGTCGATGTAGTATCCGAATACCTTGTTGTAGCCAATCTTGAGGGACTTTATTCCAGTAGCCTCTCTCTCCTTTTCCTCGATAGAGCGTATGAGCCTTGCGCCGTTTTGGGTTAGCTCGCGCAACTCGGCTACCCTTGGGTCGTATGAGCTTTTGATTATGTTGCCTTCCTTTAAAGAGTATGACGGCTCGTCAAGTATGGCAGCTTCTATTGCATCATGTATGTCACCAAGCTCGTCTATTCCTCCTGAAAGCTCCTTTAGCCTTTCACAGCTTGACTTGGCAAGCAGCCTCTTGATTGCGGGTATTTTTGAAAGTGAGAGCTTCAGGTTTATAAGTTCCTTGGGATTTACCTTTTCGAAGGCAATCTTGCCGCAGAGCCTTTCTATGTCATATATTCCCCTGAGCTCAGCAGCTATATCCTCACGCAGCGAAAAATCACCATAGAGCTCTCCGACAAGCTCGAGCCTGCTGTCTATCTTCTCAACAGAAAGAAGCGGCTCATCCACCCATTTTTTCAGGAGTCTTCCGCCCATGCTAGTCCTTGTCTTGTCGAGTATGTGAAGCAAAGAGCCTTTTTTTGAATTGCCCATTATTGTCTGCGTGAGCTCCAGATTTCTTCTTGTGAAACTGTCAAGCTTCATGTAGTCGCTGCTGCTGTAGGTGTTTATGTTGCTTATGTTGGCGGCTATATGGTTCTGAGTCGACCCTATATACGAAAGCAGCCCGATAAGGCTTTTGCTCATAGGCTCGCTCAGCCCCCTGCTCTCGATATACACTCGGCTGAAGTATTTTAAAAGCAGCTCCTCCTCGTTCAGGAAATGCTCTCTTGAGTTATCGTTTATATAAGCACCGCAAAGCTGTGGGTGCTTCTTGAAAAATGAAGTGCATGTCTCGCAGCTGTATATTATTTCGCTTGGCTGCACTTTAATAATCTCGTCCTGCAGCTCGCCGGCGCCTATATGTGTGCAGCTGAGCTCACCTACAGTGATATCCACATATGAGATTCCAAAATCTCCGCTGTGCTCGTCTCTGTATATGGCCATAAGGTAGTTGCTTTTCTTTGTATCAAGATAGCTCTCGTCAAGCACAGTCCCCGGCGAAACTATCCTTGCTACTTCCCTTCTTACAATGCCCTTTGTTGCGGAGGGGTCCTCCATCTGTTCGCATATGGCAACCTTAAGTCCGCTTTGTATTAATTTTGCTATATAGGCGTCGGCAGCATGGTAAGGGACCCCGCACATTGGTGCCCGCTCTTCAAGGCCGCAGCTTTTCCCCGTCAGCGCTATTTCGAGAATAGCCGCAGCTATTTCGGCATCCTCAAAAAACATTTCATAAAAGTCGCCGAGCCTGAAAAACAGTATGCAGTCCTTGTGCTGTTCCTTTATCTCCATGTACTGTCTCATCATGGGTGTGAGCTTGTCTATCACGCAGTTCCCTCCCTAAATATGGTGCATGCGAAAGAAGGCACTCTGTAAGAGTGCCGGCATCTATAATACTATTCCGTTAAGAGAAAATGTCTTCGGATCGTCAATCCTAACATTTACAAGCTTTCCTACAAGCTCTTCAGAGCCCTCGAAATTGACTAGCTTGCTTTGAGGTGTCCTGCCCATTAGTCTGGTCTTGTCAGTCTTGCTCGGCCCCTCAACTAGAACCTCTACAGTCTCTCCTCTGTATGTTTCGTTTATCTGGGCGCTTATATCGTTGACTAGTGACATGAGACGCTCAAGCCTCTCATGCTTAATGCCCTCGTCTATCTGGTCCGGCATTTCCGCTGCTGGAGTTCCGCTTCTTTTTGAATATATGAACGTAAACGCAGAATCGTATCTGACCTGCCTTAAAACGTCGAGCGTATCCTGGAAATCTTCCTCAGTCTCACCCGGGAATCCGACTATTATATCTGTTGTGAACGCAATGTCGGGTATCTCTTTTCTTATTTTAGCAACAAGCTCCAGATACTGCTCTTTTGTATAGTGCCTGTTCATCTTACTCAGCACCCTGCTGCTGCCTGACTGCACGGGAAGATGCAGATAATTGCACACCTTGTCGCAGTCTCTGATAGCATATATTAGTTCGTCGCTAAGATCCTTAGGATGCGAAGTCATGAATCTTATGCGCTCTATACCATCTATTTCATTTACATCTCTTATAAGCTGAGCAAATGAGTACTCCATCTCAAGAGTCTTGCCGTATGAGTTTACATTCTGCCCAAGAAGGGTTACCTCCTTGACGCCATCCTTTGCCAGCATTTCTATTTCAGAGATTATGTCCTGGGGCTTTCTGCTTCTTTCCCTTCCTCTTGTATACGGAACAATGCAGTAGGTGCAGAAATTGTTGCAACCGTATGTTATGTTTACATACGCCTTTGTGTCAAACTTCCTTATGCTTCTTAGACCTTCTACAACCTGCCCGTCTATGTTCCATACGTCTACGATTGTTTTTTCACTTCCGTATGATTCGTATATGAACTCAGGCAGCTTGTGATAATTGTGCGTTCCAAACACCGCATCCACATGCCTGTGGCTTTTTTTTATTTCATCTATTACGTGCTGCTGCTGCATCATACAGCCGCAGACCATTATCTTCACGTCCGGTTTTATCCTCTTTATGCTCTTCATGTGACCAAGCTTTCCGTAAACCTTGAGCTCTGCGTTTTCACGCACTGCGCATGTGTTGAATATTACTATGTCGGCTTCCTTTATATTGTCCGACGGAGCATACCCCATCTGTGAAAGCATGAAATTCATTTTTTCCGAATCATGCTCATTCATCTGACATCCGTAGGTTATAGTGAGATGTTTTTTATGTCTACCAGTATTCCCATACTGTTCGTCGTTTATTTTTCTTACTTCTCTTATATAATATTCCTGCTTTTCAAGCTCTTCCACAGATATCTCAACTTGCTTTCTTTCTCCCAAAACAAATGCCTCCTCGTTCAATTTCGATAGATAAGATTATACCATATCAGAGTATTTTTATGGAATGTTTTCGGCATTTTAAGGTCGCAATCATCATTCACACAACCCCTTGTTTTGGTATAATGGAGTTGTTCGTCACTATCAAAGGAGGTTTATATGAAGAGCACAACATTTCACATTTCACGCACAGATGGCAAGGTAGATAATGGCCAGCTAAAATTTCAAATTGATTTGCTTCCTGCATATGCAATTGAATATAGTATGCTATATATCGAAGGAATACTCTACTCAGATAATTATCACAAGATATCAAGAAGTTATATTACTGTTGACATCGATATAGATAGTATTTTTCCGAAAAATCATGAGTATAAGCTTATGCTTATTATTTATTATTTTGGTATTCGAGACTATTCTTTTTTATTCCCACATATAAAGAAAAAGAATCCAGAGCTAGCCAAGCGAATAGGCTACTTTTATGAAGAAGCTGAGAAAAGCTTTGATTCAGGAGCATGGCTTTCATACTCGTTGATGTGTGCTGCTATTTTTGAAGGGATACTATTTTCAAAACACAACATAAAAAGTGGCTTTAATGACCTTATCGAAGATGCTTTCAAAAATGGCTCTATAGACCTTTCCACTCGAGAAACAATGCATATTGCTAGAAACAACAGGAATTTGGTTCACTCCAATAAATACAATGATAAATTAGTCCAAAGAATAGACGCCATGGATATGAGAACTACTATGGACAGGCTCATTAAAGATTTCCCATACTAATACTTTACATTCAAAAACCCAAGCATTCTTATTATCTGATTGCTACTTTTATGAAATGTTATTTCGGGTATGTTTCAGATTTTGTGTAAACGCTAAAAACTGATGCAGTTTTATTGTATAAGTTAAGGGATAGGTGCTTAAAACAAGCATCTGTCCCTTAAATGCATTATACACCCAATTTTGGGCGAGT
>NZ_WXFG01000030.1 GCF_009881055.1 Peptoclostridium sp.
TTTTTTCCGCCTTCACCATTCATGTATGCATCTACAATTTTTTTCTTGAATTCATAATTATATTTTGCCATAAAAAACCGACCTCCAATTGTTAGATTTTTAGGTCTAACTTTTGGGGGTCGCTTCAATTGCAGCAGCCGTTTTTTTATTCAAAAATACCCTATGCTATGTCATCATCCTTGATTTGAGCCTCTATAAAACTGTCGATAAGCGTTTCAACGCTCATGTTATGGGAGCGACAAAAATCTCGAAGATTCTGGGCCTTTTCAAGTTCAACTCGTATTTTTATCTGTTTTTTTGGATTTATGGTTTCAATTTTTTCCAAAAGTAGTATCGGCTTATTTGCCAGCACATAATTTATATAATCCAGTATTTCATGCTTGGGTTTTCTTGATTTCTGCCTGCATAGAGTTTTGAATTTTTTCAGGCTTTCCTGGTCTATTTCTATCAGCAATTCTTCCTTTTTCATGGCAATCCCCCGCGCCTATCTGTATAAGAATATAATAATCCATATTCAAATTATCCAAATATTTGTTATTGATTATTTGACTTCATGTCTTTCAACTTCAAATCTGTATATCTCGCATTCCTCAGTTTCATCTATATCGGCTTTTCTCTTGACTACTTCCAGCTGCTTTTCAACAGAATCAATGCCGTCCAGATTCGGAAGAAGAAGGGCCCTTTTATGCCCCGCTTCTACGACGACTCCATATCTCGATGAATCAAGTTCGCCTTCTGAAGCGACTTTTTCGAGACTCCCAAGCACATCCACCTTGATTTCTATTGAATCAACTTCGTCACCCCTTAGAGGGGCAAATCGAGAATCATTCGTTGCTGCACTTATGGCGTTGGCTACTATCTCTTCTGCCACATTTCCTCTGACAGAGTTTATTGTCCCTATGCAGCCCCTCAGGTTGCCATTTTTATGGATTGATACAAACACTCCTGCTCTTTTAACTTCCATTCCATCTACAAGCTCACTACGTCCTGAAAATACTGATTTTTTTATCTCATGCCAGCTAAGCTTTTTACCTTCCAAGGCCCACTTTTCTATGGCTTCCCGCGCTGTCTTGATATAGGCGTCTTCGCTTTCTTTCATCTCTCTATAGTGGTCTAAGCTCTTTTTTTTTAACTTTTCAAGTATGCTTTCGGTATTGCCCAGCTTGACTTCTATGAACGCTGTCATGTATCCAACTCCGAAAGGCCCCTCATGCGAATACACCGTAGGCTCAGTCACCATTGAATCTACGCATCCAAGAGCCATAACAATAGACCTTAGGCCGCACTCACCTGCCGGCTCAGATATCTTCGCCGGCATGCTGACTATCGACTCGTAGTCTCCTTTTCTTATGGCTTCAACAAGCATCTCGTCGAACACTGGTCCCATGGCGTTGTATGAATACGGCCCATCATCCTTTAGCCTGTGCGAGAGATCTCCGCTTGCAACTATAACAGTATTCCTTCCGGTCTCTTCAACTGCATCCCTCAATGCCATTCCCGCCTTGTACATGTCCATAAGATCCAGCATTCCTATTGTTATGTGGGTTATTTTATAGTTGCTGAAAACCTTATCGATGTAATACATGGGGACTATGCAGCCATGGTCGAGTTCTACTCTCACTCCGTACAAGTGCGCCCTGTTTTCATTCAGAAATATGCTCGGAATCCCTTTTTCATCGAAGCATTGCCTTATCGCATCTTTCAGCTGTATATCGACATTCTTTTCATATTTTAAGTCTGGTCTTCCAAACTGACCAAGGCTTCCGGAAACCCTTTCTTCGTCAAGCACGCATAATCCGTCTGAGAATGCATTACCGTGGGGAGTAATGAATATTATGGTTTCAGGCTTTTTTCTCTCGATATTGTCTGCAAGCTTTTTCATTCCTTCTATCGTATTTATCGCTCCGTGCTCCTCACCTTTGCCTATCTCGGGTATTATTATAGGCGGGTGCGGTGACATTACAATTCCTTTTATAAACGTCATATCCATTCTCCTTATCAAAATATGTTTCCAAGATGGACGTGGGTTAAGTATTTCTTTGCCTTCTCGTGCATTTTTTTCATGAAATCAATGTCTGTTGGCGGCTCGTGGTATTTATAGCACGGAAAATAGCGTGTAAGATGCAGCGGAATATTTTTATCTACACCAGCAAGCCATTCGAATATTTCAGTCAACTCTTCCTCAGTATCGTTCATGCCTGTAACAATCAGTGTTGTCACTTCAACATGACTTTTTCTACTTGCAAGCTTAATTGTCTCAAGAACCGGCTCCAGCCTCCCGCCGCATATCTTCCTGTAGGTGTCGTCACTAAAAGTTTTGAGGTCTATATTGAAGGCGTCCATGTAGCCTAGCAGCTCCTCCAGGGGCTCCCTTTCTATGAAGCCGTTGGTGACCATTATGTTTTTAAGACCCTTTGCTTTGGCAAACCTTGCTGTTTCAAGCATGAACTCGTAAAATACAGTGGGCTCGTTGTATGTGTAGGCTATTGAGGGGAAACCCTCTCTAATTGCCATGTCCACAATGTCCTCGGGAGTCCGCTCGAGCAGAAAGCTTGGCTGCTCCTGGGCTATCTCATAGTTCTGGCAAAAGCGGCATGCGAAGTTGCAGCCATAACTGCCTAGCGATAAAGTTCTTGTTCCAGGCATGAAATGGTATAATGGCTTTTTCTCAACCGGATCGTCGTTTATAGCTGTAAGCTTGCCGTAATTGAGCGTATACAACTTGCCCCCGATGTTTTTCCTGACCCCGCATATACCGGTCTTACCTTCAAGTATCCTGCAGTGGTGGGCGCAGAGCCGGCATTCTATATGGTCATCCAATATTTTATAATACATTGCTTCTTTCATAATTCAGCGGACCCCTTTCTTAAATTGAAATTAAAAACATTTTAACGAAATCGTTTCACAAAGCCTGACGGGGGGTATTTAACCAATAGCCTCAAATTTTATTTGTCTTATATGATATATATCCATAACTGTGTTAAACACGCATATAGCCAACTAAATTCATCATTTTCATGTCATTTATATCAACATATTACTATTAAAAATATAAAAGTTTGTGCTCTTGCAAACCAGGGGGGAATAGATAATTATGAATCCGCATTTATTGAGACACCATGCCAGGGTCAGGCATGAGGACAAGACCATGTGCTGGAGATACTATGACGAAAAGGAGCTCATAGAGCTTGAAAATCCGCTTGAGCTTTACATAGTAGATATATCGGCAGGCGGCGTAGGCGTCAAATCCTTCAACACCATATCGAAGGGGAATATTTTGATTTTCGAGCTTCCTTTCGGCCTGAGTACATACAAGGTGATGGGCAAGGTCATGTGGGTAGACAAAAGAGAAGACTGCTACAGAGGCGGACTTGAATTTGTAAGCCTGCCGTTCAGCCTGAAGGAATCACTTATTGAGCTTTCTAAGCTCGGGGAAGAAGCTCCACTTGTTGAAAATTATTAGCCATTATAAATGCAAAAAAATGGGAGATTTTTTCATCCTCCCATTTTTTTATCTTCAATGATATTTATATTTCTCGATACCCTCATATACGGATACATATATAAAAATTACCTTATTCAATAAGCTTGACTGTCTCCAATCCCCAATCTTCAAGTGAATCCTTCTGTTCATCTGACCAAGTCGTATCATATAAAAAATTAGCAGTAATATAACCTTGATTATCGACAGACTTCAAATATATAGCCGCAAAGCCTATAACCTCTTTAGTTTGCGCATCTATTTTTGGAATTAACACTACACGCGAATTTCCTATTTTCGCTTTTGTATAATCACCCTCTGTATCTCCTGATTCTGTCATAAGAGCATTTATAACGTTCTTTACGTTCATATTACCTGGCCCATCCATAATAAAGTCGCCGATTTTGACGATGCCATCGTACCCATTTGTTATATTATCCTTATACACATCTGCTGAGTTAGCATTCTGGTCACCAAAAGCTACAACCCCATAATACCCTTGAGAACCTCCGCCACCGCCAACTTTCAAAACAAACTCTTGGCCGTACGTATATATATAATCCACCCATTCAGAAGTTGGTTCTTTCTTCGTTCCCCCCTCCACCTCATATTGATTCTTCAACGCCCAAGGTCGCAAACCTGAAATACCAGTTGAACTGTCAATCTTTTGTGCTACCGCGCGCGCATCTACATCTGTATTTGTATATCCCAAAAATTTTGCAAAAGCATACTGTACATTTTTTGTGCATACAACTTCGATTTTGGTTGGGTCGTCATTAAAAGATGGATCTACTTCCTTAATTGACGCTCCATTTTTCCCAGCATAACTATCTGCTTTTTCTATAGCATCTTCTTCATTCGGCAAATACTGCGCCCCGGCCAATGCCGCAGCATCAGCCGCATTTTGAACGTCTGACTTTGCTTTAGCCACCATCCCAACATCTACGGCTATAGCTGCAAAACCCATTAAAGCCATTATTGATAAGGCAAATATTACCAATGCTTGACCATTTCTATTTTTAACTATTCTTAGAATCTTATGCATTTTAACACTTCCTTTCCATTGTGAAATTCGGATTCAACAATAAATTAAACTGGATTTTCAGTGTGTTCGTTTTTGATATTTCAACTAAAATATTAGAATGCTGTTTTATCTTTTTGATCAATCTTACTTTATTTTTACCCTTTTTAAATATTCTTAATAAGAAAATTCCACCAATTATGAGGACCAGTTATATCAAAAAAACAATTTTTAATGCAAAAAAGATAGGCATTTTATGCGCGCTTCCGCCACTGCCTATCCCAGATCATTTATTGATAATTGCAAGTTTACTTCCAACTTCCAAATCTTTCATAGAAGAAAATCTCGAATCAGCCTCTATTACGCTGTATGCACCCTTCACAGGCATAACAAGCTTGCCGGGCCTTAAGTCTTCAACAATTTTGAGCACACGCAAATCCTTGTCGACAAAGGCGACGTCTATGTCGAATTTCATGAAAAATGTGTGTATGCTGCTGCACGGGGTTATAACGAGACATTCTCCCTCAGAAAGACCTCTAATCCCCATGAGACCACGAAGTCTTTTAAAAAATGACTTTGCAAGTCTCGCTCTACTAAACAATACAATTTCTTTATCTTCCATTTTTATTTTCATCTCTTCACCTTAGAGCAACGAATTCTTTATCTGTATTAACGCCGGTCCGAGTATGACTACGAAGAGTCCAGGAAAAACAAAGAAAACAAGAGGTATAACCATTTTTATCGGAGCCTTCATCGCCAGTTCTTCCGCTCTTTGCTTTCTCTTTGTCCTTATCTGACCAGCCTGTATTCTAAGCACCCTTCCTATGCTCACCCCGAGCTGCTCAGCCTGTATTATTGCAGATATGAACACTCTCACGTCATCCGCATCGCACCTCTGGGCCATGTTCTTGAGAGCGTCCCTTCTTGTCTTGCCTAACTGAACCTCAGACATTACTTTTTCAAATTCCTTTGCAATATCATTCTTGCTCTTTTCTACGAGCTTGGCTACAGCGCTGTCAAACGAAAGTCCCGACTCCACGCTTACAGTAAGAATGTCGAGAGCGTCAGGAAGCTGTCTTGTAAGAACCTTGCCCCTGTTCCTAATATAGTAATCCAATAACATATTTGGAAGCAGCCATGCAACCGCAAAGGAACATATAACAAGCAGCACTTTCATAGCAATTGCATAGTCACTGTTAACCATAAGGAAAACTGCCAAGATAGGAATTATAGCAGCAAAAACTATTCTAATTACTATCCAGCCTGTGGCCCCAATGCCATAAGGCTCTCCAGCTCTCTCAGCCTTGAGCTCAAGCTGCTCGAATATTCCTTTAGGAGTCTTCTTTGAAACCTCGTTTTTAAGCTTCTTTTGAAAGGGAACAAACAGCCTTTCCTTAAATGGAAGCTGTCTTACATCGGCCACATTATCCTCTTCACCATAAAGCTGCTCCACGACTCCCAGCCTTCTTTTTATGCTAATAGTGGGGGCAAGCACGGCATTTATAGCTAAATACAAAAAAAATGATATTCCCAAGCTCGACACTGCAAAAGTCCAATCCATATGCCACCCTCCTTAGTACTTGACATCAGTTATACGTTTAATAATCACAAAACCTATAATTTGTCCCATGAGAGCCATTCCTATTAGATACTGTCCCAGTCTGTCGCTTATTAGAGTTTTCATATGCTCAGGATTTATAAAGCTTATGATGACAGCGAATCCAAAGGGCAACAACGCAATTATAAGCCCGGAAAGCCTTGCCTGACTCGTTAGAACCTTCACCTCACCCTTCAGCTTAATCCTGTCGCGGATTGTGGATGATATGTTGTCGAGTATCTCAGCCAGATTGCCCCCTATCTGCCTATGGATAAGGACCGAGGTTACCATCAAGTCAAGGTCATCCGTATGTGACCTCTTCAACATATTATCGAGAGCCTTTTCCATTCCTCCACCAACTTGTATCTCCTTAATAACCTTTCCAAATTCCGTTGAAATAGGCTTTGGCATCTCCCTTGCAACTGTATCCATGGCTTGAAGAAAGCTGTAGCCTGCCCTTAGTGTTCCCGCCATCATTGTAAGGGCGTCACCGAGCTGTTTGTCAAGGTTCTCGATTCTTTTTCTCCTTTTAACTCTTATCAGAAGTACTATGGCTGCTACAACAAGCGCTCCGGTAACAGCTCCCCCGAGGATGCTAGATGTGGCTGCATAACCAAGATATGTCGATAGCAAAACAAGAAAAACCGAACCTGCGACAAACTCTTCCACAGTAAGCAAAATTTCCGCATTTTCAAGTTTTCTGTCCAGAGCGTCTCTTTGATTTCTCAGATACCCTAATTTTTCAGTACCCTTCTCGAATTTTTTCAAATAATCCTTAAACTCTGATGTAGTTAAAATGGGTTTTCTAAAATCATTCCCATCCAAATCTGCGTAATTGCCCTTTTGAAGATATTTACCAAGCCGCTTTACAGGCTTTTTATAACCCGTTGCATCTATCAACATCTTGAACAAGAGAACAGTTGACAGAAAAACATATATCAATAAAAAATATAACATCACATCACCCCCGCCAACGGATTATCTGAAAATGTCCTCGTTTATCTTGATGTTGGCTTCCTTTATTTTATCCAGCACCTTAGGTTTTATTCCGGTGCTTACAAGCTCGCCTCTTATTCTTCCCCTTGAATCCCTGCCTTCGTTTTTGAACTTGAATATCTCCTGTAGTGTTATAACCTCGTTTTCCATGCCCTGTATCTCCATTATGCTTACTATCTTCCTGCTTCCATCCCTTAGCCTGGCTTGATGCACTATGATGTCAATGGCCGAGGCTATCTGCTCCCTTACAGCTTTTAGAGGCAGGTCCATTCCCGCCATGAGCACCATGGTCTCGAGCCTGGCCAGCATGTCCCGTGGAGAGTTGGCGTGGCCTGTAGTTATGGAACCGTCGTGGCCTGTATTCATAGCCTGAAGCATGTCCAGGGCTTCCCCGGAACGAACCTCGCCTACTACTATCCTGTCTGGCCTCATCCTGAGGGCATTCCTTACAAGGTCCCTTATGACGATGGCTCCCTTGCCTTCGATGTTCGGAGGCCTGGACTCCAGCCTGACAACGTGGTCCTGGTGGAGCTGGAGCTCCGCGGCGTCCTCTATAGTGACGATCCTCTCGTCAGGCGGTATGAAGGAAGACACCACGTTAAGCGTGGTTGTTTTTCCGCTTCCGGTTCCTCCCGATATTAGCATGTTGAGCCTGCTTTCTACGCAAACTCTCAAGAATTCAGCTATTTGGGGACTCATTGTTCCAAAGCCTATAAGGTCTGTAACAGTAAACGGGTCCTCGGCAAATTTTCTTATTGTAAGGACGGGGCCATTTAGGGCCAAGGGAGGAATTATCGCATTTATCCTCGAACCATCTGGAAGCCTTGCATCCACCATTGGAGAAGACTCATCCACCCTTCTTCCAAGGGGAGTCACTATTTTCTCGATGACGTGCATTAGCTGTGCATCATTTCTGAACCTGACCTTTGTTTTCTCGATCTTTCCCTCTATTTCCACATAAACGAAGTTGGCACCATTCACCATTACCTCAGTTACCATTGGGTCGTTTATAAGGTCCGTAATGGGACCATAGCCCACTATCTCATTCATGGTTTTGGTTATTATTACTTCCTTTTCGCTTTTGGTGTAGAAGACATTGTCTTCCTCAATTATTTCGTCAAGTATCAAAATAATCTTTTCCCGAAGCTCGCTGTCATTGAGCTTCTTTTTCTCAGTCGCCTTTATAAGCCTGCCTTGAATCTTATCTATTATCTGGTAAGTCTCTTCCGAGACCTCCAACTCCTCATCTTCTTTATCTATTTCAGCCTCATAAGCCTTTCCCCTATTAAGTCTGTCCATAAGACCCATAAAGCCTCACCTCCAAAATAAATTTCTTGAAAATTACTTGCCTTGTATTATAAAATCCGAGATTTCTGATATCTTTTTCG
This sequence comes from Peptoclostridium sp., assembly GCF_009881055.1. Classification (GTDB taxonomy): domain Bacteria; phylum Bacillota; class Clostridia; order Peptostreptococcales; family Peptostreptococcaceae; genus Peptoclostridium_A. The sequence goes on from NZ_WXFG01000030.1 coordinate 8,484, forward strand.
CTATCGGTTTCCTTGAATTATTGAGCATGAAAGGGGCTCCTGTATTTATAGACGATATGGCTATTGCATCGTCCATCGGTATCACATTGAGAATACTCTTCTTGGCTGTCTTCTCAAGATCTTTTATGCTTATACCGTGTTTTTTGCTGTACCTATTGAGTATTAGATTAACCTTGTTGTCCTCGTAATTCAGTTTTTTCATGATGTCGAGTCCTACCCTGGAGCTTTTTACCGACGGCAGGTCAAGAGTAGTAACAAAGAGAATATGGTTTGACATGTCAAGGGCTGTCAAATTGACTTCCTTGAACGAAGGGCCTGTATCTATGACAATATAGTCATAGTTTCTGGCCAAAATGTAGATTATCTTCTCCAGACTGTTACTTGTGATATATTCGGCCTGTTCAGGGCTTATAGGCGCAGGAAGTACACTGAGACCTGAGCTGTGATGTACTAGATACTCTTGAAGTGTATCCTTGTCGATTCCATTCATGTCCTTTACCATGTCCACAATCGTTCTTTTGGGATATAGATCGAGCATCAGGGCTATGTCACCAGACATTAGGTCAAGATCTACGAGCGCCACCTTTTTCTTTGTTTTGCCGGCTATGGAAACCGCAAGGTTTATAGCTATAAGGCTCTTGCCCACCCCGCCCTTAGTGCTGAAAAGAGTTACAATTTTAGACTCAGTAGGCAATCTGAAATCATATGCCTCTTTTTCTTCATTTTTTTCACCTGCTTCAGCTTTAAGGGCCTCTCTTCTGCTCTTGTCAAGCTCGTACAGACTCTTGATAGTATCTACAAGAGAGTTTACGGTAAAAGGCTTAACCAAGAAGTCCCTCGCTCCCGATGCCATGGCCCTTTTTACATAGGTCTTGTTTTTTTCTGTAAATACCATAACAACAAGAACATTAGGATCGTTATTCAGCAAGTGCCTTACAGCCTCCATTGCATCAAGGCCCTCTATTTCGGCATCGAGCAGAACTACATCAGGCTTAATAATCTTTGCCATTTCAACAACCCTGTCACCCGTTTCCACTTTGCCTACTATTTCAATTCCGCCTTCGCTTTTCAAAATATGATTAAAGCTCCTATCAGGTTCGTATGTGCTGTCAGCAATCAGCAGCTTAATGGTATCTCCCATGCTAAGTCCCCCCACAAATTCAAATTATCTATTGGTTATATCCATTCTGGTTATACCGTTAGTTTCCTGTATATCCTTGTCGTCTGGATTTCTTAGAACAAGATGGACTTTTCCATAGTCCTGTGCAAACACTATCTTTTCAGCATCCCAAACGTTAACAGCAACGGTTATCCTTCTACTGCTTTCACTGCCCTTACCTACAATTGGCTCTTTGCCAATCTCAAAATCCTTGTCGACAGCAAGAACTATAACATTCTGAAGCATATCCTTTGCAACATCCTTGTATACATCCTCCGCTCCGAAATATGTAATCAAGTCAACGTAGTCACCCGGCCTTATTAGGTCAGCCACACCAGTAACCGAATCCACATTTAGAGTGACAGCTCTTTGATTTTTGGGAATGTTATACGAGAAGTAGCTTTTTTCCAGATTACCCACCCTGTCCCGAATGAGTTGCTCGCCTTGCGCTATATTATCTATTGCATACTTTCCGACTACCACATCACTTTCCGTATAGGCGCCTTTAGCTATCAGTTCATCCTTTATGCCTTTCTTATCTACCATCTCAGGCGTTATCTTTGTCTTTGCAGGAATATCAGCCGTTGCAACCCAAATCTTGGTGAATTTAGTTTCATCATTTTTGGATATGATCTGGTCAATATACTTATATACCGCAAATGTTGTTATCAAACCTAGCAAAATCGAAAAAAGTATCATTTTTTTGTCAGTTTTCAATGCCATCCCCCCATATCATGTCTGTTTTTTATAAATAAAATTGATTTCGAATCAATTTTATATCTTCCCCAACTATTGCAAGTTTTAATTTATCTGTCCTGAATTTATTCTCAAAATGCATTTCCAATTTTTTAAAATTGTTCATTTCAATTTTCAACCATCATTGAAATACTTTGTGTTATTGCTATATTTTCACCTCCTAAAATCTGTCCCGCTAATGTTATCACCTTGTAATTTTTAGTTGCCACAGCCTTGACTTCTTCACCTATTACCCTTGAGTCACCTGGTTCTGGATAACCTATGGTTATATTCACTGAAAATTTTTCTTCTATATCAGCTATTATGCTGCCTAATTCCTCTTCGTCGCTTTTGACCGCTGCAACTCTAACGGCTTCTCTAGCGGCATTAGTTGTGACCATATTCGCATTAATGTATAGCCCTATTTCAATTATCATCATTGCTATAAGTAAAACTATTGGTATAATTATTCCCATTTCGACTAACGTCTGTCCTTTTTTTTCTCTTAATATCATATTCATCACTCACCCATATTAATATTTAATAAAAATTGTACTATTTTTTAGCCTTTGTCCTTTTTAGATATTAATACCCAAATTAAGAGAAAACATTGAAAGCCAGTTAAATTTATTCAAATTCATTGTTTCATACAGCTTTATATAAAAAAATCCTAATCTTTAACCAATAACCACAAAAGCCTTGCCTTATTAATAAGGCAAGGCTTTTGTGGTTAAATTCCTTAATTACATATGCAAATAAATTAGTTAAGGCGAAATGCCAAATTTTAATTTTATACCATCAACTATCACATTAAACCCTGCAGCAACTCCATCGTTATAAAGTACCATAGCCACTACAACAAGCGTCGCAATAACCATCACAATTATTTCATACTCAATAAGCCCTTGTCCGCTTTCTTCTTTTTCGAATCTGCAAAACCCACTTTTTCTAGTTTCAATCATACTGTAACCCCTTTTCTCATTCTAGAAACCTAGGGTTATGTGACTCACGAAGCACCTACAACAACAATTATATCTTTTCTTTTGATAATATTTTTTACTCCGCACTACCCAAAATTGATTGTATATCAGTAATTAGATTGTCGAATGCACCGTCTACACCGTCTTTAAAATTACCCATCACTAATATTACCAATACAGCTATTAACGCTACTATTAATCCGTACTCTACCAAACCCTGTCCTCTTTCATCCTTGAGGTTACACCTAACCATTAAATACTCCATCCAATTTCTCATCATGACAATTCCCCTCCCTCTATTAATTTCATTGTTAATAAAATCCCATTCTATGATAATATTTAGCTCTTTCTAGAATATATACCTTGATTAATCTAAATCCGTTTTAACTTTTATTGATTTGTATATTTGATTTATACCACCGTTATTCGTTTCTAATCATTTTTTTTAATAATTTTTTAATAATTTTTTAATAATTTCAAAGAGTTGCATTTTCACTTATTGGAGCCATGTATTTCCAACGCTTCCATCTTAGTTTTTGTTAGTAGATATATACCTTCCAAATTAGAACTTTAATCATCTTTTTATGAAAATTATAAAAATTTATGTTGACTTTTTGTAAATTCCAAACTCAGCAAAGTAAATGTCGTAGAGCCTTGTTATTGGCATAATCACGGTTATGTTTCTATTCTTCATTTTCGGATTCATTGTCTCATAATCGATGTCATAGTAACCTTCCTCTTCAAACCAACTGTAGAATTCAGCCAATCTTATAAACACATCCTTCAGCGGATGGCGGCAGTTGGCGTTGATGTATTTTAAAACCTTCTCCTTGAGCTCTTTTTCATCCCTTGCATATATCCTGGCACCTCTTTGATGTCTCATAGATTCCCTGTCAAGTTCCTGAAGCAGCTTGCAGTATGAGTACCAGTCATCGCTTTCTATTCCCTCTTTCCTTATGTACTCATAGCCGCTTTTCGCCTTCCAGATTTCCTCATATATTCTCTGTATCGGATAAATCATAATCTTAGACGCCAGCTTGCTGCTTTGTATGTAATCGTAGTAGCCCAGCTTCTCGAATGTATAATTCCTCTCAGGCTTTAGGGCTTCCTTAAGCCTTTCCGGAATACCCTCAGGATATTTCTTCTGCACATGCTCAAGCACTTTCTCGAGAAGCTCTTCCTGGCTGCTGGCGTATACTTTGGAAAAGGCATAGTCGTATCTGTTGCCGGGATCACATTCCCTCATGAAGCTTTCGTATTCTTCCCATGTTATGTTCTTTTTCACAGTTCCTCCTCCTTATTTTTCATGGTACGTTAAAAGCGGCGAAATCTCTTCCGCCGCTCTTTCTTGAGTGTATTATATTCATTTATTTTTTCATTACAGTTTATAGTTTTATTTGTTTCCCCGTATTCATTGCCTAAGCTCTCTTCTGCTCTTTGTCGGCACGTATACCCTGCAGTTGTCGAGTATTCTGTCTACGACATTTACAAGCGTTGTCTTGAGTTCCTCGCTTATGCTGTCGGATGCCATTACAGCACTGCACACTTCCCTTACCTTGTCTTCGTCCTCTGAAGGTATAAGCAGCCTTCTCTTTTCGAGATGGCGTATATATTTTCTCACTGCCTCGTCTGTGTATCCGTTTTCAAATTCGCTCTGGGCCTTTGACAGCTCCTCGCTTTCCTTTTCAAAGCTGAATGAGCCTGCTATTGAAAGTACAAGGAATAATGTTATTACTAAAAATGCTGCTCCGATTAATATTGTACCAATCATAAGGCACCTCCATTCCCATAAGTAATATATTTATACACGAAAATCAGCCTTCTTAAACAGCTTATTCCAATATTATTTGACTCGCCATTATAGTGAGTATTCAACACCTCTGGAAATGTTTTTGAAAAAGCTTGTAAATCCTGATTTTCTTGCATATAATTAAGTTATGCAATCATTATTTTTTTATCAAGGAGCGTTTTTGATGAGAATAGAGGATGACAAGTTTATCGTGGATGATCCGGAAGAACAAAAGATAATCTACTGGGCATTGGCGGAATACTCCAGCACTTTCCACAAGGACAACAAGGCAGCTTCAAAACTTCTTAATTCCATGCGCGACTACATGAAAGACAAGCTCTTCACAGATTATCCATGCAAGTAATATGCTCGGCGGCCTCTAAATCAGGCCGTTTTTTATTTTTTGCAAAGCTAAAAGGGGACAGAACCTCTGTCATCAAACTATGACCTAGGTTCTGTCCCCTGTATGGATATATCTATACCGCCTCTTCGACTTCCGCTTCTTCGATAGCTAGGTCTTTAACCGACTTGCCAAAGAAGTATACTACGGCTCCGACTACTGCTATTGAAGCTGGCAGGACTATTGCTATTGGAACTCCCAGACCTGCTGGTATATAGCCGCAAAGAATTGTTATTGCAGCAACTGTAAGCGAGTAAACCATCTGTGTCCTTGTGTGCTCTATGTGGTCGCAAGCGGAGCCCATTGAAGAAAGTATTGTCGTGTCTGATATTGGAGAGCAGTGGTCTCCGAATATCGCTCCTGTAAGTACTGCTCCTGCGCTCATTACAACGTATGAGTTTTCAGGGTTTATTGCAAGCGCTAGAGGCACTGCAAGCGGCATTAGTATGCCCATTGTGCCGTATGAAGTTCCTGTTGCAAAAGATATTATTGAGCCTAGTATGAATATGACTGTTGGAAGCAGGAATGCAGGCATTGCATCAGACAGAACTGAAACCAGGAATTTGGCTGTTCCAAGCTCCTTTATTACGCTTGAAAGCGACCATGCCAGCAGGAGTATTACACCTGTTATTACAAGCGACTTCATTCCTTGTATCCATGTTTCTATTGCTTCTGATATTGTGAATATCTTCTTTCCAACTCCCATTGCCATCGCCACTATACTTCCTATAAGCGCAGCCTGGAAAAGCACTATACTTGCATCAGAAGCACCGAAGGTCTCTCTTATCGCATAGAATGAGAATGGACTTTGCTTTATTGCAACTATTACTGCGGCATCCTCCTGGAGCGCCATGTAGCCGTTGTAGTAGAAGCCTGCGAAAGCTGATACCATGAGCACCCCTATAGGTATTATTGCATTCCACACGCTCAGCTTTATTCCGTGTGCAGGCTCAAGTCCTGTTGCTTCTTCCGAAACCATTGGCTTCGCCCCGTCCGGAAGCACCTTGCCAGTCTTTCTGGCTCTCTTTTCGGCATGGTACATCGGTCCGAATTCCTTTAGGAATATTGCTGTAAAGAATATGAACAGAAGTATCAGTATGTTGTAGAATCTGAATGGTATTGTCTGTATGAAAACTCCGTATGCATTTACTGTCTGTCCTACCGAGTCGTAAGCATCCTTTATAAGGCTCAGCTCGTAGCCGATCCATGTTGATATGAGGGCAATACCAGATATAGGCGCAGCTGTGGCGTCTATTATGAAGGAAAGCTTCTCCCTTGAAACCCTCATCTTGTCTGTGACAGGCCTCATTATAGGTCCAACTATGAGCGAGTTGGCGTAGTCATCAAAGAATACAAGCAGTCCGAGAATCCATGTGATTATCTGAGCGCTCATTGGGGTTTTAGCTCTCTTTGCAAGAGCCTCTGCAACTGCCTTGGCTCCGCCCATCTTAGAAACAAGAGCTATTAGACCGCCTATTGTAAGACACTGGAGAAGTATTCCTGCATTCCAGCTGTCAGCCATCGAGCCTAGTATCTTGTCTATTAGCATCATGAACCCGTTGAAAAACGCTCCTATTACATTTGAATCGTTAAGCCCCAGCATGAATACTCCTGAAAACACTCCCAGGAACAGTGAGAAAACGACATTCTTTGTTATAAAAGCCAGCGCTATGGCAACAAGCGGCGGTATTATCGTCCATATACCGAACTTGTCGGAGTTGACCTGGGCAATGTCGACTTCTGCTGCAAATGCACTGCCTGAAAGTACGATAACGAATAATGCCGTAAGCAGCAGTGATAGTCTGAATCTTTTCATTATAAATCCTCCTCGTTAGTTATTCACAAAAAACCAGATTCCAAATAAAAAATCCCCTGAAAGCCTATTCAGGGGATCTAGAACGCACATTCACACAACTCTACCCGGAGATTTCCTTTCGGAAACCCGGCGTGCCTTCTGATTCTTAATAGCTCTCCACTCTTGCGTGACAGTCCTGCACATATTCTATGCAGTCCCAATGCATGGCCTTTAAGCGTAGGCCGTGCATTTCGGCAACACTTCCTTTCCCATGACCTCATTGTGCTTACCTCAGCCATAGTACTCTTAAATGCTGCGCCTCTATTCTTGAATCTCAGTTTAATGTTGTAATCATTATTACGTCCATTATATTATATATATAATAATTTTGTCAATTCATACAGGATTTTTTATAGCTTGTCTATAAGATTGGCCATCTCTATAGCGGTCATGGCTGCATCCCAACCTTTGTTGCCCGCCTTTGTGCCTGCTCTTTCTATTGCCTGCTCTATATTTTCGGTTGTAACAACGCCAAAAGCCACAGGTATTTCCTTCTCAAGCGACACGCTGGCAACTCCCTTTGAAACCTCGCTGCACACATAGTCGTAGTGCGAAGTGGCGCCTCTTATTACTGCGCCAAGGGCTATTATTGCATCATATTTGCCTGTTGAAGCCAGCTTCTTGCAGGCAAGAGGTATCTCGAATGCCCCCGGAACCCATACAAGCTCTATGTTGTCGTCTTCCGCCTCGTGTCTTTTCAGACAGTCTACAGCGCCGCCTATGAGCTTTGAAGTTATGAATTCGTTGAATCTCGATGCCACTATTGCAAATTTTTTGTCCCTTGCCAAGAGTTTTCCTTCATAGATGTTCATTTTGTTACCTCCGCAGTTTTATTTTTTATATTTGTTTCTTCATTATTCCTATATTCTCGCTAAAGCTTTTCCAGTATGTGGCCCATCTTGTCTTTTTTTGTCTTGAGGTACGCGACGTTATGCTCGCAGGTGCCCACCTCAATCCTTTCAGCTTTTTCAACGCTTATGCCGAATCTGGCCATTGAGTCTATCTTGTCGGGATTGTTTGTCATGAGTATTATGCTGCTTACGCCAAGGTCCTTGAGTATTGCACATGCTTGGCTGTACTCCCTTTCATCCTCTTCAAAGCCCAGAGCCAGGTTGGCTTCTACTGTGTCCATGCCCTTGTCCTGGAGCTCATAAGCTCTTATCTTGTTGAGAAGGCCTATTCCCCGGCCCTCCTGCCTGAGGTATATGAGGACGCCGCAACCGTATTCGTCAATCCTTTTCATAGCTGTCCTCAGTTGGTTGCCGCAGTCGCATCTTAGCGAGCCCAGAACGTCTCCTGTAAGGCATTCAGAGTGGACCCTCACAAGCGGAGTCTTCGATGAGAGGTCTCCCTTCACGAGAGCCACATGCTCCTTGCCTGTTACATAGTCCTCATAGCCAAATATTTCAAAAAGGCCGTGCTCTGTAGGCATGCTTGCAGTCCCGGTCCTTGTTACTATCATCTCGTTGATTTTCCTGTATTCCACAAGGCTTTCTATTGTAAGTATCTTCATGTCGAACTTCTTTGCAAGCTCGAAGAGGTCCTTTTGCCTCGCCATTGTGCCGTCATCGTTTATTATCTCGCATATAACTCCGGCTTCCTCGAAACCTGCAAGCCTTGAAAGGTCAACTGCCGCCTCGGTGTGGCCCATCCTCTCGAGCACTCCCTTGTCCTTTGCAACAAGCGGGAATATATGACCTGGCGATGTGAAGTCGGTCGGCCTTGAATCCGGATCCACCATCTTCTGTATGGTGTTTGCCCTTTCATATGCAGATATTCCTGTCGTGCAGTCGACATGGTCTATTGAAACTGTGAAGGCCGTCTCTTTCCGGTCGGTGTTCGTCTTGACCATACCTTCCAGGCCGAGCCTTCGAGCTATCTCCCTGCTAACGGGAGCGCATACTAGCCCTCTTCCATGTTTTATCATGAAGTTGATTGCCTCGGGAGTCGTAACCTCTGCCGGCAGAAAAAAGTCTCCCTCATTCTCCCTGTCCTCGTCGTCGACAACTATTATTATCTTGCCTTCCCTTATGTCGCTGAGTGCCTCTTCAACAGTGCAAAACATATTTTTTACCTCCCAAAGTCTATAAGAATCCGTTTTCAGCCAGAAAATTCGCTGTCAGGTTTGATTTCTTTGCGGCTTCGTCGCTTTTGAAACCCATAAGCCTCTCCACGTACTTGCCTATTATGTCGCCCTCTAGGTTGACGCTGTCGCCTGCCGATTTAAAGCTCAGCACGGTGTTTGAAAGCGTGTGCGGTATTATTGAAACCTGGAAGGAATCCCTCTCGAGTCCGCATATTGTAAGGCTTATCCCGTCTATTGTCACAGAGCCCTTCATTACAGTATACTTGGCTACGCTCTCGGGCATGTCTATGGTGAATATCTTTGAAATCCCGTTGTCCTGTATGGATTTTATTGTGCCTACGCCGTCTATGTGGCCGGAGACTATGTGGCCTCCGAATCTGCCTCCCGCGAGCATGGCTCTTTCGAGGTTGACGCTCTCGTTCGTCTTGAGCTTGCCGAGCGTGCTTATCCTCAGCGTCTCGTGCATTACGTCTGCTGCAAAGTGCGCGTTTGAATGCTCCACCACCGTCAGGCAAACTCCGTTTGTGCATATGCTGTCCCCGAGTTTTACATCCTCGAGCACCTTGCTGGCCTTTATGTGCAGCTGCACTCCCTTGTCTTTTTTTACAATCTTCTCGACTCTTCCGAGCTCCTCGACTATTCCGGTAAACATAAGCGCCCTCCCTTAATGTAGCCCTGCACAAGTATGTCGCGGCCGACGCTTTCGGCCCATATGCCTTCGAGCTTTATCGCTTCACTCATGAGCGAAGGCGGGCTTCCCGCCGTCCACGACGGCGAGCTCGCTCCCGTTAGGATCTTGGGAGCCATGAACATCATCACCTTGTCGACAAGGCCCGCCCTTAGAAAGCTCGTGTTCACTCTGGCTCCGGCCTCTACGAGCACGCTGTCGAAGCCTCTTTCCGCCAGATTTGCCATAAGCGCCTTTACGTCCACGCCGTTTTCTGATTTTGGAAGCACGAGTACCTGGGCTCCGCTGCGCCTTATCGTCTCGACTTTTTCACCGCCGGCATCCTCAGTCACGCACACCAGCGTATTGCCCGGCTCATTTGTCAGGAGCTTCGAGCCAAGCGGCAGCCTTGCCTTGCTGTCAAGCACTACCCTTAGTGGATTTTTCCAATCTCCCTCCAGCCTGACATTGAGCATCGGGTCATCTTTTATTACAGTCTCCACACCCGTTACGAGGCATGAGGCATTGGCCCTTACCCTGTGGACTAGCTTTCTTGACTCCTCGCTCGTTATCCACTTGGAATCGCCTGTAACCGTGCAGGTTCTGCCGTCCATAGTCACGGCCGTTTTGAGTATCACGAAGGGCTCGCCTTTGCTTATGTGCTTTATGAAAATCTCATTGAGCCTTCTTGATTCTTCTTCCCGCACTCCGGTTTCGACTTCGATTCCTGCGTCGAGCAGCTGCTTTATCCCGCCTCCTTGCACCTTCGGGTTCGGATCCCTCATGCCCACCACAACCCTCTTGAGGCCGCTTTTTATTATAAGCTCGCTGCAGGGGGGCGTCTTTCCGTAGTGGCAGCAGGGCTCGAGGTTGACGTAAAGAGTGGCGCCGCGCGAGCTCTCTCCCGCGTCCCATATGGCGTTGACCTCCGCATGAGGCTGGCCGTATTTTTCGTGATAGCCTCTGCCTACTATCTGGCCGTCTTTAACTATGACGCAGCCCACAAGAGGGTTGGGACTTGTATGTCCCCAGCCTCTTTCTGCAAGCTCTAGCGCCATTTTCATGTATGCTTCATCTATGCTTTTCAAAACAGCACCGCCTTTTACTTGTTTTGGCTATTTTTGAATACAAAAAACCCGAAGAATCATTCTTCGGGCGGCAGTTTGCGCAAGCTTTGTTAAAATAAAAACCCTGAAGCAGGCTTCAGGGGAAAATACAATTCTTAATTGCATGTGCGCATCACAATATATTGCTTCTCCCATCCAGACTCTAACTGTCGGCACTGGAATTACACCAGTTCAGCCTTTTTCCAAGGCTCGCGGGCTATACCGCCGGTAGGGAATTTCACCCCTCCCCGAAGAAAATATTCGTCTATTAAGTTATGCTACATTGTAATTTTACAGCATTTGCCGCGCTGTGTCAACAAACTGAATGCAGTGCTACGCGCCCGAAGCCTCTGATGCTTTTTCTTCTTCCCTTATTAGCTCCTTAAGCTTTTCCACGTATGTATCCTTCTTTGTTTCCATGACGCTCTTCAGGTCTTCGCACGTTATTTCGTAGTCATTTGTTATGTCGATGTCCTCGTTTGGGTTAACGCACTTAAGAACTATGTGCGCTTTTGGATAGCTTGTGGCAAATTTCTCGACCCTCTCGCCCATCTCGTCCATTTTTTCGATATTGCTGAGAATCTGTCTCACGTCTTTAGCCTTATCTATGATGTTGCTCATTTTTTTCGCCTCCCAAGTCGCATATTTACAACAATTATATCATCTTTAAATGCAGTTGAGGAGTAATTTGTTTGGCTTAAATGGGTAAATATTTAGGAGAAGCAGTTGTTTTGAAATCAATATGATGAAGAGGTGGTCACATGAGCGGTGAAAAGATAGTGATACTTGGGGGCAACGCAGCGGGCATGAGCGTGGCTTCAAAGGCTGCAAGGATGGATAGCAGCCTTGACATTACAGTATACCAAAGCGGCGATGTCGTTTCATACGCCCCCTGCGGGCTCCCATATTACGTGGGCGGCCTTGTGGCTGACAAGGCTTCGCTGGTAGCGCGCACGCCCGAGAAGTTCCAGGCAGACTCCGGCATCAACATAAGGCTCAATTGCCGGGCCGTCAAGGTCATTCCCCAGTCAAGAAAGGTGCTCATACAGGATGAAGCCTCAGGCTATGTGATTGAGGACTGGTACGACAAACTCGTCATAGCGGTAGGGGCAAAGCCTGTGTTCCCGGATTTCCTGGGCAAGGGCCTTGAGAATGTCTTCACAGTCACCAAAATAGATGACGCGGTTAAAATAAGAAAGGCGCTCGAATCCGGAGATATTGAAGACATAGTGATAGCAGGCAGCGGCTATATCGGCCTTGAGATGCTTGAAAACTTCATTAAGCTGGGCAAAAGGGTCAGGGTTATAGACCGGAATGCCCATGTGCTCTCAACTTTTGAGAGCGAAATCAGCGAACTTATAGAAGCGGAGATAGGCAAGTATGACAAGGTGACTCTTAGCATGGGCGAGAGCTTTGAGCAGATAATGGGAGCTTCCAGGGTGGAAGCGGTAAAGACGGACAAGGGCACATACAAGGCCGACATGCTGATTATGGCTCTCGGCATACGCCCCAATACAGAGTTCCTGCGCGATACGGGCATAGACATGCTTCCAAACGGAGCCATAGAAATAGATAGGAAAATGCGGACAAGCCTCAAGGACATATACGCAGCAGGAGACTGCGCAGGCGTATACCACAGGCTTCTTGGAGACAACCAGTATATAGCCCTTGGAACGGTCGCCAACAAGCAGGGCCGGATACTAGGCGAGAACCTTGCCGGTGGCTCGAGGGAATTCCCTGGAGTCGTAGGCTCTGTTGTCACAAGGATAATGGATCTGACAATAGCGAGGACAGGCATAGGCGAACAGGCTGCCAGGGAAAACGGCTTTAATGTTGGCAGCAATTTCATAAAGGCCAAAAACCATGCCGGCTACTATCCGGGCGTAAGCACAATATACATCAAGCTCATATATGATCTTGACACCGAAAGGCTTCTTGGCGCCCAGCTCGCAGGCGAAAGCGGAGTCGCTCTGAGGGCCGACGTATTCGCCACTGCGATACATGGAGACCGTTTCATAGTTTGTGTAAACCTTCAAACTGATGTAGAATAAAATCAGTTTGGAGGTTTTTTATTATGGGAAGAAGAAACGAGAGTCCAGAAAAGAAAAGAAGAAGAGCGCTTATAGGGGAA
>NZ_WXFG01000027.1 GCF_009881055.1 Peptoclostridium sp.
TGACTCCAGAGGCGCTTGGCGAGATAGCAATGCCATGGTGGACAGAAGACAAGAAGATAGCGGGAGCTGACAGATACGGCAAATTCGGCGAAATAATGCCTCAGGACGAGTTCCTTGCGCTTATGTCTGCATCAGACGTATTCGACCTTGTACTTTTCGAGAAGAGCTTCATAGAGGGAGCAAAGGCTAAGCTTGCTGCTCACCCTGTAGTAGGCAACCTTGCTGAGAGCGTAAACGCAGGCGTTGAAATAGCTGAGATAGAAAAGCAGCTTAGCGACTTCCATGCTGAAGGCCTATACAATGATGGAAAGCTTGTAGGCTGCGTAAAGAGAGCACACGATGTTGACGTTAACCTTAACTCTCACACAATGCTAGAAAACCTTGCTGTTAAGGCATCAGGAGTACTTGCTCTTGCAAACCTTATAGCTAAAAACAACATAAACCCGGCTGAAGTAGACTACATCATAGAGTGTTCTGAAGAGGCTTGCGGAGACATGAACCAAAGAGGAGGCGGAAACTTCGCTAAATCTCTTGCTGAAATGACAGGCTGCGTTAACGCAACAGGCTCAGACATGAGAGGCTTCTGCGCAGGACCAACGCACGCACTTATAGCAGCAGCAGCGCTAGTTAAGTCAGGCGTATACAAGAACGTAATAATAGCAGCCGGCGGAGCTACTGCAAAGCTTGGAATGAACGGAAAAGACCACGTTAAGAAGGAAATGCCAATACTTGAGGACTGCCTTGGCGGCTTCGCGGTTCTAGTTAGCGAAAACGACGGAGTAAACCCAATTCTAAGAACAGACCTAGTGGGAAGACACACAGTTGCAACTGGATCAGCTCCACAGGCTGTAATAGGCTCTCTAGTTCTAAGCCCACTAAAAGCAGGCGGACTTAAAATAACAGACGTAGACAAGTACTCGGTAGAAATGCAAAACCCAGACATAACTAAGCCGGCAGGAGCAGGAGACGTTCCAGAGGCAAACTACAAGATGATAGGCGCACTTGCTGTCATGGGAAAAGAAATAGAAAGAGCAGACATAGCAGCTTTCGTTGAAAAGCACGGAATGGTTGGCTGGGCTCCGACTCAAGGCCACATACCATCAGGAGTTCCATACATCGGTTTTGCAATAGGCGACCTTACTGAAGGCTCAGTAAACAGAACCATGATAGTAGGAAAGGGAAGCCTATTCCTTGGAAGAATGACAAACCTGTTTGACGGAGTTTCTATAGTAGCAGAGAGAAACACAGGCAAGGTAGAGTCAGGAAGCTCAGTATCAACAGAAGAAATAAGAAAAATGATAGCAGAATCAATGAAGGATTTCGCAGCACATCTATTAGCTGAATAGGGGTGAAAAAATGTCAGATATAAAACAAATGATAGGCAAGACTTTCATGGAGATAGCAGACGCTATCGAAACAGGAAGCTTCGCAGGCAAAGTAAAAGTAGGAATAACAACCCTTGGCAGCGAGCATGGAGTAGAGAACCTTGTAAAGGGAGCAGAGCTTGCAGCTAAAGAGGCAGCCGGCTTTGACATAGTGCTTATAGGACCAAAGGTTGACACAAGCCTTGAAGTAGTAGAGGTAGCAACAGAAGAAGAAGCGCACAAGAAAATGGAAGAGCTGCTAGACAGCGGCTACATCCACTCTTGCGTAACAGTGCACTACAACTTCCCAATAGGCGTATCGACAGTAGGAAGGGTAATAACACCTGGAATAGGCAGAGAGATGTTTATAGCAACAACAACAGGAACATCTGCTGCTCAAAGAGTCGAGGCCATGGTAAGAAACGCGCTATACGGAATAATAACAGCCAAGTCAATGGGAATAGAAAACCCGACAGTTGGAATACTAAACCTTGACGGAGCAAGAGCAGTAGAAAGAGCGCTAAAAGAGCTGGCAGGAAACGGCTACCCAATAACATTCGCAGAGTCGCTAAGAGCTGACGGCGGAAGCGTAATGAGAGGAAACGACCTTCTTGGCGGAGCTGCAGACGTAATGGTAACAGACTCGCTAACAGGAAACATAATGATGAAGGTGTTCTCGTCATACACAACAGGCGGAAGCTACGAGGGACTAGGCTACGGCTATGGACCTGGAATAGGCGACGGCTACAACAGAACGATACTGATACTCTCAAGAGCGTCAGGAGTTCCAGTAGCTGCAAACGCTATAAAATACGCAGCAAAGCTTGCACAAAACAACGTAAAGGCCATAGCGGCGGCAGAGTTCAAGGCGGCCAAGGCGGCAGGACTAGAGACAATACTAGCAGGCCTAAGCAAGGACACTAAGAAAGCTGCAGCAAGTGAAGAAGAAGTTAAGATGCCTCCTAAAGAGGTAGTGACAGGAACAATCTCAGGCGTGGACGTAATGGATCTTGAAGACGCACAGAAGGTGCTTTGGAAAGCCGGAATATACGCAGAGAGCGGAATGGGCTGCACAGGACCGATAGTAATGGTAAACGAAGCCAAGGTTGAAGAGGCTGCCAAGATACTAAAGGATGCTGGAATAGTAGCTTAACGCATTAAATACCGATCCATGATCCATAAATTGATAAGAAAAAAACATATTTAAAAAATAAACAGCATATCAAACAATTGAAAGGCAGGATAATTATCCTGCCTTTTTTGCAATATAATGAATATTCACAAAATTATAAACAAATTCCTTTGAAAATAGTGAAAAAATTAGCAAAAATTCAACGAAGCCATTGTGTATACTTGAATTTGGGGCATTTCAATAAAATGTAAAATAATAGTAACAAAAAAAAGATAATCATGTTGATAATTAATAAATAAACTGATATAATCAATATTGTAGAGACATAAAGAAAAAGGGCTGCCAGATTAATCCAATCTGAAAGTCCTTTTTTCCGGTAGTACAGCAAATGTTGTGAATATTCAAAAAATTAAACCATGGAGGCGTGAAATGTTCAAAATAGTTGAAAAGAAAGTGCTTGCGCCATCTATATTCCTTATGAAAATAGATGCGCCAAGGGTAGCAAAGTCAGCTAAGCCAGGACAGTTTGTAATAATCAGAATGGATGAGAAGGGTGAAAGAGTACCGCTTACAATATGCGACTATGACAAAGAGGCAGGAACAGTTACAATAGTAGTTCAGTCAATGGGATGCTCAACAAGAAGAATGGCAGAATTCAACGAAGGTGACTACTTCACTGACTTTGTCGGACCTCTTGGAAGAGAATCTGAATTTGTACACGAGAGCATAGATGGACTAAAAAACAAGAAGATACTTTTCGTGGCAGGCGGCGTTGGCACAGCTCCAGTTTACCCTCAGGTAAAGTGGCTTCATGAAAATGGAATAGATACAGATGTAATAATAGGCGCTAAGAACAAAGAAATGATGATAATGGAAGAAGAGCTAAAGAGCGTAAGCAAGAACCTTTATCCAGCAACTGACGACGGTTCATATGGATTCAAGGGTCTTGTAACTGAGGTTATAAAAGACCTTGTTGTAAACCAAGGCAAGAAGTATGACGAGGTAATAGCAATAGGACCTATGATAATGATGAAATTCGTATGCAAGGTTACGGAAGAGCTTCAGATACCTACAATAGTTAGCCTTAACCCAATAATGGTTGACGGCACGGGAATGTGCGGCGCCTGCAGGGTTACAGTAAACGGCGAGACAAGATTCGCATGTGTTGACGGTCCTGAGTTTGACGGACACAAGGTTGACTTTGACGAGGCTATGAAGAGACAGACTCTTTACAAGGCAGAAGAGTGCAAGAAGACAGAAGCTTACGAGAAAAACTGCAAGATTGGAGGAGCAAACTAATGTCTGAGATAGTAGTAGATAGAATGAAAAAAGTTCCTGTAAGAGAGCAGGATCCACAGGCTAGAGCTAAGAACTTCGAAGAAGTTTGCTATGGATACAATGAAGAGGAAGCAGTTGCAGAGGCTACAAGATGCCTTAACTGCAAGCATAAGCCATGCGTAGGAATGTGCCCGGTTTCAATAGACATACCAGCTTTCATTCAGCAGGTTGCAAACAAAGATTTTGCGGAGGCGGCAAGAGTTATTGCCAAGTATTCTGCGCTTCCAGCTGTTTGTGGAAGGGTTTGTCCGCAAGAGGTTCAGTGCGAATCAAAATGTATTCTCGGAATAAAGGGTGAGCCAGTTTCTATAGGAAAACTTGAAAGATTCGTGGCTGACTGGGCAAGAGAAAATAAAGTGGATCTTTCTCACACTGAGCCAAAGAACGGCAAGAAAGTTGCAGTTATAGGCTCAGGCCCTGCAGGCGTTACTTGCGCAGGGGACCTTGCAAAGATGGGTTACGACGTTACAATATTCGAAGCGCTTCATGAGCCTGGCGGAGTTCTTCTATACGGAATACCTGAATTCAGACTTCCAAAGGAAGGCGTAGTAAAGCCAGAGCTTGAGAACCTTCTTAAGCTTGGTGTTAAGATAGAGACAAACGTAATAGCAGGCAGAACTATAACTATAGATGCACTAATGGAAGAGGAAGGCTTCGAGGCTGTGTTCATAGGCTCTGGTGCGGGTCTTCCTAAGTTCATGGGAATACCAGGAGAGAACCTTAACGGAGTATTCTCGGCAAACGAGTTCCTTACAAGAAACAACCTTATGAAGGCGTTCAGAGACGACTATGATACTCCAATAAAGCCAGGAACTAAGGTTGCAGTGGTAGGCGGCGGAAACGTTGCGATGGACGCTGCAAGAACAGCTCTAAGGCTTGGAGCGCAGGTTTATATAGTATACAGAAGATCAGAAGCCGAGCTTCCAGCAAGGGTTGAGGAAGTACACCACGCTAAAGAGGAAGGCATAATATTCGAGCTTCTTACTAACCCAACAGAGATAGTAGGAGACGAAAATGGTTGGGTCAAAGGCATGAAGTGCGTGAGAATGGAGCTTGGAGAGCCAGACGAGTCTGGAAGAAGAAGACCTCAGGTGGTTGAAGGCTCAGAATTCATACTTGACGTAGACACAGTAATAATGTCGCTTGGAACTTCTCCAAACCCTCTAATATCAGACACAACTAAAGGCCTTGATGTAAACAAGTACAAGTGCATAGTTGCTGACGAAGAGACTGGAAAGACTTCAAGAGAAGGAATATTTGCCGGCGGAGACGCTGTTACAGGAGCGGCTACAGTTATACTTGCAATGGGCGCTGGAAAGCAGGCTGCTGTTGCAATAGATGAATATATAAAGAGCAAATAAGGCGAGAAACAAATAAATATGTCTCAAAAATCCCCTTTTTATAAGCTTAAAGGGGATTTTTTTTGTTTTTTAAAGTAAATCGTAAATTTTTGTTATTTAAATAAGCAAGTGGCGATTTAAATTTGGGATAGGGTATAATAAAAAAATTGATTGGATGATATAATTAGAATACATATCATAATGTTTTGGAGCGTGATTAGATGGCTACTAATTCGAAATTTGACAGAAATATGATTGGTTCTAAAAATCCGATATTTTCGCAGATCAGGACCACAATAGAAACAGCATTTCTAGGAAACAATGTGGAAGAGGTCAATTGCATAAAAAAGGCATACAGGCTTGCCTGCAACTCGCCCGGGACAATAGTGACAGACATGCCGGTTCACAGGCCGCAGGAAATTGGGCTTGATGAGGATGCCAAGATATTGCTTTTCAACGACGGTGCGGTAAGTGGAAGGTGCGCAGCTGCAAGAAGGATAATAGGTGAGTTTGATGTCAACCAGGAGGAGCTGGCATCAAAGCTGCGAGATGCGGTATATGCCACGAGGTACAGAAAGCTCTACCATGCCCAGGCTTACATAGGCCTCCATCCCGATTACATGATAAAGGCCCATCTGCTCATCCCAGAGGGTCATGAGAACGTCCTTTACAATTGGATGCTAAACTTTCAGCATATGAACGAAGAATATAACAGCATGTATGAAGACTCAAAAATGTACGAAAGCGAAGGGGACATATATGTGTTTTCGGATCCGGAATGGAGCCACGTAGACCATCCGATGGGCCTTTCGCTGTTTGATCCTACCCATAACTGCGCGGCGCTCCTTGGAATGAGATACTTTGGAGAGCACAAGAAGGGGACTCTCACGCTCGCATGGGGCTGTGCCAACAGAAATGGATTCGCTTCCTGCCACGCAGGACAGAAAAGATACAATCTTGACGGGGGCAGGAAATTTGTGGCAGGTGTATTTGGACTCTCGGGTTCGGGCAAATCCACGATAACGCATGCCAAGCACGGAGGAAAATACGACGTTACAGTGCTGCATGATGACGCCTTTGTAATACACACTGATGACTGCTCATCTGTTGCGCTGGAGCCAACGTATTTCGACAAGACACAGGATTATCCTCTTGAGGTTGAGGACAACAAGTTCCTAATAACTGTTCAAAACTGCGGAGCTACACTCGATTCAAACGGCAAAAAGGTAATAGTTACAGAGGACATAAGGAACGGCAACGGAAGAGCTATAAAATCAAAGCTCTGGGCGCCTAACAGGGTGGACAAGTTCAAGGAACCTATAAATGCGATATTCTGGATAATGAAGGATTCTACGATGCCTCCTGTTGTAAAGATTAAAAACCCTGTGCTTGCGGCCACAATGGGCGCTACGCTTGCAACAAAGAGGACTACCGCCGAAAGACTTGCGCCTGGCGTGGATCCCGAGGAGCTTGTAATAGAGCCCTATGCCAATCCGTTCAGGACATACCCTCTTGTGGATGACTACAGCAAGTTCAAAATGCTATTTGAAAAAAGAGGAGTCGAGTGCTATATACTCAACACCGGATTTTTCATGTACAAGAAGATAACCAAGGAAATCACGCTTTCTGTTATAGAGAGCATAGTAGAAAGAAATGCAAGCTTTAAAAAGTGGGGCAGGCTGCCTCACATGGAGATACTCGACATTGACGGTTTCAATCCGGACATGAACGATGCGGACTATGTAAGCGAGCTTACCAACAGGCTCAGCGACAGAGTCAGGTTCATAAAGACAAAATCGTCAGAAGGCGGCGGTTTTGACAGGCTGCCGGACGAAGCACTTGAGTCGCTTATAAATCTTGTCACACAGCTCAACAGATAGAAAGTCAACCAAACAGATGCATTAGCAAATATTATAATGTCGGAGGTAAAAATAAATGAAAAACGTAGTCGTAGAGAGCTTTACAATGGACCACACAGTGGTAAAGGCTCCTTTTGTAAGAAAATGCGGAGTCATAACAACGCCAAAGGGAGATACAATAACAAAATTCGACCTGAGATTTGTGCAGCCCAACGTGGAATCAATGCCCACAGCTGCAATACATGCACTTGAACACCTCATGGCAGGCTTCATAAGAGAGGAGCTCGACAACGTGGTAGATCTGTCGCCAATGGGTTGCAGGACAGGCTTTTATCTGATAATGGTGGGTGAACTGTCTGAAGAGGAGGTAGCAAAAGCTCTTATAAGCTCACTTGAAAAAGTAATAGCAGCGGAGGAAGTTCCGGCTGCAAATCCTGTGCAGTGTGGCAACTACAAGGACATGTCGCTTTTTGGAGCAAAGGAGTATGCCAAGGAAGTTCTGCCAAAGCTTGTTGAAAAGTACAAGGGCAACTAATCCAAGCACAGCGGCAGACAAAACACTGAATTACATGGAGGAAATGATGAATAAATTAAGCAGAAGAATCGCTGCAATATTTCTAATAATAGCAACACTGATAATGGCGGCAGGCTGCGCCCAAACGGGAGATGAGGGTGCCAAGAAGCCTTCGGCGGAAAGTACGAAGTCATCAGCTTATCCTTTGGAGATAACAGATTCACAGGGCAGAACGGTAGTCATAGAGAAAAAGCCTGAAAGGGTAGTATCCATAGCGCCGGGCATAACTGAAAGCATATTTGCAATAGGCATGGGCGAAGTGCTTGTTGGCAGGACTGACTACTGCACATATCCGAAAGAAACTGACGGCATAGAGTCCATAGGCGGAATGCAGGATCCCAACATTGAAAAGATAGTGGAACTAGACCCTGATATTGTTATAGCTTCAGCCCATTTCAAGGAAGAGACTCTGGAAAAGCTCGAGGAGCTCGGCCTTAATGTGGTAGTGCTCTACGGCGAAGAGAGCTTCGAGGGTGTGTATGATGTCATAGGAAAGCTTGGAAGCATACTGGACGCCAACACTAAGGCTAAGGAGCTCACAGAAGACATGAAAAGCAGGGTTGCGGCTGTAGAAAAGAAGGTGAGCGGCCTTGATAAGCCGAGCGTATACTACGTAATAGGCTTTGGAGAATACGGCGATTTCACAGCGGGCAGCGACACATTTATATCCAGGATGCTTGAAATGGCGGGCGGGACAAACGCCGCAAGCGACGTAAAAGGCTGGAAATACAGCCTCGAAAGGCTCGTGGAAAACGATCCGGACATTCTGATCTGCTCGAGCGAATACTCCCCGGCGGAGCAGGTAGCTGCGGCAAACGGTTACAAGGAGCTTAGTGCGGTCAAAAATGGGAGCATATTCACAATTGAAACGGATACCGTTGAAATACAGGGGCCAAGACAGGTGGAAGGGCTTGAGGAGCTTGCAAGGATAATACACCCGGAAGCCTTTAAGTAGGGGTTAGGACAAGACAATGGAAATAGAAGAAAGACAAAAGCGCCGCGCAGGGGCCTTCTGGATAATGGCGGTTATAGCATTCATGGCTGCCGTACTTATGACAACAGTGGGAACGGCGTCCATATCCTACAAGGATGCGCTTAAAGTAGTGCTTAGTGCCATGCCGCATTTTGGCGGTTATGTGGACATATCAGAAATAAAGGCTTCGCATGTGGCCATAATAAAAAACATAAGGCTTCCAAGGATAATCATCTCAGCGCTTGTAGGAATGGCGCTTTCAGTTTCGGGAGCCGTGCTTCAGGGGATTTTCAAAAATCCTATGGCTGATCCATATGTGCTCGGAGTATCGTCAGGGGCAGCTTTCGGGGCTACACTGTCGATAGCGCTTGGAATAAGCTTTGAATTTGCGGGATTGAGCTCAACTGGGCTGTTTGCATTTGCTGGAGCCATTGGAGCAACCATGACTGTCTACGGCCTTTCCATAAAAAACAACAAGGCCGATGTGACGTCGCTTCTGCTTGCAGGTATAGCTATAAATTTCTTCCTCTCATCGCTAATATCCCTCATAATGACTTTCAACAGGGAGCAGGTCGAGAAGATAATTTTCTGGACTATGGGAAGCATGTCAGCTGCGAGCTGGAACCATGTGGCCGTAAGCCTGCCGCTGATAACAGGCGGCTGCCTGCTGGCGATGTTTTTTGCCAGGGAGCTCAACGTAATGCTAATGGGCGATGAGACGGCTTCGAGCCTTGGGGTGGATGTCCCAAGGACAAGAGGCATACTTCTCGTATTGGCGTCGGTTATTTCTGCTGCTGCAGTCTCTGTAAGTGGTATCATAGGGTTTGTAGGACTCGTAATACCCCATGTAGTAAGGATTTTTGCCGGTCCTGACCACAGGACGCTCATGCCGCTTGTGATTGTGAGCGGAGCGCTCTTTATGATGCTGGCCGACATGCTGGCCAGAACATTGGCGTCGCCCTCTGAAATACCAATAGGCGTAATAACGGCAATGTTGGGAGCCCCATATTTCATATATCTTCTCAACAGCACAAAAAACTCGATATTCAAGAGGTGAATAGCTTGCAGCATCTGCTTGACATAGAAAATCTCAGTTTGAGCCTGGACAAAAAAAGAATACTAAGCGGCATAAGCCTGAGCATAACAAGCGGCTCATTCACCTGCATAACCGGCCCTAACGGATCTGGCAAGACTACCCTTATGAAGGGGATTGCAGGACTGCTGACTCCGGAAGGCGGGAGAATACTGCTGGAGGGCAATGATACGAGAAGCCTGGGTGCAAAAAAAATAGCCCGGAGAGTGGCGTATGTCCCACAGGATACGGTCATTGATTTTGAATTCAGAGCCATTGACATAGTCATGATGGGAAGATCTCCCCACATAGGACGCTTTTCGACTGAAAGCAGGAGGGACTGCGAAATAGCCAGGGAGGCAATGGAGCTGACGGGAACCTGGGAGCTAAGGGACAAGAGCATAAAGGGCATGAGCGGCGGAGAGCGCCAGAGAGTCATGATAGCCAGAGCTCTAGCCCAGGAGCCAAAGCTGCTCTTGCTTGACGAGCCGACCTCCAGCCTCGACATACACCACCAGATAGAGCTTCTTGATGTACTAAAGGAGCTTAGCAAAAGCAGGGGCATGGCCATAGCCGCTGCGATACACGACTTGAACCTGGCCATGCAGTATGGCGACAAGGCCTTGCTGCTTGACAAGGGCAGCATGTATGCATGGGGTGAGCCTGAAAGCGTTCTTTCGAGGGAAAACGTGTCAAAGGTGTACGGCGTCGACATATACATCATAGAAAACCCGCTGACAGGCAAGCCGCATATAATACCCTTCAAGAAAAGAGCCGCCAATTCACTCTAATTCCAATTTCAATTCCTAGTAAAATACTATGAAATAATTATTGACATTGATAAATTGCTGTCTTATAATTATTTTATAGTCAATCTTAATTAAGATGATCAATACTTAAAGGCATTATTTTAAATTAATATCAAATTCCGTGAAGGGAAGAGTAGCAAAGGAATTGACAAAAGCGAGCCGGAGATTGGTGAGAGTCCGGCGGTCATGAAGCTTGTGAAGTGCATCCCGGAGAAGGCGCTTTGAAACCAATAGGGAGTAGAAACGTCCGGCGAAGGCCGTTAAAGCTTGATAAAGAAGGCGTTGAGCCTTAAAAAAGAGTGGAACCGCGAATATATCTCGCCTCTTGCAGCAGCAAGAGGGGGGATTTTTTTAATTTGAAGGAGGATTTTCCGGATGAGAGAATACATCAAGACGTATATGGAGAAGGACCCAGCGGCAACTAACGCATTCGAGGTATTTTTGAACTTTCCGGGGCTGCATGCTGTGCTTGCCCACAAGTTCACGCATTTCCTCTATAAAAAGGGCTTTAGAGTTACATCAAGATTCATATCCAACATAGTCAGATTCTTCACGGGAGTCGAGATACATCCTGGGGCTACTATTGGAAAAAGACTTTTCATAGACCACGGAATGGGCATAGTAATAGGCGAGACAGCGGAGATAGGCGACGATGTGATGCTTTATCAGGGCGTGACTCTTGGCGGAACTGGAAAAGACAAGGGCAAAAGGCACCCTACAATAGGCAACAATGTTATGATTTCGGCAGGAGCCAAGATACTCGGCCCGATTATGATAAACGACAATGCAAAGGTGGGCGCCAATGCTGTAGTGCTTAGAGAAGTGCCTGCTAACAGCACGGTTGTCGGCATACCCGCAAAAGTAGTAAAAATAGACGGCGTAAGGGTGTGCGACAAGGCAAATACTCCAAACAAGGTGTGTGTTTGAAGCTGAAAAAGGAAAGGACTCGGAATAACATCCGGGTCCTGTTTTTTTAGTTGTGAAGCTCGTTGTATATTGAAATGTACTTGATAAGGTCAGTCTTTGAAAGAATGCCGGCAATGCCGTGCTCGTCCATTACTAGGAACCTTCCAAGCTGATTGGATGCAAGCCTCCTAAGAGCATCCTCCGCAGTCTCATCAGGCGTTATTATGAAACTGCCGTCTAGCGGCTGGAACAGCTGCGCTGCTGTTATACGGTCCATATCCTCTTCGCGCACAGCCTTAAGTGATTTCAACATTATAATGCCGACAATCTCATTCCCGCTTTGCACAGGAAAGAAGGGATGCTTGTAATGGAAGAAGAAATCCTTGAGAAGCTTTGATGCTGGCGTATTTATGTCCACCGTTATAACGGGGGATGTCATTATGTCTCTTACAAGCACTCCGGCAAACAGCTTTTCAAACACGGAATTCTGATATGATGCCTGTGATGACTGGCCAATGAAGACACCTATCATTATGAGCCATACGCCGTTTAATACATTCCCGGAGAGTATGTTGAGCACTCCGAGCATCATGAGCGCGTAGGAGAAGAATGTGCCTGATGCGCTTGCTATCTTGGCGGCGTAGACCCTGTCTTTTTTTATTTTCCATATGGCGGCGGTCAGTATCCTGCCGCCGTCAAGCGGCATTGCCGGGAACAGGTTGAATACTGCAAGCACGATGTTCATCTGTCCAATATATGCCAAGGGAGCCGAAATCATCTCCGATGCCCCGGACAGGGCAAGCACGTTTGAAGTCACCGTAAATAGTATTGATAAAAAAAGGCTCATGAGAGGTCCGGCTATTGCTATTAGGAATTCTTTCCCCGGTGTATCCGCGTCTTTTTCGATGTAAGCCATTCCTCCGAATATAAACAGCGATATCTTGTTCACGGCTATTCCAAAATGCTTCGATACGAGCGAGTGTGAAAGCTCGTGCAGCAGCACCGACACGAACAGCATTATCCCTATGAAGGCGCCCTCAGCCCAGTACACCCATTGCGGCCAGTCCTTGAAATATGTTGGAAAGTAGTAGTTTGCAAACATGTATGTTATTAGAAGAAAAATCACTATCCAGTTGTAGTTGAGCTCTATATCAATCCCTTTAACTCTGCCTATCTTTATCGAATTGCTCAAGCTAATCCCTCCCCTTTCATGCATTTATCTGCATGTTTGTAAAATATTTACTTATCATATGTAGTTTATTATACCCGTTTGCATTTGATGTTAAAGCATCTCTGTATGTTTTGGAGTAATATTTGGGTAACTATCATATATATAAAGTGAAATTAAATATCAACATAATGATAATGGAGAGTGGTGCACGTGGAAACGGTGCTGAGGGAGAAAATCAAAGTCGGTATAAGCGCATGCATGTACGGCTGCGAGGTCAGATACAACAAAAAAGGATGGAGCATGCTTGAATATTTGGGTAGGGAGAAGAGCGAATTCATATGGCATCCCATGTGCCCCGAGTGCATGGCGGGTCTTGGAGTTCCCCGGGAACCCATAAGGATCGCCAGCGGAAACGGCTTCGACGTATGGGAAGGGAAAGCCCGGATAAAGGGCAGAAGCGGCGAGGATGTGACCGAAAGAGTAAAACGTGGTGCGCAAATATGTATGGAGACACTAAAGAGCGCAGGCGTATACGTCTACATATTCATGGAGGGAAGCCCGTCCTGCGGGGTTTACAGGACGACACTTAAAAACAAGAGGATAGGCAAACCGCCGGGAGTTTTCGGAGCATTGCTCTTAAAGGAGGGATTCTTCCTGATCCCCGCCGCAGATATGCAAAGCCCGGTAAAATGGTGGGATTGGAAAAGAAGACTGAATGCCTTTGTATGGCTCAAGAATCTGGAGCTAAGCTCAAAAAAAGACATATACGAGATGTGGCATACTATCAAATTCATGTGCCAAGAGCTTGACAATGAAGAAGCCAGAGAAATAGGAAAAATGCTGGCCAAAAATGATTGGGAGTTTAGCCCCGACTATGCGGAAGACCTGAGAAACAGCCTGCTTGAGCTTCTTAGAAGGCCTTCAAGTCTGCCTAAAATAAAGCACATGCTCTGGAAGCACTATTCATTTTACAAGAAAAAGCTCGGTGTGGATGTAGATGAGATAATGCAGCCGAATGAACTAAGAAACATGACTCACATAGCTAACGAGCTTATGCTGATGGAGCGAAAGGCGTCTGAGGCGGATTTCCTGTTTGGCTCAGCGCCGATACACTATAAAGGAAGATAGGAATACCCCTAAAGCAACAAACGCCCGGAAATTTTGATGTCCGGGCGTTTGTAATGTCATCGCAGAAAATATTCCATGCTCTTGCCGAAGATGCTATATCGAGAAAAAGAATGTTACAAAAAACGGCACTAGCGAGCTGAGAAGCACACCGTTTATGAACGAAACCACAACAACTGACGGAGAGGTGGCCTTGGAAATAAGCGGCAAGGTCGTGTCCATGGAAGTGGCTCCTGCGGGAGCAATTGCTGAATAGTGATTGAGGTATTTGGCTATGTAGGGGATTGATATTACGGCGATTATCTCCCTTAACACATTGGTCATGAAGGCTATGGTTCCAATCTGCGCATTGGCAAGTTTTGTAAGCATTATGCCCGAAAGGCTGTACCAGCCAAAGCCTGAAGCTATCGAAAGGCTTATGTTGTGAGGTATGCCGAATATGATGCCGGTGACAAGCCCTCCGATAAGGCTTCCTGCTATTATTGAAGCCGGCACTGCTATTGATGCCAGTCCGGAATTCTTGATATCTCTAAGCACGTTTTTGTTTGAGCCTACTTCTATTCCAATCAGAAGGAGAAGTGCATTCAGAGCTACTGTCGCCAGCAGGTCGGTATTTTGCAGGAAACTTTCGGGCATTATGAAAATTCCGGAGACAATGCCGGTGATTATGGCGGTTATTATGACAAACGGCACTCTATTCAGCTCCTTTCATAAGCTTTGAAGTTATAAGAAACACGCACGCTATGCTAAACAGCGAGGTCAGTACAGCAAAGGAGGCCGATACCCTGCCTATCTTAAATATATTCGAGAGTATGTCCTTGTTGGCTCCTATTGCGCAGCCCATAGAAAACAGCAGAAATACGAGTCCCGCCTGCTGCAGAGCCGAATTTATCCTTTTCTCCTTCTCGTTCATCCCTCTGAAGTAACCTATGGCGATGCCGGCAAATAGGAATAAAGCTATGCTCCACATGTTAATCCCCCTCCTTTCAATTGGATGCCTATAAATAAAATTCTACATAAAAAAAGCCCCTTATGCAAGGGGCGCTGCCTAGTCCAGTTTGTCTACAAGCCTTTTTATCCTGTATCTGTTCAGCCACTTGCCGGCAAAACCGGGTCGTATCTGGTTCAAATCCCTGTCTTCTAGTTTGTCTCCAAATATAATGTCAAGTATGTGGAGGGATTTTGCATCGGCGCTATGCATAGCCTCTACGCACGATTCGCAGTATGTGATTATATAGTCGGCATCCTTTCCTTCAGAGGCCCTTTTCTTCATCTGCCTAATTCCGAGCTTGGGATTTGTAAGGCCTATCATCCCCCCCTGCCCGCAGCAGGCCGTAAATGACCTGTTGCTTTTGAACTCTACCATATTTAGGCCGAGCTGGCGGATTATCTCTCTTGCGCCATCATGTATTGAAGCTACGTTTCTGGTAGGGCATGGATCATGCAGTGCAAATACGGAATCTATGCCGCTTCCTATCCCGACTGCCCTTTCGGGAAGCCCGAGGTCCGCCATAACCTCCCAGAGAGAGGTCACCTTTATATGAGGGCTGAATTTGCCTATTGTCTTGTAGCAGTTCTGGCACGCTGTGACTATGGTATCACAGCTCATCTCCTCCACCATCTTTTCCAAGCGAGAGTAATACTCTATGAACTTATCTGTGTCGCCTATTGAATTTGTGGGCTTGCCGCAGCACTGGAGTATGAGTCCGACGTCGCCGATTTTATCCTGCAGATAGGCATGGGCGGACATTACGAGCTCAGGGCTGTAGGAAGCAAGGCTGCAGCCTGGTATAAATGCAGTTGTTGCCTTCTTTCCGGGTTTTGGGAATGAAGATGCGAAAGCCTTTGAAAAGCTCAGCCTCTGATGGTTGCCGACAACCGAGAGGCCCTTCGCCAGAGGCTTGGAGGTGATGCTTCCCGAGTTTACTATATGCGCCCTCATCGGATGAAACAGAGCTGAAAAATCTATGTCCTTGGGGCATACCCTTGCACAGTACTGGCACAGCGAGCATGAAAAAGGAAGCTCGAGCGCCTGGGAGTCATCTCTGCCTATGCGCCCAAGAAGCTCCTTGGGAGATTCGCAGAACTCATCGAGCATGGGGCAGTTTTTCATGCAGGCTTTGCAGTCGATGCAGCGGCTTTCGTATTCGAGTGATTTTTGTTTTGTATTCTCGGGCGTATTAAATTTTGTCATCTGCTGTATTCGTCCTTTCAGGAATAACTAATTGGAATGTGAAAATATGAGCTTCCGCTCATATAAATACTATCATTTTTTGGAGGACAATACAGCATGCCTTGGCTTTCATTGAAAAAAATAATAGCAGAATATCAAGCGATAAAAAAACATAATGAAAGCTACAGTGCGGCGGGCTGCCTGAAACCACTCAAAACAATTCAAATATATGTAAATAAATTGTGATTTTAAAAGCATCAGTGTCGACGGCACTGTAAAATCAGCAAAATATGATGTGGAGCTATAAATTGAATTTAGATAAAGCGGGATTTGCGTTATAGAGCAAAAGCGGCAGGCGAAGACGTATAGATAACTAATTAACAATAATCAGGAAAAACGAAATTATTATCAAATGCCAGAATGGTAATTTGTGTGAATTTTCATTGCAAATGGCATAAATATTATCTATAATAGCCAATGAAACGATAAAAATACGTCATACCAACATGTTGTATATAGCCGCCAACATTTAAAGCTGCAAGCAAAGGAGTATTGAAATATGAAAAAAACAACGTATTTAAAGGTAGGAATTATACTTGCACTGGTGCTTGTATACGTTTTTGTAGAGCCTGTTCAAAGGAACATAAAGCAGGCATTCTTCATAATGAGAAATCTGGATGTAGGGCTTGTCAAGGGATACATAAACTCCTTTGGAATACTTGCTCCTACGGTATCATTCCTGCTGATGGTATTTCAATCGGTAATGGCACCGCTTCCTGCATTTCTTATAACTTTTGCAAACGCGAGCCTTTTTGGTTGGGTAAAAGGAGCAATTCTCTCCTGGTCCAGCGCCATGGCAGGAGCAGTGCTTTGCTTTTACATTGCCAAGTTCTACGGAAGAGGTACGGTTGAAAAGCTTACAAGCAAATTCGCCCTAGAAAGCGTCGACGGGTTTTTTGAAAAATACGGCAAATATGCGATATTAATAGCCAGACTGCTGCCCTTCATGTCTTTTGACATTGTCAGCTATGCTGCGGGCCTCACTTCAATGAGCTTCTGGTCGTTCTTCTGGGCGACAGGGCTTGGACAGCTTCCGGCGACAATTATTTACTCTTACATCGGAGAAATGCTTTCGGGAGGAATAAAGATGTTCGTACTCGGACTCTTGACACTCTTCTCGCTGAGCGTGCTCATATTCATGTTCAAAAAGATTTGGGATGAAAAAAATGCAAAAAAAAATTTGAAAGGAGATGAAAAGAGTGCGTAAAAACAAACTTTTTTCGCTTGCAGCACTGCTGGTTGCAATGATGCTCGTACTGAGCGCGTGCGCGTCGCAGCCAACGCAAGAGGCAAAGCAGCCTGAAGAGTCGGCCGCAAAGGTTGATCTTTCGGGATTTGAGAATCCGGACATGTTCATAACTCCGCAGGAGCTAAGTGGAATGCTTGGAGATCCGAACGTAATAATATTCGACGGCAACAAGCCGGATGCTTATGCTAAAGGGCACATACCAGGCGCAATAAGCGCAGGTTTCCACAGCTTCTCAAAGGTTGACGGAAAGCCTGGAGATCCGCTTTGGGGAACTACTCTCGACAAGGAGGAGCTTACTAAGAAGCTCGAGTCCTTCGGAGTTACAAACGACAAGACTGTAGTATTCTATTCTGACGTTCTTACAGGTCCCGGACCGGACGGAAGAAACGTATGGCAGATGAGAATGGCTGGCCTTGACAATGTCAAGCTTCTTTACGGAGGATTGGCATACTGGAAAGAACTTGGCTATGAGGTGACAAAGGATGCCGCTCCAGCACCTACGCCATCAACAGGTCTAGTGCTTAAGGATTTTGACGAGAGCTACAGGGCAACTAAGGACTATGTGAAAGAAAACCTGGACAAGACTGTCATAATAGACGTTAGAACAGAAAAAGAGTTCAAGGGAAGCCAGGATGCTGGAGAAGCAAGGGGAGGCCATATAAAGGGAGCCAAGATGCTGCTTTGGAAGGACCTTCTGAATGAAAACGCGACTCCAAAGTCTCCAGAGGAAATAAAGGAGATAATGGCAGCTGCAGGAGTTACACCTGAAGATGATTTTGTGGTTTACTGAACAATGGGTATAAGATCAGGATATGTATCCTCGATCCTCAGAGCCGTTGGCTTTGAAAAAGTTAGAAACTACGAAGGTTCAATATACGAGTGGTCTGCAGACCCGAGTATGCCTATGGAAAAGTAGTTTAACCGGCACTGCGAATTCGCAGTGCCTTTTTTGCGCTTTCTGAATTATGAACGCGCAATGGGGGTAATAAATTAAGGAAGCTCATACAATCAGATGACAGGTGGTAAAGTATGATACAGATAAAGGTTCCCAAAGATGTTTTGGACATTATAGACACGCTCACAGAAAGAAATCACGAGGCCTACGTTGTGGGAGGCTGCATAAGGGACAGCATAATGGGCCACAGGGTCAACGACTGGGACATATCCACCTCGGCAGAGCCGGAAGAGGTGATGAGCATATTCGAAAGCATACAAGGCTTCAGAGTCATACCTACAGGCCTCAAGCACGGGACTGTGACCGTCCTCTACAACGGGATTCACTACGAGATAACAACCCACAGGATAGAAGGAGAATACAGCGACAGGAGAAGGCCTGACAGCGTAAGCTTTACTCAGGATGTCCAAGACGACCTTTCAAGGCGGGATTTCACCATAAACGCCATGGCATACAGCCACGAAAAGGGGATTGTAGACCCATTTGGAGGCTTGGAGGACATAGAAAAAGGCATCGTACGCTGCGTGGGGAATCCGGACAGGCGTTTTGACGAGGATGCCCTGAGGATGTTTCGGGCTGTCAGGTTCGCAACGCAGCTTGAATTCGAAATAGAGGAGAACACATATGCGTCGATATTCAGAAATAGAAGGCATGCGTGCCATGTTAGCGTGGAGAGGATAAGGCAGGAGTTCGACAAGCTTCTGCTTTCCAGAGTGCCATCGAAGGGAATAAGGCTGCTTGTAGATACCGAGCTTATGGATTACATAGCGCCCGAGGTGTACGACATGGTGGGGTTTGACCAGAGGCATCCGTATCACGACAAGGAGCTTTTCGAACACACAATGGTAGTGCTCGACAACACCCCGCAGACTCTAAACGTCAGACTGGCGGCGCTGTTTCATGACATTGGCAAACCCAGGTGCCTGGAGTTGGACGAGCGAGGCATAGCTCATTATTACGGTCACGACGATGTTGGAGCTGAGCTTGCAAAATCAATACTTAGGCGATTGAGATACGACAAGCGCACAATAGAGGCGGTGGAGAATCTCATAAAGGAACACATGGACCAGCTGGAGGGTTTCACTAAAAAGGGGATAAAGAGGTTCATAAACAGACTGGGAAGACAGAATCTAGAGGACTACTTCAGCCTCATCTACGCTGACGTGCTCGGCTGTAAGGAGCCTTTCGACTTTAGCTATCTTGAGGATTTCAAGGCCAGGGTACATAGTGCCCTAATGGGCAAGGAGCCGATGACCATAAGCGACCTTGCCGTAAACGGCCACGACCTGATCGAAATGGGATTCCCTCAAAGTAAGATTATGAGCGAGACTATACACTACCTGTTTGATACAGTGCTTGAGCATCCCGAGTTCAACGAAAAGGATAAATTGCTTGATTTGGCCAGAAAAAAACTGGAGGAATATAAATCTTAAATATTAATATTAAGGAGGAAAACGCCGTGAAACCTTTAATAGGGATAACAACAAACTTCATGATGGGAGAAATGGGCCACTCTGCGGGCCAGGAGAGATACTTTCTTGAAGAGGACTATGTAAGAGCCATAGAAAAATCCGGTGGAACGTGCATACTATTCCCCCACACCTCTGATGTCGAGAACTTCGCCAAGTATCTTGAGATGGTAGACGGAGTTGTGCTTTCCGGCGGGATAGACATAAATCCGATGTTCTACGGAGACGAGCCGCTGGAGAAGACAGGCTACTTCAATACGAAGAAGGACTTTTTCGATGTGGAGCTGACTAAGAAGGCCATGCACAGCCATGTGCCGATACTTGGGATATCAAGAGGCATACAGGTCATAAACGTGGCTCTTGGCGGAACGCTTTATCAGGATGTATGCTATAAGGGCGAGAATGTCCTTAAGCACTTCCAGGAATCCAAAAGGAGCGACAAGTCCCACTGCATAACAATAGCTCCAGGCTCGTGGCTGCATTCCATAATGGGGGAGGAGAAGGTGTTCGTAAACAGCTTCCACCATCAGGCAATAAAGGATCTGGGCAAGGGACTAAAGGTAGTTGCGCAGTCAGCAGACGGCATAATCGAGGCTGTTGAGCTCGAGGGCGAAACCTTCGTGGCTGGAGTGCAGTGGAATCCCGAGTGCATGGCTGAAGAGCACAAGGAACACCTGGCGCTGTTCGAAAGCTTCATAAAGGCGTGCAGCGAGTAGCAGAAATAGCAGATTGCACAGACATAAGCATAGCAAAAACATAGTTGGGCTCCGAATACAATTCATCGGAGCCCTTAGTGCGTTCAACTTACGTTCTATTAACTATGCTTAGCTGAATTGGCTGCTATGTTTACGGCGTCCCATACACCCGAAAACGGAGGCGCATAGACAAGGTCGAGATAGGCTATCTCATCGAGCGTCATTCCGCCATGTATCGGGTATGTTTCAGATTTTGTGTAAACGCTAAAAACTGATGCAGTTTTATTGTATAAGTTAAGGGATAGGTGCTTAAAACAAGCATCTGTCCCTTAAATGCATTATACACCCAATTTTGGGCGAGT
>NZ_WXFG01000010.1 GCF_009881055.1 Peptoclostridium sp.
ACAAGCTTGGTTGTAGGTCTATATTTATAACGGAAAAGGGTTAAATAAATATTCAGTTATCAAGGTACAATTGGCGATGTCCATTATTCATTTGGAAATTCGCCGTTAATCATAGTATACGAGGAGGTAAGGGATGAAGAAGCTGTTTGCATTTTATGCATTTTTGCTGCAGGGTCTGCTATTTGGAGGTGCATGGGCGCTTGAATACTATTCATCTAGGAAGACAGGCGTAGAAAATTTTTTGGAATACAGGAACATGGTATTGTCCGAGTCTTTTTTCACGGGAGACAGGGTATCTACATACGGAAGCATATTCATAATATGCGCAATCGCCCTGGGTTTCTGGGCGGCTTGCTACATATCAAGAAGGCACTATTGGGCTGCGGCATGCATGTCGCTTGGATCAGCAATCGCTTTATTCGGCGCGTTTTTAACCAAATTCGGAGCTGACGGGCTCAAGGCCTACTATTTCTTCATTATTGCGGCTCTGGCGTCCCTTTTCATACAGGTAATAGTTATAATATTCGGTTTCGATGGAAGGCCATGTATATTGGATACGGAGCCAGAGGGTGATTAGCACAGGGCTGTTTTGGATATCCTTTAAAAGTAGAGAAAGAACAGCTCAAAAATAGCATATAAGGATAAAGGGAGTGATTATTATGGAAAATAAAGTCATAGATGTCATAAAGTCAAGAAGATCCATAAGAAGATTCATGGAGGAACAAATACACGAGGAAGAGCTGGAGCTTATACTCGAGGCTGGGATATACGCTCCTAGCGCGCATAACGATCAGTCGTGGCATTTCACGGTTGTCCAAAAAAGAGAGCTCATAGAGGAGCTTAGCGCACAGTCAAAAGAAGCTGCACAGGAATTCAATCTGGATGAAGTGATACTTAAGATGGTCAAAAATCCGGAGCTTGACATATTCTACGGAGCGCCTACTCTCATAGTGGTTTCGGGCGAAGAGGCGTCGATGATGCCCCAAATCGACTGCGCGGCGGCAACACAGAACATGCTCCTGGCAGCAGAGGCTATAGACATAGGCACTTGCTGGAACGGGATAGTGACATTCCTGTTCGAGAGCAGCAAAAAGGAAGCGTACAAGAAGAAGCTCGGGATACC
Organism: Peptoclostridium sp.; assembly: GCF_009881055.1. GTDB lineage: Bacteria > Bacillota > Clostridia > Peptostreptococcales > Peptostreptococcaceae > Peptoclostridium_A. The sequence continues at coordinate 1,124 of NZ_WXFG01000010.1, forward strand.
AGAGGGATATAGGCCTTACTACGCAGTGGCAGTAGGCTACAAGAAGTCTAGGCCGACAAAGGCTCCTTCGAGAAGAAAGGGAACGGTAAGCTATATAAGATAGAAGTGCAATTTGAATTTGGAATATGCATAGGGTTAATGTGCAAGAGTATGAAGTTAAAAAAGCATCTGTGCGGGGGAAATATTCGCATCAGGTGCTTTTTGCGTTTAAATATTGAATTATACCCTTGGAAGGGTGATTTACACAAAATATTTCATAAAACAGCATTTGGGGGACAGTTATGTCTGAAATTTCGCGTATATAGATATGATATATAGTAAATATATGTCCAAGTTAGGGGGAGTAAAGTCATGACGGCAACAGAGGTGGTCTTGCGGGTTGCACTAAAAATGGCATGGTTTATTGTGCCTATGCTGGCACTCGTGGGAATAGCATTGCCGATACTTGAAAGGGAACTGTAAAAGGAAGGCTGTAGGGGAGAAGTCTGCTGGGACATAGTTGTGGTGCAGGCTTTTTTTATTTTTTGAACAATGCGGGTGATATGTTTGCTCAAAATTACTTCGGAAGGAATGTTTTTATGTACTTTTACAGAGGGTATATTAATATAACAGTAGTTGGTGAGACTACAAAATAAGATAATGCACACAGACAATGAACCAGGACAGGATTAACCCCAAAAGGAGGCTTTTTCATGAGTTCAAAAATGCCCGCGCTTTTCATAGGCCATGGGAATCCTATGAATGCGATAATGGACAATTCTTATACAGCGGCGCTTAAGAGGGCTGCAGATTCAATCCCCAGGCCAGAGGCGATACTTGTAGTCTCTGCGCACTGGATGGCTCAGGGCACCCACATAACCTGCGCTGACAGGCCCAGGCAGATTTATGACTTCTACGGATTCCCAGACGAGCTCTACCAGGTCAAATACAGCCCATCAGGAGCAGAGAGCTTTGTCGCTCGCATAGAAGAGGAGCTGAGGGAAGAGGGAGTCACATGCAACGACAAGTGGGGCATGGATCACGCCGCCTGGGCTGTGCTTGTGCACATGTATCCGGATGCCGACATTCCGGTTGTGGAGATGAGCTTGGACATGGGCAGGGATGAGGAATACCATTACAACATGGGCAAAAAGCTGCGCGGACTTAGGGATAGGGGGATACTCGTTATTGGAAGCGGAAACATAGTCCACAATCTTTGGAAGATGAACCGTGAAATGGATGCCGCCCCTTTTGCCTGGACTATTGATTTTGATTCATATATTGCTAAGGCGCTGGAGAACAATGACCACAGAGCTCTTATAGACTACAAGAATGCCGGCGATTCAGCAAAGCTTGCAGTGCCTACAAGAGACCATTATCTGCCGCTGCTCTATATTGCAGGGATGCAGGAAGAAGGCGACAGGCTGGAATTCATTTACACGGGGCTTCAGCACTCATCCATGTCAATGAGATGTATAAGAATAGGTTAGCAGTCACGACATATGGAGGTGAGGCAATGGCTGTAAACAACGCATATATTTCAAAGCTGCTCAGCGACTATGCTGACATGCTTGAGATTGATGGAGCCAACAGATACAAGATAAGGGCCTACAGGAACGCCTCTTACAGTTTGGCAAGCCTGCCTCGCAGCATACATGAAATGGTAGAGCAGGAAGAGGATCTTACCCAGCTTCCAGGCATAGGAAAGGAACTGTCGCAAAAGCTCGCCGAGATTGTAGACACAGGCAAGCTGCACCAGTTCGAAGAAATCAAGGAGAAGTTCCCGGAGGGCCTGCTTGAGATACTCAAGCTAAGAGGAATAGGATTTGTGAAGGTCAGGGAGCTTTATGAGAAGCTTGGTATAAAAAATCTCAGCGAACTCGAGGAGGCGGCCAGGGAAGGCAGAGTCAGCCAAATAAGGGGCTTTGATGTAAAGACTGAAAGGATGATAATCGAAGAGATTGAAGCCATGGGGCTCAAGAAAGACGCAAAGCCGAGAATAAAGCTCTCAACAGCCGAAGTCATAGTAATGCCGCTTATTGACCACCTCAAAAAAAGCAAAGGAGTTAAATCGGTCGAGATAGCCGGGAGCTTTCGAAGAGGCAAGGAGACTGTGGGAGACATAGACATACTCGTGGTGCATGATGGTGTTTCAGATGTCATGGAAAGGTTCACAGGCTATGAGGATGTCGAGCAGGTGCTCGAAAAAGGAGATACGCTCTCAAGCGCAGTGTTGAGGCTTGGATTACAGGTGGATGTGAGAGCTATTCCCCAGATATCCGCCGGCGCCGCGCTGCATCATTTCACAGGCTCAAAGGAACACAATGTCGCCATGAGGCAGCTTGCTATTAAGAAGGGACTCAAGATAAGCGAGTACGGCATATTCAGGGGAAATGACAGAGTAGGAGGCGAGAAGGAGGAGGAAGTATTTTCTCTCCTGGAGCTGCAGTTCATACCGCCCGAGCTTAGGGAAAACATGGGCGAGATTGAGGCTGCGCAAAAGGGCAAGCTACCGAAGCTTATAAGCCTTGAGGATATTAGGGGAGACCTGCACATGCACTCAAAGGCTTCAGACGGGAGAGCCACGATAGAGGAAATGGCACTGGCAGCAAGGGAGCGGGGCTACGAATATATAGCTATAACCGATCATTCCAGAAGATTGAGGATAGCAAGGGGCCTAACGCAAAAGAGGCTTGAGGAACAGATAGAGCAGATAGACAGCCTCAACGAAAGCCTAAAGGGCATAAGGGTGCTAAAGAGCATAGAGGTGGACATACTCGAGGACGGGACTCTCGACCTTCCTGACAGCGTGCTTAGTCGTCTTGACATGGTCGTGTGTGCAGTCCACCACAAGTTCAATCTCTCAAAAGCCGAGCAGACAGATAGGATAATAAGGGCAATTGACAATCCCTACTTCACCATACTGGCACATCCGACGGGAAGGCTGATTGACCACCGTGCGCCTTACGAGCTTGACATGGAGCGACTGATGAAGGCGGCAAGGGATTTAGGTTGCGTAATGGAGCTCAATTTGCAGCCTGACAGGTTGGACCTCAATGAAATGCACTGTAAAATGGCAAAGGAGCTGGGAGTAATGCTGGCTGTATCGACGGACGCTCACGGCACGGGCGAGCTGAACCTGATGAGGCTTGGAATAAAGCAGGGCAGAAGGGGATGGCTTGAAGCCACTGATGTGATCAATACAAAGAGCTTTGATGACCTTATGAAGATTATAAAGGCCAAAAGAGAAAAAAATAAATTTAATTTGATGTAGGTACTTGAATTTTCAGGGAGAGATAGTTATTATATTAACATAACCTGAATTATAAATTTGTAATATAAAATCCGATGGGAACTGCATGAAATTCGGGAATTGTTAAAGCTGCCGTTCGAAATAATACATATATAGAATTAATAAACGTAAAGCAAGAGAGTCCGGACTATGAGGAGCGGACTATCTTGCTTTATGTTTATTAATTTTGTATTAAATCATATATATAAATATATTTTTTGAATTTGGGTATATTACTTCATGTGCGATATTTAATGTTAAGATGAAAAAGGAGGAAACCGTGTGGAAAATGAAATAATGAAGATGGTGAGTGAAATATTCAAAATATTGGACAAAAAATTAGATGAAAAGCTGGATGAAAAGCTGGATGAGAAATTAGCACCTTTGTTAAGCACCATAGAAAACATTGAGAAAATTCATGCTGAATATGATCGTATTTTTAAGATGATTGAAGATAAGCCTGATTCAAATATAGAAAGCAAAAATGTTTCTGATGAAATTAAAAAAATAACTAATGAGATGGCTTCAATAAGGGTTAATATAACGGAAATTGGCGAAGCTATAAATTTGGTGGAACATTTGACTGCCAGAACGGCTGAGGACATTGAAAGATTGAGATATTTGAAATAGAAAAGCTCATACATATATGATTTATGTAGCAAAATGCGGACTGAAGATGATTATATTTGGTCTGCGTTTTTTTTGGTATATAAACAAACTTAATTACGATTTGTTTATTAAATAGAAAACAAAAAATAAAAACGTTTACAAAATTCAGCAGAAATGATATTCTGAATTCAGGAGGTGATTTTATGGATATAAATCTTTTGTTTTGGAATTCATCCATAGATGACATGAAACGGGGCTATGTGCATGACAGAGAAAAGGAAGCATATGTGTGCCTTGTCTGCGGAGAGGTTTATGAAGAGGGGCTTATATACCAAATGGGTGAAAAATTTGTCACTCCGGAAAAGAGAATGCAGCTTCACATTCAGGACGACCATGGAGGCATGTTCAGCTATCTCATGAATTTCAACAAGAAGCATACGGGGCTGACTGAAAGCCAGACACAGGTGCTTGAGTGTTTTTTCAAGGGGATGTCGGACCGTGAAACAGCAAGGAGCTTGACGCTCACAGAATCCACAGTGAGAAACTACAGGTTCAAACTCAGGGAGAGGGAGAAGCAGGCAAAGGTGTTTCTTGCAATAATGGAGCTGCTTGGCTCAAGAAGCGTCCAGGGAGCTCCCGATGAGCAGATGACAGTCCACAAGGGGTCTTCTGTCCTTGATGAAAAATTCGGAATAACTGAAAAGGAAAGAAAGGAAGTCCTTACCAAGTATTTTGACGGCAGCGGTATGCTTATCAATTTTCCTGGCAAGGAGAAAAGAAAGGTTATAATATTGACTGAGATTGCAGCAAAATTCAAGCCGGGGACAGAATACTCGGAGAAGGATATCAATGGCATACTAGAGAAGGTATACCACGATTATGTCATGATAAGAAGGTACCTTATAGACTACGGCTTCATGGACAGGAGTGCTGACGGAAGCAGATACTGGACGAGGGAACAGAGATAAAAAGGTCAAATACAAAAATCTCCCTAGAATATATTCCCGGGGGATTTTTTATTGTTCACATAGTTACATAAGCAAACTAAAAGGGAACTTATATTAATAGGTATACAAATTTGTAAAAATCAATAAAACTGTACGTTAGCCAATAATGTGAAGGAGGGCTTCTTATGCGAAGTAAAAAATGGGGGCGCTATGTACTTGTAGCAGCTCTTATAATGTGTCTGATTCCTGTCTGCATTGCATCGGCACTTGAGGTCAGGAATGGAGATTCTGTATATGTGCCTGCCGGTGATATCAAAGGGCCTCTGTTTGTGACAGGAAACAACATTACTGTTGATGCAAATGTAAGCGGAGACGTATTCGTGGCGGGACAGTCGGTAGTAATAAACGGTTTGGTCGCGGGTGATGTCATTGCAGCCGTTAACACGGCCAGCATAAACGGAAGCGTCAAAGGGGACGTCCGCGTAGCTTGCAACACCCTTAACCTGTATGGGCCTGTAGAAGGAAGCGTCACTGGAGCCGGCAATACCATGTATCTAAAGGATAAAGCGAATATCGGGCGAGACGTCGTCATATTCGGAAATACTGTTGAAATCCTGGGTGCTGTAGCGGGAGAGGTTATGGGCGCTGCAAACCAGATGTATTTGAATGCTCCCATAGTGGGTGATGTAACTATCTGGGATGTTCAAAATCTTGTGGTAGGACCTTCAGGAACAATTGGCGGAAAAGTTACCTATACATCTTCTAACAAGGCTCAGATTTCTCCGGATGCAAAAACCGGGGAAATTGAGCAGCTGACTCCAAAGCCTAGCCCGGTGCCTGAGATGAAGACCAAGTATTTTAGTTGGTTTGGAACCTTTGGCCAGTTTGCGGCAGGATTGCTGATTTGGGGGGCCGCGTATTTGCTTTTTCCAAATATGCTTTCAAGTCTTGGCAGGGTAGGGAGGGAGGCTCCTTGGGCCAGCATTGGGATAGGTTTCCTGGCTGCAGTAGCAGTTCCTGTTGCAGCGTTGCTGCTTATGATTACTATGATAGGCATGCCGCTGTCGTTCATACTGATGTCTGCATATTTTGCAGTGCTTATATTGGCGAAGGTCATAGCCGGCGACGCGATAGGTCGCTTGATGGCTGAACGCTTCAACTGGAATGTCAGGGGATATCAGTTTCTTGGATTCGCTGTTGCATTGCTTGCTTTGATTCTATTGAGCAAGATACTCATATTCGGTTTTGGCTTCTTCGTCAGCCTAATTGCCGTATGCTTTGCCTTCGGCGTGATAATAATGTCATTCTACCGCTGGCGAAAGGGAAAGCAGGTGCCTTTAAGCCAGCCAGAGACTGCACTGGAATAATGTAGATGCCTAGAGCTATTTGATTAGGGCACTTAACAAGCATTTGTGTTATAATTTAAGTACTATGTAATGGCGGGAGGCGATGATATGGACAATAAGGAATTGCTTCCGGCTATAAATGTTATGTTTGCTGAATTCAGGTTCATTAAGTATAAGCTTAATATTTTTTTATAAATACAGCGCTCCTTGTGGGCGCTTTTTGTATAATGTATAAAAATAAAGTGAAGGAGGATAGCATATGAGTAAATTTTGTGCGCAATGTGGAAGTCCATTGTCACCTGACAGCAAGTTTTGCGAAAGCTGCGGCAGCAAGATTGATGACCAGTGCAGTGTACAGGAAGAGCCAAAACCGTCAGTCGAGCAGCAGGACTATGACGACGCTGAAAGCGAGCGGGAATTCATGGAATCCTTTGGGGAACAGCCTAGAAAGGGCGGATTTGGGAAGGCAATATTCATATCTTTGATTGTTGTTCTGCTGGCTGTGGCAGGCATTTGGGCGGCATTCTTCAGAGAGCAGCCGCCAACGGTTCAAACAGAAGGGAATGCAGCCTTCGGAGCAAAAACGCAACCTCCGAGCAGCACGGAGGAAAGCGAAGCGGCAGACCGATTTGCAGGCAACTGGGTTCTCAAGTACTGGGTATATGAGGAGCACGGCGAGGCCGGCATAAGTGCGTTCGAGTCAAGATTCGACATGAAAATTGCAAAGCTCGCTGACGGCAAGCTGTCAGTAGAACTAGTGCCTTCAGAGGCTTCTATAAACGGAGAAGCCTATCCTGCGGATTTCTACAGTGGTGTGCAGATAAAGACTGAAGGCTACCTGGAAGGCGATAAGCTGTGCTTTGCTCTTGAAAAGCAGCTGGACCACTACATTGATCCCTATACGGAATTTACAATGCCTATGCAGGTTAAAATACCCATGCAGGAGTCCGATGGAATGCTAAGCGGCATTGTGGACATGGAGTACTCGAACCTTGCCAATGGAGCCAGCAAAGCCACGTACATGTTTGAAGCAATCAAACAGTAGGGAAAGCATACATAAATATTATTTTGGCATTCGCACTCTACGTGAAACAGGCGCCCTTAAGGGGCGCTTTTTTGTTTGTAATGGACACACTCTAATACGTATAAATTTTAGATTAGAAGGCTTTATTTGTGGTATAAATTACCTGTATGTCTGATTATTGACAAACAAGTGTGGCGTTTTGGCACAATCTCCTATTCCGGCTTATGGCTAAAGGGAGAAATTGTGCTTGAACGCCTTATTTGCAGTGATTTAAAAAGCAGAGATTAATGTGATTATCATAAAGATAACTGAAGGGTAGAATATATTATGAAGAAGAGGATAATCAACACTTTGATTGCAGCGATGCTGCTAGGCGTCTTGTATTTGAACATATATTTAAGCATGGCCTACGACATGAACATAGTTGAATATTTTGCAACGCCCAGTGAACTGACTGAGGAAGAGCACGAATGGCTCAAAAGCCACGGTAAGATAAAATACATATCTGATCAAACCTCTCCTCCCCACAGGTACATAGATGAAACGGAAGGACAATTTCAGGGGTTGATAGTCGACTATATAAGCGCGCTGTCAATCGAGGTCGGGCAGGTCATAACCATCGAATCAACTGCATGGTGGAGCCAGTCATTGGACAAGCTGTCAGCAGGAGAAAGTGATTTCCTGGACTTAATACCCTCTGAAGAAAGATCAAAGGTATTCGATTTTTCAGATCCGATGTATACGCTTAGGGAGACTATACTATTTCCAAAGGGCGAAGGGAGTATTAGCAACTACACTGATCTGGAAAACAAGACGGTGGGGGTTGCTAAGGGAGATTATGCCATAGAATTTTTGAATTCCAAGGTCAAGTCTATTAATTACGTGCTTACCGAAGACTCCCAGACTGCCATAAAGCTTCTTGAAAAGGGGAAGGTAGATGCAGTAGTGGGGGAAGAGGCTGTTATAAAGTATTTGCACAAGTCCATGGACACTAGAGAAGAATATGAAATTATCGACAAGCCCTTCATCGAAGAAGAAGCGGTTTTGGCGGTCAAAAAGGGTGAAAAAGAGTTGTTGTCCATACTCAACAAGGGAATCTACAATATGAAAAAAAAGAAGACCATAGAAAAGATAAATGAAAAATGGTTCGGACCATCAGTTAATTACGATAAAGAAGAAGCCTCCCAAATGATAGCCTTTGTTGCCCTTGTCTTTGTTAGCCTGATATGTCTGATAGTATACATCTCCTGGTCATGGAGCAATATGTTGAAAAGGGAAGTGGACAAGAGGACCCAGGAGCTTTACGAAAGCAACAAGACACTCCAAACGACATTTGACGGACTAACACACCTTATGGCAGTCGTAGACAGGCAGCATAAGATTATAAATGTAAATAAGGCTTTCTGCAGCATTTTGAATCTAGACAAAAATGACCTAATAGGTCAAAGCAGCCTTGATTTCCAGCACGTACTCCACGGCCCCGGTGTTGAGGATATGATAGAGAGCACATTCGAGGGAGGAGAGCAGGGACAAAAGGAATTCAGTTATGAAACCCAAATGTTTCAAATGAGCACTTTCCCGCTGGAGGACAAAAGAAAAAATGTGGCAGCCGTTTTGGTAATGATAAAAGACATAACGGATTTCAAGATAAGGGAGCAGCAAATCCTCCACGAAAGCAAAATGGCGGCCACTGGCCAGCTGGCTGCAGGTGTTGCTCATGAGATTAGAAATCCGCTGGGGCTTATCAGAAATTATTGCTACATAATAAAAAACAACATGAATGATGAGCACAAACTGAAAAGGGCCGTGGAAGTAATAGAATCTTCCGTGCAGAGGTCGAGCAATATAATTGACAATCTGCTTAATTTTTCTAGAATTTCCGCCAACGAGTATGAAAAAGTCAACATCAAGGCCCTTATTAATAACATAGTTGCACTGGAAAACAATATTATTGAGAAAAGAAAAATACATATTGATGTTTCGTGTCCTGAAGACATTTCATTTTTTGCAAATGAAGAGTCAATGAAGCATATTTTCATAAACTTGATTTCTAATGCCATTGACGCTATGCCGCAAGGCGGAATTATTAAAATTGCATGCGGGAAAAGCGAGGACGGAATTTCAATCGTCTTTTGTGACAATGGCAAAGGGATCAGTAAAGAAGATTTGGGCAACATATTCAATCCATTTTTCACGACAAAGCCAGTGGGAAAAGGAACAGGTCTGGGACTTTATATTGTTTATAACGAAATACAAAAACACGGCGGGAAAATATGGGTTTCAAGCGAACCAGGAAAAGGAACCTGCTTTCAAATGCAACTGCCGTTTAGAGGGGAGTAATAAAATGAAGCCAAATGACATTTCATTCAAAATACTGATTGTAGATGACGAGCTAGAGCACAGAGAAGTGCTCCAGATGATTGTTGAAGATAATGGATATGCAGCAGAAACGGCAGCAAGTGGAATGGAGGCTTTGGAGAAGCTTGATAACGGTAGTTTCCAGCTTGTGATTACCGACCTCATAATGGAAGGCATGGACGGGATAGAGCTGCTGGAGAAAATAAAGGCAAAGCACGACAAGCTGGAGGTCATTATAATTACAGGATACGGCACAATAGAGAATGCTGTAATGGCCATGCAAAAGGGAGCTTTTACATATTTTGTGAAAGGTCACGATCCTGAGGAGCTTTTGAGGGAGATAAAGAAATTGACTGGAAGCTCATCCAAGCAGGAGGAGCATGAACTAGATTTGGAATCAGACTCAAACTTCATGCTCCGAACAAAAAATAAAAAATTCAATAAGGTGCTTCAGATTGCGAAAAAGGCGGCGCAAAGCAACATAAACATCTTGCTGCTTGGTGAGTCCGGAGTAGGTAAAGAAGTTTTTTCAAGATACATTCATAATTGCAGTCAAAGAAAGGATATGACTTTTGTACCTGTGAACTGTCAGGCCTTTTCAGATGGACTGCTTGAATCGGAGCTTTTTGGCCATGAGAAAGGTGCCTTTACCGGCGCAGTGGAGCAAAGAAAAGGGAGATTCGAAGCAGCCCATGGCGGAACTTTATTTCTTGACGAGCTTGGAGAGATATCCTTGAGCACCCAGGTAAAGCTTCTTCGCGCCATAGAAACAAAGATAATAGAAAAGATAGGCAGCAATCGCCCTATCGATGTGGATTTCAGACTTATTTGCGCAACAAATAAAAATCTGCGAAAGGAAATTTCTAAGGGAAGCTTCAGGGAAGATTTCTTTTACAGGATCAGCACAATCAGCATAGAAATCCCGCCCCTTAGAGAGCGGAGAGAGGATATCCCCTTGCTGCTTGATTTCTTTTTGGAAAAGGCAAGCTTCAAGTTCAACCAGAAAATATCACGCATTGAAGAGGGAGTCATGGACTTCTTGATTTCATATGATTATCCGGGCAACATAAGGGAACTTAAAAATATCATTGAAAGGCTTGTCGTTTTGTCGGAAGACGGGGTAATCTTGAAGAGGTATTTGCCAGAGCTCGAGCATTGTCTGGATGAGGACGAGGAAGATCACATGGAAAATGTAAGGCCTCTTAGAGACGTAAGGAGAGACCTGGAGAGCAGATACATTAAAAAGGTACTCGAGATGTGCGAAGACAACATTTCGGAAGCTGCAAGAAAGTTGGAAATCAGCAGAAGGCAGCTGTTTAACAAAATCGGAGAATATGGCCTTAAGTAGCTGATAAAGACAACAACTAAATAATTGTGAAAAGGATTTCCTAGCTAAGAGATGCTTATCTTGAAAAAGATTGGCGTCTCTTTTTTTGCGAGCATAGCCATATGTTAAAACTCGAGCAATTATGCGCTCATATTTTCAAGGTACCTGGAAATAAATTGCCTACCTGGTATGAAATAAATTGCCTAGTGGACAGGCAATTTCCGAATTTGAAAAAAGGAAAAGGGCATGGGCGAGAGCTCAAAACGCTGTAAAATCAACAAATAAAAAAACATTTTGTTAAACGGGTGTTTTGGCACATAAATTGCTCATATAAATGTTAAGCAGATAACAAAGCTTTTGCAAGTCTATTTAGAACATTTAGGAAATGCCTAAAAATACGAGGAGGTGTGCGTTTTGCGTTTGGAACTTGGAAAAATAAAAATCATTGATGTGCAGTTTGGAGAAAAAACAAAGGTTGAGAATGGAACTCTCTATGTAAACAAGAAAGAGCTAATCGACATTGCAATGGAAGATGACCGCATACTTAGTGTGAATGTAGAACTCGCAAGGCCGGGAGAATCTGTAAGGATAGCACCGGTAAAGGATGTAATCGAGCCAAGGGTGAAGGTGGAAGGCTCGGGAGGCATGTTCCCGGGGATGATAAGCAAGGTGAAGACTGTGGGTTCGGGAAGAACTCATGCTCTGGTTGGGGCAACAGTGCTGACCTGTGGAAGCATAGTGGGATTTCAGGAAGGAATAATAGACATGTCGGGCCCTGCAGCCAAGTACACGCCTTTTTCTGAGACTTTCAACGTGTGCATAGTAATAGAGCCTAAGGAAGGTCTTGAGACACATGCCTATGAAGAGGCGGCCAGAAGGGCAGGACTCAAAATTGGAGCATTTGTAGGAGAAGCGGGAAGAGATGTTGAGCCCGATGAAATTGTAGTATATGAAACCAAGCCGCTTTTGGAGCAGGTGGCGCAATATCCTGATCTTCCAAAGGTAGGATACATCCATATGCTGCAGTCCCAGGGACTGCTTCATGACACTTACTATTACGGCGTGGATGCAAAGCAGATGGTTCCTACGTTCATGTACCCAACAGAAATAATGGACGGGGCAATTACAAGCGGAAACTGCGTTGCTCCATGCGACAAAGTCACCACGTTCCACCATTTAAACAATCCTGTCATAGAGGATCTCTACAAGAGGCACGGCAAGGACATCAACTTCATAGGTGTTATTCTGACTAATGAAAATGTGTTCCTGGCAGACAAGGAAAGATCTTCTGACATGGTAGGTAAATTCGTAGAATTCCTGGGACTTGACGGTGTATTGATAACTGAAGAAGGCTATGGCAACCCTGATACTGATCTAATGATGAACTGCAAAAAAGCTACTGTTGCGGGAGCTAAGGTTGTGCTTATAACTGACGAATTCCCGGGCAGGGATGGAAAGTCCCAGTCCCTTGCAGATGCTGTTGCCGAGGCGGATGCGCTTGTATCGTGCGGCCAGGGGAATCTGATAATAGAATTCCCTCCTATGGACAAGATAATAGGAACTTTAGACTACATTGAAACTATGATAGGCGGATATGAGGGAAGCTTAAGGCCTGACGGAAGCATTGAGGCGGAGCTTCAAATAATAATAGCCTCTACGATTGCAAACGGATACAACAAATTGGCAGCTAGAACATATTAAGAGGGGAGGAGAAATCATGAGCAAACTAAAGGTAGTTCATTATATAAACAACTTTTTCGCTGGGATTGGAGGAGAAGAAAGGGCAGACATACCGCCAGAGGTTAGGGAAGAAGCGGTGGGACCGGGAATGGCCCTTAATGCGGCATTCAACGGAGAGGCTGAGATAGTGGCCACAGTGATTTGCGGTGACACCTACTACGGTGAGAACATGGAGGTTGCAAAGACGGCAATACTCGAAATGATAAAAAAATATAATCCCGACCTGTTTGTGGCAGGGCCGGCATTCAATGCCGGAAGATATGGGGTTGCCTGCGGATCGGTTGCAAAGGCTGTAGAGGATGAGCTTGGAATTCCTGTAGTAAGCGCCATGTACAGGGAAAACCCGGGCACTGACATGTATAAAAAGGACATACACATAATTGAAACTGAAATTTCGGCGGCCGACATGAGAAATGCGGTTCCAAAGCTTGCAAGGCTCGGGCTTAAGCTTGCAAAGGGGGAAGAGGTAGGGCCGCCGGAGGAAGAGGGCTATCATGTAAGGGGAATAAGGGTCAACTATTTCAACGAAAAGAGAGCTTCTGAAAGAGGCATCGACATGCTAGTCAAAAAGATGAAGGGCGAGGAGTTCATCACAGAATATCCAATGCCGGTATTTGACCGCGTAGCGCCTAATCCGGCAGTAAAGGACATGTCAAAGATCAAGGTCGCCATTGTTACTTCAGGCGGGATAGTTCCGCAAGGTAATCCCGACAGGATCGAATCGTCAAGTGCCACAAAGTATGGAGTATACGATATTTCAGCCATGGATTCTCTGGGAGCTGACAGATTCATGACTATACACGGCGGCTATGACAGGGCGTTCGTCACAGAGAATCCAAACCTTGTAGTGCCTCTTGATGTAATGAGGGAAATGGAAAAAGAAGGAGTAATAGGCGAACTTGCAGATTATTTCGTAAGTACAACGGGAACGGGTACTTCCGTAGGAAACGCCAAAGGATTCGGAGAAGGCTTTTCGAAGAAATTGGTTGATGATGGAGTAGGAGCAGTTATCCTGACATCTACCTGAGGCACATGTACACGTTGCGGCGCAACGATGGTAAAAGAGATTGAAAGAGCTGGAATTCCAGTGGTTCACGTTGCTACAGTAGTGCCTATATCACTTACAATCGGAGCCAACAGGATTGTACCTGCCGTTGGAATCCCATATCCGCTAGGCAATCCAAATCTAGGCCCTGATGGAGATAAAAAGATCAGAAGGGCGCTAGTTGAAAAAGCGTTAAGAGCGCTTCAAACAGAAGTTGATGATCAAACCGTATTTGAAGATTAGATATGCCAAAATACAGGCCGAGCTAATAGGCAGGCAAAAATCCATGCAGTCGACAGGCAATGTTGTCGCAGTTATTCACCGTTTCATTAGCGTGGCCTGTAATTCTCAGGAGGATTGCTATGGGTAATTTCTTTGGCAAGATAGACAAACCGGTATTTTGGGTGTCTGCAATACTATCTTTGGCGATAGTAGCATGGGGGGCAATATCTCCAAGTAGTGCAGGAAATACTTTTGCTGCTATTGTGAAGTTGCTGACTACGAATCTGGGATGGCTTTATATTCTTGTTGTCACGTTCTTTCTGCTTTTTTCGATTTTCATTGCTTTTAGCAAGTATGGCAGCATAAAGCTTGGCAAGGATGATGACGTTCCTGAATTCAGCACGGTATCATGGTTTGCAATGCTGTTCAGTTCAGGCATGGGGATCAGTTTGATTTTCTGGTGCATTGCCGAGCCGCTGAAGCATTTTCTTGCTCCTCAAACGGGAATGGCAGGAGGTACGGCCGAGGCGGCAGCAGATGCCATGCAGACAGTATTCTACCACTGGGGATTGCATCCATGGGGGATATTCGCCGTGATAGGAATGGCGATGGCCTACTGCCAGTTTAGAAAGGGCATGCCTGCGCTGTGCAGTTCGACACTTGTGCCTTTAATAGGTGAAAAGGGAGCAAGGGGGCCGATAGGCAAGGCTGTAGACATAATAGCTGGGTTTGCCACTGTGTTTGGAGTAGCAGTGTCGCTCGGAATGGGAGCTCTTCAAATGAACGCCGGGCTCAACGAGGTGTTTGGAATTCCCAAAAGCATAGGTTCAGCATTGATAATCATAGCCGTTATCACTGCGGTCTACACTTTCACAGCCATTACAGGCATTGAAAAGGGAATAAAGTTCTTTAGCAACCTGAACCTGGTGCTGGTATTTGGACTTTTGGCATTTGTGTTTCTTGCAGGACCAACCAGATTCATATTGGATGTTCTGACAGACACGCTGGGGCTATATTCTCAGAACATATTGAAAATGAGCTTCTTTACAGATCCTTACGGCAAGGCGCCTGGCTGGCTTTCGAAATGGACAATATTCTACTGGTGCTGGTGGATTGCATGGGCACCGCCTGTGGGAGGGTTCGTTGCCAGGATTTCCAAAGGACGTACTATTAGGGAGTTTGTCCTGGGAGTTCTAATAGCCCCTACGGTATTAAGCTTTGTTTGGATGGCCACTTTTGGAGGAACTGCAATAAACCTGCAGATAAACGGCACCGACATTGGTGCCATAGTAGACAAGGATGTAACAACGGCGCTGTTTGTTTTTCTTGGGCAGTTTCCGCTGACTTCACTTATGAGCTCTGCAGCCGTAATTTTAATAAGCACATTCTTCATAACCTCGGCAAATTCCGCCACATTCGTAATGGGAATGTTCACCTCAGGGGGGGACTTGAATCCAGGAAATGGACTCAAGGGCTTCTGGGGAATAATAATGGGCGCAATAGCTTCCGTGATGCTGCTTGCGGGAGGCCTTGATGCACTGCAAAACGCGCCCATTGTATCAACATTGCCGTTTATGATTGTGATGGTATTCATGTCGTTTGCATGTGTGAAATTTTTCAAGGCTGAGCTCAAAGAGAGTTCAGAGAGCAGTTACCTGGAGTTCGACGCTCCTGAAAAGGAAGCGAACTAATATAAATCAAGTTTATCAATAAAATATATAGTCGGGAGGAGAATAAGAATGATAAAACAAATGAGCGATCTTGAAAGAATCAAGTTAATAAGAAACGGAGAAAAGGTGCAGCCAACATTTTCAAGGGAAGAAATGGGAAGACGTAATTCGAAGCTTCGAAAGTACATGGGAGAAAAGTCTATAGACGCGGTGCTTTTCACTTCATACCACAACATAAACTACTACAGCGACTTTCTATACACTGCATTTGGAAGAAACTACGGACTTGTTGTTACTCAGGACAAGCACGTTACAGTAAGCGCCAACATAGACGCAGGAATGCCATGGCGCAGAAGCTACGAGGACAACATAGTATATACAGACTGGAGAAGGGACAACTATCTGCATGCTGTCAAGACTGTGCTTGATGATGCGGGAGTTAAGAGAGGACGTCTTGGGTTAGAATTCGACCATGTGAATCTAGTCCTGAGGAAACAGATAGAAGACGCATTCCCGGATTTTGAACTGGTTGATGTTGCTAATGATCTGATGAAATTCCGTATGATTAAATCAGCCGAAGAGATAGAGCACATCAAAAACGGAGCCAGGGTATGCGACGTTGGAGGCTATGCGGTTGTTGAAGCAATAGCTGCGGGAGTTCCTGAGTATGAGGTGGCTCTAGCTGGAACGCAGGCAATGACACGCGAGATAGCAAAGCTGTATCCGCATGCTGAATTAAGAGACAGCTGGATATGGTTCCAATCAGGAGTAAACACGGACGGAGCTCACAACTGGGCCACTTCTAGAAAGATACAAAAAGGCGACATACTTAGCCACAACTCATTCTCGATGATTGCCGGATACTATACGGCACTAGAAAGGACAATGTTCTTTGAAGAGGTTGACGACAAGTCGCTCGAATACTGGAACATAAACGTGGAAGTACACAAACGCGGCATGGAGCTGATAAAGCCGGGCGTAAAATGCAAGGATATATGCGAGGAGCTGAACGAAATTTTCAGACAGCACAATCTGCTTCCTAACCGTACATTCGGATACGGCCATTCCTTCGGAGTGCTTTCACACTACTATGGCCGTGAGGGAGGACTTGAATTCCGTGAAGATATAGAGACGGTTCTAGAGCCTGGAATGGTAATATCGATGGAGCCTATGATAATGATACCGGAAGGACAGCCTGGAGCAGGAGGATATCGCGAGCACGACATACTAGTTATTAAAGAAAATGGAGAAGTCGAAGATATTACTGGCTTCCCGTTTGGACCGGAGCACAACATAATTAAGAAGTAATATTGTAATCATGCCAAGGAGGATATCCTCCTTGGCATGCATTCTTTAAAGCTCTCCAAATGTTAACGGCTTAGCAAAAATAATCGCGATTATAAAATAAACCAATTTATAAAATGGGCAAAATGTGATATTATTATCTATAGATAGGCTCTTGGCTGAAAGGCCTGGGTTTATTATAGCTTTTAAATTATTAAAGGAGGATGGTAACCATGAGTTTGTTTGACGGCAAAAAAGTCATCATCATCGGTGACAGAGACGGTATACCAGGTCCTGCTATGGCAGAATGTCTAAAAGGCACAGGAGCAGAAGTAGTATACTCTGCTACAGAATGCTTTGTCTGAACAGCTGCTGGTGCAATGG
>NZ_WXFG01000023.1 GCF_009881055.1 Peptoclostridium sp.
GACGTTAAGCACCATGAACTCGTCTTCTGTACCTGAAATTTCAAGCACCACGCTGTGGTAGTAGTCGGCCAGGACAGGCTTCTTGCCGCTGGAGTCAAGCTCTATTATGTCTTCGCCTTCAGGCGCTTCATACCTCTTGAGTATTATCTTGCCCTTTGAGTCCTTGTTGTAGTTGTTTATGTCCTTTCCACCTATGAGCACCCTTGCTCCTATCAGCTTCTGTATGTAGCTCTCACTTCCGCTTGGATCAGGGAGGAGGAAATTCTGGCCGCTTATAACTACGAGCGTCGCCTCAATTCCCGAGCCGACGTCGTCACCGCTGCCCTTCCCTGGAGAAAACGAGCTTATCTTGGGATCTGTGTACGTCTTTACGAATCTGAACTCTGCAGTGTCAATTCCGCCCTCGGAATTCATGACTTGGAGCTGGGTTACCCCTTCCCTGCCCTTGGGAGCCTTGAAGGTTATCTGCGTGCCATCGAGCTGTCTTTTTATTCCTGTGACCTCGTAGCCGTCTATGAATACCCTGACTCCGTCCTGGAAGTTGGAGCCTGTGATTGTAACAGTCTCACCGCCTTCCTTCATGACCGCATCAGGCGCTACGCTTTCTATGACGGGTACCTTGGCCGACGGCGGGCTTGCAAACTCCACTCCGTACGAGAGTATCCCCGTCTTTCCCTCTATGCTGGTGCTGTCCTTCATTGGATTTATGACCTTTACGTCTGCCTTTGCCGCTTTGGACACCGGTGTGCCCGCAGGTATTATGGCGACTATTCTGACTCCTGTCTGTCCTGGAGTGCTGCCGTCCACCTCGTTGTCGTTTTTGTCAAGCACCTTGAATTCAAGCTTATCTGGAGCAACGGAGCTCTCCGCCCCCCCGTAGGTGTTCTTGTTGAGCGTTATTTCCTTATTTCCAAGCTCGACTATTGGATATTTTATCTTTTCCTGTCCTTTGTCGTCTATGTATCTGTGCACCAGGAAGTTCTGGCCGGTTATTGATATCATTATGTCCTTCGTTGTGACGTAGCCTCCGTCGCCATTGCCTTCAACATATATCTTCGGCGGCGTTATTCCGCTGACTGTTGGTGTTATTGTGCCAGGCTGGTAGGTGTAGCCGTTTTTGAGCTCTGCCCTGTCCTTTAGTACTATCGTGTCCTCGTAGATGCTCCCGTCAGACGCCTTCTTGTTGACCTTTATGGTGGTTTCGGTTTCTATTACTACGCTTTTTGTGGGACTGGTCTCTGCGTCTGTAACCTGCGGAGTTATTACCTTCACCTTGTCAAGCTGCGAGTTGAAGCTGTAGTCGTATGCGCTCTCAGACGCCTTTGCAAAGCTGGCCACGTCGCCTATTATCACCCTGACTTTCCTTTTTGCGCTTGTCACCTCGTCGCCCTTGTAGGTTCCCTTGCCGTAGTCTATGTACATGGACTTGTCATCGCCCGCTGGGGCCAGCACTGTCGTCTTCGCATCCTGAGCGGAAATGAAATCGCTGAGGTTAAGCGAGCCTATGAATACGCCCGATATCTCCGTCTTGGAGCCCGAGTCCGGACCCGAGCCTGGGTTTAGCGGGGAGTATATCTTCATCTTCTGGCTGGCGCTTATTATGGTGAACTTGTCGCTTCCGTCGAATTCGTACTGCTGGTTGACCGACTTGTCCGGATCCGCTCCTGTTGGTATCTTGTTTGTTATTACGACGTAGTATTCGCCATTTTCAATTATGCCCTTTTTCTCGGCAGGCACCTTGACTGTCAGCACCTGCTTGCCGTTGGCATCCGGATTGGAGCCTGCGAATATGCACTTGTTGTCGTTCGTATACTTGTCCGTGAGATTCTTTAGGAGGAACACATCGACGTTGTCGACATCAAGTCCCGAAGTGGCCGTAAATGTTATTTCATCGCCGAACTGACCCCTGTTAGGGTTCATCGATATGCCCTCTATGTCCATGTCCCTTGTGAGCCTGAACTGGTCGTTGTAGGTATTCTGTATTGTTATTTCTACGTTTTTGCTGCCTGATGTGAAGTCTACGCTCTTTGAGTATGTCTTCTTGAACACTATGTTCTGGAGACCCAGGTTGCCGTTTAGCGCGCTTGTCGAAAGCTTTGAATCACTGCGCGGCTCTGTCTCAGGAATTAACACCGGAAGCGCAATCTGTCCCACAGCACCGGCCTTGTCTTCGAAGTAGCCGCCTACCGCAGCCCCTTCATAAGTTGTCCCCACCTTGTCGAGATTGGCCCCTGATATTGTAATGCCCTCCTCACCGGCAACTATGGCTCTGTCGGTTATGCCCGACATTGTCGGGAGTCCGCCCTGGTCTATTGGAATGTCCTTTGTGCCGACTGTTATGCTGTTTCCTATGAGGTTGTCCGCTATTAGAAATTCAACTACTCCGTCCGTGTTGATTTCTTTGTTTGTGTATGTCTTGAAGCCCTGGGAGGTCTCGGCCACTATGGCTATGTCCTTGAGCCCGGATCCCTTTATGCCTATCCTGGTCTGGGTTACCTTGTAGAGGCCGTCTGCGTGTATTTTGGTTATTAGGACCTTTTCTATGTAGTATGTGCCTGCGTCGAACGCGTAGGATTTTGCCATGTCGCCCCACGGCACGCTCCCAAGCGC
The DNA here is from genome assembly GCF_009881055.1 of Peptoclostridium sp. Classification (GTDB taxonomy): domain Bacteria; phylum Bacillota; class Clostridia; order Peptostreptococcales; family Peptostreptococcaceae; genus Peptoclostridium_A. The sequence continues at coordinate 2,611 of NZ_WXFG01000023.1, forward strand.
CATGAGCATAGTAAGCAGCATGGCTGTAATCCTTTTCATAAGCTTTGAAGCCCTCTGTCTCTTGTTTGTCATGTCTGTAATCACCAGTCCTTTATCTGTTTATATCTATATGTCCATTGAATTTGGTCTAATCAGACGGGTTAAACTCCCGCATATGGTTTATCGGCTGTTTCGGATTTTTCTTTAATTTTTAAGATATATTATTATTTTATGCGCAGAGCGGCGCAGAATGTATAGTGCTCCAGTCCTACAAAACTGCAGAGACAAGCAATATTTCGAATAATTATTCATCTGTGTATAAGCTTTGCAGCATCGGGGTTTTACGTTTTCAACCGAATGAATTTCAGGGGCGAACAAAAATTTGCGGCTTGTTTATGCAATATGTCTTATGTATAATGTGGGCAAGCTCAGGATCCCGGTTTTTCCAGTATGTTCACGTCTTTGTTTTGCAGAGTATTTGCCGTTTTCGGGTTCGGGCTAACTTTTGGGAGGTGGAGGGGTTGTATGGAAGGAGTTGCGAGGAATACTGCAGCGAGACTCTCAGGAGCGATATGATCGTCTTCATAAGGGAGTGTCAAAGCATGGGGTATTGTCCCAGCCGCAAGGAGATAGGCGCAAAAGTCGGCAGGGCTCCGAGTGTTGTAAACAAGCATCTTCACAGGATGGCAAATGATGGCGTGCTGGAGCTGAAAGGGGTGAGAAGGATTGAATTTCTGTAATCAGGAAGGCAAATCAGCTGTAGTAGAGCAGGAGCATTTGGAGGCGCAAAGGCTTGCCGAGCTGGCCTGCTGTGGATGCAAGGACTCTACTTATGAGCTTGTGGAGCGCTTTACTCCGCTGCTTAGGGGCAAGTGCAGGCAGTATTTCGGCGTGGTGGATGAGGATCTGCTTCAGGACGGCATCGTAAAGCTGCTCGAGCTCATTCGCGACTTCGAGCCTCAGCGGGGAGCGAATTTTTGCGGCTATGCCAAATACATGATAAGTACGTTCTACTGGAACTTGAAGCGCAAAAGGATTCTCGAGGAGTCAAGGCGCGCGGAGGCGGATGTGAGCGACGAGCATTCCAAGTGTTCGGGGACTTGCGACGACGAGATAGCAGGGGTTGAAACCAGGATGGCGCTCGAGACTCTTCCTGAAGCTCAAAGGGATGTCATCGAGCTTATTTATATGCAGGGACTCAGCACTGATGAGACTGCAAAGCGGCTTGAGATTTCGTATTCGTATGCCTCCAAGCTTTCGCGGCGGGCTCTGCGGCAGTTGCGGGACGGGGCGTTTTCACAGGAAATGTGCCGCGGAAGCTGAGTGGTGTGTTTTTAATGATAAAACGGGATAGGCAAGCCTTTCAGATTGCTTCTGAGTTTGGCGTGCTTATCCCGTTTGTGTTTGTCAGGGTATGGCTATTTATTATTTTGCTTCCTTGAGAGTCGTTATGTCGTACCAGTTCTTTGCGGCGATTCTTTCTACTATGTTGAAGTCATTCTTGAGTTTTTCAACGTCTCCTCTTATGTGGGCAATTTCGTTGAACATCTGGTCGTGCTCGGCCTTGTTGACTTGAGCCGAATGCTCGAGAGCTCTAAGGAGTTGTGTATGTTCATCAAGAGTGCTTTTCATGCCGGTCATTTCAGTTTTGATACCGGAAATTTCATCTTTTATTCCGGAGATTTCACCTTTCATGCCAGACATGTCATTTTTGATTCCCGAGATTTCGCCTTTCATGTCGGTCATGTCATTTTTGATTCCTGAGATTTCGCCTTTCATGTCGGTCATATCACTTTGGATGTTTTTTAGTATTTCCAGAATTTCCTTTTCCATTTTTCATACCTCCGCCTCTGATTTTCCGATAAACAGGGGTGTGATTTTGCGGTTGGCCATATTATCTATGTTAAGCTTTCGGTTGTTTTTTCTAGGTTATCGGTATATCCATTATACCACATCAGGAATTTTTTTGGCTTTTTTGAAAATATAGTGCTAATTTCCGTCCCAGGCTGAATATATATAGTGAGTACAAAATTTCAAAGGAGGTTTTTATAATGGCTAATGTTGAAAAGGTGGCATCTAATCTTCAGCTGACTTATTCGATGGGGATTGGCAATGACGGCAAGGAGGTCTTCAAGAGGAAGACTTTCAAGAATTTCAGGCCGGAGGCTCTCGACGCTGATATTCTGGCGGTGGCGAGTGGGCTGGCGTCGGTGCAGGAGCCGGAGCTGAGCGAGGTTAAGCGCATAGATGAATCGGTGATTACGGCTTAATGGCGGCTTAAATTAACTCTTGCCTTCTATTCAGTTTTGGGATTCCCTCTAGCTTGCCTACGCCAAAGTTCTCGAATTTTGAGAACTCGCTTCGCTCAGACACTCAAAATTCTTCGGCTTTGTGCGCATGCTGTGCTGGGTAATCCAACAAAACTTGAATCAAGTCGGCATGCGAGTCAATTTATAGCCGCGCAAAACAAGCGCGAAACACTAAATTCGAGTAAGACGTCTGCCGCTCGACTCCGCCTCAAGGGGGGAAATGTGGGCAAAGGAAATAAAAACTGCGGTGCGATGGCGCCGCGAATAATTACTACATTATATATAGGGGGGTTTTTGATATGAAAAGGACAATCGAAATGAGTTTTGTGAAGGCCGATGGCAAGAGATATACTCTCAGGCTTGAGAATGCAAGGGAGGATGTCACTGGCGCAGAGATAGACGCTCTTATGGATTCTCTGGTGCAAAAGGATGTCTTTGTGTTTGACGGGGCAGCTATAGAAGGCAAGTCTGCAGCGAAGATAGTGTCTATAGACGAGACGCCTGTTGCTCTTAGCTAGGTCGCATTGCTATGGAGCAGCTTGTCTATCTGCTTTCGAACGTGGGCTTTCCCATTGTGATATGCCTGTATCTTCTCATGAGGATCGAGGAGAAGCTGGAGACTCTTACTAATGCGATAAGTTCTCTCGGAAGTGCTATAGCTTCGATGAGGGAATAAGCCCTCTTCGAGGAAATCCAATATGTGTTATGCAAAAGGCAGCCGCATGGCTGCCTTTTTGCTGCGCGTATACAAGGTCTCCGCACATGAATTCGATAACTAAAGCACAAGGCGGTTGGTTTTGCATATTACAGGATTCAAGCTAAATGCGCAGTCGACTTAATTCGCGTTTTGGTGAATTTGCCTGCGAAGGTCGCTGATTAAACCGCAGAATTATGAGTGTCTGAGCGCAGCGAGTTCTCAAAATTCAAGAGTTTAATCAAGGCCAAGCAGTTGCAAACCGCAAAACCGAATTGGAGACAAGCATTTACTTTAATCCGGTCTTAGAGAAGACTCATTAGATGCTCTCCTATTTTATCCCGCTCGAGTGTGGCTTTGAAGCTTTTTATGTTGTCTTGAAGTTTTGTGAGCTCATCGTGGTCGCCAAGGAGGCGTTCTATTTCTCCGGCGACTTCAAGGGTTGTATTTTTTACTGCTCCCAGAGCGTATTTTTTGATGAAGTTGGCGTTTTCCATCTCCTGTCCGATGTTTGGCATTTTGGCTATGAGCGGAGTTTCGCAGTTTATGGCCTCAAATAGCGTGACTCCTCCGGGTTTTGTGACAAGAAGGGTGGTTCTTCTCATAAGGAAGGCCGGGTCCTTGACATAGCCTATTATCCTTGTGTTCTGAAAGCCCTGGTTATGGAGGGTTTCGAAAAGCTCTCTGTTTTTGCCTGTTATTATGCTGGTTTCGACTCCGCTCATCTGGTCGAGCGTCCTGAGCAGCTCCATTTCGATGTCGAAGTGGCCTCTTCCGCCGCCCATAACCGTGACTCTTTTTACTTCCCCGGGTGATGGTTTTTTTATGTTTTCAGAGTCGAGAAAGCTTTTTCGCACAGGTATCCCCGTGACCTTGAGCCTGCTCTCGCTTATGCCTTTTTTTATGAGGCTATTTTTGATGCAGTCGGCCGGCAGTAGGTACAGGTCGGTTTCATCGCTCAGCCATTCGTAGCTGTCGACCACGTCCGTTATGCAGGTGGCCAGCGGCATGCTCGATTTTTGCTTTTTCTTGAAGCGCGAGACTATGTTGGAGCATAGCGGGAAGGTTGAGATTATGAGCCTCGGCTGCGTCTCGAGTATGTATTCGGTGAGGCGCTGGAGGCCCATTATGCTTGTTATCTCGTCTATGTAGTACTCCGTGCAGTCCTTGCGCTTCCTGTAGAAGTAGTTGTAGAGCTCGGGCATTTCCTTTGTTATGAGCTCATAGAGGTCGTATGCGTACTGCTCGAGCAGAGGGTTGGTCACGCTGAAAAGGTCCCTGATTTCTATGCTCAGGCTCTGGTCGAGCGCCAGCAACTGCTCCTTTATGGCCTTTGATACATTGTGGTGCCCGGAGCCGAAGAACGCCGTGAGTATTAGTATGTCTGTCTTTTTGGGCGCGGGCATTTTTGACGCTGCCGGGCTGCGCAGCTTGCCCAGGCCGTTTTTGACTGCCAGGCTTTTTAGCTTGCGCACCTCTTCTTTTATGTCCAGATCGCCCATTCTGCGGATCCCTGTATTCATGTTCTCTACCTCACACGCTTTATTTTAATATTTACCCTTAAGGGTGGTATGTAAAATATCCCCGCAAAATAAAATCCGGACTTCCCTTTTGAGGAGATCCGGATTTTTATTTTGACAAGAGTGGAACAGTAGAAGCGTCACGTCTCCAGCTTATTTGAAGTAGCCCTGGTAGAGCGGGAAGCTGCTCCCAAGCTCGGTGACTTTTCTGGCTATTCCCTCAAGGGCTGTTTTGTCTCCTATGTTGCAGGCTACTTCATCTATGAGCGCGGCTATCTGCTCGGCCTGCGCCTCTTTCATTCCCTTTATCGTCATGGCTGTTGTGCCTATTCTGACGCCGCTTGTCACTGTCGGTTTTTCGGGATCAAAAGGTATCATGTTCTTGTTCACTGTGATGCCTACGCTCTCGAGCGCCTCGTCTAGCTGGACTCCGGTAAGGCCCTTTGGTCTAACGTCTACCAGCATCAGGTGGTTGTCAGTGCCGCCTGTGACTATCCTAAAGCCCCTCTGCGAAAGTTCCTGGGCAAGCTTTTGGGCGTTCTTCACCACCTGCTGCATGCACTCCCTGTACTTGCTAGTCATGGCATTCTTGAAGGTGTGCGCCTTTGCTCCCATTACATGGAAATGCATTGAGCCCTGGACTCCCGGGAATATCCCCTTGTCCACCTTGCTGGCGTATTCCGCCCTGCAGAGTATGAAGCCGCCTCTTGCCCCCGCGAGTGTCTTTGTGGTTGTCGAGGTTACAAAATCCGCATAGGGCACAGGACTTGGTATCACCTTGGCTGCAACAAGGCCGGCTATGTGGGCCATGTCCACCATGAAATATGCTCCGACTTCCCTGGCTATTTCAGACATTCTCTCGTAGTCTATGAGCCTTGGATATGCGCTGGCTCCGGCTATGAGAAGCTTGGGCCTTTTTTCCTTCGCAAGCCTTTCAACCTCGTCGTAGTCTATGATCTCAGTCTCCCTGTCCAGACCGTAGGATATGCAGTTGTACATCCTGCCTGAAAAGTTGACGCCGCTGCCGTGCGTAAGGTGGCCGCCCTGGTCGAGCCTCATGCCGAGTATGGTGTCGCCCGGCTCGAGTATTGCAGAGTAGACCGCCTGGTTTGCCTGCGAGCCCGAGTGCGCCTGTATGTTGGCGTGTTCAGCACCGAAGAGCTCCTTGGCCCTTTCTATTCCAAGCGTCTCCATCTTGTCCACCTCATGGCAGCCGGCGTGGTATCTTTTTCCGGGATAGCCTTCGGCCGTCTTGTTTGTGAGCACGGAGCCCTGAAGCTCCATTATCGCCTCGGGAACGTAGCTTTCCGAAGCTATAAGTTCTATTCCGTTCCTTTGGCGCGATAGCTCCGCCTTTACTATGTCGTAGAGCGCCTGGTCTTTTTCCTTGAGACTCCTTAGCATATTCAATACCCCCGTTTGTATGTTTTTGTGCGGCTGCTTTGCACCGCCGGTGATGCTATTAGTATATGTTTATCCTTTATTTTGCAGTTCTAATCAACTCTTGGCTTTCCGTCTTTTTGTTAACAAAAATAAGTTCTTTTTTCAGATTTTTCAAAAAAATTATTTTTCCGATCGCATCTCCGTCGTCTTTCGGGTTTGTGACTAAAATGCAAGGAATGGGGTATTACTTTGAGAACGGAAGGTTTGCAGAGCTTTTTTCGCCATAGAATTATTTTATGGCGTCAGGCCGCATTGCCGCCTTTATAATTAACAAATTAACATTCGTAGGAAAAGGATATGCCCAGTGCTATAATATTGACATGCTATCCAGTTTTTTGATGCTTTGACGCTCATGTATTACGCGTTCTTATAATATAGATGGAATCGGAGGTATGAAAAATGAATAAGCCTTTAAACAGCAAGCTCCAGGAGCAGCATCCGGAGCTTTATGCGCAGGTTAGCGAGATTGTATCAAAGTGGGGCGCTTCCAGGGACAACCTCATAGCTGTTCTGCTGGATGTCCAGTCCAAAAGCAAGCAGAATTACCTTTCCAAGGAGGCTCTGCTGGCGGTGTCTGAGATAATGGGGATAATAGTCCAGGACGTATACGAGGTGGCTTCTTTCTACCATGCCCTATCGACCCGCCCAAGAGGCAAGTTCCTTGTGCAGCTCTGCCAGGGCACTTCATGCACTGTAAACAAGGTTGTAAACGTAAAGACTGCCCTTGAAGCTGAGCTTGGAATAATGATAGGAGGCTCGACGCCTGACGGGCTGTTCACTTTTGAATATACGCCGTGCTTTGGGGCGTGCGATGTTTCTCCGGCAATGAGACTTAACGGAAAGGTTGTCGGCAATCTCACACCGGAAAAGATAAAGCAGATCATAGGCGAGTGCAGGGAGGCGGCTGAAAATGAGTAAAACTGTAAGCGTTATATCCAAGAATTTTTACACGGTAAATCCTGATTCCATAGACGAGTACATAGCGGCGGGCGGCTTTGAGGCTCTCAAGAAGGCCGTCACTATGAAGCCCGAGGAGATAATAGAGATACTCAACAAATCCGACCTTCAGGGAAGGGGCGGTGCGGCCTTCTCAGTTGCAACCAAGTGGAACCACGCTGTCAGGGTACCGGCACCTGTAAAGGGCATCATGTGCAACGCCGACGAGGGCGAGCCTGGAACCTTCAAGGACAGGTCGCTGCTTGAGCACAATCCCTTCGGCGTGATAGAAGGCATGATAATAGGAGCCTACGTGGGCGGCGGCTCGGAGATGAACCACGCCAGGATATATATAAGGGAAGAATACACATACCTGCACGGCAGGGTGAGAAATGCCATAAAGCAGGCTGAGGAAAGGGGCTTCCTTGGAAACAACATACTCGGAACAGGCCTCAACATTGAAATGAAGGTCGTTTCGGGCGCGGGCGCATACGTTTGTGGCGAGAGCTCCGCACTGCTTGAGTCAACTGAGGGCAAGGCTGGAAGGCCAAGGATCAAGCCGCCAAGGCTTAACAACGTGGGCCTGTACAACCTTCCTACTCTGCTCAACAATGTGGAGTCCTACAGCATAGTTCCTATACTTGTAAGGGATGACAGCGAGTACAGAAGCTACGGCACTGAAAAAAGCATAGGAACTAAGATGATAAGCGTTTCGGGCAACGTCCAAAAGCCAGGAGTCTACGAGATTCCTTTTGGAACAACTATAAGGGAGGTTGTCTACGACATAGCCGGAGGCCTAAGCTCAGAGCTGCCGCTCAAGTTCGTACAGATAGGCGGAGCCTCTGGAGCCATAGTTCCTGCAAGAGAGCTTGACACTCCAATATCCTACGAGGGGCTTGCAGAGATAGGCGTAGCCGTAGGTTCGGGCGCCATTGTGGTTGCTGACGAATCCAACTCCATGCTCGACTACTTCGATTCGCTGGCGCACTTTTTCGCCGAGGAGTCGTGCGGCAAGTGTACTCCATGCAGGGAGGGCAACAGACAGCTTGTAAAAATGGTGGGCCTCATGAAGTCAGGCAAGGCCACTATGGCTGATTTCGACAGGCTTGTTGACATGCTGGGGCTCATGAAGGGCGCATCTTTCTGCGGCCTTGGCAAAACCGAACCAGCTCCCTTCCTTGCTGCAATAAAGCACTTCGAGGACGAGGTGAAAGGCTACTTCAAATAGCTGAATACTCCCGCAATGCCGGGAGTTTCAATATACAATGGAAGTCATCATCCATTGACCATCATTTGAAATCAAACTGTTTTTAAGCGGCAAAAACCCCCGAACTCTTGGTGTCCGGGGGTTTTGCATTTGGGGTCGTTTGTATTTAAAATTTGAAGGATTAGTTTTGGCAATTTTACAATTATCAATTAAAAATGTTGGCTTATGCGATGGCTTTTTTCTCTGCTTCTTTCTTTTCAAGCTCTGCGAAGTATTGCTTTGTCTCTGCTACTATTACTCCGCTGAGGCCTATTATAGCTATGAGGTTAGGTATAGCCATAAGGCCGTTGACTATGTCCGCTATTGTCCATATGAGGTTAAGCTTGAGGAATGGTCCAACAGCTACTAGAGCTATGAATATATATTTGTAAGTCTTTATTCCCTTTACTCCGAAAAGATATTCTGTACATCTTTCGCCGTAGTAGTTCCAGCCAAGTATTGTTGTGAAGGCGAAGAATATCAGTCCTATTGTAACTATGAGCTCGCCTGCCATCGGCATTGCCGAGAAGCCTTGTCTGAACGCCGCTGTAGTAGCTCCTGCTCCTTCAAGCGATGCGTCGTTCCATACGCCAGTTATTACTAGTGTAAGTCCTGTCATAGTACATATTATTATTGTGTCGAAAAATGTTCCTGTCATCTGTACAAGACCCTGTCTTACGCATGATCTTGTCTTTGCAGCCGCCGCTGCTATAGGTGCTGATCCAAGACCTGACTCGTTTGAGAATACTCCCCTTGAAACTCCGCTCTTTAGAGCTACCATTATTGTGGCTCCTGCAAAACCGCCCGCAGCCGCATGTCCTGTGAATGCGCTTTTTACTATAAGTGCTATAGTTGCTGGAAGCTGAGCTGCATTAAGTGCAAGTATCAGTACAACACCAACTATGTAGAATACAGCCATGAAAGGCACTATAAGCTCAGACGCCTTAGATATGCTCTTTATTCCTCCGAGTGTAACAGCTGCAGTAGCTACTGTAAGCACTATTCCAGTTACTATTACCGGTATTTTGAAGGAAATCTCTACCGCTGAAGTTATTGAGTTGACCTGAGCAAATGTTCCTATTCCAAAGAACGCAACGCCTATTCCGAATATTGCAAAGCATCTTGCAAGGAACTTGTTGTTTAGTCCTCTTTCGATGTAGTACATAGGTCCGCCGGACATCTGTCCATTTTCGTCAGTAACCCTGTACTTGACTGCAAGCAGCGCCTCGGCGTATTTTGTAGCCATGCCGAAAAGTGCGGCCATCCACATCCAGAAAAGCGCTCCCGGACCTCCAAGCCTTATTGCCGTTGCAACACCGACGATGTTACCTGTACCTATTGTTGCTGAAAGAGCCGTACAAACAGCTCCGAACGCCGAAACGTCGCCGTCGATCTTCATGTCCTTGGCTTCTGGGTCTTCAGTGAAAAGATACTTAAGAGCCAGCGGAAGCTTAGTTACCTGAAGAAAGCCCAGTCTGATTGTCAGGTATATACCTGTTCCCATTAGGAGTATCAGCAGCGGCGGGCCCCATAGGAATGTGTTTACCGCTTGGAAAAATGAATTGACTTGCTCCATTTTGTTTACCTCCTGCTTTTTTTGAAATTTTTTAAAACAAAAAAGCAGGGACAATCTGATATACAGGAAGAATAATAAAAGATGATTGCTCTTTGGCTATTCCCGTATTCAAATTCCCCTGTCCTTTTACCTGAGAGATTCGCCGCCTTCATATTGCATACAGAATTCAATATGCATTATACTGCATGTTTTGTGCAGAATATAATGTGCATAATCCGGTATACATATGCGCGCGGCTTGCTCCTTCGGTGCTCTGTCGAGTCTCTCCAGAGGTTTGTCCAATAGCGGTCCTAAGACCTGAAAGCTTCACTTCTTCGGTGCCCGAATGGGCTCTCCCGCTATCTTCATCCAAAACTATTAATTTGTTGATTTCTTAATTACGATTATAGTATAGAAATTATTGATTGTCAACAATGTAACAACTTGTTTTTGAATGGGAACATTTTCAATCAGGCGTATTCATCCCAGCGCTCAAAGTGTTGATTTTGGCTGTTTTTAAAATTGTGCGTTTATGCAAACAATTCATCCGCACTCAAAATAAGCAAAAATATTTTTTTATGCCCGGATTTTTCACGCTGTAAAATGATGCTTTATGAATGTTCTTGAGGTTTTATTGCGGATGCGTGTTTTGGCAGAGCTTTATTGTTATATTATTATCATTTTAAATTGCGCATTATTCTGTTTTCTGCCACTTGCATGCTTTGCAATTACTATGTTTTAAAAATTCAAAATCTTCAGATATGGTATGCATAGCCTAAACATCCGATTTTCAGTCTGGCGCAGTCTGATGTAAGAGACAAAAAGACAGGGGGACGGTTCTCGTGGCAAGTCACGCCACGAGAACCGTCCCCCTGTCTTTTTGTAATTTTGTTTTGCGTTTTCGTCAAAAAATAAAAAAACCGCCTGGGCAGTTTGTATGTTTTAAGGAAAAATTCAGTTCTCTGTCCTTTTACCTGAGAGATTCATCTAATTCCAGATCTAAAAAAGGGATGAGCTTTTTATATAAAAAAGATCTCGATTAAATTTGCTCCTTCGGTGCCTTATATATGGTCTCTCCAGAGTATCGTCTTGATGACAGTCCTAGGCCTGAAAGCTTTACTTCTTCGGCGCCCCTCTTGGGTCTCTCCTGCCACCTTCATCCGATAATAAGATATTGGCAAATAATTATGGATTGCACAGTACCGCACTGCGCAATTGTTATTATATATCCTCACAGATATAAAGTCAACCGTATTTATAGATTATTTTTGGATTTAAACGTCAAAGACAGAGGGACGGTTCTTGTGGCTTGAGTAAGCCACAAGAACCGTCCCTCTGTCTTTTTGATTATGCTATGTTGGCTTCTCGTTTTTTCTCTTCCAGATAAGCGCACATGGCATGGAAGTCCTTGAGCCACTTTATCCTGGCCAGATCCCTGAGATCCACTACTATGCCTGTGGCCTTTTGCCTTATGGCCTCCATATCGTAGAGCTCGCACTTTACAAAACCGCCCTCAGTCCAGACGTATTTGCACGGTTCGTAGTCGTGCCAGTTGTTTTCGAAATATTTTACCTTGGCAAAGCAGAGCCTATGTATGTGGAATATCATTCCTATAACAGTTGACTTCAATGCAAGCTTGTAGCTGAAATACTCCTGAGTGGGATATTTGGGCTCTCTCTTCTCCCAGTACAGGTTCGAATTGAATTTAAGGCCGTATTTGTCGAGCACTCTGCACTTTTCAGCGCCGAGCTCCTCTCTCATGTAGTTTTCTCTTATTTCGTCGTCGCAAGTCCTCAAAAAATCATAATTCAAAATGAGCACCTCCATATGTCATGCTTTCTGCACTGCTTATATATATTATGCTATGAGGTGTGGATTTACTCAAATTGTAAAATCGCATTGAAGCGCTGGGATGGATAGAAAAGGTTAATTGAAGAGATGAGAGGATAGTAATGAACTGCGATGCCAGAAGGGGAACCAATACTTAGACTGGTTCCCCTTTTAGTTCAATGAGTTGTGCAGTTGGTGAGAGGTACCGCAATCACTGGTTGGCGTCAATCCATATCGAATATATCTCTTCCGTGTATTTGTTGTATGAAAACTTGACTGTTTCGCCGCCTTCCGCCAGCATGCCAAACAGCTCCACAGGGTCCATGCCCTCATCCTCTATCTCCATGTAGCCGTCCCGGAATACGAAATCAGCATCCTCGGCACATGCAAACGACCTCTCATTGCCGTCTACATCGATTACAAAGCACTCCCTTAAATCAGGGTCCACGCTAAGAAGAACACCCTGGGCTATTTTAGCGTCTGGTTGAGCGCCTAAGTCCTCAACTGCAACAAGCTTTCCATCCTCGATATAGGCCGCCACGAGGTCTCCCTCGTCAAAGCCTTCAACGTTTATGCTCATGCCGCCCCCGAAGCCTATGGCGTCGTCCTCTGTCCTGTAGCTTGTACCTTCAATGGATATGTATCGATTGTCTGCAGATGTCAGCTCCCCCGATACGAATTCAAGTTCCTCGTCTTCAACTATCTTTATCTTGTCTGATGTTGCTATTTGGAATGCAATAAGTCTTCCAAACAGCATCAGATCCTTGTACTCGTCCTCAAGCTTGTAGCTTTTGACTCCCTCCGAGCCGTACTCCTGCAGCTCGACGTATTTGTAGTCCCCAAGGCTGAAATTGTCCAAGACGTAGCCCACCTTGGTATCCTCCTTGATGCCCTCCAGATTGCTCCAGATGGCCATCATGAGCAGATAGTCGCCGTCCGTATCGGCTATTACCTCGACGTCGCCAACAACCTCTCTGCCTTTGAATTTGTCCCAGGTAAGGCGCTTGACCTTGTCGGGATCCTGCTCCGAGTAGTCGAAAAACACCGTGTCGGAATCCACCTTGTATGTCTGGCCTCCTATTTCAACGGAATCCTCGGTGAAATCGTCGCCGGAGTTTATAATGCTTATGTCATCAGTGTATATTATGTTTTCCGAGAAATCGTCGCTGAGATTCTTTATGGTGCCTGTGTTTATCTGGGAGTACTTCACTATAGTCCCGACTTCCACTCTGCTTTTAAGGTATTCGTACTCCTCGGAATCCTCAAAGGCAAACACGCGCTTGGAGCCAGCCTGGGTCAAAAGCTTTATCTCGCCCCGCACGGCATCCCCGTAATCCAGCAGCACGCCGTACTGGTCAATGACAAGGCTGAAGTTGCCTTCAATATAGATTACGTCATCCGCATAGTTCCTGTATATCTTGACCTTTTGGTTGTAGAATTCATTCAGACTCGATGCTATTGAAGAGCTGCCTTCAGAACCGGCTCTTACCCTTTTTCCGCCGTTGTAGGAGTACGCAAAGCTGTCTGCAAGCTGGTATGAATCCGTGACGCCCTTGAGCCTGAAGGTTATGCTTTTGCCGTTTGAGCCTCCCGACACCCTCTCGAAGGTGCCTTCCGCGTTGTTCCTGAATACGTAGACCGGACTTGTTTTCGTAATCTTGTTCTCATTCCCTACCCTGAACACGTCGCCGGCCTTAAGCGTACCAAAATCGGCCTTCTGGACGCTTCCTCCCGAAGAAACCACATAGAACTCATAGGCCGCCTTGCTGCCACTTAGTGTCAAGCTGTCCTCGACTCCTCCTTGCGTATCTATGCACATTACTCTACCTGTCTGCGCATCCAAGCTCTTTACGACAAAATCCCCAGAGTCCCAGGATATGAGGTTTGCATACTCCAGCCTTCCTTTTTCAACAACAAAGCTGCCGTACGCATCCTGCACCAGAACGCTTTCATATTCTTCGGAATTCACGTTCTTGCCGTCTAGCATTATGGTCGAGTCGGAATCCACCTCGATATAGCTTTCCTCTCCTGCAAGCTTTATCATTCCATAAGGCTTCTGGTCGTAAGCATTGTCAACCGTCTTCATTCCGACCGTTTGTACCGCATTGCCATTGACTGCATTGCTCGGTCTTGGCACATACAGTATGTTCTCGTCCTTGTCCACATATAAAACGAGCTCCTCACCCGGCTGCATGTAAATGCCGCTTGGATTGGCAAAGATGTATTTTTCTCCGCTTCTTGCCATGCCGCCGTCGAGCTCCGAATCACTCGTGATCTCGAATTCCATGCTTTCTATGTCAAGGTAGTTCGTCAGCTTCAATAGCCTTGCGCCCCTTACCTGGTATATTCCCCTCTTTTTAGACATGAGCATTCTGCCCTCGTCATCGCCAAAGAGATACTTTCCATGAAGGGCGTTCCTGACCATGAGAGCCGCATCCCCCCTGCCGAGGGCTGCTGAGTGCTCGCCCTCCGCTCCCGATAGTATCCCCAGCTCCGCGGCCTTGGATATGTAGTTGGCGGGCCAGCTGCCCTGTACGTATGAGTCATTGTAGCCAAAGCATCTGACAAGCATTGCCGCCGCCTGGGCTCTTGTGACGCTCTCCTCGGGCCTGAAGCTTCCATCCTCGAAACCTCTAGTCATTCCCACGCTTACTGCCATGCTCACATAGTGATGCGACCACCTGTCCTTTTCCACGTCTGTGAATATCTGCTCACCCTTTGAAAGCAGAGCCTCCTTTTCCAGACCCAGCACGCCCACAAGCAGCTTTGCAAACTCCTCTCTTGTTATTCCCTGCTCCGGGTGGAATTTGCCGTCTTCCTTTCCGTGTGCAAGACCAAGCCCCATGAGAAAGTCAGCTGCCTCTTGGGCCTTTTCGCTCACGTCATAAACCGGCTCTTCATTTGCCGGTTCTTCCTGTACCACGGCCTCCTTAGCCACATCCGGCGCTGCCTCTTTCTGCTCCGCAGCCTCCTGTGTTGTTTCCGACACAGCTTCCTGGCCGTATGACACCTGGCCGAGCATCAGGGCTGTTGTCAATAAAAAGCAAATGGCTGCAGGCTTAATTCTGGTGTTATGTCTCACTATACCACCCTCCATGGACCGCTTAAATAAAATAGCGTATGAAAAATATATTTTGCATTTTAAATAACCACTTTCACTATTCCACTATCTGTATGTCCACACTGCTTGTATGTTCACATTATACCACAATTATCATTTTTAATAACATGCACGCCATTCTAAGGTTAGTGTTAAGTATTTATGGTCAAATATTTCATCTTTCCTTTTAGCTTGATTTTAAGCTTGTGATTCTGTGTGAGAATCGTTTTAAGAAGTTCCTGATCTCAAAAAAGAGAACCGATCTAAGATCGGTTCTCTTTTGGCTTCAATAGCTTGTCAACTTGGTGCAAGGCACCGTTAAATTAAGGGGCTTCAGTAACTGTTGCTATCGCAGTATCAAGAGTGTTTAGTATGCCAGCTAGCCCGTCGAATTCAGCAGGTGCATTTGCTATGAATTCAGCTACTACTAGATCCGTATTTTCTGGGCTCAGATCATAGTATGCATCGTATACGTAGTCCGATGTAGCAGTTGGATTAGTAGATCCGACAGCCAGAGAAGCAGGTATGTTGTTTAGTGCTGCCTCAACTGCTACTGCTTGCTCGTTTACTTCTAATGTAGCTGGGTCATCTACAGTTTCAAGAGCAGTGTTGATTCCATTTATCCACTCAGGCATCTCTTCAATCACTGTTTGCAAACCGTTATTGTGCGAGTGGAACACAAGTCCCCATCTGTTGGCGTCAAATCCAAGATCATCATTTCTAACTGATAGCATGATTTTTGCAACAGCTTCTTTCTCAGTATCAGCTAAAGCTGTATAAGTGTCGAATGCAGTTTGAGCACTAGCACTAAGAATTCCAGCATCAGTCATTGCGTTAACGAAAGCCGTTATGGCTGTCTCCATGTCCGCTGGGTTTATAGCCGCATTTACATCAACCCTTGCATTTGTGGCGTCTACTACAGCCTGAACCGCTGCCACCGAGCCAGACAGTGGATCTGCAACCGAATCTGCTGCATCTTGGAAATCACTTATGTCATCAAAATACTCTGCTGCGTTGCCAGGTACAACATTTTCCAAGCCGAGAGCTGCATCCTGGAGCGCGGCGAGCAAATTGGCGTCAGTAACAGCAGGATCGGCTGGGTCCAGAGCGTCCAGAGCATCCAGAGCCGCAGCTATTTCCGCGTCGTTTTCACCTACAGCATCTCCGTTACCAGCCTCATATACAGTGCTCTCACCTGCAGAGTCTATGTATGTTATTTCTGGCCACTGGCCTATTTGCTCTTCTGTTAAAGCTGTGTTTCCAAATATCGTTCTCCACTGAGTCATTAGATTGATTTTATAATAGAATTGATTAGTTCCCTGTGGAACTGCGTTTATAGCCTGCTGTATCTCCCCCTTATATGCTGCATCAAACAGAAGATTAACGTCGTAGGCCTTACTTCCAATAATTATAGATTGCGATGGCACTTCTGCGAATGCTGCACTTCCCATCAACATTGTTGCAACTGTCGCTAATGAAACTAATTTTTTCAACTTCATTTTAACTACCTCCCCAACAATTAAATTTTATTTTACGTGTTATTATTTACCCAAATAACACATCGATAATCATTTTGGGAGTTTTTTAGTTTTAACAAATGACAAATCGGTTTGCAAACTAATAGATATCCACGACACTGAAAGATTCGCTGTCTGCCTCATCTCCATTGCCTGATTTGTATATATGCTCCATTCCGACAGCGTCAATATAAGTTATTTCTGGCCATTGTCCTATCTGCTCTGCCGTCAAAGAAGTATTTCCAAATATAGTCCTCCATTGAGTCATCATATTAATCTTGTAATAGAATTGATTAGTCGCTGGTGGAACTGCATTTATAGCTTGCTGTATTTCCCCCTTGTAAGCTGCATTAAATAAGAGATTAACATCATATGCCTTACTGCCTATTATTATTGTTTGAGATGGCACTTCAGCAAAAGCCGGTGCTGTACCCACTAATAAAATAGCAGCCACTAAAATCATAATTTTCTTAATCATATTATCACCCCTCCTGCTTTCCCGCATTTTAAGCATGGAAATATTTTGTAATAATTGACAACAATGCAATCTATCTATATGATACCCCATAAATAAATAAAAAACAAACATCTTGATGCGCTTATTTGATAGTGAAATCACTTTCACAAAATCAAATAAGCTTAGATGTATCTATAAAAAAAGGGTAGCCACTAAGGGCTACCCTTCTTTCAATTCTAATTAATCAGCAAGAGTTACTTCAAACTCTATGCCAGCTGTATCTACTGCCGGAACAGTTAGAGTTCCTGTAGCAAGTACAGTTGTTCCATCTGCCGCAAGTATGTTAACAGTTAGAGTTTCCATACCAGCTGTGTTGTAAGTTACTGCTGTGTTTAGATCAGCTACAACGCTATTTAGGTCTGGATCTACATTAACTATTTGGAATTTAGCTGCATTTGGTACATCTGAAGCAGTTATAGTTATGTTTGATAGTAGTTCAATATCAACTGTTGCAGTTGCAGTGTATTCTGGAGCTATGTCTCTAGCTGCATCAAGAAGTTTAACTACTCTTACGTTCTTGCCGTTTTCTACTACGAAGTCAACGAAGTCGCCTTTAGCAACGTTAGACTTAGACTTCTTGTCGTCTTCATCGTAAACTAGAGTTCCTGTAGTAAGCTTGTATGCAGTAGTATCGCCTACAAGGTATACAAAGTCTCCGTCTTTCTTGTCAACTGTACCAGTTACTATGTCGAAGTCTGCAGAAGCACCTTGAACACCAGCATCAGTTATATAAGATACTATTTCAAGTTCTCCGTCGCTTTGCTTCTTAACTATAGCTACCATTTCATCGTTAGCAGCAGCTTCAGATTTAGAATCAACCACTAGATCTTCAACAGCTCCGCCGTAGAAGTCAACTGTAGCAGCTTCGTCACCGTTTTGTCTGAATGTGTCAACTATATATACAGCTTCTTCGTCAGAAGTAGACTCAAGTCCTGTGAAGAATAGAGCTGCATCTATTTCGTTGTTCTCGTCAGCGAATACTACAAACTTAGTATTGGCATTTACATCATCTTCAGCTATGTCAGCCCATTTAACTAGTTCGCAGTCATCTCTGTCTATTGTTACTGGGTAAGCAGCGTTGTCTGGAGCATTTACAAATACAGATGTTTTTTCATCAACTGAGAAAGTAGTTCCTTCTACAGTCTTTATAGTATCTTCGCCGAATTCAGTGTCTACAGTGTAAACATCTGCATCAGCAACTTCGTACTTGCCATCTGCTATTTCGCCGTCTTTGTTAAGCTTGAACTTAACGAATTCGCCTGCAATAGCCACTTCTGAGTCAGCATCTTCTTCGAATGTGTATGTTACAAGCTTGTCTTCTGATGCAAGGTAAACTCTAACTCTTTCTCCACCGTCATAGTATTTGTCTACTACTCCGTAAAGAGTGCCAGAAGTTGCCTCAGCGTCAGTCACAAAGTGTATTACTCTTCCAACAACGTCAGTAATAGCTGTTACTTTTTCACCGTATACATCTTCTAGGCCAGTTCCGTTGTCGAACTCGTCAGAGTAGCTGTATATGTCATCATTGTTGTTTGATGAGAATGTAGCGTTTACAACATCGCCAAGCATAGTAAGGTCATAAGTTTTTCCGCCTATAACAGCACTGTCAGCTTTGTATTTGCCAAATTCGCCTTCAATCTTGCTAGCTTTAACTACTTGAACTATAGCGAAGTCATCTCCATCTATAGTTTGCTCAGTTACGTAAACTACATCGTCAACTGCTATGTCTTCAAAGCTCATAGCTGCTCTTGTTGTAGCGTTCATTACTTTCATGTCATCAAAATCATCTTCAAGATCAACTGTAAACTCATCATCTGGAGTTCCAGCGCCAGCGCCTACAACGCCAGTAAGTTCTTTGTTAGTCTTGTCTATTGCAGTTACAACCATACCTGTGTTGTCAGTAGAATCTGCATCGTAAACGTCAGCAAATACTATTTCGTCTCCACTTACTATGAATCTTCCGAAGTTTCCATCAGCGAAAGCAGCTTTAGAATCTCCGTTAACGTAAGTTATAGAATCATCAGTTACATCATAGTCGTCATCAAGAACATATAGAGAAAGAGTATCTCCATCGATTGCATCTACTTGGTCTATTACAGCTTTTTCAGTGCTGTCTTTTTCCATGTAAACTATTTCATCGTCATCGTTTACATAAACTTTAACTTTCATACCCATAAGTGCTTCAGTGTCAACGCCAGCTGCAACTTCAACAGCGTTTGACTCGTCATCTTTGTTAAGCTCTTCGCTTAAAAGTGAAGCATCGTCTTTAGTAGCTATGAAAGCCACTTCGTTAGCGTCTAGAGTATCGTCAAGTCTTTGGTTCTTAGCAAGTCTAAGGTCGCTGTACTTGTCGATTTCAAGCTTGTCTTCAAGAAGAGTAAGTTGAGTCTCTTCATAAGTTATAACATCTCCGAACTCTTTAACTTTAACTATCTTAGCGTCAAGAGTGTTGTTAACCATTACTGCAACTGATCCTCTGTCAGCAGTTATGCTGTCAGCTGAGAAGTTAACACCTGAAGTTATTCCAAGACCCGCAGCTTTAGCTACGTAGTTTCCTGGCCATGTTCCCGGAAGGAACTCATCTTTGTATCCAAGCGCTCTAACAAGCATTGTAAGCGCTTCAGCATATGTAACTTCCTTAGCTGGTCCGAAAGTTCCATCTGGGTATCCTTTAAGGATGCCTTGTCCAGTAGCTACGTTAACATAGCCAGTAGACCATCTTGTTGCTTCAACATCTGAGAACTTCGTAGCACCTGTTGCAGCGTTAGCAGCTGTTCCAAGTCCAAGAGCCTCAACAAGAAGCTTAGCAAACTGCTCTCTTGTTACCTTAAGTTCTGGATGGTATTTGCCATCCTCCATACCATTAACTATTCCGAATGCTGCAAGTCTTTCAACTGCTTTTACAACTTTGGCATCTTCGATGTCAGCTGTAAGAGTTCCTGCAGCGAAGCCCATGCTCATGCTTCCAAGTACAAGCGAAAGCACTAGCACTAGCGACACTAGTCTTTTCTTCATGACTTAATCCTCCTTTAATTTGTTTAAATATTTTTGTGCTTCTAGGGTTTTAACCCATTCTACATTGTGATTATACCACCTTCTTTTGTTTTCAGTCAACAACGTTACAAAATTTGTAACATTTCTGTAACAAAGATTCAGCAGCATAACTTGATGTTTAAGCTACTCATATTATACCGTGAAACTATGCTCAATAAACATTACAAATATATTACATGCTGTTTTTTTATTGATAATTATCCACAAAACGTGTTTTTCCATGCATCAAAATATTAAATTTGCTGATTTCTTAGATACTCAAGAGCCTTGCCCAGCTGATTGTCCATCTGGTCTGAGAGCATGTATTTCGAAAAACTTTCTGAAATTGCCGAAAGCGTTGTTTTGTCAGCCATTCCATACGGATATAGCCCTTTGGCCTTTTGGAACGCTGCCACAGCCGCCGCTGTGGACTGGCCGTACACGCCCTTTGCATCTGATGTTTCAAAGCCCTGGATTCCAAGTCTTTCCTGCAGTCCAAGCACATCAAGTCCTGCATCTCCGACTTTCATGGCCTTGTCTGTCGGGAGGCTTTGCAGCTTGCCAAGGTCAACTATGCTCTCTACATACCTTTCCGCTACTATGTCCGGCACAAGACCCGTGTGGTCTATTGATCTGCCTGATGGAAGAAGGTATTTGGCTATCGTAAGCTTTATGGCCTCGCCATTTTTAAGATTCAGCACCTTCTGGACTGTCCCCTTACCGTATGTGTTCTTTCCAACGAGCACTCCGGCTTTTGTATCCTGCATAGCACCCGCAAGTATTTCGGCTGCCGATGCCGAGGATTCGTCTACAAGCACTGCCACCCTTGCAAACTTTACATCGCCGTATGAGGGATAGCTGTTCTCAGCGCCGTCCTTATACTGAATTTTGACTATATTTCCCTTAGGCACAAACTCCTGCGCAATACCTACCACGTCAAGCAGCCCCCCGCCCGGATTGCCTCTAAGGTCTAGAACAAGCTTTTTTATGCCCTTTGCTTTCAATTCTTCAATCGCAGTTAGCGTATTTTGTGTTGCCGTTTTGTTGAACTCGGTTATCTTTATATAGCCTATGCCGTTTTCAAGGACTCTTGACTTGACTGGATTTATCACCACACTGTCCCTTGTGATTGAAACCTCAAAACTCTGGCCCTTTCTTTCTATAAGCAGTTTTACTACAGTTCCTTGAGGACCCTTTATCTTGTTTACTACATCCGCAAGATTCTTAACTTCACCTATTGCTTCCCCGTCTATTGCCTTTATTATATCCCCAGGTAGCAGACCTGCCTTAATCGCAGGAGAATTTTCAAGCGGCTCCACTATTGTAACGCTTCCGTTTTTAAGGGATATCTGAGCCCCTATTCCAGAAAATGTCCCCTGAACATCCTCAGTGAACTGCCTGTTCTCTTCGGCATCCAGATATGTGCTGTATTTATCGAGCGAGTCGTACATACCTTTTACAGCGCCATCTATTAGTTGGTCTTCCGTGACTTCGCCTGCATAGTTGTTGAGTATATACTCCTTTGCTGCATCGAAGAAGCTCATGTCCTTCTTGAAGTCTTCCCCAAACGATAGGCTTGTAAAGCTCATTACTGCTATCAGCAATGCCGCCGCTGATCTTTTGATTTTTCTTGCAATCATGAATCCACCTCTCTCCTGATAAAGTCTCTCTTCCTATAATATGCCATGGTTATTCAATATTATTAAAGTATACCACAGTATTTGCATTTTAAAAGAAAGTGGCAAAAAAAGAAACTGCCAGCAGTCAAAATGCCGGCAGCCTTGTTACATTATTATTCTGGTTGAGGAGCGTCTACTGGACATACGCTAGCGCAAGCGCCACAGTCTATGCAAGTAGCAGCGTCTACAACGTATTTTCCGTCTCCAGCGCTTATAGCGTTAACTGGACACTCAGCCTCGCAAGCTCCGCAGTTTACACATGCATCAGTTATTTTGTAAGCCATGATAAAATCCTCCTTTGATTTTTAAGCAATTTTTGTTGAGCCTTTCAACTTCTATTATAAGGCTATGCGAAGCGTTTGCAAATAAAATTTCGAAAAAACGTGTACTTTTTGTGAAAAAACAATCAACAGGATTGCTAGGGATTTGCTGTGGATTTGGTGGATAATTTTGCTTAAATGCGTGGTTTTCCACAATGCGCCTGTTGATAAGTCTGTGGGTTCTGTGGAAATCGCAGCGGATAAAACAAAACATAACGTCAATAATAAAGTGTGTCTGCTACGCTACCGTGGGTATTAATTGTATCAATTATAATGATAAGGGGGATTGTGTATGATCAAAAAAATGAGATCCGCTGTTGCAGTAGGTTTGGCGCTGGTTATGCTTCCTGCTACTTCCTTTGCAGCATATTTTTCTGATGTGAAGGTGTCTGATTGGTTCTATCAGGGCGTGCAAAAGCTTGAGGCAAGGGGGATTGTGAGCGGGTACGGCAGTAATGTCTTCAAGCCAAACAACACCGTGACCAGGGCTGAGTTCCTCAAGATGGTCATGGCTGGAAAAGGCTATAAAATCAACTCACTTGTGGGCGACTACTGGGCAAAAGCCTGGATGGACCAAGCCTACATGGACGGTCTACTAGACTCATCCGACCAAAAGTTTTTCACAATTTCGAAGATGGATCAGCCTATCACAAGAAGAGAAATGGCCAAACTAGCAGCAAAAGCTACCAACTCATATGCTTCTGACAAGAATGTTTACTCTTACATAACTGACTTTGACACGATTGAAATGGAATACAAAGATGCTGTTAATGCGGCTTTCTTCAATGGTCTGATAACAGGTTATACCGACAATACCTTCAAACCCTACAATACGCTTACAAGGGCTGAGGCCTGCGCCGTGATACTGAGAATTATAGATAAGAGCGAACGGGTGTATCCGAGCATGACCATATACCAGAAGAGACTTTCTGAAACCAAGAGTTTCATGAACATGCATTTTAACAACTTTGTCTTCAACGAAACCACTGGAACCGGTTTCGTATACAATACAACCATAATGAAATTGCCCACACCTTCAATGCTCGCAAAGGGTGGCAACTATGAGTACGACTTCACAATAGACGTGATGACAGAAGCTCTTAAGGATCAAAATGGCTACGACTACATGATTAGATATGATGTGAACATGGGCAGCGAAGCTAAAGCCGTATTAAATGACTATCTCAAGTTAATACTTCCTTACGATTACGCAAAGGTCATGGAGCTTGGAAACCAAAACTTTGCAGCAGGGGCAAGAAGCACAAAGACGGCAGAGGTTGGAGGCTGGACTCTTCAATTCTCGAATTCGCTGTCTGGAGATTCGAAGGTTACGATAAAGATCTACCAAAAATAAGGCTCTTGGGCGCGGACTAAGCTGAGCGCACAAAGCGATTTACTCAGCATAGCGCTGAAACCGATGTGTGCAGGCATTCTTGGATTTCGTTTTGGATTATTTCCAGACGATGAAAAATCGCAAAATCTTAGCAATTTCGAACTGTCCGAAGCGAAGCGAGTTTTCGAAATTGCCGATTTTGCGATTTTTTTGAGTCGCTGGAAATATCAAAACAAAGCAAATGCCAAACACATCGTTCAGCGCGTTTGAACAACTTATCCAAGCGAGCGCCCTAAAAAGAAACCACTATCCCGCCCTCCCCTGCATACACCGTCGTTATCCCTCGCGCCTCGACTATTATCACATCCCTGAAGCTGTACTTCTCCCTTATCTCATCCCTTAGCCTCTCGGCCTTCTCCCTGCAGTTCACGTGAGATATGCCAAGCACCCTGTTTTCCATATCCACGGCCCTCTCGCCAATGAGCTCAACAAGTCTTCCAAAGGCCCTGTTCGATCCCCTGGCCTTCTCCACAAGGTATATGTTGCCCTCCTTGTCGGCGCCCATTACGGGCTTTATCGAGAGCACGTTGCCAATAAGGCCTGCCAGGCGGCTTATCCTTCCGGCCTTAATGAGAGTGTCAAGCGATTCGAGTATAAATAGCGTGTTCATGCTCCCTATGTACTCCTCCACCTGTTCAACTATCTCCTGCGGCTCAACATCCCTTTCGGCGAGCTCCCTTATCTTCAGCCCTATGAGAGTTTCGGCCGAGGTTGCGCTCTTTGAGTCGAAAACATGCACGAACGTGCCTCCCCCGCCTTCTTCCTTCATAGTCTTTGCGAGCATCGCGCTCGAATAAGTGCCGCTCAGGTTTGAGGAGAGCGTCACTACAAATACATTGTCCGCTCCTTCATAAGATTTTAGAAAATCATGCGGCGAAGGGGCTGCCGTCTTTGGCCCGTTTTTAGACTCCTTTATCAGCCTTATCAGCTCAAGAGGATCGAGCCTTTCGTCGTCCCTTAGCTCCAACTCGTCCACTCTTATCGTAAGCGGCACTATCTGCGGCTTTACGTATTCATCTATGTATGCGCTTCTGTCGAAGCAGCTGTCTCCCACTATTTTGTATTTCACCGGCGGCATCTCCCTTCGTTTTCAGATGAGTCATTACTATATAATATACCACCGCATTAAGCTTAATCCACAACGAAATATAAAACTACCGGCTTTTCTAGGCTTATGCCGTCTGACGAGCTGACATCCTTGCTTATGCACAGCCTGTAGCTTTTGCCCTTTATATAGCCCTCAGCCGGAGGAATCACTTCTATTTTGTTGTCCTCCTCGCCAAACACCGCACAGGCCCCGCTGTCCAGGCCTCTCTGTGTGACCTGCACAAGGTCTGCGATGCTGATTTCCTTTGAAAGGGCGCCGCTGAATTCCACCGCCCATTTTTTGCCAGGATCGATTTCCCTTTTATAATCTATGATCTCAGCTTCCGAGCTTTCGGCAGGATCTTCCACTATCACCGTGCACTCGTCTGAAATTTCAGTTCCCTCAACTGTAGCCCTGAGTATGCATATGCCTCCTGAAAGGGCTGTAATGTTCCCGCTTGAATCCACCTGGGCAACCCCTGTATCGCTGGATGTCCATATTATGTCGCCCGAAGCTCCAGCCGGATACATTCCAAAGCCTACGCTGCTGCTGCCGCCCTTTGTTATTCTTAGGCTATCCTTATTAAGTTCTATGCTCTGCGGAGCCAGCGGCTCCAGGTATATGACTTCCGTCTGGTCCGTTCCTTCATTCAGGAATGTCAATTCATTCCCGTCTATACTTAAGTATGTAGAATGCACGTTGTTTATAATCTCTGTAGATGACCCGTCCGTGCTGGTTCTGTATATGTATCCGCCCCGGGAGTAGTTGCTGAAATATATCCAGTCGCCGTATCCGCAAAGGAAAAGCGATCTGTCAGGGCATATGAGCTGTCTGACGCTTCCGTCGAGCAGCATGCTGTAGAGCCTATCGTCGATGCTACTGCTGTAATACAATCTGCCGTCCATTGTTACAGGATACGTAACTTCATTCATGTAGCTGTATTTCTCGCTTGTGCAATCGGGATATGTGGCTTTGTCCCAGAAGTGGTCCCCGGACATTCTCTCGTCCGACAGGTTAAAGTATGTATACATTGTTCTGTTTTTGACATCGGGAAGCGGGTCATCCCATGTCAAATCAGAATGATACCAATTCCCGTCAATATTGACCATGTTCCAGGCGTGGTTCATAGACTCGTCGCCCTCTACTATCCGAGCCTGCACTCCCGCCTCCTCAAGCATTTTGTAGGCAAGCAGCGAGTATCCCTGGCAGACGGTTTTGCCGTATGCCAGCGCCGCGTACGCGCTGTGCTCCTTATAGCTTGTGTCGTATTCGACGTTTTTGACTATGTAGTCGTGTATTGCCAGCTCCTTTTCAAAGCTGCTCATGCCGGGCAAAACTATTTCAGAGAGTATACCATCTACTCTCGAGTCGACATAGTCCTCCTGCTCCTTGCTAGTCAGGTATGTCATATTGTAGTATATTCTGTAATTACCCGGATAGCCGCTGTAGCCGTAGCTTATGAATGTGTAAGAAAACTTGAGATAGTCGTCGCTTGCTGTTACATTTTCAAAAACCGCTTCCATGTCATTCAGCATGTCACTTGTACCACCTGTGTACACTGCCTCAAAACTTGCCTTTCTGTCTGTCATGGCGTCATACAGCATCGATTCAAGCTGCTCTAATGAGCTTACATATGTGACGCTTTCAAGACTACGAGTGTCTGTTTTTAGGGACGCCGTTGGCAGATCCTTGTATATTCGGTTTATGTACTCCGCCTCATCCTTTTCGAATATCCTTTGCCCTTCTGCGTATGCAAAGCTTGAAAAAAACGCCGTAAAAATAAATATGAATACAATTAATGTCTTTTTGGGCTTCAACCCCATAAAATCACTCCCCATTATCGGCTGCAGCAAATGTAGCAGTCGATTGAATAATTTGCATGTTTGCAAAATCTATTATCGGCAAAAACGTCTATTTTCTTACGCATTATGGGTAAAAATAAATTACTCTATAATTCACTGGAGGTCATATCATGTCATGGCGCATAATCAGGCTATCGCTGGCCCTTTTCATATTCTACATGCTGCTCTCAATGGATTTTTCGGCGCCGGGCGTGGCCATAGGCCTATCGCTCTCGCTGGCCGTGTCTTATTTTTCAGTAAGGGTGCTCTACGACCCTGCCGGCTCTGCCGAGGAAGTCAGGATACCCGGGCCCTTGCGACTGCTTTCATACCTGCTGTTTCTGCTGCTTTCAATATACAGGGCGTCGTTTCGCTACATGCTCCACATTATAAGAAACGACGAGGAGCCGGCGGCGCTTAGGATAAGGCTGCACACCTCCAACCCCTTCATAGTCTCCCTAATTGCCAACTCGGTCACCCTAACGCCCGGCACTGTAACGCTCTCGGCAAAGGGCGACGAGCTGACTGTGCTTTGCATAAAGGGCGATAGCGACTACGAGAGCCTGCGCGGTGAAATAACCGAAGGCTTTGAAAGGCACCTTACAAGGAGGCGACGCCCATGATGATCATAACCATCTACGTCATAATAGCCGCCATATTCCTGCTGACGCTCAAGGCGGCCTTTGGGCCCACCGTGTGGGACCGCCTGCTCGCGCTAAACCTCATATCCGCAAAGACGGTGATGCTGCTGACGGCCTACTCTGTCTACACGGGCGATTTGCGCCTCCTTGACATATCAATGTCCTACGTCATAGTAGGCTTTCTCGGGGTTGCCCTGCTTTCGAGCTTCATCTTGAGGGGAGGCCGCCAGAAATGATGATAATGATATCAAACATTCTTCTAGTGCTCTGCTGGATATATATAGCCTTTGGCATTGTCGGGCTATTCCGCTTTAGGAACGTCTACGCCAGGCTGCTTACCGGCAGCAAGATAGACACGGCGGCCATGATAACGTTGCTACTGGCGCTCATGCTAAGATCCGAGTCATGGGAATTCTCGGCAAAGCTCCTTGTGATACTGCTTTTCATAATAGTGACTACCCCCGTAGGCAGCCACATAATAGCGCGCTCGGCGTTCGACTCAGGGCTTCCTGTAAAGCTCATAGAAGAAGAGCCCGGCCTGACCGATTCGGATTCAGAGGAAGGAGGGAAGTAGCATGGACACCCTTTTGCTCTTGATAGTTGCCTTCATTGCAATAGCCATAGTCGCCCAGACAGACCTTTTTCAGATGGTAATACTCTACTCCATATTTTCGCTCCTTTGCGCCACGCTCTACGTTATATACATGGCGCCTGACGTGGCGCTTGCCGAGGCCGCAATAGGGAGCGCCTTCGTGCCCATGATATTCATAGTGGCAATTTCTAAGCAGCGAGAGTTCATAGTGCTCTCGAGGCTCGAGGACGGCTTCCTCCGCCCGGGCAAGGACGGCTCCCGCTCAGGACGAGGCTACGTCATCTTAAGCTCCCTGTGCAGGCAGTACGGCCTCAAGCTCGTGCTTTGTCCCAGCGAGGACGAGAAGGCCTGCCGCATACTGGCAAGGAGCAGTCCCGACGTATATGTCTACGAGCAGGAAGGCGAGTATATAATGGAGGGCAAGGGCTCGAGCATAATAATGGAGAGGCTCTCGCACATGCTCATAGACCACGAGGACATAAGCCTCGTGCTCACGGGAGATGAAGAAAACTATGATTAGAAAAATACTTACAGCATACATGCTGATAATATGCCTTTTTTACTTTTCAAGCGCCTTGACTGATTCGGGCAAAGGCGCCAGCAGCCTCTCGCGGGATTTCTACCTGGAAAATGGCTATGCCGATACCGGCGCGAGGAACATCGTCGCCGCCATATATCTTGACTACCGCCTGCTGGACTCCATATTCGAGACGAGTCTGCTGCTGCTTACTATAGCGGGCGTTGTCCATCTTGCGAGGGAGGGCGAGCGATGAGGCTTTCTAACCTGCTTGTAAACATAGCGCGCTTCATATTCCCCTTCATGCTCATGTTCGGGCTGTATATAATTCTCTACGGCGACGTTTCGCCTGGCGGAGGCTTCCAAGGCGGAGCCATCCTGGCAAGCGCCTATATAACGGCCTACATAGCCCGTGGCGAGAGGATATTCGAGATAGGCAGCCTGGTGCTCCTTGAGAAGGTGCTCTACGTTCTGATTGTGGCCATGGCCCTTATTTCGGTGCTTACAAAGGGCGAGGCCTTCACAAGCTTCATCCCTTCGGGTGAGCCGCTTGAAATCAGGCGCCTATTTCTCATAGCCATGAACGTCTTTATTGGCTTCAAGGTGGCCCTTGGCATAACTTCGCTCTTCTCGTCGTTTGTGGAGCAGGAGTCAGTGGACGACTAATTTTTGACAAGGAGGCTGCTATGCAGATAATGCTCGCAACAGCTATAGTGCTCATTGGCTTTTACGGCATGTGCACATCCAAAAATATAATAAAGTCGATAGTGTGCCTCAACATTTCCGAAGCGGCCATTATACTAATATTCCTCAGGAGCGTCTATTTCGAGGGTGCCGCGCTGCCTATAATAGGCTTGCGCCATGCCGGCGAGATGGTGGACCCCCTGCCCCAGGCGCTCATGATAACGGCCATAGTGATAGGCGCCTCCGTGACCTCGCTGGCCCTCATGATTTCCATAAGGCTTTTTCGCGCCTACGGAAGTCTGGACTGGCGCATGCTGCTTGAAAGGAAGGATAAATAGATGCTCACTTCGCTGCACATCATGCCCGCATACCTTATAATAATACCCATAGTGTTCGCCATAGCAGCCTACCTGCTGCCCGAGAGGGGCTCAAGGTGGGTCTGCGCCCTCTGCCAGACCCTGCTTACGCTCGCGGCCTTCCACTACTACGCCCTCATATTCGACATGGACATGCACCTTGTCGCCTTCGGCGGCTGGCCGGATTTTGCCGGGATAACACTGCGAAACGACCACCTGTCAATGGGCTTTGCCGCCATGGCCATATTCCTGTGGTGGTGCGTACTGCTCTACGCCTTTTTCGAGAGACTCAGCAGGAGCTACCTCTTCTTCCTGCTCTTTCTCGAGGGAACCTTCATGGGACTTATCATGAGCAATGACCTGTTCAACCTGTTCGTGTTCATAGAGGTAGTCACAATAATATCCACAATGCTCATCACCTACAGGGGCGACGGCTCCTCGCTTAGGGCGGGCTTTTACTACCTGCTCTTCAACAACGCCGGTATGCTTTTTTACCTTGTCGCCTTCATAATACTTTACCAGGTCTGCGGCACGCTCAACCTCCAGCTTATGAAGGAGGCTTTGCCCGCCCATATGGGCGAGTTCCCGGTTAAGCTCTCCTTCGTGCTGGTCACCGCGGCCTTCGGAGTCAAGTCGGCCTTTTTCCCGGTGTACAACTGGCTGCCCAAGGCCCACAGCGCCGCGCCGTCCGCGGTTTCGGCGCTCCTTTCGGGGCTCCTGGTAAAAAGCGGACTCTACGAGTTCATAAGGCTCAACGAGGTCTTCCACTACGCCTCGCTGGATTTTTTCCTTGTAGCCGTAGGCGCAGCCACGGCTCTGCTGGGCGTCATATTCGCCCTCTGCCAGAAGGATATAAAGCTCATACTCGCCTTCCACACTGTATCGCAGGTTGGCATAATGTTCATGGGGATAGGCCCTTTCCGGGGCTTTGCCTACTCGGGCGGCATGCTCCACCTTGTAAACCACGGCATGTTCAAGGCGCTGCTTTTCCTGTGCGCGGGGATGATAGTCTCGGACTACAGGAACAGGAACGTCAACCAGATTCGAGGGGTGCTGCGCCGCTTCCCGCTGCTCTCGGTCTTTATGATTGTCGGCATGCTTTCAATAACAGGCATGCCCTCGCTCAACGGCTACATAGGCAAATATATAATAGCCGACTCTGTCAGGCACATATTCTGGGAGAAAGCTGTCCTCCTTCTTGTAAACGTAGGTACGGCTGCGTCGTTTATAAAGATATCCCAGATATTCACGGCGGACTACAAACACCTTAGGATTCCCGTGAAACGCGTTGGCCTCGAGCACCTGCCACTTTTCCTGCTCTCCTCCAGCTGCGCCCTGCTGGCGGCATACTACAGGCAGCTGGCCTCCTGGCTCTTCGAGCTGCCAATACCGGCCTTTACGCCGTCCGATCCTGTGCACATGCTTGAATATCTGGGGATACTCGCCGCGGGCTACGCCCTGTATCATTTTTTCATAAAAAAAGATCCTCCCTTTGTAAGGAGGATCCGAAATGCCGATATTTCATTTGAAAACGCATGCATGCTGCTGCTTGGCTTTGTATGCATGATGAGCGTTATTGTAATGGGGCTTTGATATTAGTTCCTGCAGTTAGCCGGCTCTATAGCCACTGCGTGGCCTCTTATCTCTGCTCCGTTCATTGCGCTTAGTACCTGTCTGCAGCTGTCCTTAGTGACCTCTACAAATGTGAACTTCTCGTATATGTCTATCCTGCCGACATTCTCGCCCTTTATTCCGGATTCTCCGGCTATGGCGCCTATTATGTCCTTAGGTCTAAGTTTTTGCTTTCTTCCGGCATTGACGAAAAGTCTCACCATGCCTGCTTCTCTTGCTCCTGTGTTGTCGAATGTGCTCTCGAACACCGGCTGCTCTTCCTTGCTCTCAACAGGGTTGCACATCATCGATATTACGGCTGCAAGCAGAGCTTCAGGCTCCATTGCGCTGCCTTCGATAAGCGAGTGCGCCGCCTTGACATACGACTTCTTGATTGAGCCGCTTGCCTTGGCAAGTATTTCCTCGAGAGTCTTTTGTATCCTTATCTTCTCGACGTCCTCAACTGAAGGAGGAGCTATCATCTTTATAGGTGCCTTTGTATAGCTTTCGATTCTTCTGAGTCTTGAAACCTCTTCACCCCAGGCGAAGCTGAAGGACATTCCCTTCTTGCCCGCTCTTCCTGTTCTTCCTATCCTGTGGACGTAGTACTCTATGTCCTGAGGTATCTGGTAGTTGAAAACGGCGTCTACGTTGTCTACGTCAAGTCCCCTTGCCGCAACATCCGTCGCGATAAGCACTCTTATTATGCCGTTTCTGAACTTGTTCATTACGCTGTCACGCTTTTGCTGGCTCATGTCGCCGTGAAGGGCGTCAACATGGTAGCCCATTGACGAAAGCTCGAGCGCAAGCTCATCCACGCCTTTTTTAGTGTTCATGAAGATCAGCGAAAGCCTTGGCGAATGTATGTCCAGAAGCCTTGAAAGCATCTGAGTCTTGTCTGATGATCTTACCTTTATATATGACTGCTCTATGGCGTCGGCTGTGAGGTTTCTGCCCTCGACCTTTACCACTTGTCTGTCTTTTTTCTGGAATCTCTTAGAAAGGTTCATTATCTCCTTTGGCATAGTGGCCGAGAAGAATACTGTCTGTCTTTCTGAAGATGAGCCTGCAAGTATCTTTTCTATGTCGTCCCTAAAGCCCATGTTGAGCATCTCGTCAGCCTCGTCAAGTATTACAAGCTTAAGAGAGTCAAGCTTTATGGTTCCTCTTTCTATGTGGTCTATTACCCTGCCTGGAGTTCCGGCTATTATCTGTACTCCTCTTTCAATCGCCTTTAGCTGTATGCTTATAGACTGGCCGCCGTATATTGCAAGCGTCTTTATGCCCTTCTTGTGCTTTGAAACCTTCTTGAGCTCTCCTGCAACCTGAACTGCAAGCTCTCTTGTAGGGCAAAGTACCATTACCTGAAGCGAGTTGTCAGCTGGGTCTACTGCTTCAACAGCAGGTATTCCAAATGCCATTGTCTTTCCTGTTCCTGTCTTTGCCTGGCCTATTATGTCGTGGCCCTGCATAACCATTGGTATTGCCTGCTCCTGTATAGGAGACGGGTTCTCGTATCCAAGGTCCTTTATTGCCTTTAAAATCTTCTCTGATAGTCCTAGTTTTTCAAATCCGTTTGTCATTATATAAATCTTTCCCTTCGTATTATGCGCATAGCGCGAGTGTCCAGCTTAAAGCAAGTGCAATCCCAAATCTGTCTGCAATCCAAATAATGCAGTTAATATCTGCGTAAGTGACCTGCAGCTTCTGGGGGTATGCTCTCAACCAATAAGCGCTCCGCTGCTAGTCACATATATCGCCAAACTCAAGGAAGTTGCCTGATAAAGTACAGCCGAAGGTTCCCCTTCGGCTGAAATGTTCCTGCTTCATGCCGGCTTATTGATTATATCTTTAATAGCCGAACATTACAAGCATTATTTTTAATTATGGACTACATTTATCCTATTATTTCCACGCTGTACTTGCTTCTCATCTGGCTAGTCTTCTCGTTGTAGGCCTCGTTCTGCTTTTTGCCCAGCACTATCCTTGCAACGTCGGCCTTCGCCTCTTCGTAGCTCTTTTCTTCCTGCTCGTGCTTTTCATTAAGCTGAACTATGTGGTATCCAAACTGCGTCTGGAAGGGCTCGCTCACAGCTCCTACTTCCATAGAGAAGGCAACGTCCTCGAATTCAGGAACCATCTTGCCTCTTGTGAACATGCCAAGGTCTCCCCCGCCGCCGCCTGACGGACACTTTGAGTATTTCTGGGCAGCCTCTGCAAAGTCAAGTCCGCCTGCTATCTCGGCTGCTATGTTCTTTGCCTCTTCCTCTGTCTCTACTAGTATGTGGCTCGCTCTTGCAGACTCCTGGCTCACGAATGATGCCTTGTTGTCCTCGTAGAACTCTTTTGCCTCTGCAGGGTCAACAGTTATAGGAGTAAGCAGCTTTCTCATGGCGTACTGCTTAAGAAGGTTGATCTTAACCTGCTGAAGCTCGGCTACGAAGGCTTCGTCCTTGTCGATTCCGCTCTCAAGCGCGTCAAGGTAGAAAAGCTCCTGGTTTATAAGCTCGTCAAGCAGCTGCTTTCTGCCGTCCGGCGAATAAAACTGCATTCCCTTTTGTGGTCCAAGGCTCTGAAGCAGGAAGTCCACGTCTCTTTCTGTTATCTCTCTGTCGCCAACCTTGGCCAAAACTCTATTTTCTTCCATTTTGTAGGTCTCCTTTATGTGGTCTGTCGGGCTCATATTACAGCCCGCATATATTATTTTGTCAGTTTTTCGTCAATTCCGCAAGGGGAAAATAAGGACGCCCTAGATATGCCTCAGGACGTCCCTTGCGTAGCTTGAATAGTAGTTGTCATAGCTGCACTCGGCCGCCTCGCGAAAATGCGCCCTGGCCGCCGGGTACTCGTTTTTTGCATAGTAGTACCTGCCCAGCAGGTAGCTTGTGTATATGCCCTCGAATTCGCTGTCGGTGTAGAGAACGGTCCTGCCGGGGACTATTGCTTTTTTGCCCTTGAGCCGCTCATACTCGAGCAGGGTGTGCTCGGACTGCTCCTCCCTGCCGTTTAGGAGCTCAAGCAGCGCCCTAAGAAGCACTATGGAGGGCAGCTGCACCAGCCTTGAGGCTTCGCTGGCGTATTCGAGCGCATTTTTGAGGCGCTCGCCTCTTATCATGAGGTTGGCGCTGTAGAGACTAAGATACGATGCCCGAAGGTTCCTATCGGCTGACCCGGGGTCTATCCTGCCCAGGTATTCCATGGAGGAGTCAATGTCTCCTTTCCTGTTGAGAGCCATTGCTGCGTTGAAGTCTATGTGGCTGACGTGCTTTTTGTCAGTCTTCCTGAGCTCCTCGAGCCTGCTTATGAAGCCGTCGTAGTCGCCGTTTTTTATCGTCTGTATGAAGCTGCCGGCCGCCTTGAAATATACCAGCGCCCCGGCCGCCAGTCCAAAGAGCAGGGCTATTCCCATAAACAACAGCGGCGACTTTATCTCCAGATGGTCAAGCGTCGCTGCAAGGGCCATGCCAAATATCAGCGATACGATTATCAACAGCTTGTGCGACTTGATGAAGGCTTTGAATCCGCCCTTTGCTTTGTCCGTAGCCATTAACATGCCTCCCTTCAAAAAAAGACGGGTTTTCAGGGCACTATCCCCAAAAACCCGCCTTGTCTATACTTGCTTCCCTAGAGGAGGGGTGTCTATCTCTTCCCACTGGTACTGCCTCTGGTCGAAATACATGTGGCTTATGTCGACTCCCGAATTGGCGACCGGATCGAAAAGCTCGAACCTGTTCTTGTCCTTGTCGCTTCTTCTAAGTGTCATGTAGCCTCCCACGCTGTTCCTGAATACCTTCTTGGGATTCTGGTTTAGTATCTTGAGAGCCTCCCATGTCTTGTACATTTTTGAGTCGTATTCCTTGTTCCTGCCAAGCACGCTCATTATCTCTTCCAGAGTGTTCTGGCCAAGCCCCCTTATCAGGAGCAGCTCTTCTTCTGTCTTTTTGGCCAGTTCCTCTACATATCTTATATTTCCTCTTCTCAGGCAATTGTACGCCCTTAGCGAAAACTTAAGCTCCTCTATCGGAGTAAGCTCCTTACCGCTCATCCCTTTTTTATCCTCCCTCAGACCTGCAGCAACCTTATATTTGTGTTAGTCCTGCATCATTTCATGTATTTGTATTTCCATTTTTTTGATTTCGTTGACCATGGCTCTTATGGCGCTCTCGTCAGGAGTCTGTCCGCTGGCGTAGGCCTTGTATACAAGCTCGCCTATCTCGTCCTTTTTCTTTTTGATTTCCGACTCGAGCTTTGTCTTTTCAACCATGTCCTTGCCCTTTTCAACTATCTCGCCTGCCATCTCGCTTGATTTTTTTACAGCCTCTTTAGTCTTTTCAGTTATCTTGTCTAATATTCCCATAGTGCACCCCCTGGATTCCATTATTGTGCCTTTCGGCATCTTATACTTTTCATGATACCCAGAATATCAGAATAAAATCATATATATGATACTGAATACAAAACTTGTCTCACCGGCAACTAAGATTATATACCTGATGCGCTCTAAAATGAAATAGTATTTCTCTATGATTGTTATTTTTTTAATTAATTTGTTCTATTGAGAACATTCTGTTTTTTTCGGATATTTCTGTGTGACTTTGTGTTTTCAACGTTTGCGCAGCATGCAGCGCCTGGAGAAGTGGCATTATCGGCCGCCTTTGAAGAGCTCTTTCCAGACATAAAAGTTTAATTTTATGACATATGTTTAACTATTTTTTATTCTTCAGGTTAAATTTTATCCTCTTTTCCGGTTTATCCTATCGATGTTTTGGTATTTATGATATTATAGACTATATATAATTATATGATAATAGGAGTGTTATAATGTCAAAATTTGAACCTGGAATGATTGTAAAAGGAAAAGTTACCGGTATTAAGCCTTTCGGCGCTTTCGTGGCTCTCGATGCCAATACTCAGGGACTTGTCCACATATCTCAGATTACTCACGGCTTCCTCAAGGATATAAACGAGGCGCTTACTGTGGGCGACGAAGTGGACGTAAAGATTCTTACAATTGATGAACAGTCAAAGAAGATTTCTCTTTCTATAAAGGATGCCAAGCCTGCTGAATCCGAGCCTCCAAGGCAAAGACCTATGCAGCAGCAATATCAGCAGCACGCCAGAGGTGGCGACGCTGGTGGCGCCGGCGGTGGCGGTGGCGGCCTTGACGATCTGCTCAAGAAGTGGATGAAGGATTCCAACGAAAGACAGGCGGCTCTAAACAAGAGAACTTCAAAATAGTTTCAATATCGGGATAAAATAAAAAACCTCCATTTGGAGGTTTTTATTTTTGTGTCTTTACTTTTGTGCCGGTTATGTTGTCTAGTCAAGCTCGTAAGGCATGAGCAGGAGGGGCTCCTCCCTTATTTCAAGGAGCTTTTCGCATTCCAGCAGCAGCTCCTCTACCGGGCCCTGTATGTTGAGCGGCTCTCCCTGAAGCCTGGCCAGGTTGTCCCTTACCATGCGCGCCATCGTCATGTCTTTTTTTCCGCTTTCAACGAGCGTGACGTCAGACCTTCCAAGGCCCGTCTTTTTGGCCATGGCGTCCAGTGCGTCGCCCAGGTTGCCCACTTCGTCTACAAGGCCTATCTCGACCGCCTTATCGCCTGTCCATACTCTGCCCTGGGCGTAGCCTTCGAGCGTTTCCAGGTCTATGTTCCTGCCGCTTGAGACCCTCTGCTTGAACTCTGCGTATACGTTTTCTATGCTCCTTTGCAGGAGGGCCTCTTCATCCGGGGAGAGGCTCTTCGAAAGGTCCATTGTGCCCGAGTACTTTCCGCGCTGGAGCCTTTCAACGTTCACTCCCAGCTTCTCGTAAACGCCCTCGAAGGTGGGGATTACGCTGACTACGCCTATCGAGCCGGTCAGCGTCTCCTTGCCTGCAAATATCCTATCGGCCTGGCTGGCTATGTAGTAGCCTCCTGATGCCGCAACGGGCCCCATAGAAATGTAGACGGGTTTTTTCTCTCTGGCCATGGCTATGGAGTCGCTGATTATATCGGACGCAAGCGCCGAGCCGCCCGAGGAGTTGACCCTTATTACTATTCCCTTTATGTCCTCGTCGTCAGATGCGCTTTCTATCTGGCTGCAGAGGACGACCGGCGTTATTACCGATTCCTTCCTGAGTATGGAGGGATTGACATCGTCCATGTATATGTTGCCTTCGGCGTATATGAGGGCTATGCTGCCCTTGCCGCTCGCCTTGCTCTTGCTGACCTTTGGCAGGGAGGCATATTCAGATATGTCCCTTATGGGCGGCTTTTCGCCGTCCTTTTGGGAGAGCGTGCGCAGGAATCTTTCATAGTGCATAGTTTCGTCGATAAGGCCCTTCTCTTTGGCATCTGCGGGGCTAATGAAGGAGAGCTCGCCTGAATCTATCATCTGGACTAGCTTTTCCTTTTCGATGCCCCTTGATGAGGCTATGTCGTCTGTGAGGCTTTCGTATCTGCTCTCAAGCAGCGAGCTCATCTGCTGCCTCATGCCCTCTGACATGCTCTCGCGCTCGTAGGTCTCGCCGTATGTCTTGTACGGCCCGGTGCTGAGGACGCTGCACTTTATTCCGGCTTTGTCAAACAGCGTCCTGTAATAGGGGTAGGCCGCGTAGTAGCCCGGTATGCTGAAGCTTGCTGCCTGCGATGGCGTCATGACTATATAGTCCGAGAGGAGCGCAGCCCTGTAGGATGACGCGTCTGCCCCGTCGCCTGCGGCGTATACCTTCTTGCCGCTTTTTTTGAACTTTTCAATGCTGACTCGCAGCTCGCCAATTTGCTGCGCAGGGATTCCCAGCGAATCCATGTCGAGTATGAGCCCCGCCACGTTCTTGTCTGTGGCGGCGTATTCTATGGCTTCGAGTATGGAGAAGAAGTCTGTCTGCCTCTGTATCTGCCAGTCCTGCACGTACATGTAGGGGTTCTCGGTTATGTCGCTTGGCAGAGACACCTCGATGTAGGTCCCGGGCTTGACCACCTTGGCCCTTGATGAGAATAGGCTAAAGCCCCAGTATATTATTAGCATCGCCAGCGCCACTACAAGGAGCGTCACTGTGAGGTTGTAGAATTTTTTTAGTATGTCGATTCCGAAGGTTTTTGCTATGTCCATTATCCTGGCTGCCATGTTTCCCTCCCACGTATATGGTTTAGTAGAGCTTGCTTAGAGCCTTGGCGCACTGCGCCCTTGTGGCGTTGGTCTCGGGATCGAAGCCCTCGTATATGAGTCCCCTTCTTATGGCTGCGCTTACGTAGCCGTCGTACCACTTCTCGCCCTCGAATCTGGCTGCTATTCCCTCGAGGCCCTTGGCCCTAACGAGCATAGCGACTATCTGCGCTCCCGTCACGTTCTGGTCGGGCGCGAACATGCCCTTGCCTATGCCGTTTATGAGCTTTTTGCCCACTGCCGTGTATACTATCTTTTCAGCCCAATGCTCTTCAAGGTCTTTAAATGTTATAGATTCCCTGGCGGGCGAATTCTCGTACCCGAGCGCGTAAACGAGGAATTTCGCGAACTCAGCCCTTGTGACCCTGAGATTCGGCCTGAATGTGGAGTCCGGGTAGCCCGAGGCTATGTCCCTGTTTACAAGCTCCATTACCTCACTGTATGCGTAGTCGCCGCGCCTTAGGTCCTTGAACATGTCGGCGTTGTGGAGCTTTTTGAATACCGAGTAGCCGTTCTCATATTCCTTGAGCGCCAGCAGCGCAGCGCAGGTTGCGGCGTAGTTGTAGGTCTTGTTGGTTGATGTCAGGGAATACGAGCCGTCCGGAAGCTCGTAGCTTCGCAGCCTCTCATAGAGCTTCTGGTCCTCCTTGCCCATGCTGTGCTTTGCAAAGAAGGCCCATGCCAGCTTCTCGCCGTTTTTTTCAGCCGGCAGCTTGGATTCCACGTATGCAAGCGCCCTGGCTGCAGCCTCCTCGGACTCTATGCCCAGAGCCTTGAACGCAAGCACGGCTTCAGACGTCGTCTTTATGTCAGAGGGCTTGCCGGCCTCGTAGCCGAATCCGCCATCGGAGTTTTGCTTTGTCTTTAGCCATCTTAGAGCCGAGGACTTGTCATAGCCGTTGTCCCATGCGCTGTAGAGTGCTATTATGCCCCATATGTGGGCCCTTACAGACTTTTCGCCCGTGCCGTCAGTGAAATCGGCCAGCTTGCCGTTTTTCATCTGGGATCGCTTTATAAGGCCCGCCGTTGCGGACACGTCCCTGCCCACTGCCTTTGATGCCATCAGGAACACTGCCTGCTCATATGTAGAATTGGTCTCAAGGCTCTGGGGAAGAGCGCTGGATGGCGCGCCCGCGTCGGCGCTGTACTGGGCTATTATGCCCCACTCGCCCGCGCCCTCTGACGAGAGTCGGTATGCCGTATCCTCGCCCAGGGCGTACGCAGGGCTTTGCACCGCCAGTAATATTATAGCTGTTATGATTGCAGTCAACTTCTTCAAAACCATCACCGCCTTACTTTGGATTTGCTTGCAAAATAAAATACCCGGCAGGCGAAATGCATGCTGCCGGGATTCACCTGCAAGCTTATATGACTCCGACTACTATCTCATCGGCTCTTTTATTAGTGATTCAAAGGGCCTCATGAGAAGATCCACGTATTGAGCCCTCTCGTATGCGTAAGGATCCTTGAGGTTGCTCTTTGAGAGCTTGCCCCTGAAATCCTCTATGTTCTCGTAGCCCTTGCTGTCCATCCATCTTACTATGTCCTCGAGCATTATTCCCACATGCCTGTAGCCGTGCTTGTAAACTGCGCTTACAGTCTGGACGCATTTGGCACCTGCAAGCAACATCTTGAGCACATCGTCGCCCGTGTATATGCCCCTTGAGCTGCATATGTCGGAGGCAATCTTGCCTTCCAAAAGCCCTGTGTATCTAAGAGGCAGCCTCATCTCGTCGCTTGAGCTCAGAGTCATGTCGAGCTTGGTTGTCTCGCTCTTTACGTCTATGTCAGCCTCGTAGAGCCTGTTGAAGAGCACAACACCGTCTGCCCCGCCCTTTGACATCCTGTATACGACGTTCATTATGTTGGTGTAGAACGGGCTTATCTTGACTGATATCGGTATTTTGACGGCTCTCTTTATTTCCGTCAGCTTTTCGAGATGCTCGTTTTCTATGAACGCGGCGTCGAGGTCCACTCTCTTTGGAATCGAGTACAGGTTCAGCTCAAGCCCGTCAACTCCAGTATCCTGGAGCTTCTTTGCGTATTCAACCCACGATTTGCCGTGGATTGCGTTTAGGCTTGCTATAACAGGTATGCTGACGCTTTCTTTGGCCTTTCTCAGCTTGACCAGATGTTCCTCTATGCCGGCATGCTCCATGTGTGGATGGGTAGTTATCATTTCTGCGTGCCTTTCATTGTACTCCTCAAGATCAGCTTCGAGCTCGAGCTTTTCAAGCTGTATTTGCTCTTCGAACAGCGACTTGAATACTATTGCGGCAACTCCCGCCTCCTCAAGCCTTTTTATGTTGTCGAGCTTGTCCGAGATGTTGCTTGCACCCGCTATTATAGGGTTTTTGAGATGTATGCCCATGAAGTTCGTGCTTAGCCTTTTCATCCAAATTCCTCCTTTGAAATATACACGTTCCAATTACATATTTCTTACCCAGTTTTGCGGTTTCAAAGCAAAAAAAGAAGCTATAGAAATAGTTGGAGAGGCTTTTTGTGATTGGTGTTTAGACTTCGATTTTGGAGGTATAAATTTAATACATAAAATAATAAAGGAGCTGATTCCACCACAGAATTCATGCAAGACAACAGACACTCGCGGAGATAAACCATAATTCTCCAAATACATAGCGAAGGGAGTCGATACCACCAAAACAGACAGAACCCACACAGGATAATCTGGAGATAAACCATAATTCTCCTAATACAATATGAAAGGAGACGATTCCACCATAGAGTTCAATTTTCAAACCAAAACTTCGGAGATAAAAAATAATTCTCCTAATACGAAAATCACGAAAACGAAGGGAGACGATTCCACCATAATATGAATAGTTTAGATGAGAGTTCAATGTAAAAGGCCGATGTTGAAAAAAATCAATGTCGGCCTTTTTGTTTTTTTGATTATGAAAAATGCGCCATTCAGACAAAATCAAAAAATCCCCGTCCGGAATATTCAGTGGGGATTCTAATTATCATTGATATATGGAGCTGCTATGTGCTTGCAGCATTCTGTTTCTAGCTCTATACCAGCTTTTTGAGTTGCTCTTCTTTGTAGTTCACTTTTCTTGGGGCTGTGAAATCAACGTATATGACTTTGCCCATGTCCTTACATTTTACGCTTTTGCCTGATTTTGCACCAGCCTTCACGTCAGCTTTCTCTATTTTTAATATATTCTTTGTCTTTGTTTTGAAAACATCTATAAATGTCATCCAGTTCATAGCACGTCATCCCCCTCGAAGTATGTTTTTTTATTATACTTTATTATATACCTCCTTGTATATTTTTTAAACACGGAAATTTCAGAAAAATTCAAAAAACTTTCCGTGCAAAACTTTGCAAAACTGTGCAAAACATTGTGGAAACACTTGCAATACTTGTTTATAATGTCTTTAAATAAAGTCAGATTGTTGCTAATCCAGTTCGTCACATGCGGATATTGCGTATTATTGCAATTCATATATCATGTAGTGCTTAGAAGGGGGATTTCATGAAAAGCATCGAGAATTTGAAATCATGGATAGGTTATCGGCTATTTATTCTTTTCACACTGCTCATAGTAATTCCATTGACCATTGTGGGGATTGTTTCATACTCGAATTCCATACAAGTTATCGAGAAAAACCTTCAGCTTTACACAGAGCAGCTTATCGGTGAAACTGCTAATTCCATAAACATATACTTTAATGAGGTTGAAAAAACAATGCTAAAAACCTCTAAGCAGCCAAGCGTAACCATGGCAGCATTAAAGCCCGATGCAGTGTCATCTGCAACACCATCGGCGCCTCACGGAAACAACAATAACCAGGGAACCTCCGTCAAGACCAGATGGCTTATAGACGATTTTAAAAATTTGTTCAATTCTCACAATGACATAAATCGCATATATCTGGCTACAGAATCCGGAAAGCTTTACTCCTATCCTTCTACAGCATTTGAAAAGGATTTTAAGCCTGCCGATGCGGGCTGGTACAAGAAAGCCATCGCTAAAAACGGCATCATTTGGGATTCTCCCTTCAAGGATTCCAAGACCGGCAACACACTTGTAACGACCGCAATTCCGGTGTATCCTGACGATGACTCTGAAAAACAGCCAGTCGGTGTCCTTGCCATAGAAATTTCGCTCAATGAAATATCAGACAAGCTCAACGGCATGTATGTAGGCAAAATGAATTATCCGTATTTGCTTGATGAAAATGGCAGGATACTGGTCTATCCCGACAGACAGCTTCCGGATAAAAATATTCCTCGAACCGAAATCCTGAATGCCATAAATTCAAGCACCTCCAACAGCGTCAACTTCAAATGCGTCAACTCCGGAATTCTGCACAAGCAGTTCGCAGTGTTCAAAAAAATAGATTCCTTAGGCTGGACTCTGGTGGCTGACATACATATGGACGAACTGTCATCTGACGCCCACGCACTACTCTTCAACGTGCTCATTGTCGGCGGAATTACGCTGCTCATTGCCATACTTATATCCTCTCTTTTTTCAGGGGCTCTTACAGGCAACATAAAGCTGCTCATGGAGAAGATGCAAATTCAGGCGATTGAATTATCCAGA
Source organism: Peptoclostridium sp. (assembly GCF_009881055.1). GTDB lineage: Bacteria > Bacillota > Clostridia > Peptostreptococcales > Peptostreptococcaceae > Peptoclostridium_A. The sequence goes on from NZ_WXFG01000023.1 coordinate 44,731, forward strand.
AAAAACAATGAGCTTGATTTCATAGCCAATCACGACCCGCTTACAGAGCTTCCAAACAGAAGGTTTTTGATGCGCAGGCTTGAATCTGCCCTTGAAGCAGCCCAGGCGCAGGACGGCATTCTTGCCTTGCTCTTCCTGGATCTTGACAGGTTCAAAAATATAAATGATTCTCTCGGGCATGACGTAGGCGACTTGCTTCTTGTGGCCGTATCCAAAAGGCTGCTTGAGAACGTAAGGGATACCGACACAGTTTGCCGGCAAGGCGGCGACGAGTTCATAGTGCTGATTGAGAATGCGCATGACAAATCGGAAATATCGCATATTTCAAACAGGATACTCGAATCATTCAAGAAATCTTTTGTATTGAAAAACCACGAGATAAACGCCACAATCAGCGTTGGTGTTTCTGTATTCCCGGATGATGGAGATACTGCTGAAATGCTCATGAAATATACCGACATAGCAATGTATCATGCCAAGGAGAAGGGCAAAAACAACGTTCAATTCTTCAATAAGTCCATGAGTCATAAGGTATCGAGAAAATCATCGCTCGAGAGCGACCTGCACAAGGCTCTTGAATATGGCGAGTTTTCCCTCAACTACCAGCCTCAGTTCGAGCTTAACACCGGGGATATCACAGGCATGGAGGCTCTGCTTAGATGGAGCCATCCAAGACTTGGAAGCATTCCTCCAAACGAGTTCATACCGCTCGCCGAGGATTCCGGCCTCATTATTCCTATAGGAAAATGGGTGCTTGAAACCGCATGCACCCAGGCCAAGAGGCTATATGACGGGGGACTTGAGATAAAGACAGCCGTCAATATATCGCCTTGTCAGTTTGTACAGCCTGGGTTTGTTGAAATGGTGAGCAGGGTTCTTGATGAAACTCAGCTCAAGCCTCATCTTCTGCAGCTTGAAATAACAGAGGGCATAGCCATATATAATGAGGAGCACACTATCTCCGTCCTGGAGCAGCTCAAAGCAATGGGCGTAACAACATCCATAGACGATTTCGGAACGGGGTATTCCTCGCTTTCGCTGCTTAGGAAACTGCCCATACAGACTCTAAAAATCGACAGGTCGTTCATAAGCGGCGTGCCTGAAAATCTCGACGACATATCTATAATTAATGCTATAACGGCAATGGCCAAAAACCTGCGCCTCGACATAATAGCCGAAGGCGTTGAGGAGGCCGCACAGATGGATTTCCTAAGGAGCATAGGCTGCGACAAGGTTCAGGGCTACTATACGGGAAGGCCTGTTCCGGCCGAGGAGTTCGAGGAAAGGTTCCTCACGGCGGGCTACGCTGATTCAAATCTATAAAAACAAATAAAGGCAGCTGCCAAGCTAATTTCAGATTAGCTCGGCAGCTGCCTTTTCAATTTCATCATGTTCATTATGGTCAATGCACAAGTTGCTTGCAATATGTTCACAAGCTCGTGACTGGCACCGCTACATCCACTTGCCCATTTTTCTTATCTTTTCGTATCTCTCTTCCGCCAGCTCTTCTCCACGCATTGCTGAGAGCTTTTCGAGACAGCCTGTTATATACGCTTTTATCCTCGATGCCGTGAGGTCGACATCCTTGTGGGCTCCGCCCAGGGGCTCTTCTATTATGTCGTCTATTATGCCTAGCCCTATAAGGTCCTGTGCTGTAAGCTTCATCATGCTTGCGGCCTCGGATGCCTTTGAGGCGTCCTTCCAGAGTATGCTCGATAGGCCTTCCGGCGATATTACAGAGTACACAGAGTGCTCCAGCATTGCTATGCGGTTGCCTACGCCCAGCGCCAGCGCTCCGCCGCTTCCGCCTTCGCCTATTACTATGGCTATGACAGGAGTCCTCAGCCTGCTCATTTCAAGCAGGTTCCTGGCTATTGCCTCTCCCTGGCCCCTTTCCTCGGCTCCCAGTCCGCAGAAGGCTCCCGGGGTGTTTATGAGAGTCACTATAGGCCTTTTGAATTTCTCGGCCTGCTTCATGAGCCTCAGCGCCTTTCTGTAGCCCTCGGGGTGGGGCATTCCGAAGTTGCGCATTATGTTGTCCTTTGTGTCCTTGCCCTTTTGGTGGCCAATTATAGTCACAGGCGTGCCGTCTATTATACCCAGACCGCCCACTATTGCGCGGTCGTCGGCGTAGAGCTTGTCGCCGTGGAGCTCTATGAATTCGCTTGTTATCCTCTCGATGTAGTCAAGCGTCGTAGGCCTTTCAGGATGCCTTGCGAGCTTTAGCTTCTGTGACGGCTGAAGGTGCTTGTATATGTCGTCCTTCATTGAAGCGGCCTTTTTCGAGAGCATTTCTATCTCGCCCGAGAGGTCGACTCCTGTCTCCTCCACCAGTGTTTTGAGCTCCTTTATCTTCTCCTCCAGCTGGAGTACCGGCCCGTCGAATTCGTTCCTACTTGTCATCGAGTTCACCTCCAGTAGAATGGATTGCAAGCAGCTTGCCTATGAAGTCCTTCATGTCGCCTCTTTCAACAATAGTGTCCACAAAGCCCTTGTCCTGAAGGAACTCGGCTCTTTGGAAGCCCTCAGGGAGCTTTTGCCTTATCGTCTGCTCTATTACCCTTGGTCCTGCAAAGCCAATGAGCGCCTTAGGCTCGGCCACTATTATGTCGCCAAGCATCGCAAAAGAGGCAGTAACGCCTCCCGTTGTAGGGTCCGTCAGCACGGATATATACAGCAGTCCCGCGTCGTCGAGCTTTCCGAGCGCCGCGGAGGTCTTTGCCATTTGCATGAGCGAAAGCATGCCCTCCTGCATCCTGGCTCCGCCCGATGTCGAGAATATGACTACCGGAAGCCTTTTTTCAATGGCCTTTTCCACGGCTCTTGATATCTTTTCTCCGACTACAGATCCCATGCTGCCCATCATGAAAAGCGAGTCCATTACGCAAATAACGCAGCTTTGGCCGGAGACTTTGCACTCTCCCGTAACTACGGCCTCGTCCAGGCCTGACTTTTCGGCCGCGTCCCTTAGCTTGTCGTCGTAGCTTGCAAATTCAAGGGCGTTGACAGTCCTTATGATTGTGTCATACTCCCTGAAGCTGCCGGCATCCGCTGTTATCTGTATCCTTCTTCTGGCTCCCAGCCTTGTGTGGTGAGAGCACTCGGGGCACACTCCCAGATTGTCTGATAGAGCCTGCTTTTCGATTACCGCCGAGCAGGAAGGGCATGACATGTGATTCTCGTCCAGTTGCACCTGTGGCTTTTGCGGCTCCGCCTGAGCTTTTGGAGCTTCCTGCGGCTCGTCTGCTGGCTTTTCCTTTTGAACATTTATGACAGCGTAGCCTTTTTCATGATGGCTTTTTTGACTTTTCTTAGTAAAGAGGTCCTTTAGCAATTCAATTCACCTCGCCTGTTTCTTATTTGTGGCCTGCGCCGAACATCTTTCTATCTATGAAGCCCGTGTCGAACTTGTTTTCCACGAAAAACTCGTCGCTGAGTATTTCCCTCTGGAAGTCTATGTTTGTCTCAATGCCCATTACGATAGTCTCGTCGAGCACTCTTTTCATCCTGCTTATGGCTTCGTGCCTGTTTCTGCCCCACACTATGAGCTTGCCTATCATGGAGTCGTACGTAGGGGGTATCCTGTAGCCGCTGTATATGTGCGAGTCGACCCTCACGCCATATCCGCCCGGGAAGTAAAAGTCGCTTACCGTTCCAGGGCATGGCCTGAAGCCGTGGCTGACGTCCTCCGCGTTGACTCTGCACTCTATGGCGTGGCCGTTTATCTTTATGTCCTCCTGCGTGAAGGACAGCTTTTCGCCTGAGGCTATGTTTATTTGCTCTCTTACTATGTCCACGCCCGTTACCATCTCTGTTACGGGATGCTCGACCTGTATTCTCGTGTTCATCTCTATGAAGTAGAAGTTCTTGTCCTTGTCCACCAGGAACTCTATTGTGCCGGCGTTGACGTAGCCCACAGCCTTGGCTCCCTTCACAGCGGCCTCTCCCATCATGCTTCTTATGTCATCGTCAAGGAGCGCGCTTGGGGCTTCCTCCAGCACCTTCTGGTTTCTTCTCTGGAGCGAGCAGTCCCTCTCGCCAAGATGTACTACATTGCCGTGAGAATCCGCGATTATCTGCACCTCTATGTGCCTTGGATTCTCAATGAGCTTCTCGACGTACATGGAGTTGTCTCCAAAGGCCATGGCCGATTCCGACTGGGCGACGCTAAAGCCCTTTATGAACTCGTCCCTGTTTCTGGCGACTCTCATGCCTCTTCCGCCGCCGCCGCTTACTGCCTTAATCATGACAGGGAAGCCTATCTTCTCGGCCTCCAAAAGAGCTTCTTTGGCGTCTGTGATGCTGCCTTCAGTTCCCGGAACTACGGGAACCCCCGCTTCTATCATCGTTTTTCTGGCCTGGGCCTTGTCGCCCATTTTTATTATGTGGTCCTCTGTAGGGCCGATGAATATTATGTCCTCGTCCCTGCACCTTTTGACGAAGGTCGGGTTTTCCGAGAGGAAGCCATAGCCCGGATGTATGGCATCGGCGCCCTTGATTAGCGCGGCGCTTATTATGCTGTCCATGTTGAGATAGCTCTTTGTCGAAATTGCCGGACCTATGCATATCGCCTCGTCGGCTATGTGCACGTGAAGAGAATCCCTGTCCATTTCCGAATAGACGGCGACAGTCTTTATGCCCATCTCCTTACAGGCCCTTATTATCCTTACTGCTATTTCACCCCTGTTTGCAACGAGTACCTTGCTTATCATAAGTCTACCTCCTGATTTTCATAAGAGGCTGACCGTATTCTACAATATCCTCGTTTTGAACTAGTATCTCGACTATTTCGCCCGCTTCTTCGCTTTCTATCTCGTTCATTATCTTCATGGCTTCTATTATGCAGAGCGTGTCACCCTTGGCAACCTTGTCGCCAACCTTTACGAACGCAGGAGTTCCCGGGCTTGAAGATCCGTAGAAGGTTCCCACTATAGGCGATTTGACTATGTAGAGATCTTCTGCAACAGCAACCGGAGCCGCTTCTACCGCAGCTGCCGGCGCTGCTGGGGCTGACGCTGCAACGGCGGCTTTTGGAGCCTCGATAGTCTGGTATACTGCAGCCGGAGCGGCTGAAGCAACCTCTGCTGTCTTGCTTATCTTTATCTTTAAGCTGCCTTCTTCCATTTCGAATTTTTGTATACTGCTGGCATCCAGCGCGTGTATTAGCTCTTTTATATCTTTAATATCCACAGTTTTTACCTCCGAATTTGCATGATTTCGATTATCCGAGAAATCATGACTTGATTTTAGTATCTGGTGCTAATTTGACATATGTAAAATATTATATCAATTTTCACAGGTTTTTTCAATCTTATCGGCATTTCTGATTGACACACAGAAACTCATTATACCACAAAACGGCATGAGAAATGAATCCGTAAGCCAGGGGGACGGTTCTCTTGGCCCAAAAAGACAAGAGAACCGTCCCTGTGGCTATGCTCAGAATCATCATGTGAAAACCCCTTCTATCTCTTTTGAAGGGCTTTTTCTATCTCCTCTATTGTGTGCTCCAGGACCTTGACTCTGGCGTACCTTTTGCAGTTGGACTCTACTATTGTCCATGGGGCGAAGGTTGTGCTTGTCCTAAAGAGCATCTCGTCGACGGCGTCCTTGTAGCTGTCCCAGTTGTACCTGTTGCGCCAGTCCTCGTCCGATATCTTCCAAGTCTTGTTTGGGTCCGACTCCCTCTCTTGGAAGCGCTTCAGTTGCTCGTCCCGGTCTATGTGTATCCAGTATTTGAGGAACACCGTGCCGAAGTTGACTATGTGCTCTTCCATGTCGTTTATCTCCCTGTAGGCCCGCTTCCACTCGGCCTCGCTGCAGTAGCCCTCTACGCGCTCGACAAGTACTCTTCCATACCAGCTCCGGTCGAATATCGCTATGTGGCCTGTTTTGGGCATCTCTCTCCAGAACCGCCACAGGTAGTGGTGGTTTTTTTCGGTGTCGTCGGGAGAGCTTATCGGCACGACATCGTATCCCCTTGGGTCCAGCGATGCAGCCAGGCGCTTTATGTTGCCGCCCTTGCCTGCCGCGTCCCAGCCTTCATATGCTATGACGACGGGGATCTTGGCCCTGTAGAGCTCGTTGCCGAGCAGCCTCATTTTGCACTGCAGCTTGTCTATTCGTTTTTCATACTCCTGCTTGTCCATTGAAAGCGAGAGATCAACCTTGTCTATAACCGAAGATTTGAGGCCGCTCACTCTTAGAATTGAGCCGTTTTCGGGATTTTCTCCCGGAGCCTGGTTTCTCATTTTTCTTATCATCTGGGCGTTTGCGACGAGCTCCCTTTGCCTGTCTATCCTTGCAAGCCCGGATTCCATTCCCTCTATGAAGCTCATAAGCGTCTTTATTATCCCGAATCTGTAATCCTCGCACTCGACTATTGTCCAGGGCGCCCGCTCTGTGTCGGTCTCCTCTATGGCCCTTTGCATGGCCTGCATGTAGACGTCGTATTTTTTGTTCTGTCGCTTGTCGGCCTCTCTTATTCTCCATGCGGTGGCAGGATTTTTCTCCATGCGCTCCTGCCTTTTTTTCTGCTCATCCTTGCTTATGTGGAGAAAGAACTTGAGTATTATGAAGCCGTCCTCATAGAGCACCCTTTCGAAGGAGTTTATCTCGCCGTATGAGGTTTCGAGGGCTTTGCCCTTCACGTTGCCTTCGGCTGCATCGTCCATTATCCGCCTGTACCAGCTCCTGTCGAATACTGCCATGTCGCCTTTTTCGGGCGTCTTTATCCAGAATCGCCAAAGAAAAGGCCTTCTCATCTCTTCTTCGTTTTCCTCCTGCATTGTGATTACGCTGAAATATCTGGGATTCATGGGGAGTATGAGCTCGTTTATTATTCGCCCCTTGCCCGATGCGTCCCAGCCCTCGAATACTACTATTACAGGCACCTCCTTGTCCTTGGCCTCGCGCTGGAGCTGGCCGAGGCGTATTTCTATGTCCTTCATTAGCGCTTTGTATTCCTTCTTGTCGATTTGCTTTGACAGGTCTATCTTCTCGAACATATACTCCGGATGCATGCCTTTTTGGCCGCTCCGGCTTCACCTCCCTGCTTGTGGTTAATTCTTTTTTTTATACCCTTTATTCGGGGTATAAAATACTTATAGTATACATGTGTGTGAATCCATCTGAATAAATGTCCTTTGAGATATAATCCGATGAAAAATCCGGTCTTATGTCTCGTTTTCGAGGCTGCAAGGGCTTTCATATTTCAAAGCTCTTGAATTTTGAGAACTCGCTTCGCTCAGACACTCAAAATTCTGCGGCTTTGTACATATGATTCGCCTGCAACCTCAGCAAAACAAGCCTCAATAAGACCTGGCTTTGTTTCATCGGATTACGCTGCAAAACACGCTGATATCCCATGATTGCGGATGCGCATCAGGCCTAGCATTCTTTCATAGCATTTGCGCAATTCTTCCGATGGAGCTCCGAGTAAAAGTTAGGCCTGGTTTAATGAATTTTGGAAGATTTCTTGGCGCAGTGAAAGCTTGAAGTCATAGCGGTTTTGAGTGTCTGAGCGTAGCGAGTTCTCAAAACCCATGACATTCGAGCCGGAATGAGCCAAGTAGAAATCTCAAAATGAAATTTAAAGGCCGGCTTTCATCGGAGCTCACCTTTGTACGCATTCTACTAAAGGAGTGATTGAATTGAAACGAACGTATATACTGACTTTAGCTTTGATTGTTGTTATGACGCTTGCGGGGTGCAAGGCGGAGCCCCCGATGGATACTCTCAGGAAGGCTATGGACAAGACGCTTCAGATTGAAAGCGCCAGGCAGGATTTTTCTGTGGATATGAAAATGGATCTTGGCGGAGCTTCTGAGGAGGAGCAGCAGGCCCTTTCGCTTATGCGCAATGTGACTTTAAGGAGCGAGATTGCCTATATATCTGCAGGCGCCGAATCTGCCGGGGATTTTTCAGTTCACTCCGACGGCATAACCTACGAGGGCCAAATTTTCACTCAGGGCGGCAAGTCTATAATGAAGCTGCCTGCTATGGACAAGTATTTGGTTTTTGATTCAACGGGCTACAGCAAGGAAGATATTGATGACATGAAGGAGCTCAGCGCCCAGCTTTCTACTATAATGCTTGAGACTGTGGGAGAAGATGCGATAACGCTCGAGAAGAACGTGGCTACAGAGTCGCCGCAGGGGAGCTTCAAGGGCAAGCGCATAAGCTTTTCAATGAGCGACACTCAGCTCAAGGATTTTGTGAAGAAGGCGGCTTTCCTCATTGTCGAAAACGACTCTTTCAAGAAGAATATGAAGGAGAGCATACGTATGCAAATGCAGATGCAGGGTGAGGTGTACAGCGAAGCTGAGGCCGAAAAAAGGCTGAGGGAGTTCCAGGACGAGCTTGAAACCGGCGTGGACCAGCTCTACAAGGTTGTGCAGTTCGACGGCATGAGCGTTGATTACATCATAGATAAGGACTACAACATAAGAAGTTCGAAAATGAAGCTCAAGATGAGAGTCGACGATCCTCAGACCTCCAGATATGTTGACATGACGTTCGACATGGATTCAAATCTGTGGGATATAGGCGATAAGATGAAGCTGGACATTCCAAAAGTCACCTCTGAAAATTCAGTGGACTGGGGTGAAGCGGACGGCTTTATGACTCCTGTTCCCGAAGCATCTGTTCAACAGCAGTAGCTGCCTGCCGTCAGGCGGATTCAACAGGCTCAGGCCAGGTGCATTGTTAATTATGTTAACTTCGCGCGAAATTGTGGAATTTGGAGTTTCAAGGTAGTATAATGGTTTTAGGGACAATGTCCTTGGCTCGTAACATTACACTGTATAAAACACTGTAAAAGGGGGCTTGCGAATGCTTGATGGGAATAAGATAAGGGAATTCAGACTTAATCTCGGTTACACCGCAAAGGATATAGAGGTGCTGACGCAGGATCAAAAGTATGGAACTTGCATTTCCAAATCGTATCTCGAGGAGCTGGAAAGAGGAGACAAGAAAAATCCAAGCTTCCAAAAGGTAGTTGTGCTTGCCAGCATTCTGGGATGCAAGCTTGACGAACTCATCACCTCTTATGAGCATTAGACCATTTTTAGACTAACCGAATCTCAAACGAAATTAAAAAACCTCCCATAGAGCAGTGGTAACACTGCGCCGCGGGAGGTTTTTATGGTTCAGATAAAATCAGTTCTGCTAATTACCTTTTTCCTTGAATCACATTTATCAAAACCATAATAATGGCAACTACCAAGAGAACATGTATAAACCCGCCCATGGTAGTCGAGCTAACTAGGCCGAGAACCCATAAAACTATGAGTATCATCGCAATTGTCCATAACATATTCGATCACCCCTTTATAATTAACGCGTTTACCGAAGTTCTAGTTGCCAGATAATATACTTTATAATTTACTTTATACCCTTGCGCGGAGTTTTTAACCAAATTTTTACACACAGGCTATTTCACTTCCTGTACATAGACAGAAACTGAACCTGCATTTGTTTTGAAGGTACCCTGTCCCTTTTCATCGATAGTCACCTTGTCTGCTACAAAGCCCATTTTGTCTGCCCATACCTCGCCGGCATGAATCTCGCCGACAAACATGGCTTTTTCCCCGGCATCTCCAGTTGACATTATGACGGCGCAGCCGTGGGGATGCTCCTCATTGCCCGATCGGACCCAGCCTACAATGTTATTGTGATCAAAGAAATCAAATTGTTCTCCAAAGGCGTTTTCTTGACGAATTCGAATCAGCTTATCCAGATTTTCCTTTTGTCCCGGGATAGGATTTTCTCCTGATATGCCATAATAGTCTCCATAAAATATAACCGGATACCCATCCATTCGGAGCAGTATGAGCGCATAGGCCAGCGGCTTGAACCATGCTTCCACGAAGGACTGCAAGGACTCATGCGGCTGCGAATCATGATTGTCTACGAATGTAACCGCTATATCATTGTATTTATTCACGAGAGTTTTATCGAAAAGGGTTCGCATATCAAAGTTTTTTCCCTCCAGTGATGCCTGATGGAATTTAAAATGCAATGGAACATCGAAAAGATCAATCTGATAATCGGTGTTTCTCATGTAGTTTTCAAGCTTGCTCTTGTCGGCTGACCAATATTCTCCTACACAGTAAAAATTTTCTCCGAAGGTTTCTCTAATATGGTTCACCAGGTCTCGCATGAAAAAATCATTGATATGCTTGATCGCATCAAGCCGAACTCCATCCACCTTGGTCTCCTTGATAAACCAATCGATCCATTTGATGGTCTCCTCTCGCACCTGAGGATGAGTGTAGTCTATATTTGCAAACATTAGATAGTCATAATTGCCTAGTTCATAATCTACGCCCTGGCTCCATTTCTTGTTTTCACCCATGATCAGGTAAATAGCTGTTTTTCCATTAGAATTATTAAAATCAGTGCCGGAAAAATGCTCCCAGGACCATTTGAAGTCGGAATACTTGTTGTTTCTGCCTGGAAATATAAATCTAGTCCAGCCTTCGATTTCATATTCATCTGAAATAAATGTCATCCTGTCCTGCGGATCGACCTCGACAGCCATGAATTTTTCCGTTTCATCTGCGCCAGCCTTGTGGTTGATTACAATATCGGCGTAGACTTGTATCCCGTTTGCATGCAATGCATCTATGGCTTCATGCAACTCCTGCTTGGTTCCATATTTTGTCCGGACGGTGTTTTTTTGATCGAATTCGCCAATATCATAAACGTCATACACGCCATAGCCTATATCCCTGCTGCTTGTTGCTTTGCAGCAGGGTGGAATCCAAACCGCGCTGACGCCAAGCTCCTTCAGATGCTGAGCATCCTCCCCAAGAGCCTTCCATACACTTCCATCGTCCTTCATGTAACATTCAAAATACTGCATGATCAATCCATTTTTATGCATGGTTTCCACTCCTTAACTGTTTTAAGGTGACTGTGTGTTATTATTTATACCCCTACCATTAAAAAAACAGCATGGGCATCGCTAGATACGCACAAAATCCAGGGACACGCGGATATGGCGCTTCCCTGGATTTCATTTGTTAAACTTGGTATTCTATTCTGCGCTTTCAGTATTGCTTTCCGTTTCGCTAATTTTCTTTCTTGGAGGCCTGGGTCCGAAATACTGGTAGTAGTAGCATTTTATTCTTCCGTTGTAGAGCTTCCTGTTCTTGCTCGATTTTTTGCCGAAGCTCCTTTCGAAATCCTCGCTCGAGGTTATGACGTAGTATGACCAGGTATCCAGCTTTGCGAATGCCTTGCCCATGTCCTCGTACAGCCTAAGCACGCTTTCCCTCTCGCTCATACGCTCTCCGTAAGGCGGGTTGCATATTATCTTGCCGTACTTTTTGGAAGAGCTAAGCTCCTGCATTGGCCTCGACTGGAAGTGTATGTGCTCGTCCACTCCGGCGTTTTCAGCGTTTTGCATGGCGCTTTTTATGAGCCTGCCGTCTATGTCGTAGCCTTCTATGCTCATCTCCACGTCGTAATCTATGGCCTCGTAGGCTTCCTTTTTTACTCTCTTCCACATGCCATCTGGAATCATATCCCATTTTTCAGATACGAAGCTTCTGGAAAGTCCAGGCGCTATGTTGGCTCCTATCATGGCGGCCTCTATCGGTATTGTGCCCGAGCCGCAGAAAGGGTCTATGAGAGCTATGTCGCTTTTCCACTTGCTTATTATTATAAGGCCCGCCGCAAGTGTCTCCTTTATCGGAGCGTCGCCGAAGCCCTCCCTGTAGCCTCTCTTGTGGAGTCCCGCGCCACTTGTGTCTATCGATACTGTCACCACGTCCTTGAGTAGCGATACATGTATTGGATACTTGGCTCCCGTCTCGGCAAACCAGTCCTTGCTGTAGGTCCCCTTCATGCTCTCTACGACGGCCTTTTTAGTTATGGCCTGTATGTCTGAGAGGCTGAAGAGCTTCGAGTTTACCGACTTTGCATCCGCCACCGGAAACTCGCCGTCCTCCGGTATTATGTCAGCCCATGGCAGCGCCTTTGTCTGTTGGAACAGCTGCTCGAATGTTGTCGCCTTGAAGCTCCCCATCTTTAGGTACACCCTGTCGGCACACCTTAGCCAGAGGTTGCACTTGCATATGGCCTCCTCGTTGCCGGTGAATGTCACTCTGCCGTTTTCCACTGTAATATTTTCGTATCCGAGCGCTTTTATCTCGTCGGCCACTACCGATTCAAGTCCGAATGCGGCCGTGGCTATTATTTCATATTTTCCCATTTACGTCTCCTGTTTACACTTTATTTTCCCGGGGCTTTTATATAACCCTTGTTTATGAGCTTTTGTATGTGCTCTTCGACCTTCTGGTCTATGTCAACGCCGTACTCCTCCTCGAGCACGAAACACATTGATATTGTTGTCTGCGCCACATCGAGCAGCTCCTTTGCTATCTCGTCGAGCACTTCCTTCTGAGTCATGCTAACCTTCTCGCCACTGATGCCCCTGAACTTGCCTATGGCGCGCGCAAGCTCACCCTGCTCCTCGGCCACCTTGAGCGCTGTACTCTCTAGCGATGGCGAGAGCCCGTCAAGCTTTGGAAGGCTTATTGTCTTGAATTTGAGGTGTTTTTTCATGCTGATTTTCCCTCCGGTTAAAAAAATAAAACATCCGTTTGAATGCTAAAACAAGTATACCATAAGCTTACTCGTTGTTGTTAACGCAAGTTGAAGCATTCTGAAAGTTTCTCAAGGTCAAGTTCCCGCAGGCTTTTCACTCTCATGTCGGCTTTTTCGAGGATGTTTTCGGCCTCGACTCCAACACTGAACATGCCGGCACCCCTTGCCGCCTCTATTCCGGAGGCCGCATCTTCAAACACGGCGCACTCGCTGGGAGCCGCAGCCAGCATCCCCGCACAAAGCAGGAATATCTGCGGGTCTGGCTTTGCCCGGCTTATCATGTTGCCGTCGATTATTGCGTCAAAGCGTGCTTCTATGCCGAGCCTGCCTATAACCTCCCTAGCGTTCTTGCTCGAGGAGGCGAGCCCGAGCCTCAAGCCCCTGCCTCTTAGCTCGCGCAGCAACTCCAGCGCGCCTTCGAGAATGTCGCCGTCATTTAGACCGGCCAGATACTCCCTGTACCAGGTATTTTTGAGCTCAAGGAGACGTTCGAATTCTTCGGATGCGACGCTCATGTCCTTCATGCGCAGGAGCAGCCTTAGGGATTCATCCCTGGGCACGCCTCTCAGGCAGTTGTTTTCCTCCGGCGAAAGGTCGCTGCCAAGGCTTTTCATGAGTCTTTTCCATGCGAGGAAGTGGTATCTGGAGGTGTCTACTATGACGCCGTCCAGGTCGAATATGCAGGCCTTTAGCATTTTGGTCACCTCGTAATTCTTGCAAGTGTTTGTGGTGAGATCCGATAAATTAGGTTTATATGTTTGTTATAATACCCTTTTTGGGGTATGATTCAGTAAGAATGCTAAATTTTTGGAATATTTAATTTTTGGAGGTAATGCGATGAAGGCGCTCCAACTCAAGCCCTGGCACATTGTCCAATCAGAAGCTGATTTTGAAAACAACAGGGTGTATGAAAGCATTATGAGTCTTGGCAACTGCCATATGGGTGTGCGCGGCAATTTCGAGGAGTCGTTCTCGGGTGATGGCCTCAAGGGAACGTATCTCGCCGGCGTATACTACCCCGACTCCACAAAGGTTGGCTGGTGGAAAAACGGCTATCCGGAATATTATGCAAGAATAATAAATTCACCTGATTTTATAGGCATAGATTTGAACGCTGACGGAATAGATATAGATATGAATATTCAGGCGCCGCTGTCCTTCGAACGCACGCTGGACATGAGAGAAGGCTCGCTTGAAAGAAATGTGGTGCTCGAATACAAAAGTGGCAAGCGTCTCCAGATAAGGACTTTTCGCTTTCTGAGCATGCACGAGAAGGAATGCGGTTGCGTGGTATGCGAGGCGACTCCGCTGGATGATGACGCAGTGATTACAGCTTCTCCTTTTTTGAGCTCAAATGTACATAATGAGGATTCCAACTGGGGTGATTCTTTCTGGAAGGACATCTCGTGCCATACCGGGATGAGCGATGGCTACATATGCTCGATGACTCGAAAAAGCGGCTTTGGCAACTGCGTGGCCATGGCATGCAGTGCCTATCTTGCCGGGGAGGAAATACGGCCCTGTGATTTCAGCTCACTCAGCCAGGAACAGGACCCCGGAAAGGTTTCCATACCCGTTTCAGGCCTGTGCCCCAAGGGTTCAACACTCCGCGTAGTGAAATTTTTTTGTTCTCTCACAAACCGCGACCACTCCTTCGAGACTCTGGAGTCATCGGCTCTCGATAAGGTCCATGCCTTGAGGGCTAGAGGCTTTGAGTCGATATACGGAATCCACAGGGATGCGTGGGCATCGCTTTGGGAGAGGTGCGACATTGAAATAAAGGGCGATGAAAAGCTGCAAAGCGCAGCACGCTACTGCATTTTCAACATGCTCCAGACATACACGGGCCATGACTCGCGGCTGAATATAGGCCCAAAGGGCTTCACCGGAGAAAAATACGGAGGCGGTACCTACTGGGACACAGAAGCCTTCTGTTTTCCGTTCTACCTTATGTCCTTTGGACGCGCTTCGAAGGCTCTTCTCAAATACAGGCACAAGCAGCTTGACAAGGCGAGAGGCAACGCCCGGAAGCTTGGTCTTGGCGGAGCTCTCTATCCCATGGTCACAATCGACGGCGATGAATGCCATAACGAGTGGGAGATTACTTTCGAGGAGATACACAGAAATGCGGCCATGGCTCATGCCATATATCTTTATGAAAAACACACCGGCGATTTCGAATACATCGAAAAATACGGCATTGACGTGCTTGTTGAAACTGCACGTTTTTGGGCATCAAGGGCTAGCTGGAGCAGCTTCCGAAGCAAGTACGTAATACTCGGCGTAACCGGACCGAACGAGTATGAAAACAACGTTAACAACAACTGGTATACCAACTACATGGCATGCTGGAACATGGAGTATGCTGCGGCTACCCTTGCTATTATGAAAAAAAGGGATACGCACCGCTATGACTTGGCGCTGGCTCGTCTTGGGATGGAAAATGGCGAAGTCCAAACATGGCTTAAAATATGCTCTGAAATGTACTTTCCCTTTTGGCAAGAACAGGGAGTATTCGAACAGCAGGACGGCTACCGGGACAAGGTGCTTGAGGATGCCTCTGCTATACCAAAAGGCGAGCTTCCAATATCGCGCAGCTGGTCGTGGGATAGGATCCTAAGATCCTGCTTCATAAAGCAGGCCGACGTGCTGCAAGCGTTCTACATGATGCCCGAGAATTTTTCACAGGAGACCATTAAGCGGAATTTTGAATTCTACGAGCCCAAGACCGTGCATGAATCTTCGCTCTCAGCACTGGTGCACTCCATAGTTGCATCACGAGTGTGTGATTTCAAAAAGGCACTCTCGCTGTTTGAGCATTCTGTTACGCTTGACTTGGAAAATAGAAACGCCGACACTGCCGATGGTCTTCACATCACAAGCATGTCCGGCGCATATCTTTGCATATGCCTCGGATTTGCAGGCATAAGATTTGAGAACGGAAACCTCTCCATGAATCCTACTGTGCCGCAGGGGTGGGACGGGTACTCCTTCAACATGATGTTCAATGAAAGTCCTATGAACATATCCGTCTCCAAAGACAGCGTCGTAATCAACTGGGATTCTTACGACACTGTAAGCATCGGGATTTTCGAATCTGTGCATGAAATTCTCCCCGGAGAGAATGTTATACATCTGAATACGCTGCAAGCCGTATGACCGTGAGCCCTGCATGCTTTTGACGCATGCGGGGCTTTTGTCATGCCACTTGAAAAAAGGCACAAAAAAATAAAAAAGAGGAAGAGTTTATCTTCCCCTGGAAATATTTAGACCTCGAGCACCTTGACGCTCTGATTTCTGGCGACCTTCATAATGCGGTTGACGTCATACTCATACACCCTCATATACACATGCTGCTCTGATGCCTTTGTCTCCAATGTCATGTGATACCCCTTAAGAGTGTTGATGAAATTCTTGATTCTGTCTTCACTTTCTTTTCTGATTTTTAAAAGTTTCAACCCTATGCACCCCTTTTGTTTTTTTGTGACTGAAACGCCGCCATTTAATAGATACCCGCAGGCCTAAAAATAAAACGAAAAATAAATTATTATTTTTGTATGTTGTAATGTTTAATCGGTATTTAACATGTACGCATCGTTAAGGCTCAAGAGGACCTGGTATCGGACATATTTAACGCGTCTAAGAATGACTTACATCTTATTATTGTATATATACCAAATATGGCGTTTGCAAACATAAAATGGCTATTTTTTATTATATGTAATCTTGATTTTTTTTCACCAATTACGGTATATATGTAATATAATCTATAGTATGAAGAATTATTTAATATTTTTCAGCTGTTGCTTCGCGGTATATCTGTGTAACTCACTTGCTTAAGGAGGGGATTTTATGCTTCTACAAATAGCGGCCATTCTGTGGACGCTCGTAGGCTTTTTCACCGGATCAGTAACTATCTTCTTGGCTGGAGGGGTGGCTTGCATTGCCCTCGACATTATAAAACTTTCAATCAAACAGCTTAACATCGCACTTTTTGTATCAACATACATACTCTGCTACATGCTATTTGGCGAATGGGAAGGACTTATTTTTGCATCAATAATATTAAATACTATGGATGTAATAATTCCAAGAGCCAAGGAAATGGCAGGTACTCTTTTAGAATTTGACAAGGTTGATTAACAAAAACACCTCTTTGAGCAATTTCATTTGGCTCTAAGAGGTGTTTTGCAGTTTGGCCTACAGTTTTATGTAACCTTTTTCTTCATTGTTTATTACCCAATAGCATTTCGATTCGTCGACATTGTAGTACATCTGCAGGTCTTGTATTTCCTTTACAAACCTGCCTTTCTGCAGCCATTCTTCTTTTATCAGTCGTACCATGTCCTTTTTTGAAAGTTGTTTTCCTCTGTGTTCTACAAAAAAATCCATTTTCAACTTCAATTCACTTCCCCTTTTTCTTTTTAACACTTTTTTATTATACCCAAAAATAAAAAAATTAAAATAAAAAAGGCGGAAGCCTGTATGCTGCTAATCCAGTATTGTGTAAAACACGCTGTCTCCGGATTCCGAAAAAGCCTTTATTTTGCTTATGAGCTCTTCAAACTTGCTTATTATGTTCCTTGAATACTGCTTTATATTTGCCAGTTCCGTCTTTGCCGCCGCTTGATTCCCCTGTCTAATATAATCAATGGCCCTTCCACCTGTATGATGCAGCTTTCTGTGCTCTGCATCTACACTTTTCCAAAGCTCGGCTATCTTTTTATTGTGAGGTGTTATTGAATGATAGAAATGGCCAAATGAACACCTTTTGTCGTCTATCTGAAGCGGAGCTATATACATTTTTTCAACCATACCCTCCAGCGACGCCACCCAGTTCCTGTGGGCAGCTATTGCGGGCTCTATGGAGCTTATGAACTCCTCATTGGATAGTCTGTAGATGCTTGTGCTTCCAATTAGTCCACTTACCTTAGCGGCCTTGTCCATTTTGTGCTCTATTCCTTCTATCGAGTAAGCCACATTGCTTATGTTTTCGGTGATTCCAAGCAGAGCATCCGATATGTCGCTCATTCCCTGTGCCTCTGAAGCGGTTTCCTCCATTGCAGCCGAAACCTGCTGCACCGTGCAGCTTAGCTCTTGTCCATAGATTGCAAGATTGTCCACCTCCGAGGCGATATGATTTATTGCCGCAGTGTTTCCTTCGAATATATGGCTTAAATTTTCCAGCCCCGCCCTTACATTTTCTATGCCCTTAACAGATGTCTCAACGCTTTTGGCGCTGTTGTCGGAAGACATATTGATTTTGTCTATGAGCGGTGCCAATTCCGTCACTAGAGCCTTTGTATCTGTAGACAGCTTTCTTATCTCCTCAGCAACCACTGTGAAGCCTCGTCCGTACTCTCCTGCTCTTGCCGCTTCTATCGAAGCGTTAAGCGCAAGCAGATTAACCTGCTCAGCTATCTTGTTTATATCCTGGAGTGAGTTGTTGACCTTGTTAGCTATGTACACAAGTTCTTTGACGTCGCTTTTCATGCTCGACGACATTCCCGACAGAAGCTCTATGTCATTGTTGACTTCCGTCAGCATGGAGTTGCTTTTGTTTGTATTCGATTTTATTTCTGAGGTCTTCTCAGATATGGTATCAATGTAATTTACAAAGTTTCCCGTGTTGCTGTCTACGGATTCCATGCTCGAAGTTATCTCTTCGAAGACTGAGTGTATGTTTTGCGTGAAATCTCTCATCTTTGCGCTCATATCGAGTATGTTTTGTGTTTCATGCTTTAGTTTCAAATCGAAGCTGCTGATATCGCCCGCAACCTCTATGGCTGTTTTGACCAGCTCTTTAACTCCGTCTTTATTTTTATATATCTCATCAAAGAGCATCACCATGGTATTAAGTTGTTTACTTTTTTTGCTTACAGAAGATATGTTTTTTGTATCCCCTCTCAACACCTGCTGTAGTGTATCCTCGTATCTTTTAGCTACCATCCTGCTTATCATGTACTACCCCCCTCATTCTCATACTATTTTTATATCCCACTTTTGATTATATAGAAAATTTCTTTATATTTCCATAGCTATTTGTAATGATTTCCAAGTTAGTACTAATACAAATACGTCAACTTAGTAAGTCATCTTATAAAAACAAGGAGCCTTATAAAAAGACTCCTTGCTTACTATGCGTTATTTTATTTTGCGATCATGCTGATGGTCTGTATTATACTCCCATGAAAAGCTTTATGTCCTCTTCTACAGCGCCTATTCCGGCTACCCCGAACGTATCAACTATAACTTTTGCTACGTTTGGAGAAAGGAATGCTGGAAGTGTAGGTCCAAGGTGTATGTTCTTAACGCCCAGATATAGCAGGGCAAGCAGAACTATTACTGCCTTTTGCTCGTACCATGCTATATTGTATGCTATTGGGAGCTCGTTCACATCTTCAAGGCCGAAGGCATCCTTGAGCGCAAGAGCTATTCTCACAAGCGAGTAAGAGTCGTTGCACTGTCCGGCGTCTAGAACTCTTGGTATTCCGCCTATGTCTCCCAGTGGAAGCTTGTTGTATCTGTATTTCGCGCAACCTGCTGTCAGGATTACTGTATCATTTGGAAGCGCCTTTGCAAATTCAGTGTAGTAGTTTCTGTCCTTCATTCTTCCGTCGCAGCCTGCCATTACGAAGAATTTCTTTATGGCGCCTGACTTGACAGCATCTATAACCTTGTCGGCAAGTGCTATAACCTGATTGTGAGCAAAGCCGCCTACTATCTCGCCCGATTCTATTTCTACCGGAGCGGCGCATTTTTTAGCGTGCTCTATTATTTCGCTGAAGTCCTTGCTGCCATCAGCCGCTTCTTCTATGTGCTTAAAGCCCGGGAAGCCGCATGCTCCTGTTGTGTAGACTCTGTCTCTGTAAGAGGCATCAGCTTTTGGAGGAACTATGCAGTTTGTAGTGAAAAGTACTGGTCCGTTGAACGACTCGAACTCTTCTTTTTGCTTCCACCATGCATTTCCGTAGTTTCCGTGGAAATGGCTGTATTTCTTGAATGCAGGATAGTAGTTTGCAGGAAGCATTTCGCTGTGAGTATATACATCAACTCCTGTTCCCTCTGTCTGCTTGAGAAGAGCTTCCATGTCCCTAAGGTCGTGTCCGCTTATTAGTATTCCCGGGTTGCTTCCTGCTCCAATTTTTACTGATGTTATTTCAGGGTTGCCGTATGTTTCTGTATTGGCCTTGTCTAGAAGCGCCATTACGTCTACTCCGAACTTTCCTGTTTCCATTACAAGCGCCACTAGCTGGTCAGCGCTCATGCTGTCATCAAGTGTTGCAGCAAGAGCTTTTTCTATGAATATGAAAATTTCTTCATCCTTGTATCCAAGATGGTAGGCGTGGCTGCCGTATGCAGATATCCCTTTGAGGCCGTATATTGTGAGCTCTCTGAGTGATCTTACGTCCTCGTTTTCAGTTGCAAGAACGCCTACAGTTTCAGCCTTCGCATCGTATTCTGCCGGAGTACCGCTCCAGATGGCACAGTCATGAGTAACTCCTGAAAGATCTGCTCCTGCCGCAGCAGCCCTTGCCTTTATCGCATCCCTTATTTCAAAAGCTTTTGTTATCCTTTTAACAAATACATCCTTGTCAAAGTTTGCGTTTGTTATTGTAGAAAATAGACTTTCAAACATGAATCTCTTCTCGTCCTCTTCAGGCGCGCCGCCTTTTTCTCTCAGCTTAAGGCTGTAAAGAGATATTCCCTTTAGCGCGTATATCAATAGGTCTTGTAGATTGGCCACTTCTTCTGTCTTTCCGCAAACCCCAACTTTCATCGAACATCCTTTGTTCATAGCCGTTTCCTGACACTGATAGCAAAACATACTCATTAATCCGACCTCCTTTTAGTCTTCATACCGCTTACAGGTATTGTTTTTAGTACATTAAAACTGCTGCTCTATGTATATTTATCTCCAAGCAACATACTGCTTAATCAAAATTATAACCATTCTGACGATGTTGTCGGTAACGCTGGTTACTCAAATGTGAGCTCCGATGAAAACCGACCTTTAAATTTCATTTTGAGATTTCTATTTGGCTCATTCTGGCTCGAATGTCATGGATTTTGAGAACTCGCTGCGCTCAGACACTCAAAATCCTTATGACTTCAAGCCTTCATTGCGCCAAGAAATCTTCCAAAATTCATTAAATCAGGCCGTATTTTCACTCGGAGCTCGCTCGGCAAAATGCAATGCTGCGACCGCAGAATATGGGCGTACCATCGAGAGATTTCTTTCGGCAGGAATCCCAATGGAATAAAGCCGGCCTGATGCAACGCCAACGATGCACGATGACACAGTTGCATCCGGAGAATATAGGCGCTCTTTGTAGCGTATATCCGATGAAACAAAGCCAGGTCTTTTTGAGGCTTGTTTTGCTTAGGCTGAAGGCGAATCATATGCACAAAGTCGTAGAGTTTTGAGTGTCTGAGCAGCGGAGCGCGAGTTCTCAAAATTCAAGAACTTTGAAATATGGTAGCCTATTCAGCCTTCAAAACGAGACATAAGACCGGCTTTTTCATCGGATTATATTATTCCCTTTGGAGCTAGCCACGGGGTACGTCCCCCTGTCTTTTTGATCGGATTATAGCTACTTTTGCTGTACTCGGGAATCAGCGATGCGCCAACTATCCCCGACTTGTCTCCAAATGCAGCCAGCTTAATCTGGGCATGTCTTATCGCCTTGTACAGCAGCTCGCTTTCCATCTGCTCTCTTGTCATATCCAGCAGAAAATCTCCCGCCTTTGAGACTCCTCCGCCAAGGACTATCACCTGTGGATCTATTATGTTGATTATGTTGACTATTCCCTTTGCAAGGTAGCGCGACAGCCTGGAGACTGCCATGAGCGAGAGCAGGTCTCCCTCTTTTGCGGCTTCGAATATCAGTCTGGCGTCCACCCTGTCGCTTCCCCCAGCTGCCTGCAGCGCTGAGCTTTCCTCGTCGGCATACTCGACCAGTTTCAAGAAATACCGCTCCAGAGCCCTTGCCGATGCAAACGTCTCGAGGCAGCCGTTCCTGCCGCAGGTGCAGTTGTAGAAGTTCTCGCCCACCGCCATGTGGCCTATTTCAGCTGCAACTCCGTTACATCCCCTGTGGAGCCTGCCTCCCAGTATGATTCCTCCTCCAACCCCTGAACCGAGCGTGAGCATTACGCCGCAGTCGGCTCCTTTCATGCTGCCAAAAGAGTGCTCTGCAAGCGCAGCCGCATTAGCGTCGTTTTCTATGTAAGCTTCAAGTCCCGTAAGCTTTTTAAGGTCGCGCCCAAGAGGCTCTCCTTTCCACCCCAGATTGACGCAGTATATGACGTCTCCGTTTTCATCCGCTACGCCCGGTATGCCAATGCCGACATTTTCAATTTTTACGCCATTTTCCGTCAGGCGCGATTTAAGCGTATTAATTATGTATGCAATATCCATAACTATCTTCTCGTAGCCGCGCTCTGCTTTTGTGGGAAGCACTATTTCCCTGATCACGC
This sequence comes from Peptoclostridium sp., assembly GCF_009881055.1. GTDB lineage: Bacteria > Bacillota > Clostridia > Peptostreptococcales > Peptostreptococcaceae > Peptoclostridium_A. The sequence goes on from NZ_WXFG01000023.1 coordinate 66,826, forward strand.
AGCCCTGGAAATCCACTATTCCTCCGGCTATTCCGGTGGCGCCAACGTCTATGCCTATGCTCATTTTCTCCTCCATAAATGTTTTTATTTTAATGCCGTTGTATTTTAAAAACATATTGTATATCACTATTATTTCTTGTAAAATAATTATGTCATACTATTTGTGTATATAATGCTCTATATTATGTGAAAAATTTGTTTTTCACCACAAAATATGTATACCCATATCTCCATTACGTACATCTCAAATCTAGTTTAAGCGGATTTTTGCTTAAAGCTCTCGCCACAGGGTAAATATTACTTGTGTGTTTTTATAGACAGGAGGTGTTCGGATGGAAAAGCTTTGCATATACATTATCTCTGATTCACTAGGTGAAACAGCCGAGAAACTCTCTGCCGCAGGTCTTTGCCAATTTGAAGGCATTGAGTTCGAGGTCAAAAAATTCACCTATATAAGAGATGCACAGCTTCTTATGGACATACTCCTTCAGGCTGAGTCTGAGAATCCAGTCATAGTATATACGCTTTTGGATTTGTCGCTCATAGCTATTTTAAAGGAGTTTTGCACAGCTAAAAAAATATACCACATAGACATGATAAACAATGCAGTATGCTCTATTTCAATGGCAACACACCTTAAGCCGCTAAGAAGGCCAGGCCACTTCAGGAAGAAGATGATGGAGGGGATTGCGCAGCGCATAAACGCTCTCGACTTTGCCATAAAGTATGACGACGGCAAGGATCCTAGAGGTATCCACCAGGCAGACGTTGTCCTCGTTGGAATTTCAAGGACCTGCAAAACGCCGCTTGGGATAATACTGGGCAACATGGGAATAAAGTCAGCCAGTGTGCCTCTTGCACCGGAGCTTCCCGTGCCTCATGAGCTGTTTTCGGTAAGGCCTGGGCGGATAGTTGGCCTTTCACACTCTCCTGAGAATCTTGCAGCTGTGAGGGATGAGCGCCTTAGATATATGGGCCTCCCGTCAGGGAACTACAGCTCCATCGAGAGGATACGGCTGGAGCTTGAACATGCGCGCAAGGTTATGACTTGCCTGGGCTGCCCCGTCATTGACGTAACTGACAGGTCGCTCGAGGAGCTTGCACATATTATAGTTTCGCTTGTAAGTAGATAACTTTTGAAAAATATAACTTTTTGAAAAAATATTTATTACGATTGAAAAGGAGTGCGAAAATGACTAAATACGTTTACAGTTTTTCTGAGGGTACAAAGGAAATGAAAAGCCTTCTTGGTGGCAAAGGCGCCAACCTTGCTGAGATGAGCATAATAGGGCTGCCAGTGCCTCCGGGGTTCACAATCACAACTCAGGCTTGTACTGACTATTATAAGCAGAACAAGGAGCTTTGGAGCGAACTTCTAGACGAGATCAAATCAAAGCTTGCAGAGCTTGAGCAGACTATGGGCAAAAAGCTTGGCGACAAGTCCAATCCGCTTCTTGTTTCTGTACGTTCAGGAGCAGTTTTTTCAATGCCTGGAATGATGGACACTATACTAAACCTTGGTCTTAACGACGAGTCTGTCGAGGGCATAGCAACAGCTATGAACAACCCAAGACTTGCATACGACAGCTACAGAAGATTCATACAGATGTTTGCTGACGTTGCTATGGATGTACCTAAGTACAAGTTCGAGGCTATACTTGAGCGTACAAAGGAGCAAAAAGGATACCACTACGACACTGAGCTTTCTGCAGATGACCTTAAGGCTTTAGTTGCAGAGTTCAAAGCTGTATACAAGCTTGAAATCGGACAGGATTTCCCTTCTGATCCTTTCGAGCAGCTTCTTATGGCCGTAAGAGCGGTATTCAACTCATGGAACAATCCAAGGGCTATAACATATAGAAGACTTAACGACATTCCTCACGACCTTGGAACTGCTGTTAACGTGCAGTCGATGGTGTTTGGAAACACAGGCGACAAGTCTGGTACTGGCGTTGCTTTCACAAGGAACCCTTCTACTGGCGAAAACAAGCTCTTTGGCGAGTACCTAATAAACGCCCAGGGCGAGGACGTTGTTGCCGGCATAAGAACTCCTCAGTCTATAGATACTCTAAAGGACAATATGCCAGCTGTTTACGACGAATTCATAAGAATAACACAGCTTCTCGAAGACCACTACAAGGACATGCAGGACATAGAGTTCACAGTAGAGGACGAAAAGCTTTATATACTTCAAACTAGAAACGGAAAGAGAACTTCTCAGGCTGCTGTAAACGTGGCTGTAGACATGGTTGAGGAAGGCCGTATCTCCAAGGAGGAGGCTGTTCTTAGGATAGAACCTGAAAGAGTCAACGAGCTGCTTCACCCTAAATTCGAAGACAAGGCGCTTAAGGCTGCACATCTTCTTGCAAAAGGACTTCCAGCATCGCCAGGAGCCGCAGCAGGAAAGGTTTACTTCAACGCTGAGGACTGCGTGGCAGCAAATTCAAAGGGTGAAAGAACTCTGCTAGTAAGACTTGAGACTTCTCCTGAGGACATAGAGGGAATGGTTGCCGCAGAAGGTATACTTACTGCAAGAGGCGGAATGACTTCTCACGCTGCCGTTGTAGCAAGAGGAATGGGCAAATGCTGCGTTGCTGGCTGCGGATCTATCAGAGTGGACGAGCGTGCAGGCTTCTTCAAGGTTGGAGACATAACTGTTAAAGAGGGCGATTACATATCTCTTGACGGAAGCACAGGCTCTGTATACCTTGGCGAGGTTGAAAGAGTTGAGCCTAAGCTTTCAGGAAAGTTCGAAACTCTTATGACTTGGGTTGACGGCATGAGAAGGCTTAAGGTCAGAACTAATGCAGACACTCCAAAGGATGCCAGGCTAGCTGTTGATTTCGGAGCCGAGGGCATAGGCCTTTGCAGAACTGAGCACATGTTCTTCGAGGCCGAGAGAATTCCAGCGGTTAGAGAGATGATACTTGCTCAGTCTCTTGAGGCTAGAATGACTGCGCTTGCAAAGCTGCTTCCAATGCAAAGGGAAGACTTCATAGGAATATTCCAGGCTATGGGCGAAAGAGCTGTTACTATAAGACTTCTTGACCCACCTCTTCACGAGTTCCTTCCAAGAGAGGAAAAAGACATCATAGAGCTTGCCAAGGCAATGAGCATACATGTTGATGATCTCAAGGCAAGAGTTGAAGAGCTTCAGGAATTCAACCCTATGCTTGGACACAGGGGCTGCCGTCTTGCAGTTACTTATCCTGAGATATACGCAATGCAGGCTCAGGCTATAATAGAAGGCGCTATAGCTGTCAAGAAGGAAGGCATAGATGTTAAGCCTGAGATAATGATACCGCTTATAGGTTCTGTTAAGGAGCTTGCATACGTTAAGTCTATAGTGACTGAGGTTGCAGACGATATAATAGCAAAATCAGACGTTAAGCTTGAGTACCTGGTTGGAACAATGATAGAGATTCCAAGAGCTGCTATAACTGCAGACGAGATAGCTAAAGAGGCTGAGTTCTTCAGCTTTGGAACTAACGACCTTACTCAGATGGGCTTTGGCTTCTCAAGAGACGATGCCAACAAGTTCCTTGGCGAATACGAGGAGAAGGGCATACTTGAAAAGGATCCTTTCCAAGTGCTTGATCAGGCAGGAATAGGCAAGCTTGTAAAAATGGGCTGCGAGCTTGGAAGAAGCACAAATCCACACCTGCACCTTGGAATATGCGGAGAGCACGGCGGAGAGCCTTCTTCAGTGGAGTTCTGTCACAGAATAGGCCTTGACTATGTTTCTTGCTCACCATTCAGGGTTCCAGTTGCAAGAATAGCTGCTGCACACGCTGCTCTCAAGGAAAAATCAGGAGAGCAAGTTAGAGACAAGTAAAATATAAAATCAAAGCAAAAAGCTCGGGGATCGAGGCGGCAATAAAGGCCGCTCCCCGGGCTTTTTTATTAAAAGCAATTAAAAATCCCGCCTGCGGCTTTATATGAGCTGCCAGGCGGGATTTTTAATTTCAGCTTAATTTTCAGTGAATGTTAGTCTTGGAAAAGCTCTGTGAATTTTTGAGAAACCTTTTCAAATTCAGCATCATCTTCTATGTTTGAAAGCTCAACGCCTTCTTCGTCTTCTGCAAATTCATAAAGGAATACGTCTTCGTGAGCTTCTGGAAGCAGAGCTATATACTCTTTTCCTTCAATGTCTTCAACGTCGAATACTCCAAGCACTATGCAGCTAAGGACTTGTCCGTCGTCAAGAGTGATGTCAAGAGTCTCATACTCATCGTCATCTTCTCCGTCGCAGCCACAGCCGCAGCCGCAGCCTTCTGATTCTTCAGCGCCGCACTCGTCAAATTCGTTGCAGCAGCAGCTTTCCTTAACTTCTGTTTCTGATGAATCGCATCCGCAGCCACAGCCGCAGCCTTCAAGTTTCTTTTCCATATTTATCTCCTCCGTATGGCTTTCTACTTAATACTTTCTAAAACGTCAAGCAGGTAATCCCATGTTCTCTTGATCGACGATATGCTCATGTGCTCATCGGGCGTATGGACGTCATGTACGTCCGGTCCGAAGGCTACTATGTCTATGTCCCCGATCACTTCCTTAAATATACCACATTCGAGTCCGCAGTGTACAGCTGTAATAAGCGGTTTTTTTTCATATTTTTTTTCGTATACAGCTATGAATACGTCCCTTATGTACGAGTCTTTGCTGTACTCCCACTCTGGGTAGTCGGCCTCCAGTTCAAGCGTTGCGCCCAGGGCCTTGCACATGCATTGCATCTGGGTCACTATGCTTAGTTTCTGGCTCTTTATGTTGCTCCTTACGGCGCTGTCGAACTCCACATAAGCTTCCGCCGTTGTTAATATTCCGATGTTGGACGAACTCTCCACAAGCCCCTCCATCTCCTGGCTCATTGTCATGACACCGTTTGGCATCATGACTAGCATTGATATTGCTCTTTCAGCGTCCTTTGGGCATATTATGTCGAATTCACCCTCGAGCTGGTGCAGCTCAAGCTTCAAATGAGGGTCTGCTCCTGAGAGCTCCTTTTGGAATACCTTCTCCCAGCTTGATATTGCTGCACCCAGCTCGTGCCGCTTTGATTCTTCAACGAGCACAATGGCCCTTGAATCCCTTGGTATGGCGTTCATCTTGGCTCCGCCGCTTATACAAGAAAGCTGCACTCCCATGCTCTTTGAAATGTCGTATAGCACCCTGCCCAGCAGCTTGTTGGCGTTTCCTCTTTTTTTGTCTATCTCCATGCCGGAGTGGCCGCCCTTTAGTCCGCTGAGCTTTATCTCGCAGGCTGTCATGCCTTCTTGGGCCTTTTCCCTTTTTATGTCTACCTGTATCTTTGCTCTAACTCCGCCGGCACAGCTTGTGAAAATCTCGCCTTCGTTTTCAACGTCCATGTTTATCAGTATTTTGCCTGAAAGAAGAGAGCCGTCAAGCTTCTCCGCGCCAACCATGCCGACTTCTTCCCCAGTGGTTATAAGGCCTTCTATTGCCGGATGCTTTAGTGTCTTGTCGGCAAGCACTGCCATTATGTACGCGACCGCTATGCCGTTGTCTGCGCCCAGCGTTGTGCCGTCGGCCTTTATATTGTCTCCGTCGACTACGAGTCTTATCGGGTCTTTTGTGAAGTCGTGCACTACTTCTTCTCTTTTTTCGCAGACCATGTCCATGTGACCCTGGAGTATTACTGTGGGGGCGTTTTCATAGCCCGGGCTGGCCGGTTTTTTTATTATGAGGTTGAAGTCCTGGTCCTGGTGAACCCAAAGGCCAAGGTCCTCTGCGAACTGCTTTATGTAGTTGCTGAGCCTCTCCTCGTCTCCCGAGCCTCTTGGTATTTCGCTTATGGCCTCGAAGTATTCGAATACGCTCGCCGGCTGGAGGCCGCTTAGTATTTTTGCCATGTGGTTCATCTCCTTTTGGTTGTGTTAATGCGCGAAAGCATGAATGTAATAGCTGTGGTGGCTGAGGAATCCGGAGAATATCCGGAATTTCAGCTCGATTTTTGGATTTTCTGCGGCTTGAGCGTCGTCTCATTGGGAATTTCGAAAACTCGCTTCGCTCAGACAGTTCGAAATTCCTTCAATTCGACTCCTTTCTTCGCCGGAAAATCTTCAAAAATCTCACCAAGAAATTGCCTTGATATTCTCTCGGCTCCCGCAGGCAATTGCACGATGTACATAAGATAAATCGTTGATATATCCCAACAATTCGATTATACCGCCATGACACGACGAGCGCAAATCAGATGGGACAAGGGGACGGTTCTACTGGCGAAATGCGATGAAAATCAGCAGTCCTGGTTTGATGATTTTCGAGACCGCTGGATATGTGGGTACTTTGCACCGTAAATCCGATGAAAAAATGCAAGGTCCTTTTGAGGCTTGTTTTGCTGAGGCTGCAGGCAAAGCATATGCACAAAGCAGCAGAATTTTGAGTGTCTGAGCTGCGTAGCGCGAGTTCTCAAAATTCAAGAGCTTTGAAATATGCGAGCCCTTGCAGTCTCCAAAACGAGACATAAGACCGGCGTTTTCATCGGATTATAGCTGGCATAAGCCGTCGGAAATCACAAAATGAAATTTAAAGGCCAATTATTCCTTTGGATTCGCATTCGGGATTTCCAGCCAGAAAACCACTCCATTTTCGGTGTTGTATGCTCCGCATTTGCCGTTGTGTAGCGAGGCAATCTCCTTAACTATCGAAAGGCCAAGTCCGCTTCCCCCAAGGCTCCTGCTCCTTGATTTGTCCAGCTTGTAGAACTGGTTCCATATCATGTCGAGTTCTTTTTCCGGTATGTTGCTTCCTGTGTTTTCAACTTCCACTCGCACCGCTGCTCCACTCTGGATTAGCTTTACGCTTACTTTCCCGCCAGTATCTACGTTTTTGAAGGCGTTGTCGAGGTAGTTAACGAGAGCACGCTGTATTTTGTCGCGGTCGCCGCAGACTTTAGCTTCTTCCCCGATTTTTTGTATATCAAGGGCTATGCTGCGCTCTTCTGCGGCCAGCGAGTATTTGGCCGCCACGGTATTCACCAGCTCTTCCATGCGAAACTCCGAAAGCTCCAGTTTCATGCTTCCCGATTCCAGTCTTGAGAGCTCCAGGAGCTCGTTTACAAGTGCCCCCATCCTTCTGGCTTCGTCTTCTATCACATCGCAGTAGAATGTTTTTTTGCTCTCGTTAGCTATGTTGTCGCGCAGACCCTCGCTGTAGCCTTGTATGAGTGCCACCGGTGTTTTGAGCTCATGTGAGACTGCAGCTATGAAATCTTTTCTCATCATGTCTATTCGCTTTTCCTTTTCTATTTCAACTTTGAGCTGTTCGTTTGCGGTGTTGAGGCTTTCTATTACTCCTTCCAGGCGATCGGACATGCTGTTTATGCTTTCTCCCAGAAGTCCTATTTCATCCTGCCGGTCTCCTTCATATTTTTTGCTGAAATCTAACTTTTCAACCCGCCTTGCTATGTCAGCTATGTCCAGTATCGGCCGAACAAAGCCCTTTGAGAATATGAAAACTCCTATTAGGCCTATGAGAAGCGTAATTGCTGCCGCGTATATGTGGAATGTGTGGTTGGCGCTTATGCTCTCCTCGACTGCGGCCATTGGTATCTGGAGAAGCGCGATATATCCGCCCTCAAGCTTTTTTGCATATGTCAGGAATACAGTCCCGGTCATGGGGTGCTCGTATTCTCCGAATGTGACGTCCTTGTCCTGGAGTATTTCTATTATCTGCCTGTTTATGAGGTTCCAGGGTGAGCCGCCCATTCGTCCCTTTGCGAAAGACGAATAGATATTGTCCATGTCTCCGGAGAACAGGGCTATCTTTATGCCTGCTTCGCTTTCTATTTCCTCGAAGCGTGCATAAATTTCATCTGATGAATAGCCGCCTTGAAGCATCTCCTCTATTTCGTCTGCAGTGCTGCTGAGCTGATTTTTTTTCAGGCCCAGATAATATTTTTCAAAGTAGAATGAGTTCATTATGAAAAGCAGGGCGAGTATAAACATTACAAGGCCTATAGTGTAGAAAAAGAGCCTGGCTCTTATCGATTTTTTCATGAGTTTACCTCGAACTTGTAGCCGAGTCCCCGCACAGTCTGAATGTATTCCCCGCAGTGTTCAAGCTTTGTTCTTAGCCTTTTTATATGAGTGTCTACAGTCCTGTAGTCGCCATAGTAGTCAAAGCCCCACACGGCATCGAGTATCTGTTCACGCGAAAGAGCTATTTCTCTGTTTTTCAGCATGTACAGCAGCAGCTCGTACTCTTTCGGCGTGAGTTCTATCTTTTTTCCATCTATGCTCACTGTATGTCCTGCAGTGTCTATGCTTATGCACCCTACCTGCAGTGCCTGGATTTCGTCAGGAAGAGTCCTGTTCATGAGGGCTTTTATTCTGGCCATGAGTATCTTGGGGCTGAATGGCTTAGTGACGTATTCGTCGGCTCCCAGCTCGAAGCCAAAGAGCTCGTCAGACTCCTCCGACCTTGCCGTAAGCATAACTATTGGAATGTCTGATTCTTCTCTTATCTTCCGGCATACTGTCCAGCCGTCCATGCGCGGCAGCATTATGTCGAGCACGACAATATCCGGTTTTTGTGCTTCAAATTTATCTATGCCCTCGGCTCCATCGACGGCCTCAACAACCTCAAAGCCCTCGCTTTTGAGATAGTCTCCTATTAGTATTCTCATTCTTTCCTCGTCTTCCACGATGAGAACTTTTTTGCGCTTCACCACAGCACCCCCGTCCAATATCTCTTATTTGACTTTATAATACCCTTTATACACCTGTACTGCAACAAAATCGCCATTTCCTCGCCAGCGAACTCCGATGAAAAACGTGAAAAGCCCCGGTTAATCCCGAGGCTTCTTGTGTGCAGCGTGTTATTTTGTCTGACCATTCCCTTGTCCGTTACCAAATCCAAAGCCGTTGCCGTTACCTGCGCCATTCATCATGCCACAGCCGCCGCCCCTGCCAAAGCCATTTCCAAGTCCGTTGCCACAAGCTCCTTGTCCTGGACCTTCACAGTTTTCAACTCTTTCAAGTATTGCATCAGCTTGGGCCTGTGTTATCTGGCCGCTTTTTACTTTTTCATCAAGCAGGGCTTTTCTGTTTTCAAGCATCTGGCTTTTGAACTCTTCATACTTGCCGGCGTCCTGCGCAAGCTGTCCGTAGCTTTCTCCTGACGTCTGCCTTTCAGTAATTGCCTGCTCTACAGTCTTTCCTGTCACTTCTGAGTATATCTGCGCCGGAGTTTTTAGTGAGTCCGCAAAGGCTACAGCTCCAAGTGAAAGCATTGCAACAGCAGCAGTTGTCAGAAGAAGCATTTTTTTGCTGAATATTTTTTTCATGATGTTCACTCCTTTTTTATTATATTATTTTCTTTGTTATATTACTTATTATGCCCTGTTTGTGTGACATTGTTGTGAACGTCTGATGTAAATTTTGTGAAAAATTTATTTGATTTTAAGTGTGGCGTATGTTAGTATCAAACTGTAAAACTAAAAACGATTTCTGACTAGGGGTGCCGGAATTACCGGCTGAGATAAAGATGTGTTTCTTTAACCCTTTAACCTGATCTGGATAATGCCAGCGTAGGGAAGTTTGAGCGACATTACTTTTTGCCGTGAAGAGCATATATCCTTATACTTGGGTTTATGCTCTTTTTTTTATTGCCCTGGAGGTGGGATTTTGAAAAAGGTACTTACAATAGCCGGCTCTGATTCAGGCGGCTGCGCCGGGATACAGGCTGATCTTAAGACTTTCTGCGCACACGGTGTTTTTGGAGCCAGCGCGATTACGGCAATAACCGCCCAGAATACACAGGGAGTATGCGCCATTGAAGACATCAGCCCAGATATCATAAAGTCTCAGATAGACGCCGTGCTTGAGGATATAGGCTCTGACGCCGTCAAGATCGGCATGCTCTCGAGGATTCAGACAATAGAATCCGTAAGCTTTTCAATCAGAAAGCACAGCCCGGCAAACGTAGTGCTCGATCCTGTGATGGTTTCAACTAGCGGCCATGACCTTCTCAGCACTGATGCCAAGGAATCACTTGTTAAGCTACTGTTTCCCATGGCTCATCTCATAACACCCAACATACCGGAGGCAGAATGTCTCACCGGAATCCATATAAAAGACATGGCAGGCATGGAGGAAGCGGCGCGCCACATATTCGAAAGCTGCGGCTGCAGCGTGCTTGTAAAGGGCGGGCACAGCGTATCAGACGCCATAGATGTGCTGTATGACGGCAAAAGCTTCAGTCGCTTTGCGTCTAGGCGCATAGACACCAAGAACACACACGGCACGGGCTGCACGCTTTCATCAGCCATAGCCGCCAACCTGGCACTTGGACATACTCTCGAAGAATCCGTCAAAAGGGCCAAGGAATATATAACGCTTGCTATAGAGCAGTCACTCGACATAGGAAAGGGATGCGGTCCTGTCAATCATATGTGTGAGCTCCGATAAGGAGAGCTCCGATGAAACCCGGCCTTTAAATTTCACTCGGAGCTCTATCGCCAAAACCATACAAACACAAGTGATAAAACAATCTGCGCGGACCATCGGTGAATCTTTTGTGGCAAGAACCCAAATGGAATAAAGCAGGCCTGATTTAAGATGAGTTTTGATTGATTTACTGGCGAAGTGCATGAATGAAATCGTTGGAATTTTGAGTGTCTGAGCAGCGTAGCGCGAGTTCTCAAAATTCCAGATTTCAGAGTGCATGAGTCAATTGGAAATCACAAAACGAAATTTAAAGGCCAATTATTCCTTTGGATTCGCATGAGCCGCTTAGAAATCCAAACGCGGAGTCTAAGACCGCCTGTTTCTTGTATTCTCACATAAGACCGGCTTTTTCAGCGGATTATACAACATATAAAGGAGATGTTTATTATGACTGAATGTCCTAACGAAAAATATCTGCTTCAACAGATATCAGACTCTCTGACAGCACTGCACCAGAAAAAACCTCTCGTCCACCACATAACTAACGACGTTACCGTCAACGACTGTGCCAACATAACTCTTGCCATAGGCGGCTCGCCTGTAATGGCACCATCAATTGACGAGTCTGCTGAAATGGCCGCATGCGCAGATGCTCTTGTCCTAAACATAGGCACGCTCGACAAGAGGAGCATCGAATCCATGATACACGCTGCCACGGCCGCCAATGAGCTTTCAATCCCTGTAATTCTTGATCCTGTCGGAGTTGGAGCAACCGCGCTACGTACTGAATCCGCCAGAAAACTGATAGAAAGCGCCAAGTTCGCCGTAGTAAGGGGCAATGCCTCGGAGATAATGATACTCGCCGGCGAGTGCGCAGGAATAAAGGGAGTCGACTCCAGTGAGTCAGGCATGGAAGCCCTGGGGGCTGCAATAAAGCTATCTAAAAGTCTTTGCTGCACAGTGGCAGTCACTGGCGCTGTCGACATAATAGTCTCGGGCGATAAGGCTGTTTTCATCAAAAATGGAACTCCTATGCTCTCGAGGGTCACAGGCACGGGCTGCATGTGCACCTCTCTTATAGGCGCATTCTGCGGTTCTGTTGATGATTCTTTCATGGGTGCGGCAGCAGGCATAATGAGCATGGGCATAGCCGGCGAGGTTGCCAAGAGCATGCTTAAGGAGGGGGAAGGCACAGGCACCTTCAGGATAAGGCTGTTCGACTCGGTTTCGAACCTTACTCCTCAAATACTGATAGAAATGGGTGATGTATCCTATGAAAAATAAAATAGATTACAGCCTGTATCTTGTGACAGACAGGGCGCTTTGCCGTGGCGAATTCCTGGACTGCGTGGAGGAGGCCATAAAGGGCGGCGTAAGCGTTGTGCAGCTTCGTGAAAAGGACGCCTCCTCTGCTGAGTTCTATCGCATGGCCCTGGAACTTAGAAAGCTCACCTCAAGCTATGGCGTGCCTTTTATAATAAATGACCGAATGGATATTGCGCTTGCAGTTGATGCTGACGGCCTTCACATAGGCCAGAGTGACATGCCCCTCGACGTGGCAAGAAGGATACTTGGCAGCAAAAAGATTATAGGAGTTTCAGCCTCTTGTGTTGAAGATGCGAGACTCGCTCTCGAAGGAGGAGCCGACTATCTGGGCGTGGGAGCCGTTTTCGCTACCGGTACAAAGAGTGATGCAGACAGCGTAGGAATCGACGAACTAAGGCGCATAAAAAACTCCGTAGACATTCCTGTTGTTGCAATAGGAGGAATAAACGAAATCAACGCCCACATACCAATGTCAGCCGGCATAGACGGCATTTCCGTGGTCTCCGCCATAGTTGCCAGCCCCAGCCCGCTTGATTCGTCAAAGAGGCTGCTTGACATAGTTAGAAAATCAAAGAATATATAATAAAATCCAAAATTCAAAGGAGATGGCTATAGTTCCTAAAAACATAGACAAATAAATACAAAATGGACATTAGTACTTATATACTAATGTCCATGATGTCGTTAGGTGTGCAGTTAAGGGCTTTACAGATTTTCTCTAGGTTCAAGAAAGAAACGCCGTCAGTCTTGTTGTTTACCAAGTCATACAGTGCTTTCTTGCTGATGCCCGTTTCTTTCATAAGCCAATAGACTGATTTATCCTGCTTTGTCAGGACTTCTTTTATTGTGATTTTCAATAATATCACCTCGGAATTTATCATAACATGGGTATTGTGTATTATCAATAGGCATAGTATGATATGCACAAGGGGTGGTGTTATTGAAAAGAGCCTACAAAATAGAAATTAAGCCTACCGTAGAGCAAAAGGTCAAAATCCATCAGACCATTGGTGTGTGTCGGTTCATCTACAATTTCTACATCGCACACAACAAAGAGGTCTACGAAGCTGAGAAGCTTTTTATCTCGGGAATGGGTTTTTCGAAATGGCTTAACAATGAGTTTGTGCCGAACAATCCAAATTATTCGTGGATTAAGGATGTGTCATCCAAAGCCGTAAAGCAAGCCATCATGAACGGCGATAAGGCTTTCACAAAGTTTTTCAAGGGTGAAGCGGGATTTCCCAAGTTCAAGAAAAAGAACAAACAGCTGGTGAAAGCTTATTTCCCCAAGAACAATAAGACAGACTGGACTCTCGACAGGCACAGGGTTAAGATTCCAACACTAGGTTGGGTGAGGCTAAAGGAGTTTGGCTACATCCCTACAGGCTCGAAGGTCACAAGTGGCACATTGTCTAAAAGAGCAAACAGATATTATGTTTCAATTCTTGTGGAGGAATATGCCAAAGCTGACGACAAGAAGCAACCGTACACCGAGGGAATAGGCGTGGACTTGGGACTAAAGGATTTTGCGGTCTATTCAAACGGAGCTGTGAAGAAAAACATCAACAAGACTTCAAGGGTCAGAAAGCTTGAGAAAAAGCTAACGCGTGAGCAACGCAGGCTCTCGAGGAAATACGAAAGCCTGAAGAAACTACAAAAAATCGAAAAAGGAGAAGCTACTAGACGAAATATCCAAAAGCAGATAACCAAGGTGCAAAAGCTTCATCAAAGTCTTAATAACATAAGAACCGACTACATCAACAAGGCTGTCAGCGAACTTATAAAGCAAAAACCAAGCTTTATGACAATCGAAGACCTCAATGTAAGCGGCTTGATGAAGAACAGGCATTTAGCCAAAGCTGTGCAGCAACAGAAATTCTATGAATTCAGGACAAAGCTCACATCCAAAGCGAGCATCCACGGCATAGAAGTAAGAATCGTGGACAGATGGTATCCATCGTCAAAAACTTGCAGTGCGTGCAGAGCGCACAATAAGGATTTGAAGCTTTCCGATAGGACATATAAGTGCTCCTGTGGGCTTGTCATTGACAGGGACTTGAATGCTTCAATCAATCTGGCTAATGCTAAGGAATATAAGACAGCCTAACTAAAACAGGCACTTATATATGTACCGAGGGCTATCTCGGGAATTTACGACTGTGGAGAGCTATATCAAACCGTAGTAGACAGGTTACGTCGCAATCGTCAAGGCGGGGTTCGTCGAAGCAGTAAAAATCTCGATATGGGTATATTTGTCCATATTTTGAGTAGCAGAATTCACATGACTTATACTACTCAGATGGATGCTGCCAAGAGGGGCATTCTTACAAAAGAAATGGAGACAGTAGCAAGAAAAGAGAACATGGACACTGCTGTGCTTATGGACCTTGTTGCCAAGGGAAGAATTGCTATACCTGCAAACAAGAACCACAAATCGCTTGACGCCGAGGGCGTAGGTGAAGGCCTGAGGACCAAGATAAACGTAAACCTTGGGATATCTAAGGACTGCCCATGCGTTGACACTGAGCTTGACAAGGTGAAAAAAGCAATAGAAATGAAGGCCGAGGCAATAATGGACCTTAGCTCTTTTGGAAAGACAGAGGAGTTCAGAAGAAGGCTTGTGGACATGTCTTCAGCCATGATAGGCACAGTTCCAATGTACGACGCCGTAGGCTTTTACGACAAGGAGCTTTCTGAAATATCTCCCAAGGAATTCCTGAAGGTAGTTGAAAAGCATGCCATAGACGGGGTTGACTTCATGACTATACACGCCGGCATAAACAGGGAAACGGCAGGCATATTCAAGAGAAACGGCAGGCTTACTAACATAGTTTCAAGGGGCGGCTCGCTGCTTTACGCATGGATGGAGCTCACAGGAAACGAGAATCCTTTCTACGAGTACTATGACGAGCTGCTTGAGATATGCAGAAAATACGACGTCACTATAAGCCTTGGCGATGCGTGCAGGCCCGGAAGCATAGCCGACTCTACAGATGCCAGCCAGATAAAGGAGCTCATAGTGCTTGGGGAGCTTACAAAGAGAGCCTGGGCCAAGGACGTTCAGATAATAGTTGAAGGACCTGGCCACATGAGCCTCAACGAGGTGGCCGCCAACATGCAGCTTCAAAAGAAGCTCTGCCACGGCGCTCCTTTCTACGTGCTCGGACCTATAGTTACAGACATAGCTCCAGGATACGACCACATAACCAGCGCAATAGGCGGGGCAATCGCGGCTGCAAACGGAGCCGACTTCCTCTGCTATGTGACTCCTGCAGAGCACCTTCGACTCCCTAACCTTGATGACATGAAGGAAGGCATAATAGCTTCAAGGATAGCGGCTCACGCTGCCGACATTGCCAAGGGCGTTCCGGGAGCAAGGGACTGGGACAACAGCATGAGCAAGGCCAGAGCCGAGCTTGACTGGGAGAAGATGTTCGATCTTTCACTAGACCCTGAAAAGGCAAGGCGCTACAGGGAAGAGTCCAAGCCTGCCCACGAGGATTCGTGCACAATGTGCGGCAAAATGTGCGCCGTTAGAAACATGAACAGGATTATGGAGGGCAAGAATATCAACATCCTTAGAGAAGACGACTAGCAATACCCAGAAAATAAAACCATGGGGACGGTTCTCTTGTCTTTTTGTAGTTTTCAAAAAGACAAGAGAGTCTGTCAATAATTATGTGTATGATTCCTTAAAAAAGATATATTGTTCTATTGGATGCTTGCCTGGAAAGCTTTTAAACATGAGCCTTCCAGGCTTTTTATTACTTAAATTAAATATTTTGCCA
>NZ_WXFG01000008.1 GCF_009881055.1 Peptoclostridium sp.
CCCAAAATCGGGTGTATAATGCATTTAAGGGACAGATGCTTGTTTTAAGCACCTATCCCTTAACTTATACAATAAAACTGCATCAGTTTTTAGAGTTTACACAAAATCTGAAACATACCCCCGAATTCAGTTTCGGCATTTTTTTTGACTTTTTTTATGGCCTTGCAGACTCCAAAAAATCATATACTGAGTTGGAGAGGGCTGCAAACTCCTGTATTGTAAGAGTCTCACCCCTTCTTTTTTCATCTATTCCTGCACTCTTTATTACCACAGAGGAGTCGTCCTTTGAGATTCCAAGCTCGGAGCTTGAAATGCAGTTGAGCAGCGTCTTCCTCCTCTTCGAGAAAGAGGCCTTGACCACCCTAAAGAACATATCCCTGTCTTTAACGCTGCATGGCGGCTCATCCAGTAGGTCCAGCCTTATTACAGTGGAGTCCACATTCGGCTGGGGCATGAAAACCGTCTTGGGTACGTTTGCCACTATGCTGGTTTCGCAGTAGAACTGTATTGCCACCGAAAGTGCGCCGTAGTCCTTTGTCGAAGGCTGGGCATTCATCCTGTGGGCGACCTCTTTTTGTATCATCACTACTATTGTCTTTACAGGAATATTCTCTTCAAGAAATCTCATTATTATAGGCGTAGTTATATAATAAGGAAGATTCGCAACAACTTTGACCCTTTTGCCCTGGAATTTGTCCTCCATCAGCTTTTTTATGTCCAGCTTGAGTATGTCTTCGTTTATTATCTCTACATTTTCCCTGTCCGAGAGAGTCTCCTGGAGTATTGGGATGAGGTTCTTGTCTATCTCTATAGCTACTACCTTCTCGGCTCTCTTTGAAAGCTCCCTTGTGAGCGTTCCTATTCCAGGGCCTACTTCTATGACGCAGTCGCCTTCTTCTATATTTGCCCCATCTACTATCTTAAGGAGCACATTTGAATCCACCAGGAAATTCTGGCCGAGCGATTTTGAAAACTTGAATCCGTATTTTTGCACTATATCCTTTGTAACTTTGGGCATCGAAAGCCTGTCCATACTACTCCTCCTCGAGCTCACCAAGTGCAAGCTCAAACTCTTCCCTCTTGACTCCATAGCTGTTTAGCCTGTTTAGAAACTGCTTTGCATTGCCGTAACCTATTCCAAGGAGCGCCCCTAGCCTGTCCCGCCTTCTGGCAGCATTGGAATCTCCGTCCAGGCCCTCTCTGAGCAGGTCAATTCTTGAAAATTCGCTGCCTGGAGTTTCAAGTTCGCTTCTGACCTTCGCGAGCGCCCTGAGTATGCTCTGCGGCGATGCGTTTTCTATTCCGATATCGCCGTTGCACATGGCTTCTTCCCTTGGAAGGAAAGCATGCTTGCAGCCTGGCGCTATTTTCGAGACCCTCTTCCTTATCTTTTCACCTGCAAAATCAGGGTCCGTAAACACAATTATACCTCTTCTGCTTGCAGCCGCTCTTATTCTCTCTTCAACTCCGCTTGGAAAGCCGAATCCGCCTGTTGCTATAAGCTCTGCATCCACGGCTCTTCTCACGGCGCATATGTCGGACTTTCCCTCTACAACTATTATTTCCTTTATCAAAAAACCACCTCATAACATAGAAATGGAAAGGCCAGAGCCTTTCCACATCCGTTTCTATAGAGTTAATTATAACATTTTTGGGCCTTGCATCAATATTATTATTTTAGTATATAAACCTTTACATTCCTCTTTCCGAAGCTTCTCGCCTCGCTCAGAGATTCCATATATATGTCAATTCGGTTCCCCTTTATTGCGCTGCCAGTATCCTCTGCAATGCAATAAATTCCAAGGGGCTCTATGTAGAGCTTTGAACCTAGCGGTATTACTCTTGGGTCTACTGATACTACTCCAGGCCTTACTCGTGTTCCACTTCTTGTTACGCCATAATTTCTGTCTCCCGGATTCTTGCCGGTACTTTCATAGCCTGCTGTATATGCGCTGGCTACCATGTTTATTGCGCTTTTAAAGTCCCTTGTTTCTCCCCTTGATGTGAGCACAAAGCTTTTTGTGCCTCGCTTTACAAGCTCCTCCGCAGGCGCTGAAACTAGCTTTTCGTCAACAACTCTCCTGTCTACTTCAACTCCGTCTTCAAGGACTACCTCATAAGTTACGCTTTTTTGGCCGGCCTTGCCCTTTTGCACTACCTTTGTTTTGCCCGCCTCGAGAGAGTCATCTCCCACAACGGTCACCTTGTATGGTATCTCCTTGCTCTCTTGAACCTGCTTCATCTCAATCCTTACTACCTTTACAGATGAGCCCGGCTTCAAGCTGCTCCCAAGCGATGGATCAACCTTGTCCTTTTCTCCAAGTTTTATCTTTTGCTGCCTTATGAACTTTTCTACCGTGTCTGCCGCAGTTAAGACTTCATTTGTTTTACCATCGATACTGAGCGTGACCTTGAACGCTCTGTAAACTTTTACATCCATTCCGTCTGAAAGTTTTTCATCAAGCGACGGTTTTACCATGTCATTTTTTGAAAGCTTTACACCATTTTCCTTCAAAAGACCCGCTACATCCTTTGAGAAAGTTGATGCTTCGATTTTTTTATCGTCGACTATTATTGTAACCTTCTTGTTGCTCAGGTCATATATCCCTATAGAAATCGATAAAAGGAGCACTACTGCCAACACGCATACATGCCATTTTTTCAGCATGTCAAGTCTTGACTTCATATAATCACCTCCTGATATATAGGCCTTGACTCATTTTATTTCATTTTTGATAGCTTGTCAAATCGAAATGTTTTTTTATTTTTCAAAATGTGGGTATAATTATCATACATCAACACTTAAAGGGGGTATGCTCTATGCCACAAATTTTAGCTTTTTTCGACGATTCACAAAAGGCCTACAAATGTCTTGCCGATGTGAAAAAAAATGCTTCTGTAAATACGCTTTCATATACAGTCGCTAAAAATGAGTATTCAAAGGAAGGAGTTGATAACTCTGGAATACCAGACAACCTCGGCTCAGTTCCAAAAATTGGAGTCATAGCAGGCCTTGTGCTTGGACTTGTTGTGGCAATGGGGGTTCCCAGCCAGATTTTTTCATCACTTTCCAGTTTTGCAATGATAATAGTCAAGATAATAGCCTTTGCGGCTACGGGAGGAATTACCGCCTTTCTTGTAATGGTATACCTTCGCCACTTCAAACAAAAGGAGCACTATGACGTGTCCAGGGGAGGCCTTATACTCATAGTCGAGAATCCTGGCGATGATAAGGACAAACTTGCCGACATAATCAAAAAATACGAGCCTGAAAAGCTAGCAGTTTATTAATAAAAGCTATATGATGTAATAAGATTTTATACTGCTGTATCGTTTTATTTTTATAATTTTATAATTCTATTAATGTTTCCATTTTGTCATATAGGGTATATTTTTGAAATGTGGGAGATATAAAAAGATAGGGGGAAAATTATATGGCCAATATGTCGAACATCTTAGCATTCTTTGATGAACCAGAAAAAGCATCAAAGTGCCTGGCAGAAATTAGAAGGATAGCTTCAAAAGGCGTAAAAGCTTACACTGTTGCTCAGCACGAGTACACAAGAGAGAAAGACGAGATTCAGTTCAAGAAGGATGACAGAGTCAGAACAGCCACTAAACTCGGAGCAGTAGCTGGAATCGCTGTAGGCGTGCTTGTGGCACTCGGATTCTCACAGGGACTTTTCAAATCAGTACCCGCTTCCATAATAATACTGCTCATAGCATTTGCAGCCAGCGGAAGCCTTGCAGGATTCCTAGTTGTAAACCACAAGCTAGATGAGAAGGAGAGAATTTCCGAAGAAGGCAAAAGAGGACAGCTCATACTAATAGTTGAATGTCCTGAAGAAGAGATCGAGAAAATAACTGCTGTTATTGAAAATTTCTCGCCTGCAAAGCTTAGCACATATTAGTAGTTTCAATGTGATACTTCATTAAATACCAAAGGGCTGATGCATGCCGACTAGATATGTCGATTTGCAAAAGCCCTTTTTTGTACTTATGCTTTAGATTGTTATTTTTTAATATTAAAGAAATCAAGCGCATTTTCGCTAGTCTGCTGACACACCCGCTCATAAGACAATCCTCTTATCTGGGCTATCATGGCAGCTACATGCTCTACCTTTGTCGGATCGTTGCGCTTTCCCCTGAAAGGAACCGGAGTTAGATATGGAGAGTCAGTCTCTATGAGCATCCGCTCAAGGGGAATCTCCCTGACAACCTCCGCAGTCTTGTTGTTCCCCTTGAACGTAACAGGCCCTGCTATGGAAATGTGACAGCCCAGCCTTACATATTCCATAGCCATTTCCTTGCTTCCCGAGTAGCAGTGCAGCACGCAGCCTGTGCCTGGCGCTTTGTGTTTTTTTATTATTGAAAACGTGTCGGCGTGTGCATCACGGTCATGTACTATTATTGGCAGTCCAGTCTCGTTTGCAAGCTCGATTTGTCTGATGAAGATATCTTTTTGAACATCCTTTGGAGAAAACTCATAATAGTAGTCAAGCCCGATCTCGCCTATTGCAACGACCTTGTCACATTTTGCGAGCTCCCTTAGCCTGCTTATGCTGTCCTCATCTGCGCCAGAGGCTTCATGCGGATGTATTCCTATGGCCGCATATATGAACTTATACCTTTTTGCAAGCTCTATTGCCTCTAAAGACGAAGGTATGTCGACACCGGGGTTGACTATATACTTTACGTCAGATTGACTTATTTTTTCAAGTAATTCAGCCCTGTCCTCATCATATTTATCGTCAGTTATATGTGCGTGAGTATCAAAGAGCAATTAAGACACCTCGCATCCGCTTTCTATTCCTTCTACGGCCGGCAGCACAAGCTTTGTCTCATCGTCGCTTACCGCAGCGAGTATCATGCCCTGAGAATCCACTCCTCTTAGCTTGACTGGCTTGAGGTTGCAAACTACCACAACATGCTTTCCTATAAGCTCCTCTGGCTTGTAGTACTTCGAAATTCCAGAAACTACCTGCCTCTTTTCGCTGCCAAGCTTTATTTGAAGTACAAGCAGCTTGTCGGCCTTTGGATGCTTCTGGGCGTCCATTATCTCACCCACCCTGAGCTCCAGCTTGCCAAAGTCATCTATAGTTATTTCTTCCTTGTGCTCTAGCGGCTTTTGCTCTGCCTTTTGCTCCTTTGGCGCGAAAATCTCTTCAAGCGCCGCTATTTCGCTGTCCACGTCAAGTCTTGGGAACAGTATTTCACCCTTTGAAACGCAAGTGCCGGGAGTTAGCTTGCCGAAGCTTTGCACACTCTCCCATGTCAGAAGCTCCTGTTGAGCGCTGATTCCAAGCTGCTCGAATATCTTCTTTGAAGTGACATGCATAAGCGGGCTTATAAGCACTCCAACTATCCTTATTGCCTCGGCAAGATTGTAGAGCACCGTATCAAGCTCATCCTTCTTGCCCTCATCTTTTGCAAGAGCCCAAGGCATAGTCTCGTCGATATATTTGTTTGTCCTTCTTATGAGCTTCCATATGCTCTCAAGACCTTCACTGAACTGCAACTCGTCCATTTGTCCTTCAAATTCCGAATATGCGCGTATAGCCTCGCTTGCAAGCTCGTCATGCACCCCGCCTTTTACCTTCGGCGATGGGATTGCAGAGTCGCTATACTTTTCTATCATTGTCACCGTTCTGCTTACCAGGTTTCCAAGATCGTTTGCCAGGTCGGAGTTGAGCCTGTTTAGAAAATTTCTGTTTGTGTAGCTGCCGTCCTTGCCGAATGTGAATTCCCTTAACAGGAAGTACTTGAGCGCATCTATTCCGTATCTTTCTATTAGAGGCTCCGGATATACTATGTTGCCCTTTGATTTCGACATTTTGTCGTCCCCGAAGAGTATCCAGCCGTGTCCGAATACCTGCTTTGGAAGCGGAACATCAAGAGCCATGAGTATCGCCGGCCATATTATAGAATGGAATCTTACTATCTCCTTGCCCACAAGCTGCACATTGGCCGGCCAGTATTTCTGGTACTCACTGTCGTCATCAGACATGAATCCAAGGGCGGTTATATAGTTGCAAAGTGCATCAAGCCACACGTATACTACGTGCTTTGAGTCGAATGGAACCTTTATGCCCCAGTCAAAAGTCGTCCTAGATACGCAAAGGTCCTCCAGATTTTCATTCAGGAAGTTGCTGAGCATCTCATTTTTTCTGGCCTCTGGATAGCAGAACTTCGGATTGCTGTTAAAGTGCTCTATCAGTCTGTCCTTATAGTCTGAAAGTCTGAAGAAGTATGCCTCTTCCTTTGCAAGTTGAGCTTCCCTCCCGCAGTCGGGACACTTGTTGCCTTCAAGCAGCTGAGTCTGAGTCCAGAAACTTTCGCAAGGCGTGCAATACCAGCCCTCATACTCGCTCTTGTATATGTCGCCTTTTGCATACAGCTTTTCGAATATCTTCTGCACTGCTGTCTTGTGCCTCTCTTCTGTAGTTCTTATGAAATCGTCGTAAGATATCTCCATCCTGTTCCAGAGTCTCTTGATATCTTCAACCATTCCGTCAAGGTATTCCTGCGGTGCCAGACCCTGCGCTTCTGCAGTCTTTTGTATCTTCTGTCCGTGCTCGTCTGTGCCTGTAAGGAACCTAACGTCATATCCTGTGAATCTTTTGAACCTGGCTATGGCGTCTGCCGCAACCGTTGTATATGTGTGTCCTATGTGAAGTTTGCCGCTCGGATAGTATATGGGCGTGGTTACATAAAATGTATTCTTGTTCATGATTCCCCTCCTATTTAAGTTGACTTAATCACTATTTACCCTAATTCATTCATCGTCAAATTGCATGTTTTCATTTGTTCAATAAAAAACGCCCCTGAACAACGTCCAGGGGCGAATATTCTCGCGGTACCACCCTAATTTGCCGTTTGGGCAATGCCCAAAGACCTCTTGCAGGCTATAACGTGCCTTAATCGCTCCACCCTGAATAATCTCAGGCAGAGGGCTCTGGGGCCATCTTCAGCATATCGTTCCTTGCCGGCTTTCACCATCCCGACTCTCTTATAAAGGTCCTGCCTGCCTACTCTTCCCTTCACAGCCTTTTTATTATTATAGTGCTTTCTAAAATGTTATAGCATTTTCTGACCAATGTCAATAAGCAGCTTTTCATTGTTGGACTTCATATGACTTAGCACATCCGAGAAATTGCCAAATTCCACAAACTCAACTCCCTGCTCCTTAAGCAGCCTTGCCAGTTCGCCTTTGGCGTATATAATATCTGCAATGAGCCCTGCACATCTGTCCGAATGACCATCGCCCACGTATATGACTTTTCTGCCTGTCTTCAGGAGTTTTATTATTTCCAGCTTGCAGCTGCCGCATTTGCTGCATTTGTTGCTGCTGTTTGGGAAATAACCTCGTAGTCCCTCCTCATCGAATTTTATCTGGTTTGAAAAGTATTCTATTCCCGCTAGATTGTTCTGCAAAAGCACCGGCTCAATCAGAAGGTCGTATCCGTCGCTTACAATATACAGCTCCATTCCTGCAGCAGCAAGCTCACGCCTGAACTCCCCGAAGTAGGGATCTATCTGCATGCTTCTCGAAAATCGCTCGAGTTCAGACGGCGTTATTTTTATCATGTCTAGCAGCATCTGACTTATTAGCCTTGCATCATGCATGCCTTCCTGCCAGAGTCTGTCAAGCTCCCTCCATTCAGCTCTTGCATAATTTTTAACAAGCTCGACGCATGTATCCTTCAGTGTTATCGTACCATCAAAATCGCAAACTACAATATATTCCATATGTATCACTCCCGCCGCTGCTTCCTATTGTTTATATTATATCATACACTCTTGGAAATACAATCAGTCTATGACTCGAATGCCTTGCAGCAGGCTGTTTTTGTACCGTTTCAAGCAGTTGGCGTGCCTTCCATATTGCTTTAATCTAATTTCATTTTTTGTGTTATAATAGCTTTGTATGTTTTTTGACAAAAAATAGTTGTCGAACAAATTTATAAAGGTGGTACTCATGAAAAATCTGACGCTTCTTACAGATCTTTACCAGCTTACCATGATGAACGGTTATCTCAACGAAGGCATTCACGATGACATAGTAGTCTTTGACATGTTTTTCAGGCGAAATCCGTCCTCAGGGGGTTATACAATAGTTTGCGGCATCGAGCAGCTTGTGGACTACATAAATGATATTCATTTCAGTTCAGGCGATATAGAATATCTGGAGGGACTTGGGCTTTTCACGCCAGACTTTCTTGAAATGCTTAAAAACTTCAAATTTACAGGGGACATATACGCGGTTGAAGAGGGAACCTTCATGTTCCCGAGCGAACCCATAGTAAGGGTCAAAGCTCCTCTATTCCAGGCCCAGCTTATCGAGACTACCCTTCTGAACATAATCAATTTCCAGTCTCTGATTGCAACAAAGGCCTCCAGGGTGTGCCATGCGGCCCAGGGCGACCCTGTGCTGGAATTTGGACTTAGAAGGGCACAGGGTCCTGATGCCGGGATATACGGCGCCCGCGCTGCAATCATAGGCGGTTGCAGTGGAACCTCCAATGTGCTTGCCGGCAAAATGTTCAATGTGCCTGTAGTCGGAACGCATGCGCACAGCTGGATCCAAAAATTTGACTCCGAGTTCGAGGCCTTTATGGCTTATGCCCGATCATATCCTGACAAAGCCATGCTGCTTGTAGATACCTACGACGTACTCAGCAGCGGCGTCCCTAATGCCATAAAGGTATTCGACCATATAGCAAGACTGGGACACAAGCCAATGGGCATAAGGATAGATTCGGGCGATCTGGCTTATCTTTCGAAGATGTCAAAGCTTATGCTTTCGAAGGCCGGCTACAGCGACATTTCGATAACTGCATCCAACGACCTTGATGAATACAAGGTTCAGGAACTCAAAAATATGGACTGTGACATTAACTCCTGGGGCGTTGGCACAAAGCTTATAACCTCAAGCGATTGTCCTTCGCTCGGAGGAGTATACAAGCTGTGCGCAGCCTCACAGGGCGATACGCTTGTTCCAAAGATAAAAATATCCGAAGACCCTGAAAAGATTACGAATCCTGGTTTCAAAAAGGTTGTTCGGATATTCGCTGACGAAGGCCAGGCTGAAGCTGACCTTATTATGCTTGAGGATGAAAAGATAGATACTCAAAAGCCTCTTACAATATTCCACCCTGTATACAACTGGAAAAAGAAAACCTTCGCCAATTATTCGGTACGCGAACTCCTGAAGCCTCTCTTCATAGGCGGCAAGTGCGTCTATAAAAAGCGCAGCGTAATGCAAATACGCGATTTTGTGAAAAGCGAACTGGGAACCCTGGGTGCACATTACAAACGCATATCTTCACCCGAAACATACAAGGTGGACCTTTCGAACAAGCTGTGGCTGCTTAAAAGGCAGATGCTCCATGATTCAAAGGTAGAATAGCATGTGTTTGTTAATAAATTTTTCAAATAAAATTATGACAATTATAAAATATATGTTGACTTTTATTGCCAATATTGTTATTATTTAATTAGCTTATTTTGTCGAAAAATGCTATATCATGAGGAGGGTTTTAATTTGAAATCTACAGGAGTTGTAAGAAAAGTAGACGAACTGGGAAGAATAGTAATACCAATAGAGCTTAGAAGGAATCTGTCAATTGCGGAAAAAGACGCACTTGAAATTTATGTTGACGGAGAGTCAATCATACTTAAAAAGTACGAGCCTGCCTGCATTTTCTGTGGAAATGCAAAAGACATAAAAGTATACCAGGGCAAGAACATATGTCCTGAATGTCTTAACAACATTTCAAACCTATAGTATAAAATTTAAAAAAAATGTAAAAAGGCAGACTCTGGTCTGCCTTTTTTAATCCCCTTTATTCAAATCAAGATTATAGAATAATTGAATTTTTTCATGAATCTATATATCATGCACTTCCCTGTACACGTCATTTTTGGCAATTCCTCTTTTTTTGGCTACAGTTTTTATGGCTTCTTTTTTGTCCATTCCCTGTGAATCCATCAGATACTCCACGTACTCCCTGTGGCTCATCTCTTCCGTAAAGTCTTCTTCTATCTTTTTTTCCTCTTTCGAGCCGTCAACTATGAGTACGAATTCTCCGCGAGGATGGTTTTTTGTAAAATGCTCTACTGCATTCTGAAGGGTGGACCTTATATGCTCTTCATGCAGTTTCGTAAGCTCCCTTGATATGCATACCTTTCTGTTTCCGAGGCCCTCAAGCATGTCAGAAAGCGTGCTCAAAAGCCTATGCGGAGCCTCATAAAATATTACCGTGGCCTTTTCGTATCTGAGCTCCTCAAGCTGAGCCCGCCTTTCTTTCTTGTCCCTGCTCAAAAAACCAAAAAAGAGGAATCTCCCGGTTGGAAGGCCGGAGCCCACAAGCGCAGTCACGAATGCGGATGGCCCAGGGAGCACCTCTACTTCTATTCCGCTTTCTATGGCAAGTCTCACGGCATCCTCTCCTGGGTCAGATATTCCAGGCATTCCTGCATCCGACACGAGGGCTATGCTCTGCCCTTCTAGAAGCTTTGCCATAATTTCGCCCCCCTTCGAGAGCTTGTTGTGTTCGTGATAGCTCATAAGGGGCTTTGATATTCCGTAGTGGTTGAGCAGCCTTATTGTCCTTCTCGTGTCTTCGGCTGCGATTACGTCTACCTCCTCTAGAACCTTCAGCGTCCTCAGCGTTATGTCCTCGAGGTTTCCAATGGGCGTTGCGCATATATACAGTTTGCCATTCATATCTATATCACCCCTATACTCTTGCTTGAATATATCTCCCTTATCTGGCGGGTGTATTCGCCCGAGGCTCCGTATATATAAAGAGGCTCGAGTATCTTGAGCTCCGGTCTGCCTCCCTTCGTGAACTGGATAAGCATCATGTTGGGACTCTTGCCGGCGCTCGGATGCACAAACCTTATCTGCTTTGGTTCAAGCTTGTGGCTTCTTGCGAGGCATATTATGTCCGCCAGCCTTGTAGGTCTGTGCACCATGAAAAACTTGCCTCCGCTCATAAGCAGCCTCGATGCCGTGCAGATTACGTCCTCAAGTGAACACATTATCTCATGCCTCGATATGGCTTTCTTATCGTTTGGATTCTTGACACCTGCAGGGTGCATGTATGGCGGGTTGGATGTTACTACGTGGAAAGTATTGAGCGGCAGATGCGACGGTATGTCCTTGATGTCCATATTCAATATTTCAACCCGCTCTTGGAGACCGTTGAGCTCCACAGATCGCCTTGCCATATCCGCCACCTCTTCTTGAATCTCCACGCCCAAAACGCTTGCTGCATTGCTTTTGCCTGCTATTAGTATGGGTATTATACCCGTGCCCGTTCCAAGGTCGACAACCCGTTCGCCTGCCTTTGCCCTGGTGAAATTGGCTAGCAGTACGGCGTCAACCCCAAAGCAAAAGCCGTCAGTATCCTGTATTATCCGCAGGCCGTTTATCTGCAGGTCGTCTATTCTCTCGTTATCCTTAAGTTTCAATTCCATGTCCTTATCTACTCCATAATATTGATTGCATATCAGTGGCATAACACCCCTACATGCCTCTCTAAAATTTTAATTCAGTGTACATTCAAATTCAATTAAAAAAAGCGGCATGACCGCTTTTTTTAATTTATTTATCGCTCTCGAGTTGCTTAAGCTCTTTTGCAAGCTCGGCATCAATTGCATCTTGCTTGCCCTTGCTTTTTTTAGGTGCCTCTATAAGCTTAATTTCATGCAGCTCGAATTTCCTGATTTCCTTTGCTTCATCCAAAAATACATCGAGTCTCTCCCTCAGTATATCAACAGATGTCACTACGCCCCTGCCAAAAGGAGTCATCACTATCGAATTTACAGGAGGAGTTTTGCCGAGTGTCGCCTCATATGTCGAATGCTCGTAGTTGAGGCAGCAAAACAGCCTGCCACAGACTCCGGATATCTTTGTGGGATTAAGCGACAGACTCTGATCCTTTGCCATCTTTATAGACACCGGTTGGAAATCTCCAAGCCATGTGGCGCAGCAAAGCGGCCTTCCACAGCAACCCAGACCTCCGAGAGATTTCGCTTCGTCTCTTACTCCAATCTGCCTTAGTTCTATTCTTGTCTTGAAAACTGCTGCAAGGTCTTTGACGAGCTCCCTAAAATCCACCCTACCTTCTGCTGTAAAGTAGAATATGAGCTTGTTCCTGTCAAATGTATATTCAGAATCTATAAGGTACATGTCGAGTTTGTGGCTTTTGACCTTGTCGTTGCAGACCTGGAACGCCAACATGGCATCTTCCTTGTTCTTTTGATTCGCATATATGTCTTCATCTGTAGCTATCCTTATTATCGGCTTGAGAGGAGATATTATTTCCGAATCCTCTACCTCCTTGACACCCACAACTATTTTGCCGAATTCAAGACCCCTTACAGTTTCAACTATGACATTCTGGCCCTGCGCCGGCTCGAATTCATTCGGGTCAAAATAATATATCTTTCCTGCTTTTTTGAATCTTATTCCTACGACTTTTACCATCTTATCACCTCTTGTATATTTAAAAGCATGGCCTGGACGCTGATGGCAAGGTTGCAGTTGCTCCTTAGCCTCCTTTTGCAGTTATCTAATTCTTCTATTATGCGAAGTATCTGACCTGCTGAAAATTTGTCCCCCACGCTGTCGATAAAATCCCGCCTGTCGAGATTTATTGTAAACTCCTTGTCGCAATCCATCTTTATTAGTGCCATATCCCTAAAATAGGTGGTTATTATATCTAGTATTTCACTTACGCTATCCTTATTGCTTTCAAAAAATGATGTGAGCGAAAAAATATTGACCGTATTCCCAGCCAGCACAGTTTCTATGAGCCTCTCTGTCTTCTCCCTGAAATCCGAAAATTCCTGTGACTCTATGAGATTTAGTGCGCGCGAAAGAATTCCGTTTGAAAACGCCGCAATGGCATGAGCCCTCTCGCAGGATAGCTGCTTAATTTCAACAAGATATCCCTGCACCTGCTTTTGCGATAGAGGGAAAAATCTCACGAGCTCGCATCGCGAAGCCACCGTGGGCAGCAGCATAGACGAGTTCTGGCACAGCAGTATTATTACAGCGTATTCAGGAGGCTCTTCCAGAGACTTAAGCAGACTGTTTTGAGCCTGGATTGTCATCTTGTCCGCCTCATCAAGCAAATACACCTTTCTTTTCCCATACGGTCTTACCAGGATGTCCTGGCACATGCTCCTTATCTGAGCAATCTTGAAGGACGTTCCGTCAGGCTCAAGCATGCAAAAATCCGGGCTGTTTCCCGGCTCTTTGCCTTCAAGCAGCAGTCTGGCGTATTGCAGCGCAAACGTCTTCTTCCCTATACCTGATGGGCCTTCAAATAAATATGCATGGCTAATCCTGCCTTTTTCCAGCGAATTTATTATAAATCTCTTGGCAGTCTCCTGGCCCAAAATAGTATCAAAGCTCATTTGAACTGATTCCTCCGACAAATTGCATACATTTACACCTTATTATATCATAAGTTGGCATATAAATATCTGCTTAAAATCCGCATCCTAAGCCCTGTTTATGGCTTCAATTATACGGCTGTATATTTCCTCGTGTATTTCCTCTATACTCCTTAACTTCCCTTCCAGCACACACTCGACAGACGTCCAGCCGTATCTTTCTGCTATCTGGCGGGCGTTTTCATATGTCCTTTTCAGGTAGTCGCTGCTTTTTTCGTGTATGTCCTTCTCGGACTCGCCTGTGAACTTGTTGTTTCTCTCCCTCATAAGCTCAATACTCACATTTGGAGGCATATCCAGAAAAATCACCTCGTCAGGTGCAGGAAGGCCGAATTTTTCAAATTCAAAATCCACAAGCCATTCCAGGTACTTCTCCTTTTCGGCATCATCATCTATCTTGGACGCCTGGTGAACCATATTTGACGTGGTATATCTGTCTGCTATTACTATTCCGCCGGCCTCATAAAATTCCCGCCATTTTTTCTGGAATGAGGCATATCTATCCACAGCATAAAACGCCGAGGCCGCATAGCAGTTTACATCTTCCGGCCTTTCGCCAAACTCCCCTCCAAGATACATCTTGATAAGCGCCGAGGAGTCGCTCCCGTAGTCGGGGTATTCTACCTTCCTTACATTGAAACCCTCTGCCAGGAGCCTTTCAAAGAGCCTGAGCGTCTGGGTGGCCTTGCCACTTGAGTCTGTTCCGCTTTCTATCACAAAGAGTTTTCCCTTCATTTCTACCTCCATAAAATACACTCTTGAATATATGAACATTTCAAAAATATGTCCTTATGTGGAAAACGGTGTGGATAAGTCTGATACTGTTTCTGTTCAGGCATATTCCAAATACTTGTCTTCATGATTGTTATCCACATTGTCCACAGTTTTTTGTGAAGTTTTATCAATACATATGCACTGTGCATCTCTATTATAGTACCTCTATTTGAAAACAAAGGCAATAAAAAAGACCCCAATAAGTATTGGGGTCCGTAAGAGCATATTATCTCTTTGAGAACTGTGGAGCTCTTCTTGCTGCTTTGAGTCCGTATTTCTTTCTTTCCTTCATTCTTGCATCTCTAGTAAGGAATCCAGCCTTCTTAAGTACTGGTCTAAGCTCTGCATCTGCCTTTATAAGAGCTCTAGATAGTCCGTGTCTTACAGCACCTGCTTGTCCTGTAAATCCGCCGCCTTCTACTGTAACAAGAACGTCATATTTTCCTTCAGTTTCAGTTATTACTAGAGGCTGCTTAACTTCAGTCTTAAGAGTTTCGTAATCGAAATACTCGTCCAAATCTCTTTTATTTATTGTTATTTTTCCTTCGCCTGGAATAAGTCTAACTCTTGCCACTGCGTGCTTTCTTCTTCCAGTTCCGTAAAATTGTACGCTTGCCATCTAAAAGTCCTCCCTTCTTCCGCAAAAATCTGCAACTATATGTTTAGTGCTTCTGGCTTTTGAGCTTCGTGATCGTGAACTGAGCCTGTGTAAACTCTAAGTCTTGTCATCATTCTGCTTCTAAGCTTATTCTTTGGAAGCATTCCTTTAACTGCGTGCATTATAACTTCTTCAGGCTTCTCTGCCATAAGTCTTCTGTATGGTATTTCCTGAAGGTTTCCAACATAACCTGTATGGTATCTGTAAAGCTTCTGATCAAGCTTTTTACCAGTAAGCTTAACTTCACCCGCATTTAGAACTATAACAAAGTCTCCTCCATCAACATGCGGAGTGTATGTTGGCTTGTTTTTTCCCATTAGTACCATTGCTATTTGAGAAGTAAGACGTCCAAGAGTCTTTCCCTTAGCGTCAACTACGTACCATTTTCTTTGAACTTCGCTTGGCTTAGCTATATAAGATTTCATACATTTCCCTCCTTACTGACATTCCTGATGATACTCATTTCACCATTATATATAATAGCTTCCGGGGCTGTGTGGTCTATTATAATAACATACCATATAATTTTAATACATACCCTTATTCGTGTCAATAGTAAATTAATAATATACTTCGCTTAAAAAAAGACCTTCTGGCGGAGCTGTCTTTCCTGCCCTTGTCCTGTCACCAGAACTTATTATTTCCGGAATTTCGCAAGCTGCTATCTTGCCAAGCCCCACATAAACAAGCGTTCCGGCGATTATTCTGACCATGTTGTAAAGGAAGCCGTCTCCGCTTATGTGAAGCTCAATAAGGTCTCCCGACTTTATTAGCTCTGCAGCGTATATAGTTCTGACGCTGCTGTTTTCAGATCCGCCTGTCGCCTTGAACGCGCTGAAGTCATGTCTCCCTACAAAATGCCCAGACGCCTCCTTCATTGCCTCAAAATCCAAGCTGCGAGTCACATGCCATGCAAAATCCCTATGTATAGGAGACCGCGAAGCCCTGCTACATATCCTATATATATACTTCTTGCCCTTTGCGCTGAACCTGGCGTGGAAATCCGCTTCAGCCTCCTGCGCACTCACAACGGCAATATCGTCAGGGAGCGCGCTGTTTAAAGCCAGCGGCAGCTTTTCCACCGGTATCCTTGTGCCGGCTCTGAAGCTGACGCACAGGCCAAGGGCATGCACACCAGCATCTGTACGCGAGCTTGCGTATGTCTTGGGCTTCTCCCCCATAATTTTCTCTATCGCCTCGTCAAGTCTTTGCTGCACCGTGACTGCGTTATTTTGCTTTTGCCATCCAGCGTACCTTGTACCCTTGTATTCTAGTATCAGCTTTATGTTCTTCATAATCGCCTACCATATCCATCTGGAAGCTACTATAAAGGCTATATATACGCCCATAAGCGCATACGCCATGTAATCTCGCTTTTCCATCATAAGCTGCTTCATCCTCGTCCTGTTCTCTCCGCCTCTGTAGCACCTTGCCTCCATTGCCATTGCAAGCTCGTCCGCCCTTCGAAAGGCGCTTATGAAGAGAGGCACTAGAAGCGGTATCATGTTCTTTGCCCTGGTCACAAGATTCTTGCCTTCAAAGTCAGCCCCTCTTGCCATCTGTGCCTTCATAATCTTGTCTGTCTCGTCAAGCAGCGTAGGTATGAACCTTAATGCTATAGTCATCATCATGGCGAGCTCATGTGCAGGTATTCCTATCTTTTTGAACGGATTGAGAAGTATCTCAATGCCGTCTGTAAGCTGTATTGGCGAAGTTGCAAGCGTAAGCATTGAGGTTCCCACTATCAGCAGCATAAGCCTTATTACCATGAACACGCCCTGTCTTAAACCCTCTTCGCTGATTTTGAATATCCAAGCATCCCATAGTATCCTTCCCGGAGTCAGAAAGATGTTTATTGCGAGTGTAAGTAGCAGCAGCGGCAGCAGCGGCTTTAAACCCTTGAGTATGTATCCGGGTGGAATTTTGGAAATCCCTATTACAAGCCCCAAAAAAGCAAATACTGCAATATATGGAACGAATGAGTCTATTACAAAAAGTGAGGCCATGAATGCAAATGTGCTTATTATCTTGACCCTCGGATCAAGCCTGTGAAGCAATGATTCGCAAGGGTAGTACTGTCCTATGGTGATATCTTTAATCATAGCTTGCCATGCTCCTTCATGTATTTTACTATCTCGTCCTTGGCCTCCTGCAATGTTATTATGTCGGGCCTAATGTCAAAGCCTCTTTCCCTCAGCCTGTTGACAAGCTCGAGCACGGAAGGGACTCCCAGACCTATTTCCTTGAGCCTGCTCTCATACTTGAATACCTCTCTTGGGGTTCCGGCTATTTCCACATTCCCCTTGTTCATTACTATTATCCGGTCCACAAGCTTGGCCATATCCTCCATGCTGTGAGATACCACTATTATAGTCATCCCATATTTTTTGTGCAACGCTTTTATCTGCGAGAATATCTCGTCCCTGCCCCTTGGATCAAGACCTGCTGTGGGCTCGTCGAGTATAAGCACCTCAGGCTTCATGGCGATGACTCCAGCTATTGCCACTCTTCTTCTTTGGCCTCCTGAGAGCTCAAATGGAGACCTGTCATTTAAAACTTCATAGTCAAGGCCCACTATCTCCATGGCTTCCTTTACACGCTCTCCTATTTCCTCTTCCGACATTCCCAGATTTGCAGGACCAAATGCAATGTCCTTTTGCACAGTCTCTTCAAAAAGCTGGTATTCGGGATACTGGAACACAAGGCCCACCTTTTTTCGCACATTCGTAAGATTCACTCCCGGAGCAGTTATCTCAAGGCCGTTTACCTCTATGCTTCCTGAGGACGGCTTCAAAAGCCCGTTGAGATGCTGTATCAGCGTCGACTTGCCTGAGCCCGTGTGGCCTATGAGGCCTATGAATTCTCCTTTTTCAATCTCAAGACTCACGCCATCTAAGGCCTTGCTTTCAAAAGGGCTTTTGGGATTGTATATGTGGACTAAGTCCTTCACTATTATAGACATAAGCTGTTCACCATCTCATCTACAGTAAGTATGTCACTGTCAATTTTTATTCCGGCCTTGCTCAGTTCGTATGCCAGTTCTGTCATGAAGGGAACGTCAAGCCCAAGGCTCTTAAGCTTATCTACCTGTACAAATATCTCACGCGGCCTTCCCTGCATAACAATGCGGCCTTCCTCCATGACTATAACCCTGTCGGCGTCTACCGCCTCCTCCATGAAGTGGGTTATATGTATTATGGTTATGCCTTCCTGCTTATTGAGCTTTCTTATGGTGCTCATTACCTCTATTCTGCCCGAGGGGTCCAGCATCGCAGTTGACTCGTCAAATATTATGCAGTCGGGCTTCATGGCAATCACGCCTGCTATTGCCACTCTCTGCTTTTGTCCTCCCGAAAGCAGATGCGGCCCTTTTTTCCTGAACTCATACATGTCTACGGCTTCAAGAGCTTCCTTTACACGCACTCTAATCTCGCTGGACTCTACCCCCAAATTCTCAGGACCGAATGCCACATCCTCCTCGACTACTGTGGCAACTATCTGGTTGTCGGGGTTCTGGAATACCATGCCCGCAGCCTGCCTTATGTCCCAAAGTCTCGAATCATCTCTTGTGTCCATATTTTTTACAGTTACAGAGCCCTTTGTCGGCTTTAGTATGGCATTAAGGTGCTTTGCAAGTGTCGACTTACCAGAGCCGTTATGCCCAATTACAGCTATGAATTCGCCCCTGTTTATGCCCATGTCTATGCCATCAAGCGCCTTTAGTGTGCCTTCTTCTTTTGCATACTCAAACTCAACGCCTTCAACGCTTATTATATTATCCATGTATATTCTCTCCAGTACATTATTATAAGCCTCACTTAGTAACATTCAATTCCAATTATATAAAAATAAAAGGCATTTTGAAATAGACCTAATAATAAAAATTCCCACTTTTGTAATGCATGAATTTCTTCATGTATTACAAAAATGGGAATTAAGCCTGCGCCTAATTCCCTGGATGTTATACTAGCTCTATGATGGCCATTTCAGCTGCATCGCCTCTTCTTGGACCAACTTTCATTATTCTTGTATATCCACCGTTTCTTTCAGTGTAATTCTTTGCTATTTCGTCGAAAAGCTTAGTAACAACCGCTCTGTCCAGCACATATGCAAGTGCCTGACGCTTAGCATGCAGGTCTCCCCTTTTGCCAAGAGTGATCATTTTCTCAGCCACTCTACGAACTTCCTTTGCTCTTGTTTCAGTAGTCTGTATTCTTCCACTTCTTAGAAGGTCCGTAACAAGGTTTCTAAGCATGAGATTTCTATGAGCTGTAACACGACCTAGCTTACGCTCTTTAGCCATGACTATACCTCCTTCGCCTAATCTTCACTCGGTTTGAGACCCAGGCCAAGCTCTAAAAGCTTTCTTTCAACCTCTTCAAGCGATTTCTTTCCTAAGTTTCTAACCTTCATCATGTCTTCTTCTGTCTTAGATGTGAGCTCTTCCACAGTATTTATACCAGCCCTCTTGAGGCAGTTGTACGATCTTACTGAAAGGTCGAGCTCTTCTATTGTCATCTCAAGGACTTTTTCTTTCTTGTCCTCTTCTTTTTCTACCATTATTTCAACATTTCCCACATGCTGAGTAAGGTCTATGAACAGGTTGAGGTGTTCAACAAGAATTTTTGCTGCCAGCGAAATCCCTTCCTGAGGGTTTATGCTGCCGTTAGTCCATACCTCGAGTATGAGCTTGTCATAGTCAGTTATCTGGCCTACTCTTGTATTTTCAACCTTGTAGCTTACCTTTTCAACAGGAGTGTATATTGAATCTATAGGTATTACACCTATTGGCATGCTGCTTGTCTTGTTGTTTTCTGCCGATACATATCCTCTGCCCTTGTCTACATTGATTTCCATGTAGAGTTTGGAGCCTTTTTCCATAGTCGCTATGTGCAGGTCAGAGTTGAGTATCTGAACATCCGGCGGACATATTATGTCTCCGGCTGTAATAACCCCTTCTCCCTCAGCATCGATTATGAGCGTCCTTGGTCCGTCTCCGTCAATCTTTGCTGAAAGCTCCTTCAGTGAAAGGATCATCTCTGTTACATCCTCTTTCACTCCGGGTATAGTCGAAAATTCATGCAGAACTCCGTCTATCTTTGCAGATGTAACTGCAACTCCTGGCAGTGAAGAGAGCAGAATCCTTCTTAGGGCATTGCCTATTGTGATTCCATATCCTCTTTCCAAAGGTTCTACTACGAACGTGCCGTACTTTCCGTCTTGGCTGAGCTCGACAATTTCCACTTTGGGTTTTTCTATTTCAATCATCTAATGCCCCTCCTTATTAGGTTTAAATGCTTCGAGGGTAGCCATATTGCCACTTTATTACTTAGAGTATAGCTCTACAATTAGATGCTCTGCTATTTCTAGGTCTATATCTTCTCTAGATGGAAGAGAAACAACTTTTCCTGACATTGCTTCTATGTTAACTTCCAGCCAGTTTGGAACAACTCTT
Organism: Peptoclostridium sp.; assembly: GCF_009881055.1. Classification (GTDB taxonomy): domain Bacteria; phylum Bacillota; class Clostridia; order Peptostreptococcales; family Peptostreptococcaceae; genus Peptoclostridium_A. The sequence goes on from NZ_WXFG01000008.1 coordinate 20,358, forward strand.
GTAAAGTTTTCAACAAGTGACTTAAGCTTTGCTGATGATCTTGACCTTTCTTTAACAGCTATGACATCGCCTACTTCAACAACCATTGACGGAATGTTAGCCTTGTGTCCGTTAAGTGTGAAGTGTCCGTGTCTAACTAATTGTCTAGCTTCTTTTCTCGAGTTAGCAAGGCCCATTCTGTAAACTACGTTGTCAAGTCTTCTCTCTAGAAGGCTAAGTAGGTTATCACCTGCTATTCCGTTCATCTTCTCAGCTTTTTCGAAAAGGTTTCTGAACTGAGTCTCAAGAACTCCGTATATTCTCTTAACCTTTTGCTTTTCTCTAAGCTGTATACCATACTCAGATGGCTTCTTTCTGCTTTGTCCGTGCTGTCCTGGAGCATAAGCTCTCTTCATTGCACATTTATCTGTATAGCATCTGTCGCCCTTAAGGAAAAGCTTCATTCCCTCTCTACGGCAAAGTCTGCACGATGCTTCCGTATATCTTGCCATTAATTTACACCTCCTATTTCTACTAGACTCTTCTTCTCTTTGGTGGCCTGCATCCATTGTGAGGAATTGGCGTAACGTCTTTTATCATTGTTATCTCAAGTCCAGCTGCCTGAAGAGATCTTATAGCTGCTTCACGTCCAGCGCCTGGTCCTTTAACGAATACTTCGATAGACTTAAGGCCGTGAATCATTGCAGCCTTTGCAGCTTCTTCAGCGCACATTTGAGCAGCAAAAGGAGTCGACTTTCTAGATCCCTTGAATCCAACCTGTCCTGCAGTCGCCCACGATATGACATTTCCCTTTACGTCTGTAAGAGATACTATTGTGTTGTTGAATGTAGATTTTATATGAGCGTGTCCACGTTCGATATTTTTACGTTCTCTTCTCTTTACACGTGAAACCTTTTTTGGCTTAGCCATTACTGTTTTCCCTCCTTACCTACTATTTTTTCTTTTTACGAGAAACAGTTCTCTTAGGTCCTTTTCTAGTCCTTGCATTAGTCTTAGTTTTTTGACCTCTTAAAGGAAGACCCTTAATGTGACGAATTCCTCTGTAACACTTGATATCTTTAAGTCTCTTGATGTTAAGCGCTATTTCTCTTCTAAGATCGCCCTCAACAACATAATCTTCGTCTATTATTCTTCTTAGTGTGTTTACTTCATCTTCGGTAAGATCCTTAACACGAGTATCAGCATTTAATCCAGCAGCTGATATTATCTTGTTTGAAGTATTTCTTCCGATACCGTATATATAAGTTAGACCGATTTCCACTCTTTTATCTCTTGGTAGATCGACTCCAGCGATTCTCGCCATGCTGTTTTACACCTCCTACATAATAACCGTTTTATAGCGTAGGCTTTAATTTATTATAAACTCGTATCATTGCCACAACTTAGTATTATAATACATTAAAACCCAAATTGCTATATTTATATTTACTAACCTTGCTTTTGTTTATGCTTTGGATTTTCGCAGATAACCATTACTCTACCTTTTCTCTTAATTATCTTACATTTTTCACAGATAGGCTTTACAGATGGTCTGACTTTCATCCTTATCCCTCCTTAGACTACTTCTTGCGCCATACTATCCTTCCCCTTGTAAGGTCATAAGGAGACATTTCTATTGTAACTTTATCTCCTGGAAGTATCCTTATAAAGTTCATTCTTAGTTTTCCCGAGATATGTGCAAGAACAACGTGATCGTTCTCAAGTTTCACCTTGAACATTGCGTTTGGCAAAGCCTCGACAACGGTTCCTTCAAGTTCAATTACATCTTTTTTGGCCATTAAGCAACTTACCTCCCGTTTGGATTAGGATCTAAGGCCTAATTTTTCGAGTTCTCTTCGTAAAAATGCGTTATTTATCTTTTCGCCGCTTGACAACCTTTTGGCTAGCTCATCCGAGAAAGTACTCAGCTTCACTATGTGCTTTATCTTCTTGAGCTTCGGATTGTCAATCCTTCTCATGTCTCCATCAGCTACCATGACATAATTTTCGTCAACTACTCTGATTACAAAGAATATGCTGCCTTTATCGCGTCCGGCCTTAGATTTAACTGCCTGTCCCACTCTGAATTCATTGTTTTCCATGTTCACAAAAGTCACCTCTTCGACTGGCCTACTTGCCTATGCAAGTCAAAAGCCTAGGTTCGTCCTTTGTAATTGCGATAGTATGTTCATAATGGGCTGACTTTTTCCCATCAACTGTTACCGCTGTCCAACCGTCGCCTAAGACTCTTACATGATAGCTGCCTGCATTCACCATAGGTTCCAGTGCAAGCACCATGCCTTCCTGAAGTCTTACGCCTTTTCCGGGAGGACCGTAGTTGGGTATTTGCGGATCTTCATGCAGGCTTGCGCCCACTCCGTGTCCTACAAAATCTCTGACAACTGAAAATCCGTTTTCTTCAACATATGCCTGAACTGCATGAGACATGTCCGAAAGTCTGAATCCGACTTTTGCAAATTTCAAGCCTTCGTAAAAGCTTTGTCTTGTGACCTCGATAAGCCTTTTGTCTTCAGCGCTTATATTTCCGACGCCGTGTGTCTTTGCCGCATCGCCATGATAACCCTTGTAGTAAGCTCCTATGTCCAGGCTTATTATATCGCCCTCCTCAAGTGCTCTTGTACTTGGGAAGCCGTGAACCACCTGCTCATTCACAGATGCGCATATGCTAGAGGGAAATCCTCCGTATCCCTTGAAGGAGGGTTCTGCTCCGCAGCCTTTTATATGTCTTTCCGCAATCTCATCAAGTTCAATTGTGGTTATTCCAGGCTTTATGCGTTCTCTCAAAAGCTCGTGCACTTCTGCCACAATCTTGCCTGCATCTGCCATGAGCTCTATTTCATTTGGCGACTTTATTACAATCATTAAGCTTCACTTCCTAAAGCCTTAACTATATCTTCAAGCACCTTGCCTATAGACTGCTGTCCGTCTATATTGACTAGTATTCCCTTTTGAGTATAGTATTCTACAAGAGGCGTGGTCTGATCAAGATAAACCTCTATCCTCTTTGTCACTGTTTCTTCGTTATCGTCATCTCTCTGGTAAAGCTCTCCGCCGCAGTGGTCACACTTGTCGGCTTCTTTTGAAGGATTGAACTCTATGTGGTAAGCCGCTCCGCAATTTCTGCACATTCTTCTTCCCACAGCTCTGCCTATCAATATGCTCTTGTCAACTTCTATGTTGACTACCTTGTCGAGATTCATGTTCATTTCGCCTAGAACCTTGTCCAGCTCGTCGGCCTGGTTTACTGTCCTTGGGAACCCATCAAGCAGGAATCCGGCCTTGCAGTCGTCCTCCATAAGTCTTGACTTCACGATTTCAACTACAAGTTCATCTGGAACCAGAAGTCCCTTGTCCATGTAATCTTTCGCCTGTCTTCCAAGTTCAGTTCCTTCTTTTATATTCTTTCTAAATATATCGCCTGTTGAAATATGAGGAATGTCATATTTTTGAACTATGCTTAAAGCTTGTGTACCCTTACCTGCACCCGGAGGTCCTAGAAGTACCAACCTCATTCCATCATCTCCCTAAGTGTTTTGACTGTAAGGGGATAAAAATCCCCTCCAGCAGTATTGTAATTTCTAGAATGATTTTTATGATTTATCTTGTACGTTTTTTTATTCGATTCTTAATTACTTCAAGAATCCCTGATAGTGTCTCATAAGCATCTGCTGTTCAACCTGCTTCATTGTCTCAAGCGCAACTCCGACTACTATCAGAAGCGATGTTCCTCCGAACCTGAATGGGAGGTTTCCAAACTGTATCATAATCGAAGGCAGAGCCGCAACAAGCGCCAGGAATATCGCACCTGCAAAAGTAAGTCTGCTTGATACATTTTGCAGGAAGTCCGCAGTCGGCTTTCCTGGCCTTATGCCCGGAATGAATCCTCCGTTATTTTTCATGTTATTTGCAACATCTACCGGGTTAAACATTATAGTCGTATAGAAATACGTAAAGAATATTATCAGCAATGCTTCAAATGAAATGTATATCCAAACTCCAGGACTCGCCGCAGGCGAGAACCATTTTGTTATGAATTCCTGGAATCCGCCCTTAACAAACAGGGCTATAGTCTGCGGAAAATAAAGTACAGACACTGCGAATATTACCGGTATAACACCCGCCTGGTTTACCTTTATAGGTATGTGTGTGCTTTGTCCGCCGTACATTTTTCTTCCTACGACTCTTTTTGCATATTGAACAGGAATTCTTCGCTGTCCCTGCTGTATAGCTATTACAGAAACTATAATAGCCAATGCCATAACTGCAAATACTACTAGTTTTATTGGATTGAGCTCTCCGCTTTTAACCAGCTGGAAGCTGTTAAGTATAGCGCCTGGAGCTCTGGAAATTATACCTATGAATATTATCAAAGACATGCCGTTTCCGATTCCATTTTCAGTGACTTTTTCTCCCAGCCACATAAGGAAGGCTGTTCCTGCTGTAAGAGTTATTATTACAACAAGTGTCGAGAAAAAATCCGGGCTTATAAGCGCGTTTCTGAAAAGTCCAATGCTTATGCCTATGGACTGCATTAAGGCAAGCACTATTGTACCGTATCTTGTGAACTGCGCCATCTTTTTTCTGCCTTCTTCGCCTGACTTAGCCATTTCTTCTACGCTAGGAAGGGCGATTGTAAGCAGCTGCATTATGATTGACGCTGTGATGTATGGCGTTACACCGAGTGCGAATATTGTAAAGTTCGAGAATGCTCCACCGGCAACCAGGTCATAGAATGAAAGTATGCCGGCATTTTCAACTACCTGCCTTACATAATCTATGTTTATGCCCGGAACTGGTATTGAAGCTCCTATCCTGAATATTACTATCATCATCAAAGTGTAAAGCAATCTTTTTCTCAAGTCAGGAATCTTCCACGCATTTTTCAAGGTAGAAAGCAATTAGATCACCTCAGCTTTTCCACCAGCCGCTTCTATTTTCTCAACAGCAGACTTAGTGAATTTACTAGCTTTCACGCTTATCTTTTTTTCAAGCTTTCCGTTGCCTAGTATTTTAACACCGTCTTTTTCAAGCTTTCTTATTACTCCGCTCTCTACAAGCAGCGCTGGAGTAACTTCAGTTCCGTCTTCAAATCCGTTTAGTTTATCAACATTAATTATTGAGTATACTTTTTCGAACACGCTGTTGTTGAATCCACGCTTTGGAAGTCTTCTGAAAAGAGGCATCTGACCTCCCTCGAATCCTGGTCTTACTCCTCCGCCTGAACGTGAGTTTTGTCCTTTCTGACCACGAGTAGCTGTCTTACCCATTCCAGAACCAGTACCTCTACCAACTCTTTTCTTGCTCTTTACTGCGCCTTCCGCCGGCTTGAGTTCATGTAGTTTCATAGTTACACCTCCTTACGTTAACTTATGCTTCTGTAACTTCAACTAAATGCTTAACTACGTTTATCATTCCTCTTATTTGTGCGTTATCAGGCTTTACAACAACCTGCTCTCTCTTTTTGAATCCAAGAGCTTCTATTGTTTTTCTCTGATTAGGTTTGCATCCTATTGCACTTTTAACTAGTTTTATATTCAAGTTAGCCATAATCTTCACTCCTATCCTAGAAGATCTTCAACCTTTTTGCCCCTAAGCGTAGCTATCTGCTCAACAGTCTTTAGCTGCTTAAGTCCGTCCATGGTAGCATTTACCATGTTTCTAGAGTTGTTCGATCCAAGTGATTTTGCTCTAACGTCTTTAAGTCCTGCAAGCTCGAGAACCGCACGAACAGGTCCTCCAGATATAACTCCTGTACCTTCTTTAGCTGGCATTATAAGAACCTTTCCTGCGCCGAAGTGACCTACAACATCGTGAGGGATTGTAGTTCCAACTATTGGCACTTCAATAAGGTTTCTCTTAGCATCCTCTATTGCTTTTCTTATTGCTTCAGGCACTTCCATTGCTTTTCCAGTACCCATTCCAACTTTTCCGTTTTCGTCTCCTACTACTACAAGAGCAGCGAATCTAAAGTTTCTACCGCCTTTAACAACTTTAGTAACACGTCTTATTTCGATTACTCTTTCCTTCATGTCAAGCTGTCTTGCATCTATAAAGTTGCGAGCCATTTTTTCCCCTCCTTCTTATTAAAACTTGAGGCCGCCTTCTCTTGCTCCCTCTGCTACTTCCTGAACTCTTCCGTGATATATATATCCGCCGCGGTCAAATACAACTTCTTGTATGCCCTTTTCTAGAGCTTTCTTGGCCGCTAGTTGTCCAACAAGCTTCGCTGCTGCCTTGTTGCCTGTTGACTCAGCGCTGTCTTTGATTTCTTTATCAAGAGAAGAAGCTGATACTAGAGTGTTTCCAGCTACGTCATCTATGATTTGAACATATATGTTATTAAGACTTCTAAATACGCTTAGTCTAGGTCTTTCAGGAGTTCCAGCTACTTTTGCACGAACTCTTTTGTGTCTTTTTAGCCTAGCTTCATTTTTGCTTGCCTTTTTAAACACCTAAACTCCTCCTTTCACCTATTTACCTGTTTTACCTTCTTTACGTCTTACATTCTCGCCTGAGTATCTGATTCCTTTGCCTTTGTATGGCTCCGGTCTTCTCCAGTCTCTTATCTTTGCAGCATAGTTTCCTACAAGCTGCTTGTTTATGCCTCTTACTAGTATCTCTGTTTGAGTTGGAGCTTCTGTTTCAATCCCAGCTGGATCTTCCATTTCAACTGGATGAGAGAAGCCAAGGTTTAGTACAAGTTTATTGCCCTGCTTTTGAACCCTGTAACCAACACCAACTATTTCAAGCTTCTTCTCATATCCTTTAGTAACGCCTTCTACCATGTTTGATATAAGAGTTCTTGAAAGTCCGTGAAGAGATTTGTGCTTCTTGTTTTCAGTAGGTCTTTCAACTGTTAGTGTGTTTTCATTCACAACTATTTTCATTGAGCTGTCGATCGCTTCAGACAGTTGTCCTTTAGGTCCTTTGACAGTTACAACGTTGTTTTCATCGATGTTTATTTCAACGCCTGCTGGCACATCTATTGGTTTGAAACCTATTCTTGACATTTTTGCACCTCCTTATACGCCTTAATTACCAAACGTAGCAGATAACTTCTCCACCAACGCCCTCGTTTCTTGCTTGCTTGTCAGTCAGTATTCCGTTTGATGTGGATATTATAGATATTCCTAGTCCGTTAAGCACCTTTGGAATGTCATATTTTCCAGCATACACTCTCATTCCTGGCTTTGATATTCTCTTTATTCCGCTCATTACTCTGCTTCCGTCCACTGAGTATTTAAGCTGTATTCTTATTATTCCTTGCTTTCCGTCCTCGATTACATCGTAGCCTTTTACAAACCCTTCCTCAAGAAGGATTCTTGCTATTTCTTTCTTTATATTTGAAGCAGGTATGTCAACAGTATCACGCTTTATTGAATTGGCATTTCTCACACGTGTCAGCATATCTGCTATTGGATCTGTCATTGTCATGTGGCGTAAACCTCCTTCCGCTATTTAGCTCTCTTACCAGCTGGCTTTTCTTACACCAGGTATTTGACCTTTGTAAGCCAGTTCTCTAAAACAAATACGGCATATACCAAATTTTTTAAGCACTGAGTGTGGCCTTCCGCATATGCTGCATCTTGTGTACTCTCTGCTGCTATACTTGTGTCCTCTCTGTTGCTTAATTACCATTGATTTTTTAGCCATCTGACCAATCGCCTCCTTTTTACTTTCTAAACGGCATGCCCATAAGCCTTAGCAGTTCACGAGACTCCTCATCAGACTTTGCCGTAGTAACGAATATTATGTCCATTCCTCTTATCTTGTCTATCTTATCGTATTCGATTTCAGGGAATATTAGCTGCTCTTTTACTCCTAGGGCATAGTTGCCTCTTCCGTCGAATGAGTTAGGATTAACTCCAGCGAAATCCCTTACCCTTGGAAGAGATATGTTTACAAGCTTGTCAACAAAGTGATACATTGCATCGCCTCTAAGTGTAACCTTTGCACCTATTGACATGCCTTCTCTTAGCTTGAAGTTAGCAACCGATTTTTTAGCTTTAGTTATTACAGGCTTTTGTCCGGCTATCATAGTAAGTTCTTCAACAGCTTTTTCAAGTCCTTTTGGGTTCTCTCTTGCATCGCCGATACCCATGTTTATTACTACTTTTTCAAGTTTTGGCACTTGCATTATATTCTTATATTCGAACTTTTCTACAAGAGCTTTAACTATTTCACTTTGGTATTTATCTTTTAATCTAGATGCCACTTTGCTCGGCCTCCTTTCTCAAGTTATATTTGTTCGCCTGATTTTTTCGATACTCTTACTTTTTTGCCGTTGTCAAGAGTCTTGAATCCAACTCTTACTCCTTTTCCTGCTTTTGCATCAAACAGCATTACATTTGATATGTGAATAGGAGCTTCCTGGTGGATTATTCCGCCCTGCTGTACTTGAGGAGTTGGTTTCTTGTGCTTAGTAACCATGTTGACACCTTCTACTAGGACTCTGTTCGCCTCAGGCATAACTTGAAGTATCTTTCCTTTTTTGCCTTTATCTTTACCAGTTATAACTACAACCGTGTCTCCTTTTTTAACATGTCTCATTCACTTCCACCTCCTTATAAAACTTCTGGGGCTAGTGAGATAATCTTCATGTACTGCTTATCTCTTAGTTCTCTAGCTACCGGTCCGAATATACGAGTTCCCGTAGGAGTCTTGTCGTCTTTTATTATAACTGCAGCATTTTCATCAAATTTTAGGTAGCTGCCGTCTTTACGTCTGATACCTTGTGTAGTTCTAACTACTACAGCTTTAACAACCTTGCCCTTTTTAACAACGCCTCCTGGTGTTGCGCTTTTAACGCTGGCAATTATTACATCTCCGATATTGGCATACTTTCTTCCGCTGCCGCCTAGAACACGGATGCAAAGCAGTTCTTTAGCACCTGTATTATCTGCAACCTTTAAACGAGTTTCCTGTTGTATCATTTGCAGAACCTCCTTTCAATTCCTTTTAGCTTTACTTAGCCTTCTCTACTATATCCACAAGTCTCCATCTCTTGTCTTTTGACAAAGGTCTGGTTTCCATTATTTTAACTTTATCGCCAATTTTGCACGTATTTTCTTCGTCATGCGCTTTGAATTTTTTAGTTCTCTTAACTGCCTTCCCGTATAGAGGGTGGCGTACGAACTCTTCAACAGCAACAGTTATCGTCTTGTCCATCTTGTCGCTTACTACACGACCTATTCTGACTTTTCTGCTTCCTCTTTCCATTGTGCCTTTGGCCTCCTTTCTCATTAAGCTCTAGCTTCGTTTATTTCTCTTTCCCTAATGACAGTTTGTACTCTCGCTATATCTTTTTTAACAAACTTTATTTTCATAGGGTTTTCAAGCTGTCCAGTAGCTAGTTGAAATCTTATGTTAAATAGCTCACCTTTTAATTCGTTAAGCTTTCCATTAAGTTCTTGGGTTGTCATTTCTTTCAAATCTTTAGCTTTCACTAGCTTCACCACCCTTTACTTCAAAATCCGCTTTCTTTACAAACTTGCACTTTACAGGCAGTTTGTTGGCAGCAAGTCTCATTGCTTCTCTTGCCACTTCTTCGTTAACTCCCGAAAGTTCGAACATTACTCTTCCTGGCTTAACTATTGCTACCCAGTATTCCGGTGAACCTTTTCCGGCTCCCATACGAGTTTCTGCAGGTTTTTGAGTTATTGGCATGTGTGGGAATATTTTTATCCACACTTTACCGCCTCTTCTGATGTATCTGTTTATTGCTATCCTGGCAGCCTCTATTTGATTAGCTGTGATCCTGCTAGGCTCAAGAGCTACTAGACCGTAATCTCCGTAAGTCACAGTGTTTCCTTTTTGAGCTTTGCCTTTAAATCTGCATCTATGAACTCTACGACGTTTAACTCTTTTAGGCATTAACATATCTTATTTCCTCCTTCCCGGTGTGCTGCTTATTAATTTTCGCCTCTATCCGATCTTCTGCTATCTGGTTTTCTATAGCCTTTTTTATTGTCGAATTTTTTGTCTCTTTTTTTGAAATCCTTATTGAAATCTTTCTTTTCTTCTACTACCTCTGCTCCGGCTCTTCTGCTAGTAGGAAGTACTTCGCCATGGTTTACCCATACTTTTATTCCTATCTTGCCGTAAGTAGTGTCAGCTTCAGCAAATCCGAAATTGATGTCAGCTCTTAGAGTTGATAGAGGAACGTTGCCTTCGCTGTAGCCTTCGTCTCTTGCCATCTCCGCGCCACCAAGTCTGCCTGCTGCAAGTACTTTAATACCCTTAACGCCAGACTTCATTGCTCTTTGTATAGCTTGTTTCATAGCTCTTCTGAAAGCTACCCTTCTTTCGATAGCCTGAGCTATGTTCTCAGCTATAAGCTGAGCGTCCTTCTCCGGTCTCTTTACTTCAACTATGTTTATCATAACGCTCTTTTGAGTCATTTTTTCTATTTCAGCTTTTATTTCTTCGATTCCAGCTCCACCTCTACCTATTACTATTCCAGGCTTCGCTGCAAATATGTTAAGCTTTATCTTCTTTGCGGCTCTTTCTATTTCTATCTTAGAAACGCCAGCTATATAAAGCTTTTTCTTAAGATGCTTACGAATTATGAAGTCTTCATGAAGAAGTTCCGAGAAATCCTTTTTGTTGGCATACCATCTTGAATCCCAGTCTTTTATTATACCGACTCTTAGTCCGTGAGGATTAACCTTCTGTCCCATAATGTCCCTCCTTGTTCCTATTTTTCTTTAAGAACAACTCCTATATGGCTTGTTCTTTTTCTTATAGAAGTGGCTCTTCCCATAGCTCTTGGTCTGAACCTTTTTATTGTTGGTCCTTGGTTTGCATATATCTCAGCTACGTATAGCTTCTCTTTGTCCATTTCGTGGTTGTTTTCCGCGTTTGCTATAGCAGACTCTATAACCTTCGCTAGTATGCTAGCAGGCTTTTGAGGAGTATACTTTAGTATTGCCAAAGCCTCATTCACCTTTTTTCCTCTTACAAGACCAGCTACCTGGCCTGCTTTCCTTGGACTTACACGAACAAATTTCGCGATTGCTTTTGCTTGCACTTAAATTACCTCCTTCCGCTTAAAGGACTCTTTATTTTTTCTTAGAAGTTCTATCTTCGCCTTTGTGTCCTTTGAATGTTCTAGTTAGTACGAATTCACCCAGTTTGTGTCCAACCATATCTTCAGTCACATATACAGGCACGTGCTTTCTTCCGTCATGCACAGCTAGCGTATGTCCTATCAATTGAGGGTATATAGTCGATGATCTTGACCAGGTTTTTATAACCTTCTTCTCATTCTTTTCATTCATTGCCTCTATCTTTGAAAGAAGCCCTTTGTGTATAAAAGGTCCTTTTTTAGTTGATCTTGACATTTACTTTCCTCCTTTCGAAAGCTTCTAAATATATATCAACCGTTATTTTTTCCTCTTAGAAACTATCAGCTTGTCAGAAGCCTTGTTTTTCTTACGAGTCTTGTATCCTAGTGCAGGTTTACCCCATGGAGTAACTGGTCCAGATCTACCTATTGGAGCTCTACCTTCTCCTCCACCGTGTGGGTGATCGCATGGGTTCATTACAGATCCTCTTACCGTTGGTCTTATGCCCATGTGTCTCTTTCTTCCGGCCTTACCTATTGTAACGTTGAAATGCTCAAGGTTTCCAACCTGTCCAACCGTAGCCTTGCACTCTATGTTTACGTATCTCATTTCTCCCGATGGAAGTCTAAGAAGCGCATTCTTTCCTTCTTTAGCCATAAGCTGAGCACCAGCGCCTGCCGATCTTACAAGCTGTCCGCCTTTGCCAGTTTTAAGCTCTATGTTGTGTACTGTTGTACCAACTGGCATATCCTTAAGCTTAAGAGCGTTTCCTACTTTAATATCTGCAGTTTCTCCAGACATTATAGCGTCTCCAACCTTTAGTCCAACAGGTGAAAGTATATATCTCTTCTCACCATCCGCATACACAAGAAGTGCTATGTTTGACGTTCTGTTTGGATCGTACTCTATGCCTGCAACCTTTGCTGGTATACCATCCTTGTTTCTCTTGAAGTCGATAAGTCTATATTTTCTTCTTGCCCCGCCGCCTCTGTGACGAATAGTTATTTTACCTTGAGAGTTTCTTCCGGCGTTCTTTTTAAGTGGGACTAGAAGCGATTTTTCAGGCTCATGCTTTGTTATCTCATCAGATACAAGCACTGTTACGTGTCTCATACCAGGAGATGTTGGTTTAAACTTTTTTATAGCCATCTGTTTTCCCTCCTTCTTTATTGCTTTTTAACTATACTCCTGCAAAGAATTCTATTTCCTTGCTGTCCGCAGTAAGTTTCACTATGGCTTTTGAATAGCTTGCTGTCATTCCTTCGTGCTTGCCCATTCTCTTTTTCTTGCCGTCGTAGTTTACAGTGTTTACTTTCTCAACCTTAACTCCGAATATGCTTTCAACGGCCTTTTTTATCTCAGTCTTGTTTGTGTTTTTAGCCACTACAAATGTGTACTTTTTGTCAGACATTTCGCTCATGCTTTTTTCAGTAACTATTGGCTTTATTATTATATCATGTGCATTAGTCATTATTCGTACACCTCCTCTACTTTCTCAACTGCGGCCTTCGTTATTACGAAAGCATTATGATTCAGTATGTCATATACATTAAGAGTGTTAACTAACGCAGTCTTAACTCCTGGTATGTTTCTTGCCGACTTAACAACATTGTCGTTTTTCTCAGCCATTACGAAAAGTGCCTTCTTCTCAAGCTTAAGGTTGCTTACTATAGCCTTGAACTCCTTAGTTTTTGGCATTTCCATTGCAAGGCTGTCTAGCACTATTATTTCTCCGTTTTGAAGCTTTGAAGTAAGAGCGCTCTTCATAGCAAGTCTTTTTACCTTCTTAGGAAGGCTGTAGCTGTAGTCTCTTGGCTTTGGCGCAAATACAACTCCACCGCCTATCCACTGAGGAGATCTTATGCTTCCCTGTCTTGCTCTACCAGTTCCTTTTTGTTTCCAAGGCTTTCTTCCTCCGCCTCTTACTTCGGCTCTTGTCTTTGCAGACTGAGTGCCTTGTCTTCTATTGGCAAGATGATTTTTTACTACTTCGTATAGAACGTGCTCGTTGACTTCCACGCCGAATACGTTATCTGAAAGAGTTATCTCTTCAATCTTTTCACCTTTTATGTTTAAAACGTCTATTTTTGGCATTTAACTTCCTCCTTCCTGATGAAAATCATTATCTAGCAGCCTTTACCGCCGCATTTATTTCAACTAGCCCCTTCTTAGGCCCTGGAACCGCACCTTTTATGAGTAGTATGTTCTTTTCTGTATCTACTTTAACTACCTCAAGGTTCTGTATTGTAACGTTAACGCTACCCATGTGTCCCGGAAGATTCTTGCCTTTGAATACTCTCGAAGGAGACGAACAAGCACCCATAGAACCAGGTCTTCTGTGGTATCTAGAACCGTGAGCCTCAGGCCCTCTGCTCTGTCCGTGTCTTTTAATAACACCTTGGAATCCCTTACCTTTAGATGTTGCAGATACGTCAACCTTTTCTCCTGCAGCAAAGACATCAGCCAGTATTTCTTGTCCCAGCTCAAAGCCTTCAACGCTGTCCACTCTGAATTCAGCTATATGTCTCTTGCAAGAAACGCCAGCTTTTCCAAAATGTCCTTTAAGTGGCTTGTTAACTCTGCTTTCCTTCTTGTCTGCAAATGCAACCTGAAGCGCATTGTAGCCATCTTTTTCAACAGTCTTGATTTGAGTAACGTATACAGGTCCAGCCTGCACTACTGTTACCGGAACAACAGCACCTGTTTCTGTAAACACCTGAGTCATTCCTAGTTTTGTTCCTAGTATTCCTTTCATAACTACACCTCCCATAATCTTACAGCGGATTACAGCTCTCGCCGCAATCATACTAAGATAAGGTACATCTATGTCCCTAGCTTAGCTTTCGAATTTTTTACAGTTTTATTTCTATATCAACACCAGCTGGCAGGTCAAGTCTCATTAGAGAGTCTACTGTTTTTGGTGTTGGGTTTGATATGTCTATAAGTCTCTTGTGAGTTCTTATTTCGAACTGCTCTCTAGAGTCCTTATACTTGTGAACCGCTCTTAGTATAGTTATTATCTGCTTTTCTGTTGGAAGCGGAACCGGACCCGATACTGTGGCGTTAGTTTTCTTCGCAGTTTCAACTATTTTTTGAGCTGATTGATCGAGAATCTTGTGATCGTAAGATTTAAGTCTTATTCTTATTTTTTGATTTGACATGTGTTTTACCTCCTTAATCGCACGTTTTTAGTTTTTCTACGCGCGACTCGACATCGATACACTGCTCCAGGCGTGTTGCGTTTTGCGTCAAGGAAACAGCTTTTTTACGACATCTAGTCGCCCGATTCATAGATCGAGACATACTCAGCCAGAATTACCTGAAAAGCCTTGTGTTTTAAGGCCGCCAGCAACCTCTTGCTTCATCGCATTCAAAAAGCACACTAATATATTTTATAACAATAGTGTCTGTTTTACAAGCTTTTTTATTTATTTTTTTATTAATCTATGAACTTTATAATAGTGACCTTAACACGATACCATTCAAGACTAAAAGAGAAGGAAAAGTATTCCTTCTCTTTTATGCCTTCTTATGAGAATTTATTACTCTATTATAGAAGCAACTACTCCTGCTCCTACTGTTCTTCCGCCTTCTCTTATCGCGAATCTTAGTCCCTCTTCTATTGCTATTGGTGCTATTAGCTCAACTTCCATAGCTATGTTGTCTCCTGGCATTACCATCTCTACGCCTTCTGGTAGTCCGATTGATCCTGTTATGTCTGTTGTTCTGAAGTAGAACTGAGGTCTGTATCCGTTGAAGAATGGAGTGTGTCTTCCGCCCTCTTCCTTCTTAAGTACGTATACCTCTGATGTGAATTTTGTGTGCGGCTTTATTGTGCCTGGCTTAGCTAGTACCTGGCCTCTTTCTATCTCGTCTCTTTGTACTCCTCTTAGAAGCACTCCTATGTTGTCTCCTGCTTGTGCCTCATCAAGAAGCTTTCTGAACATCTCTACGCCTGTTACTATTACTTTTCTTGGCTCTTCTGATAGTCCAACTATTTCTACTTCGTCTTGTACTTTTACTATTCCTCTTTCCACTCTTCCTGTTGCAACTGTTCCTCTTCCTGTTATAGAGAATACGTCCTCTACTGGCATTAGGAATGGCTTATCTATTGCTCTTTCTGGCTGTGGAATGTAGCTGTCTATAGCTTCGAATAGCTCTATTATTGCATCTCCCCACTTGCTGCTTGGATCTTCTAGTGCTCTTAGCGCTGATCCTTTTATTATTGGAGTGTCATCTCCTGGGAAGTCATACTCGCTTAGCAGGTCTCTTATTTCCATCTCTACTAGCTCAAGAAGCTCTTCGTCATCTACCATGTCGCACTTGTTCATGAATACCACGATGTATGGTACTCCAACCTGTCTTGATAGTAGTATGTGCTCTCTTGTTTGTGGCATTGGACCGTCTGCTGCAGATACAACTAGTATCGCTCCGTCCATTTGTGCCGCTCCTGTTATCATGTTCTTAACGTAGTCGGCGTGTCCTGGGCAGTCAACGTGCGCGTAGTGTCTGTTTGGTGTCTCATACTCTACGTGTGATGTTGATATTGTGATTCCTCTTTCTCTTTCCTCTGGTGCCTTGTCTATGTTTGCAAAGTCTACTGCTTCACCTGTTCCGTATCTTGAGTGCAGTGTGTATGTTATTGCTGCTGTTAGTGTTGTCTTACCGTGGTCAACGTGTCCTATTGTTCCGATGTTAACGTGTGGTTTGCTTCTTTCAAATTTAGCTTTTGCCATTTTATTTTTCCTCCTTCACTTATGCTGCAATTTTATTATTTTAGAGGGCAGTCGTGCCGCCCTCTTATATTTACATCAGTTATTATCTGCCTTGCTCCATTATCTTCTTAGCTACGCTTGCAGGAACTTGCTCATAGTGATCGAATATCATAGTGTATGTCGCTCTTCCCTGAGACATAGATCTAAGCTGAGTCGAATAGCCAAACATTTCTGAAAGCGGAACCATAGCTCTTATAGCCTGGGCTCCGTTTTGAGCTTCCATACCCTCTATTCTTCCACGTCTAGAGTTAAGGTCTCCCATAACGTCTCCCATGTAATCCTCTGGAGTTACTACTTCAACCTTGAAGTATGGCTCAAGAAGCACTGCATTTCCTTTTTTCATACCTTCTTTGAAGGCCATAGAAGCTGCAACCTTAAACGCCATTTCCGAAGAGTCTACCTCGTGGTAAGATCCATCGTAAAGTTCTACTATTACGTCAACAACAGGGTATCCTGCAACAATACCTGCTTCCATAGCAGATTGAAGACCTGCATCAACTGGTCCGATGAATTCTCTTGGAATAGATCCTCCGACAGTTTGATTCCTAAACTCATAACCTTTTCCAGGCTCGTTAGGGATCATTCTGATCTTAACGTGACCGTACTGTCCTCTACCACCCGACTGCTTCGCATATTTGTTATCTATGTCTGCGCCTTGTGTTATAGTCTCTCTGTAAGCAACCTGTGGAGCTCCAACGTTAGCTTCTACTTTGAATTCTCTTAGAAGTCTGTCTACTATTATCTCAAGGTGAAGCTCACCCATACCGCCAATTATAGTCTGTCCAGTCTCTTCGTCAGTTCTTACTCTGAATGTAGGATCCTCTTCTGCAAGCTTTTGAAGAGCAACGCCCATTTTTTCCTGGGCAGCCTTTGATTTTGGCTCTATAGCTACGTGTATAACTGGCTCTGGGAATTCCATAGACTCGAGTATTATCGCGTGGTTTGGATCACACAGAGTGTCTCCTGTAGTAGTGTTCTTTAGTCCAACTGCAGCAGCTATATCTCCCGAGTAAACGTGAGATATCTCTTCTCTTGAGTTGGCGTGCATCTGTAGTATACGTCCTATTCTCTCTTTCTTGTCTTTTGTAGAGTTTAGAACGTATGATCCAGACTCAAGCACTCCTGAGTAAACCCTGAAGAAAGCAAGCTTTCCTACGAATGGGTCTGTCATTATCTTGAATGCAAGAGCTGCAAAAGGCTCTTCATCCGAAGAAGGTCTTTGGTCTTCTTCTCCATCCATTGTTACACCCTGTATAGCAGGTACATCAAGTGGAGATGGCATGTATTCAACTACTGCATCAAGAAGTAGAGGTACACCTTTGTTCTTGTAAGCCGAGCCGCAGAAAACAGGGTTTAGCGTACATGCTATAACACCTTTTCTGACTCCTGACTTTATCTCATCGATAGTAATTTCTTCACCTTCGAGATATTTCATAGTGAGCTCTTCGTCAGATTCAACTGCTGCTTCTACAAGCATCTCTCTGCGCTCTTCTGCTAGAGCCATCATATCTTCTGGTATGTCTACTATCTCTGTTTCTTTTCCAAGGTCGTCCATATACATAATGGCTTTCATTTCAAGAAGGTCTATTATACCCTTGAAAGTGTCTTCTGAACCTATTGGAAGCTGCATTGCAACAGCATTAGCAGACAGCCTGTCCTTCATCATGTCAACAACACGAAGGAAGTTGGCTCCTGTTATGTCCATTTTGTTTACAAATGCTATCCTTGGAACGTTGTATTTGTTAGCCTGTCTCCATACGTTTTCAGACTGAGGCTCAACTCCGCCCTTTGCGCAGAATACAGCCACAGCTCCGTCAAGCACACGAAGCGATCTTTCAACTTCAACTGTGAAGTCTACGTGTCCAGGCGTGTCGATTATGTTTATTCTATTGTCGTTCCACTGAGCAGTAGTTGCGGCAGAAGTTATTGTTATACCTCTCTCCTTCTCTTGCTCCATCCAGTCCATCTGAGCTCCACCCTCGTGAGTTTCGCCTATCTTGTGGATACGTCCTGTATAGTATAGTATACGCTCCGTAGTGGTTGTTTTACCGGCATCTATGTGAGCCATTATGCCTATGTTTCTAGTTCTTTCCAATGGAAACTGTCTAGCCACTATTTTGTGCCTCCATTCCAATATTTAATTAATTAATCCTCGCCCCTGCAAAGGGGCGAGGTGGACTATTGTTTCTAATTCAATTTTACCATCTGTAATGTGCGAACGCCTTGTTGGCTTCAGCCATCTTGTGAGTATCTTCTTTCTTCTTGACTGCAGCTCCTGAGCTGTTTGCAGCATCCATTATTTCTTTCGCAAGCTTTTCAGCCATGCCTTTTTCGCCACGGGCTCTAGTATATCCAACAAGCCATCTTAGTCCAAGTGTAACTCTTCTTTCAGGTCTTACTTCAACTGGGACCTGATAGTTAGCTCCACCCACACGTCTTGCCTTTACTTCTAGAACTGGCATTATGTTGTTCATAGCCTTTTCAAATACTTCTATTGGTTCTTCTCCTGTTTTTTCCTTTATCATTTCAAGCGCTCCATATACTATGTTTTGCGCCTTACCTTTCTTGCCATCTACCATTATGCTGTTTATAAGCTTTGATACAAGCTGGCTGTTGTATAAAGGATCCGGAGTTATAATTCTTTTTGGAACATTACCTTTTCTTGGCACTGTGCTTCCCTCCTTATTAAATTGTAACTCATAGGTACTCGACAGACTTCTACTGCCGTGGGTGCCTTTAAAATCTATGTTAAAGGACCGTACACATTAGTATGTTACTTCTTAGCCGCCTTAGGTCTCTTAGTACCGTATTTAGATCTACTTTGAGCTCTCTTTTCAACTCCAGCAGTATCAAGAGTTCCCCTTACTATGTGGTATCTAACTCCCGGAAGGTCTTTAACCCTTCCTCCTCTTATAAGCACAACGCTGTGCTCCTGAAGATTGTGGCCTTCTCCTGGAATATATGATGTAACCTCTATTCCATTAGTAAGTCTTACCCTCGCAACTTTTCTAAGAGCCGAGTTCGGCTTCTTTGGAGTTACAGTCTTAACAGACGTACAAACTCCTCTTTTTTGCGGCGAGCTCATTCCTACTGCCTCTTTTCTAAGAGTGTTGAAGCTTCTTTGCAAAGCTGGAGCAGTAGATTTCTTTTCAATCTTTGCTCTTCCTTTACGCACTAGCTGGTTTATAGTTGGCATAAAGTGCACCTCCTTCCAAATATTTAAACTTATTTTAATATCCCAACTGTAGCGGCTCCCACCTGTATACCACAGGCGATTCCGAGCTGCTGCATGGACTCAACGTAATTTATCTCAACATTTTTCTGCGCAGCAATTTCTTGTGTATTCTTTATTATGTGTTCATCTGCATCTTTTGCAATGAGCACAAGCTTAACCTTGTCTTCTTTGAGCGCTCTTATTGTCTGCTTAGTTCCTATTACTTTGTCGAGATTTTTTATTTCTTCAATTTTCATAAAAGTTTCCTCCCTTTTAAATATCCAACAATTGCCAGATACCAAAAAGTCCACTTTCTATTTTACACACTCAAACATTTTATCACTACACAACATTTAGTGTCAATAGAATTTAGATGTTTAACGTTTTTAAATCAAATTTTAATTATCTTGATCTGGTCTTTGGATTGCCAAATCCTTGTATCTTTTCATGCCCGTACCAGCCGGTATTAGCTTTCCTATTATTACGTTCTCCTTAAGACCTATCAGCTTGTCTTCTTTTCCTTTTATCGCAGCCTCGGTAAGAACTCTTGTCGTTTCCTGGAATGATGCTGCAGAAAGGAATGATTCCGTTGCAAGAGACGCTTTTGTTATTCCAAGCAGCACTCTCTTTGAAGTTGCCATTTCGCCACCTTCAGTTGCAACCCTTTCATTTTCGTCATCAAATTCTAGTATGTCAACAAGTCCTCCTGGAAGGAATTCAGTATCTCCCTCTTCCTCAACTCTTACCTTTGAGAGCATCTGCCTTACTATTATTTCTATGTGCTTGTCGTTTATGTCAACACCCTGCATTCTGTAAACCCTTTGAACTTCTTGTACGATGTAGTTTTGAACTCCGACTACATCCTTGACTCTTAGTATGTCGTGAGGATTTATTGAACCTTCTGTTATTGGATCGCCAGCCTCTACAAACTGTCCTTCCTTCGCCTTTATCCTTGAGCCGTAAGGTATAAGGTATGTCTTGGCTTCGCCCGCTTCATCAGTTATAACGATTTCTCTCTTGTTGCCGCTTTCCTTGATGTGCACAGAGCCGTCCATTTCGCTTATTATCGCAAGACCTTTAGGCTTTCTAGCCTCGAAAAGCTCTTCAACCCTTGGAAGACCCTGTGTTATGTCGCCGCCCGCAACTCCGCCGGTGTGGAATGTACGCATTGTAAGCTGTGTTCCCGGCTCGCCTATAGACTGCGCCGCTATTATGCCGACAGCTTCGCCTACGTTTACATTTTTGCCAGTTGCCAGGTCTCTGCCGTAACACTTGGCGCATACACCATGCTGAGTTCTGCAGCTAAGCGCCGATCTGATATAGACTTTCTTCACTCCTGCTGAGACAATTTCTTCTGCCTTCTCTTCGGTAATTAGGTCGTTTGCAGAAAGTATCAGTTCTCCCGTTTCCGGATGCACTATGTCGCTTGATATATACCTTCCGACTATTCTGTCATAGAGCTCCTCTATGACTTCATTGCCGTCTTTGAATGCTTTTACTTCTATTCCGTCAGTAGTCCCGCAGTCATCTTCCCTTATTATTACGTCCTGAGATACGTCAACAAGTCTTCTTGTAAGGTATCCCGAGTCCGCTGTACGAAGGGCTGTATCTGCAAGACCTTTTCTGGCTCCGTGTGAAGATATGAAGTACTCGAGTACCGAAAGACCTTCACGGAAGTTTGACTTAACTGGAAGTTCTACAGTTTCACCTGTTGCATCCGCCATAAGTCCACGCATTCCCGCAAGCTGTCTTATCTGGTTTTTACTTCCCCTTGCTCCCGAGTGCGCCATTATGAATATGTTGTTCAACCTTCCAAGGTTGCTCATAAGAGCATCTGTAACCTTTTCAGTCGTTTCGGTCCATGTGTCTATAACTCTTTCTTTTCTCTCTTCATTCGAGATAAGACCTCTTCTGAACGCCTTTTCATATTTTGCAACCTTTGCCTCTGCATCAGCTATGAGTTTGTATTTTTCCTGTGGTATTTCCATGTCGGCTATTGAAACTGTTATTGCTCCTCTTGTAGAGAATTTGAATCCCAGCTCCTTGATAGTGTCGAGCATGATGGCTGTTATCGTGTTGCCGTGCTTTCTGAAACACTTGTCTATTATCTGGCCCAGCTTTTTCTTGTCTACAAGGAAATCTACTTCAAGTGAATGTGGGTCTTCCTTTCTATCTACAAATCCCATGTCCTGCGGAAGGTTTTCGTTGAATATGAATCTGCCCACTGTGCTTTCCACAAAAACTATAGCTCCGTCGGATAGCACTTTTTTAACTTTAACCCTTGCATGAAGATCTACGGCCTGGTTTGTATACGCAAGTAGCATTTCATTATAGTCCTTGAATACCATGCCCTCGCCTTTTACACCAGGTATTTCTATTGTAAGATAGTAGCTTCCAAGTACCATGTCCTGGCTAGGCGTTGTTATTGATGAGCCGTCTTTTGGAGCCAGGATGTTGTTTACCGAAAGCATTAGGAATCTGCATTCAGCCTGCGCCTCCACAGAAAGCGGAAGGTGAACAGCCATCTGGTCGCCGTCAAAGTCGGCGTTGTATGCCGTACATACGAGCGGATGCAGCTTTATCGCCTTTCCTTCAACAAGTACCGGTTCGAACGCTTGTATCCCCAGCCTGTGAAGAGTAGGGGCACGGTTTAAGAGTACCGGGTGGCCTTTTATGACGTCTTCAAGCACGTCCCAAACCTCTGGCTTTACTTTTTCGACCATTCTCTTGGCGCTCTTTATGTTGTGCGCATGACCCTTTTCAACAAGAGCATTCATTACAAACGGCTTGAAAAGCTCCAGCGCCATCTTCTTTGGAAGTCCGCACTGGTAGAATTTAAGCTCAGGTCCAACTACTATAACCGAACGTCCAGAGTAGTCAACACGCTTTCCAAGTAGGTTCTGACGGAAACGTCCCTGCTTACCCTTTAGCATGTCTGAAAGCGACTTAAGCGGTCTGTTTCCAGGTCCGGTAACAGGTCTTCCTCTTCTGCCGTTGTCTATTAGGGCGTCGACTGCTTCCTGAAGCATTCTTTTTTCGTTACGAACTATTATGTCAGGCGCTCCAAGCTCAAGCAGCCTTTTTAGCCTGTTGTTTCTGTTTATAACTCTTCTGTAAAGATCGTTAAGGTCTGACGTTGCAAACCTTCCGCCATCAAGCTGAACCATAGGTCTAAGATCCGGCGGTATAACTGGTATAGCATCTAGTATCATCCATTCAGGTCTGTTTCCCGACTTTTTGAACGCCTCGACAACCTCCAGCCTTCTTATCGTCCTGACTCTTTTTTGGCCCGTACTGTCTTTCAGCTTGCCTCTTAGCTCTTTTGAGAGCATCTCCAGGTCTATCTTTTCAAGCAGCGCCATTACAGCCTCTGCTCCCATTCCTGCCTTGAATGTATTTCCATGCTTGTCTACTGCGTCTCTATACTCTTTTTCAGTAAGCAGCTGCTTTTCGCTTAGTGAAGTGCTGCCTGGATCTGTCACTATATACGATGCAAAATACAGAACCTTTTCTAAAGAACGCGGAGACATGTCAAGCAGAAGTCCCATCCTTGACGGTATTCCCTTGAAGTACCATATGTGAGATACTGGCGCCGCAAGTTCTATGTGGCCCATCCTCTCACGCCTTACTTTGGCTTTTGTGACCTCAACGCCGCAGCGGTCACAAACGACTCCTTTATATCTTACTCTCTTGTATTTTCCGCAGTGACACTCCCAGTCCTTTTGCGGTCCGAATATCCTTTCGCAGAAAAGACCGTCCCTTTCAGGCTTGAGAGTCCTGTAGTTTATGGTTTCAGGTTTCTTAACTTCTCCTTTAGACCATTGCCTTATCTTTTCCGGCGAAGCTAAACCTATTTTCATTGACTCGAAATTACCTAATTCAAACAAGGAGTTCTCTCCCTTCTATGATAGATTGACTTGCCCAAGGTGAATCCCAGGGATCTGCATAGCTGCAGATCCTGGCTATTTAAAACTCGTCATCGTCTTCTTCAATGTCATCCTTGAAAAATTCTTGGTCCATGTCATCATCTTCAAATTCGTCAGTTTCTTCTTCTAAGTCTTCGTCCATTTCGCCTTCTTCTATTACCATACCCTCTTCAAGATCAACATCACGCACATATTCAAAATCGCCTTCCATGGTGATTTCTTCGTCGTCTATAGACTCTTTTATTTCTATCTCCTGATCGGCCTCAAGCACCTTTACATCAAGGCACAGACTTTGAAGCTCTTTTATCAGAACCTTGAAGGATTCAGGGATTCCAGGTTCAGGGATGTTCTCCCCTTTGACTATGGATTCATATGTCTTAACACGTCCCACGACGTCGTCCGACTTGACTGTTAGTATTTCCTGAAGAGTGTGGGCAGCTCCATATGCCTCAAGAGCCCAAACCTCCATCTCTCCGAATCTTTGTCCTCCAAACTGAGCCTTTCCGCCAAGCGGCTGCTGGGTTACCAGCGAGTAAGGTCCCGTCGATCTGGCGTGTATCTTGTCGTCTACAAGGTGGTGGAGCTTGAGCATGTACATGTATCCTACCGTTACCCTGTTGTCGAAAGGCTCGCCTGTACGGCCGTCGCGCAGAGTCAGCTTTCCATCCTGCGGATATCCAGCCTGTCCAAGCGCTATTTCTATATCTCTCTCGTTTGCTCCGTCGAATACAGGAGTAGCCACGTGCCATCCTAGTTTCTTGGCCGCAAGCCCGAGGTGGACTTCAAGAACCTGTCCTATATTCATACGCGATGGAACGCCCAGAGGGTTTAGAACTATCTCAACAGGCGTGCCGTCTTCCATGAAAGGCATGTCCTCTTCCGGAAGTATCCTTGAGATTACACCCTTATTTCCGTGACGTCCTGCCATCTTGTCTCCAACGTTTATCTTTCTCTTTGTTGCTATATAAACTCTTACAAGCTCGTTTACTCCCGGAGGAAGCTCGTCGCCATTTTTCCTTGTAAACACTCTTACATCTACTATTATTCCGCTTTCTCCGTGAGGTACCTTGAGGGATGTATCTCTTACCTCTCTTGCTTTTTCGCCGAATATGGCCCTTAACAGCCTCTCCTCAGCTGTGAGTTCAGTCTCTCCCTTCGGAGTTACCTTGCCTACAAGAATATCTCCCGACTGGACCTCTGCTCCAATTCTTATTATTCCTCTGTCATCGAGATTCTTGATTGCATCTTCACCGACATTAGGAATGTCCCTTGTTATTTCTTCGGGCCCTAGCTTCGTATCTCTAGCTTCAGCCTCATATTCTTCTATGTGTATTGTAGAAAGCCTGTCTTCCCTTACAAGTCTTTCATTGAGAAGTATTGCATCCTCATAGTTGTAGCCTTCCCAGGTCATGAATGCAACCCTGCAGTTTCTGCCTAGTGCAAGTTCACCCATGTCTGTGGATGGTCCGTCTGCTATTACATCGCCGGCTTTTATTATGTCACCGCTGTTTATTATAGGAGACTGGTTGACGCAAGTACCCTGGTTTGACCTTTTAAACTTGAGCAGCTTGTATCTGTCTCTTTGGCCGTCTTCTCTTTTAATGACTATTTCATTTGCAGTAACTTTTTCAGCCACTCCTGCATTTCTTGCCATTACGCATACGCCGGAATCTATGGCCGCCTTGCCTTCCATTCCTGTGCCTATAACAGGCGCTTCCCTTCTTATAAGAGGTACCGCCTGACGCTGCATGTTCGATCCCATAAGCGCACGGTTGGCGTCGTCATTCTCAAGGAATGGTATTATAGCCGTAGCTATGGATACAACCTGCTTTGGAGATACGTCCATGTAGTCTACGCTTTCAGGTTTCACAAGCTCCGCTTCACCATTTATAGTTCTTGCAGTTACCCTCTCATTGACGAATCTGCCGTCCTCGTCGAGCGGCTCATTTGCCTGGGCTCTTACATACAGATCTTCTTCGTCTGCTGTGAGATAATCTATTGTGCCTGTAACTACGCCTCTTTGCTTGTCTATCTTCCTGTATGGAGACTCTATGAATCCATACTCGTTTATCTTGGCAAATGTACTCAGCGAGTTTATAAGTCCTATGTTTGGACCCTCAGGAGTCTCTATAGGGCACATTCTGCCGTAGTGTGAGTGGTGAACGTCCCTTACCTCAAAGCCCGCTCTCTCTCTCGAAAGACCGCCTGGTCCAAGAGCTGAAAGTCTTCTTTTGTGTGTAAGCTCCGATAGTGGGTTTGTCTGATCCATGAACTGTGAAAGCTGAGAGCTTCCGAAGAATTCCTTTATGGCGGCAGCCACCGGTCTTATGTTTATCAGAGCCTCAGGAGAAGTGTTTTCAGTGTCCTGAATTGTCATTCTTTCCCTTACTACTCTTTCCATTCTTGAAAGGCCTATTCTGAATTGATTCTGTAAAAGCTCGCCTACAGACCTTACCCTTCTGTTGCCTAGGTGGTCTATGTCGTCTATGTTGCCTATTCCGTGGAATAGGTTGAACTGGTAGCTTACAGAAGCTATGATATCGTCTAGTATTATATGCTTTGGAACGAGCCTTCTCTTGTTTTTCTTGAAAGCATCCGCTATTTCTTCATTGCTTGAACACTCATCTAATATTTCCTTGAGTGTTGGATAGTGAACCTTGACCTTTGGGTTGAAACCTTCTATTTCAAAATCCACAAAAGCCCTCATATCTACAAAGTTGTTGCCTACTACTTTTATTTCTTTGCCCTCTTCACCGTATACCTTCACGACGTTTATTCCGGAATTTTGTATCTCGAATGCCTTTTCAAGCGATATCTTTTCGCCTTTGGCAACAAAAACTTCTCCCGTTTCCGAAGAGACAACATCTTCCGCCGCAACTCTGCCTTTAATCCTATGGGCTACTGAAAGCTTCTTATTGAATTTGTACCTTCCGACCTTTGCCAGATCGTATCTTTTAGGGTCGAAAAACAGTGCATTAATAAGCGATGTTGCACTCTCAACCGTAGGCGGCTCGCCCGGTCTTAGTTTCTTGTATATTTCAAGCAGCGCTTCTTCCCTGTTTTTTGTGTTGTCTTTTTCAAGCGTAGACAGGAGTCTTTCATCTTCTCCTATCAGCTCTATTATCTCTATGTCGCTTGCAAATCCAAACGCCCTAAGCAGAACCGTTATTGGCTGCTTTCTGGTTCTGTCAACTCTTACAGACACTATGTCATTTGAATCCGTTTCATATTCAAGCCATGCTCCTCTGTTTGGAATGACAGTGGATGAAACAAGCTTCTTGCCGGCCTTGTCCCTTTCTTCGCTGTAATATACTCCAGGAGATCTTACAAGCTGGCTGACTATTACCCTTTCTGCGCCGTTTATTATGAAAGTTCCCTTTTCAGTCATCAGAGGGAAATCTCCCATGAATACATCTTTTCCAGGTTCTTTTATTTCACCAGTGTTCTTGTTTTCAAGCCTCACCTTGACCTTCAGCGGTGCTGAAAAAGTAACGTCTCTTTCTTTTGACTCTTCAACATCATATTTTGCTTCACCTATGGAGTAGTCAACAAAATGAAGTGAAAGGTTTCCAGTATAATCTTCAATTGGCGAGACATCCTCGAATACCTCTCTGAGACCTTCCTCCAAAAACCATTTGTAGGAATCAAGCTGGATTTCCACAAGGTTTGGCAGCTCTGCTACCTCTGGTATCCTTGAAAAACTCATCCTAGCTCTTCTTCCATTATTTACAGGATGTGGAAATGGCATCAATTTTTCACCTCTCCTAAGAAAAAAATCTATGTTAATATTTTGCATGCATGTTTTACGACAGAAATATCCATTGTACGCATTAAAACATGTTATCATATCACAGTCAACAAGTCAACACGTTTTAATTATTTTATTTTCCAACAAAATTCAAAATGCGTCTCCATAAAGCATTTGCAATTAGAGACGCACTTTGAATTTTGCTGGAATAAAAAAAGGTGCCTTTACAGTGTTAAGGCACCTTTTTAATTACTACTTAACTTCTACTTTAGCTCCTACTTCTTCAAGCTTAGCTTTCATATCTTCAGCTTCTTCTTTAGAAGCTCCTTCTTTAACTGCCTTTGGAGCTCCGTCTACAAGATCCTTAGCTTCTTTTAGTCCAAGGCCAGTAAGCTCTCTAACAACCTTTATAACTTTAACCTTTTGAGCACCAGCATCAGCAAGTACTACATCAAATTCTGTCTTCTCTTCAGCAGCTTCAGCAGCAACAGCGCCTACAACAGCCACTGGAGCAGCAGCAGATA
This sequence comes from Peptoclostridium sp., assembly GCF_009881055.1. GTDB lineage: Bacteria > Bacillota > Clostridia > Peptostreptococcales > Peptostreptococcaceae > Peptoclostridium_A. Next base: position 47,611 of record NZ_WXFG01000008.1, read on the forward strand.
CTCCGAATTTCTCTTCTGCAGCCTTAACTAGCTCGTTAAGCTCAAGTACTTTCATGTTCTCTATAGCTTCTAGTATTTGTTCTATAGTCATTTAAAGACACCTCCGATTTAATTTTCGTTTGATTTTTTTAGTTTTGTAATGCATTTATGAATCTCAAGCGGCGATTATTGCTCGCCTGCTTCCGCCTTTTGCTTTGCAACTGCATCCAGAAGATAAGCAAAGTTTGATAGCGGAGCCTTGAAGCTTCCAAGAAGTTTTGCAATAAGCACTTCTCTTGAAGGTACTTCCGACAGGGCTTTAACTTTTGCCGCATCGTAGAATTCGCCTTCAACTATACCCATCTTAAGCTCTATTGCAGGATGAGTTTTCATGAAGTCACTTAGTATTCTTGCAGGTGCAACTGGATCTGCATAGCCGAAAGCTATAGCATTTGGACCCACTAGATTCACCTCATCAAGTTGGTCATATCCAAGCTCTTTTGCAGCTCTTCTTACAAGAGTATTCTTGTAAACCTTGTAGTCGCATCCAGCTTCCTTGAATTTGGCTCTTAGTTCATTAGCCTCTTCAACCTTAAGACCTCTATAGTCAACTACTACTAGTGAAGATGCGCTTTTGAATTTTTCTGTTATTTCGTTTACTACTTGTTGTTTGATTTCCACTGCTGATTTAGACACTAACCGTCCACCTCCTTTTGGCTACTCCGGCAAAGCTAGCCTTGCCGTTTTAATTATAAAAGCCCTTGCATGCTCACAGACAAACAAGGGCTATAATTTCAATATCTAGTATCAAAACTATTATCCTCGGCAGGCATATTTAAGCATTCGCACCTGCTGTCTGCGGCATTTGTATATATATTTATAATTTTTAACTGTTTAACAAACGAAGTATACTATAGCACTTTCCAGTTGTCAACAATTATTCTGCTATTTTATTTGGATTTATTCTTACTCCAGGTCCCATTGTGCTAGACACAGTAACTGATCTCATGTACTGTCCCTTTGCAGCAGATGGCTTGGCTTTCACAACTGCCTCTGTAAGAACTTCAAAGTTCTCGAACAGTTTTTCCTTGCCGAATGAAATCTTTCCTATTGGAACGTGGATTATGTTAGTCTTATCCAATCTATATTCAACCTTACCAGCCTTGATGTCATTAACCGCAGCTGCAACGTCGAATGTAACTGTGCCTGATTTTGGGTTTGGCATAAGTCCTTTTGGTCCAAGAACTCTACCAAGTCTACCTACAAGACCCATCATGTCAGGAGTTGCAACTACAACATCAAAGTCGAACCAGTTCTCGCCTTGTATCTTGTTTACAAGGTCCATTTCTCCTACATAGTCTGCTCCGGCAGCTTCGGCTTCCTTCGCCTTTTCTCCCTTTGCAAATACAAGCACCTTCTTAACTCTACCTGTTCCGTGAGGAAGCACTACAGCACCTCTAACCTGCTGGTCTGCGTGTCTTGAGTCTACACCAAGCTTAAGGTGAACTTCTACAGTTTCGTCAAATTTAGCGCTAGCGCAGTCAAGCACTACCTGAAGAGCTTCAGAAGCCTCATGGTAAGTGTTTCTGTCAAACTTTTTAAGCGCCTCTACATATTTCTTGCCTTTTTTAGCCATTACATATTCCTCCTTGTGGTTTTAACGGTTTTTTGCCTCCCACATTATAGATACAACTAGTCTATAACTTCAACGCCCATGCTTCTTGCAGTTCCAGCTATCATGCTCATAGCTGCCTCTACGTCTGTAGCATTAAGGTCAGGCATTTTCAGCTCAGCTATTTCTCTTATTTGTGCCTTTGTTATCTTTGCAACCTTTTTCTTGTTAGGCTCACCTGAACCAGACTCTATCTTGCACGCCTTCTTTATAAGTACTGCTGCTGGCGGAGTCTTTGTTATGAAAGTGAATGATCTGTCCTGATAAACTGATATTACAACCGGAATTATAAGACCAGCCTGATCTGCAGTCTTGGCATTGAACTCTTTTGTGAACTGCATTATGTTAACACCATGCTGTCCTAGAGCTGGACCAACTGGTGGTGCTGGAGTCGCTTTGCCTGCAGGTATTTGCAATTTTATCTGACCAATAACTTTTTTAGCCATTTAGTACACCTCCCTGTATCAAATTATTAATTATTTAATTATTGCCTACATTTTTTCTATTTGGTCAAACCCCAGTTCTACCGGAGTTTCTCTTCCAAACATTGAGATAAGGACTTTAACTGCATGCTTTTCAAGATTTATCTCTTGAATATTGCCCATAAAGCCTTCAAAAGGTCCGCTTTTGACGGATATGACATCTCCCACTTCAACATCTATCTTTGGCACAATTTTTTCCACACCCATAGCCGCCACTTCTTCATCAGAAAGAGGCACAGGCTTGGATCCAGGGCCGACAAAACCCGTCACGCCCTTTGTGTTTCTTACTATATACCAAGATTCGTCAGTGATAAGCATCTTGACCATCACATATCCAGGAAATTTCTTCTTGGACTTGACCTTCTTTTTGCCATCCTTTATCTCTACAACCTCTTCAGTAGGTACGACCACATCGTGTATGTAGTCCTCCATACCTCTGGTCCTTACTGTTTTTTCTATGGTTGCCTTTACCTTGTTTTCATGCCCAGAATATGTGTGCACGACATACCATTTAGCTTTTTCCTCATTATTAGGCATAATACTAGTCATCCTTTCTCCTAAAAGGCGACTTCTTTCCTTTTAGTTACTATTGCTTCACTATGAATTTCAATAAAAAGCCCAATCCCGAGTCGAGCAACCAAACGACAAGGCTTATGAATGTACTTACTAGTAATACTATAGTAGTATACCTGGTAAGTTCCCTTTTATTTGGCCAGTGAACTCTACTCAGCTCGGCTCTTACTTCCTTCAAAAATCCAGCTCCGGACTCATTGTTGCCAGCTTTAACCTGGGCTGCCATATTGTTCACATCCTTATTTTGTTTCTTTGTGAAGAGTATGCTTCCTGCAGAATTTGCAGTACTTGCTCATTTCCATTCTGTCTGGATTGTTCTTTTTGTTCTTTGTAGTGTTATAGTTTCTCTGCTTGCACTCAGTACAAGCTAAAGTTATTTTAACTCTCATGTAAAGCACCTCCTAACTTTCTGCCGCTAAAACCTATTTTGGTTTGTCTAGTATCTATTTTTTTCTGACCACTATATATGCCATTATAAAACGCTACCCATAAAATCTACCATATTTTTAACCTTGTGTCAATCTTTAGCTCTGATTATTTTTGGCATTCAAATCTCAAAGTGCCTATTTCTTTGATATTTCGTTTGATTTTTTTATAAGTTAAAAAAGAGAAGGAAAAGTATTCCTTCTCTTTCATGCCTTCTTATGAGAATTTATTACTCTATTATAGAAGCAACTACTCCTGCTCCTACTGTTCTTCCGCCTTCTCTTATCGCGAATCTTAGTCCCTCTTCTATTGCTATTGGTGCTATTAGCTCAACTTCCATAGCTATGTTGTCTCCTGGCATTACCATCTCTACGCCTTCTGGTAGTCCGATTGATCCTGTTATGTCTGTTGTTCTGAAGTAGAACTGAGGTCTGTATCCGTTGAAGAATGGAGTGTGTCTTCCGCCCTCTTCCTTCTTAAGTACGTATACCTCTGATGTGAATTTTGTGTGCGGCTTTATTGTGCCTGGCTTAGCTAGTACCTGGCCTCTTTCTATCTCGTCTCTTTGTACTCCTCTTAGAAGCACTCCTATGTTGTCTCCTGCTTGTGCCTCATCAAGAAGCTTTCTGAACATCTCTACGCCTGTTACTATTACTTTTCTTGGCTCTTCTGATAGTCCAACTATTTCTACTTCGTCTTGTACTTTTACTATTCCTCTTTCCACTCTTCCTGTTGCAACTGTTCCTCTTCCTGTTATAGAGAATACGTCCTCTACTGGCATTAGGAATGGCTTATCTATTGCTCTTTCTGGCTGTGGAATGTAGCTGTCTATAGCTTCGAATAGCTCTATTATTGCATCTCCCCACTTGCTGCTTGGATCTTCTAGTGCTCTTAGCGCTGATCCTTTTATTATTGGAGTGTCATCTCCTGGGAAGTCATACTCGCTTAGCAGGTCTCTTATTTCCATCTCTACTAGCTCAAGAAGCTCTTCGTCATCTACCATGTCGCACTTGTTCATGAATACCACGATGTATGGTACTCCAACCTGTCTTGATAGTAGTATGTGCTCTCTTGTTTGTGGCATTGGACCGTCTGCTGCAGATACAACTAGTATCGCTCCGTCCATTTGTGCCGCTCCTGTTATCATGTTCTTAACGTAGTCGGCGTGTCCTGGGCAGTCAACGTGCGCGTAGTGTCTGTTTGGTGTCTCATACTCTACGTGTGATGTTGATATTGTGATTCCTCTTTCTCTTTCCTCTGGTGCCTTGTCTATGTTTGCAAAGTCTACTGCTTCACCTGTTCCGTATCTTGAGTGCAGTGTGTATGTTATTGCTGCTGTTAGTGTTGTCTTACCGTGGTCAACGTGTCCTATTGTTCCGATGTTAACGTGTGGTTTGCTTCTTTCAAATTTAGCTTTTGCCATTTTATTTTTCCTCCTTCTTATTAAAACCGCGTCATGCGCTCAATATTTTATGACTTTCTTTTTTGGAGCCCACGAGCGGACTCGAACCGCCGACCTCCGCCTTACCAAGGCGACGCTCTACCGACTGAGCCACGTGGGCGCACTATCTCTAATATTTTACTATTGGCTCATTATAAAGTCAATACTTTGAAGTCATCCTTTTTTTCTCATGCTCTCGAGCTTGATGAACGCTTCCTCGTCAAAGTCTTTCAAGCGATCTGCAAGCGTCATCTTTGTCACTGGATCCTTAGTTCTTTTTTTTATGTTGCCCTTGGAGTTTTGTATGTGCATTTCGAGCTCGCGGGCTGTAAGCCTGGCACTGCCTCTGCCAAGCACTATCTGCTGCTGTGCGCCGTCGTTAGTTGCTACACGTATAAGCGAATATCTGCCTAATTCTCCTATAACTTTCTCAATATACGAATCGGCAGTCTGATTCTCCCTTGTGTATATGACCGTGACCTTGGGATGCTTTATCTCAACTTCGCTGCCGCCCTTTACTCTGTAGGCATCGAATACTATTATGACTTCGACACCGCTGAAAGCGGAGTATTCGAGCATTATTTCAACCAGCCTGTCCCGCGCCGCCTCAAGGTCTGTCCTGGATATGGCCTTAAGCTCCTGCCATGCATTTATTATGTTATAGCCATCTATGACAAGATACTCCTTCAACTTTATCCCTCGCTATCGCCTCTTTGTCTTAAAACCTCATACATGACAACGCCAGCAGCCACAGAAGCATTCAAAGATGACACCCTTCCCTTCATGGGTATGCTCACCGTAAAATCACAGTTCTCCTTGACAAGCCTGGATACACCCTCTCCTTCGCTCCCTACAACAAGCGCTATAGAACCTTTCAGGTTAGACTTATGGAGCTGCTGTCCTCCCATATCTAAAGCCGCAACCCAAACGCCCTCTTCCTTTAGCATTTTTATGGTGCTAACCAGATTCGTAACGCGGCATACCGGCACATATTCCACCGCACCGGCCGAGGACTTAACCACAGTCGATGTTATTCCAACGCTTCTTCTCTTTGGTATTACTATGGCGTCTGCTCCGGATGCATCTGCAGTCCGTATTATTGCGCCCAGGTTGTGAGGGTCTGTTATGCCGTCAAGTATTATTATGAACGGTGATCTGCCTTCCTTTTCAACCTTCGAAAGCACGTCTTCAAGCTCGCTGTAGCCGTATTCCGATACGAACGCAACTACACCTTGATGATTTTCTCCAGGCGCAAGCTCATCCAGCTTTTTCTTGTCGACGTACTTGACTAATATACCCTTTTCCTTTGCCATCGCAACAATCTTTTTGACAGAGCCCTGCGCACCGTTGGCTATAACTATGCTGTCAATTTCATGTTCCGCCCTTATGGCCTCTATTACAGGATTCCTACCTTCTATTTTACCCAAAGCTTTTCTCCTTCCACGCCATAATAGCCGGCGCGCACTGATTATAAATTTCTATACTTTTCTCTCATGAGCGCAGTCTTGCCGCAGCTCATTGCGCCTTCCGGGCATGGTCCATATACGCAGCCCGGCCCCGCATTCTTGAATATGAAAGGAGCCACCTTCTTGGCCTCTGCAAGCATGAGATCCGCCATGTTCCTTATCTCCCACTGCGCTCTTTCGCAGCACCTCTTGTTGAAAAAATGAAGCAGCGTCCTCGCGTTCATTGTGAGTACAACCTTTGTTTCACACGCATTCGGGAATACATACCTGGCATCCTCTATCGCCTTTTTTTCTGCCGCGCTTTTCGCCTTTTTATCGTCCATTCTGCCGGATACCATCTCATCATAGTGCTTTTGAAATAGTATGTCTGCTATCTCATTGTATGTGCGCTGGTCAGCTTCCATGGCCTCCTTGAATTTTTTCTCCGCCTCGGGAACTGCACTTATATTCGGAGGCACTATATATTCAAACTGCTCAAGCTTTACATATCTTTGGCTCTGCTGTGAGTAGCTCGCTATCCTATGCCTTACCAGCTGATGTGTGCAGGCCCTTGATATGCCCTCAGCCGCAAACGTAAAGCTTACATGCTCGAGCGGCGATTCATGCCTCATGTCCACAAGCATCTGTACAAATTTTTCAGTTTCCTCGTCGCTGAGCTTTTTTTCTATATCGTCGACACCCACTCTCGAGTAGCACAGCTTTGCAGCTACAGCCACCACCTTGTCGGGATTTGGCGTATGTTCAATGAGCCTTACGTTCATATTTCCACATTCCTTTCTATACTGCGTAATACAGCTTTCCACCCTTACAATTCAATTCTAAGCGGCCATCTGGCGCCTTCAGCGATGCCCAGCTATGAAATTTGCATTTCAATAAGCTCTATGCTCTTTTTAATTACTTCCTCAAGCTTTTCCGTAAACCCATTAAGATACAGATATCCAATAAGAGCCTCAAAGCCCGTTGCGTATCTGTACTCTGTGGCATCAGCATTCTTGGGCATTGTAGCGCTCTTTTGGTTTCTGCCTCTTTTGACTATGCCCCACTCCTGGTCGCTTAGCTGATCTTTTAAGGCCAGCACCGCCATAGCCTGAGCTTTTGCCCTTACAAAACCAGTGGCCTTCTTGTGTATGTCGTTCACTTTTATGTCCCCATACTTGTCTATGAGGTATTTGCGCACATGGATTTCAAACACGCAGTCTCCCATGTACGCCAGCATCAGCGGCGAAAGCACTGCATTTGGCGCCGCCTGCGCTTCTACGCTCTTTTCCATTTCGTACCCTGCCTTGTATCTTCAAGTATTATGCCCTTTTCCTTGAGCATGTCCCTTATTTCGTCTGACCTTTTGAAGTCCTTGTTTTTCCTGGCATCCAGTCTTTCTTGTATTAGTGCTTCAATCTCTTCGTCTAGCAGCTCACTCTGGCTCTCCTTGCCTACTATGTTGAGCACTCCTGTGAGCTCCTTGAAAAGCTCCATGGATTTTTCCATGAATGCATGGTTTGCAGTTTCGTCAAGTTTGGTGTTTATGAATCTTGAAAGCTCGAATATTACACTTAGCGCATCTGCAGTGTTTAAATCGTCATCCATATGCTGCTTGAATCTTTCCCTGAAGCCCTCAAGCTCTGAAACAAAACCTTCGTCAGCCGTGTTCGAAACAGCATCGGCGCTTTCCAGCATGAACTGCAGCTTTTCCTTGGTGTTGTAGAGTCTCTCCAGACCGGCCTTTGCCTGCATCAGCAGCTCTTCACTGTAGTTTATCGGACTTCTGTAGTGGGCCGAAAGCATGAAGAACCTTACGATTTCAAGGTCTATTTGATTAGATATGTCTCTTACTGTAAAGAAATTGCCCTTTGACTTTGACATCTTTTCGTTGTTTATGTTTATATAGCCGTTGTGCACCCAGTATTTTGCAAAAGGCTTTCCGCTGAACGCCTCGCTCTGCGCAATCTCGTTCTCGTGGTGCGGGAATATAAGATCCTGTCCGCCCGAATGTATGTCTATGGTCTCCCCAAGGTGCTTTTTAGACATTACGGAGCACTCTATATGCCAGCCTGGTCTGCCCTCACCCCACGGACTTGTCCACCCAGGTTCGCCCTCCTTTTTGGCTTTCCAGAGCACGAAATCACCCGGATGTCTTTTCTTCTCGTTGATATCGATTCTGGCTCCAAGCTCGAGCTCTTCGAGATTCTGGCCCGAAAGCTTGCCGTAATCGCCGAACTTATGGGAATCGTAGTATACATCGCCGTCGACTTCATAAGCAAAGCCTTTTTCAATCAATCCTTTTACGAATTCTATTATGTCGTCTATAGTCTCTGTAACTCTTGGATGTACGTCTGCTCTTTTTATTCCAAGTCCGTCAGCATCTATGAAGTATTCATCAATATATTTTTGAGCCACCTCAAATGGAGATATGCCCTCTTCGTTGGCCCTTTGTATTATTTTGTCGTCCACGTCAGTGAAGTTTTGCACAAACTTGACATCGTAGCCCAAGTATTCCAGGTATCTTCTAAGCACGTCGAACATTATAAAAGGTCTTGCGTTGCCTATGTGGAAAAAGTTGTATACAGTAGGCCCGCACGAGTACATCTTGACCTTGCCTTGCTCCAGTGGAATGAATTCCTCTTTTTGCCTTGTGAGTGTATTGTAAAGCTTCATATGCTCATCACCTCGTTTTATATTAGCCAGACAGCTATAAATCATATAACATCATTTTACATCCTTTTGTTATTTTTTTCTACAGCATTTAAGCAAACAAAGCAAAGCCTCCTGGAACAGATAGTCCCAAGAGGCTTGTGGTTTATATGAGATTTTGCTTAACGTATTCTATTCTTTTTAGAACCCTCTCCTTGCCGAGTATCTCTACAACGTGAGGAATCTCAGGTCCGTGCATTTGTCCTGTTAAAGCTACTCTTGTTCCCATGAAAAGATTCTTGCCCTTTATGCCATATTCCTTTTGAATCTCCTTGAACATTGCGCTTACAAAATCACTGCTCACTTCATCAGTTGCTTTTATCTTTTCCTCTAGCGCGCCAATCAGTGCAGGCATGTGCTCAAGCTTCAAAAACTCTTGAACCTCTTCACCTTCAGGCTTTATTTCATCTCCAAAGAATATTGCAATCTTTTCAGGAAGCTGCGCCATGTATTGCAGACCTTCCTTCACAATTGAGATTATCTTTACGAGCTTGACTCTGTCAAGCGCTTCCCCGTTTAGTATGCCCGCATCCTCAAGGAAAGGCACTGCCAAGTCAGCCAGATATTCGTCATCCGCTTCCTTCATGTAGTGCTGGTTGATCCAGTTGAGCTTGCTTGTGTCGAACACTCCACCGCTTCTTGAAACTCTCTCAATCGAGAAAGCTTCTATTAGCTCCTGCATCGAGAAAATCTCCCTGTTGTCTTCAGGCGACCATCCCACAAGCGCAATGTAATTCACAAGACCCTGAGGCAGGTATCCCTTTTTTTCAAAGTCCTCTACAGCAACATCGCCCTGTCTCTTGCTGAGCTTTTTCTTTTCTGAGTTTAGAATATTTGGAAGGTGCACGAAAGTAGGCGCCTCCCACCCGAAAACCTCATACATGTATACGTGCTTAGGCGTTGAGGCTATCCACTCTTCGCCTCTTATTACGTGTGTTATCTTCATAAGGTGGTCGTCTACCACAACGGCAAAGTGATAAGTTGGGAAACCGTCGCTTTTTATGAGAACCTGGTCGTCCAGATCAGCAGTGTTCATGCTTACTCTTCCCCTTACCATGTCGTCGAAAACTATCTCGTGGTTGGCCGGAAACTTGAGCCTTATGACATAGTCCTCGCCTGCGGCTATCCTCTTTTCAGCCTCCTCGCGCGAGAGTCCTCTGCAGTATCCGTCGTATCTTGGAATCTTGCCTTCCGCCCTTTGAATCTCCCTTAGTGTGTCTAGCCTGTCCTTTGAGCAGAAGCAGTAATATGCATGTCCCTTGTCAAGAAGCTCGTCCACGTATTTTTTGTATATGTCCAGCCTCTGCGACTGCATGTAAGGGCCGTATTCGCCCTTTTGAGAGAGCTTTCCGTTCTCGTCAAGGCAGACTCCTTCGTCATGCTCTATGCCGGCCCAGCTCATGGCGCTGAGCATGCCCTCTATAGCTCCCTCAACATATCTGGTCCTGTCTGTATCCTCGACCCTGAGTATATACTCTCCGCCATGCTTTTTGGCGAACAGATAGTTGTAAAGGGCCGTTCTTAGGCTTCCTATGTGTACAAATCCCGTAGGACTTGGCGCAAATCTAACTCTAACACTCATTCTTTATCCTCCTAGAATCCATATGGAATTTTCATGTTTTCCATATCAAATATATTATAAATGCGTCATCAGTTCAATCCGTAAGCTCTCCTAATACAGCTTTTCTAAAAGCTCCTCTAGCGCTGCTTCGCATGATGTGCCGCTTTTCCGGTCTCTCACTTCAACAAGTCCCTGGCTTGCCAGCTTTCCTGCAACAATTACACCTCTTACTCCCAAAAGCTCACAGTCTATAAACTTGGAGCCTATGCGCTCGCTTCTGTCATCAAGCAGTGCGCTTCTGCCGCTTTCGAGGATGAGCCTGTATGCATCCTCAGCAAGCTGCAGCTCCTCAGGCTTTTTGACGTTGCCCGCTATTACATAGTATTCAAACGGAGAAAATACCGCCGGCCATACTATCGCCCCCGACTCGTCCATATTCTCTTCGGCTATGGCCGACATGAGCCTCTCCACGCATATCCTGACGCTTACGCTCCACAGCCTTTTTTCCCTTGAATTCTCATCAAGGTAAGTGCCTTTAAGCTCCTTTATTTCTATGCTTGCTATCTCGCTCCCGTTTAGCGCTTCGAGCGTGCCTGCATCGGCAGGGCATGCGTCGCCGGGCCTTGCCTCTTTGAATACGCCTATAGCGTCCGGCTTGAAGTCTCTGCCGCAGGTGACATTCTTTATGTGGTAGTCTGTTCTGTTGGCTCCGCATACTGAGTTTTTCATGTTGAGAACCTCTTCGTCACAAAGCAGCAAATCAGCTTTCAGTCCTATTGGTCCTGCAAAGCCTATGCCGGCCCCTGTAGCTTTCATGACCGCATCTTCGCTTGCCATTTTAATTTCTTCCGGTTCCATTCCAATATGCCGAGCAAGCAGCCCTATGCTTATGTTCCTGTCACCTCTAAGGAGCACTGCAACTATCTTTTCTCCGACCTCGAATATGAGCGTCTTTATGAAGCTCTTTGCGGAGGCTCCGAAGAACTCTTCAAGCTGCGCAATAGTGCCGACAGACGGAGTGTGGATATACTCCGTCGCCAGAAGCTCCTCGCTTCCCTCATATTTTTGTGCGCCAGATTTTATATATGCGGCATCGCCGCCAAAGCCACAGCTATCGCACTTTAAAAACTGCTTTAGAGGAAGCTTTGATTCCCATACAAGGCTCATCATATCCTTGGAATCCAACGGCTGCAGCTTTATTCCAAGCTCGCTCCCAAGTCCCCTAAGGGCTTCTGCCAGCTCGCGCCTTATCTGCGTTGCGGACTGCTCTTCTGCAAATGCAGTGAACACAAGACTTGTAAGCTGCCTTGGATTAAAGAGGCCTTCCTTGAACTTGTAGTCATCATTTCCAGATGCAGCCGCATGAAAGAGCTTGAGCGGCAACTGCTTGTAGGATTTGAGTTCCTGCTGGTACATTGCCATGCATTCCCTTTCTCCCCCTGCCACCTTGAACTCCATAAAATCGCGCATGCGCTCTACTATAGAGTCCTGAAGTTTTTTTGCATATAATGCGCCCATTGGCGAATAGCACATATTCCCCTCTTCAGAGAGCTTTACAAGCCCGCTTCTATACAACAGCTGAGTCGAGCGGAACTGAACATCGTATGGCATGCTCTTGTATGTCTTTGTGTAAAAACTGCCCAGCCTCATAAAATCATCCCTCCTGGTCATAATGCCGACGCATTGCCTCCCATGATTTTATTAATATGCTTTTGCCAGATATACCATTTTGTCAGCTTTTTCTCCGCAGCATATGCATCTGTCTGATATCTGCTCCTGCTCGAAAGGCATGCATCTGATTGTTGCTCCCGTCTCTTCCTTTATCTTGTCCTCGCATGCTCTGTCGCCGCACCACATAGCCTTGACAAAGCCCGGATTTTCCTCGAGCACCTTCTTGAGTTCGTCCATATCATTTGCCACACTTGTCTTTTCTTCTCTCATCCTAAGAGCATTTGCCAGCATGCTAACATGCACATCGTCAAGCAGACCTTTTATACTTTCAGTTATATTCTCGAGCGCAAGCTGGCTCTTTTCCAGGTTGTCCCTTCTGCACACTGTAGCCTGACCCTTTTCTATGTCTTTAGGCCCTATTTCTAGTCTTACAGGCACGCCTTTCATTTCCCACTCATTGAATTTCCAGCCTGGGCTGTAGTTAGCTCTGTCATCGACCTGGACTCTGATTCCCGCAGCCTTTAGTTCGTCAAACACACGGTCTACAGTCTCCATCACGTTGCCCTTGTGAGCAGCTATTGGCACTATAACAACCTGTATTGGAGCCAGTCTCGGAGGCAGCACAAGTCCTCTGTTGTCGCCGTGAACCATTATAACTCCGCCTATTAGCCTTGTTGATATCCCCCACGATGTGTGGTATGGATTGGCAAGATTGCCGTCCCTGTCCGAATACTGTATTTCAAATGCCTTCGAGAAATGCTGGCCAAGGAAGTGACTGGTTCCGGACTGGAGTGCCTTTCCGTCATGCATTAGTGCCTCTATTGTATATGTTGCCTCGGCTCCCGCAAACTTTTCCTTGTCGCTTTTTCTTCCGCATACTACAGGTATTGCGAGAAGCTCCTCGCAAAGCTCCTTGTATATACCAAGCATCTGAAGCGTTTCTTGCTGAGCCTCTTCATAGGTTTCGTGAAGCGTGTGGCCTTCCTGCCAGAGGAATTCAGAGGTCCTGAGGAATGGCCTTGTGCTTTTTTCCCATCTTACAACGGAGCACCACTGGTTGTAAAGGTATGGCAGATCTCTGTATGAATTTAGCCACTTGGCGTACATGTGACATATTATAGTCTCCGATGTAGGCCTTACGCAAAGCCTCTCGCCAAGCTCCTCTTCTCCGCCGTGAGTAACCCATGCCACCTCTGGAGCGAAACCTTCAACGTGCTCCTCCTCCTTCTTCAGAAGGCTCTCTGGTATAAGCAGCGGGAAGTAGCAGTTCTTGTGACCAGTCTCCTTGAATCTTCTGTCTGCATACTGCTGTATACCTTCCCAAAGTGCGTAGCCGTAAGGCTTTATTACCATGAAGCCCTTCACCGGCGAGTAGTCTACCAGGTCAGTCTTTGTTATAACGTCAGTGTACCATCTTGGAAAATCGACCTCCATAGGCGTTATGTCTTCAACAAACTGCTTTTCATTCTTCTTGCTCATATATAATCCTCCTTAAAAAAATTTCGTGTTTTCTGGCCGTTCAGTTGATTTATGGGCATAATAAAAGCTGCCCATCTCAAAAAATAGAGACGAACAGCCCGGTTCGCGGTACCACTCTAATTGGCGCAGCCAAAGCTACACCCTCTTTTTCGACTTAACGCGTCTTCCACGGGATTGCCTACTGCTTTCAACAATCCAGCTCCGGGGCGGGTTCGAAAGGAGCACTCCTGAAAGCCTTTCACCAAGCGGCCTTCTCTCTTTAAAGCTCTGCCTTTGTACTATTCCCCTTCAGTGCTTTTGATGCTTAATTATACATTAAAACTTTCTGTGTGTCAACAGCGCCACCGCCTGAGCCGATATACCCTCCTGCCTGCCTTCAAAACCAAGGCCCTCCGAGGTGGTGGCCTTGACGCTCACCCTGCCCTCATCTATAGATAGCGCAGCTGCAATGTTTTTTCTCATTCTGTCTATATGCGGTCTGAGCTTTGGCCTTTGGGCCACCACAGTAGAATCTACATTTTGAACAGCGTATCCGGCATCTGATATCGTGCGGGCGACGTGCCTTAGAAGCTCAATGCTGCTTATGCCCTTGTAGGTCATATCTGAATCCGGAAAATGGCTTCCTATGTCGCCCAGAGCCGCCGCTCCAAGCAATGCGTCTATAATCGCATGCAAAAGTACATCCGCATCGGAATGCCCGAGCAGCCCTTTTTCAAACTCTATCTCCTCGCCTCCGATTATCAGCTTTCTTCCCTCCGTAAGTATGTGCACATCATAGCCTATGCCTACCCTCACAAAATCACATCCTTTTTTTGAGTATCTCCTTTGCAAAAAGCATATCTTCCGGCGTTGTAAGCTTTACGTTCTCATACGAGCCTTCTACAAGCCTCACCCTATGGCCCGCGCTCTCTGCCACCATGCAGTCGTCTGTTGCCAGCAGCCCTATATCGACGGCTCTTGCATACGCTTCCATTATGAGCTTGTAGCTGAAGGTCTGAGGTGTCTGCACGGCCCAAAGCCTATCTCGTTCAGGGGTTGATTCCACAAAGCCCTCATCGTCTGCTAGCTTTATGGTGTCCTTGACTCGCACAGCAAGAGCGCATGCCCCGCTTTCCTTCGCGCACTCTATGCTCTTTATTATATCTGACTTCTCTACAAACGGTCTTGCCCCGTCGTGTATTAGCACTATGTCGCACGCAGGATCAACCAGCTTAAGGCCGCTATATACAGAGTCACGTCTCTCAGCCCCGCCGTATGCAACCTTGACGGACTTTGAAGCGTCCATGTCTTTTTTGATTTCTGAAAAGAGCTTTTCATCGTCCCTTGAAATTACAACAACAAGCTCATCAATCTCATCCAGTGACATGAATCTTTCCATGGTGAGCTGAAGCACAGCCTTGCCCCCCACACTCATATAGACTTTGTTGATGTCGCTTTTCATTCTCTTTCCCCTGCCTGCACATACTATAACAGCGCTATTCACGACTTAATCACTCCCGTTTACTTTTCTTCTCCCCTAATCAGCCTCTTTATATTTTCCTCATGCCTATAGAGCATAAGCAAAGCCGCAAGCAGCGTGAATATTACACTCCCGAAAGGGCTCCCCTTTACAAGAGTCACAAGAAACAGAGTCACCCCAAGACTCATAGATCGGATTGAGACTATCTTTGTCACCTTAGCAAGCACAAAATAAAGTGCAACACCTGTAAATACCGCTATTGGCTCTATGAGCACGAATGCGCCCAGAGTAGTGTTCACGCCCTTGCCCCCGTTGAATCCCAAAAAAGGCGTGTAGTCATGTCCTAGTATTGCTACGAATGCGTTCATGGCCAGGAAGAAATTCCTGTCCATGCTGATATCGAAAAACTTATAAATCCCCATGGCCACAAGAACGGCGGCCGCTCCCTTGACTACATCTGCCGCCTGAGTTGCAATCGAAAAGCCTTTTCCTGCGCCTCGTTTTACATTTGTAGAGCCTATGTTGCCGCTGCCCACCTTTCTTATGTCAATTCCCTTGAATTTTTTAACTATCAAATAACCGCTTGGTATTGAGCCCAGTATAAACGAAAGAGCTAGTGATATTGCTATTGCCAATAACTCCATATCTAAAAAAACCTCCACCTGTAATTTCATTTTGCTGCACAGTATTTAATTATAACATCTAACTGCAAATCTTGCACGGCTGCTCAATTCATCATCTCTGCCGGAAATAGCTCCTCTAGCAGATGATATCCGTTGTACACCTTTACCCTTGCCACCAAAGCTCCGGCCCTCGACATGGCTTCAAGCTTCTTGCCCGTATTTTCGGAAACATAATATCTTTCCAGGTTGTAGGCAAGGTGTACCTTGGAGTCGATATTTTCAGCCCCGTATGTGAACACATACATGTCCTGTAGCCTGCTTCTTAGGTATACGCCTTCCGAAGGCTTTTCAAGCAGCACCCTGTCGACCACGTAAAAACCGCCTTCCTTTTTGAGCATCACATATACTGGATGTCCCCTGAATTTTTCAAGCTTTTTGGCATCTTTTTCTTTAGTTAGCTCTTCCGGAAATTTGTCTATGTCCACCTGTGATATCTTGTAAGTTAGATACACATAGTCTCCCATGAATATGTCCCTTGGATCGTACGGCTCAGTTTCTATGAAAATGTCGGTTCCCATGAACCTTACAGAAAGAGGCACTGCCAGCATGTAGAGCAGAATTATCATCGGAATGGCTGCTGCCAGCATGTATTTTTTGTTCTTACTCATGTCCTTCATTTTCCGCCTCCCTCCTTCTCATCCTTTCAAAATAGTATCCAAAGCCAATTAGTATGAGTCCTCCTCCTGTGAAGAAAAGCGATTTTGGCATGAAATCGTAGAGCGCGTCGAAATAATACCTGAGTATTATGAGACAGACAAACACGAGCGCAGTTATGTTGCCCTTTGATGTCAGCCAAAAGAACACCAGTATGAGAGCTATTCCTATTGCTATGGCCAGCTCCTGAGGCCTGCCGACATACGAGAGTTCCTGCCAGACTTCCTTGTAGGTAAGGAATATCCCTGAAAGTCCCATGGCAATGAGGCCTGACATCCTGAACACATCTGGATTGTAGTCTTTTTTGCAGAAAATATACATGGCCGCTCCTGCCGCAAACACCACAAGGCCTGTATATACGCCTTCCATGTTGAATTTATAGCCTATTGTGATAATGGAGTTTATCAGAAGCACATTTGTAAAGAATGTTCCGATTTTCGAATAGCCTAGATATCTGTTCAGGTAATAAAGCAGAGGCACTATGGCGGCCATCAGATACGGAAATGTATAGTAATCGTACAGACCGTTGAGGTATACAATAAGGAGTATGTGGGAAAATATGAAAATCAGCTTGTCTGAAAAAAGCACGGCCATGGGCAGTATTCCAATGCCCCACATCAGGAATGCACTTGTAAAATGTCCCCCTAGGTTGAAGGTCTGCCCTATAAGGAATATCCCCGCTCCGTATATGAGCGCGGAAATGTAGAGTATACTCCTTCCGATTCGGAAATAATCTTCTTCAAGCTTGTATGCAACCCCCATGGAAGCCAAAAATGCGCCAAACATTATAGCAAACTTCATGAATTCGTCCAGTCTTTTCCAGTTGCTCGCTATGAACGAGAGGAATCCCAGCCCTATGAGTATAGAACCCACTGTCACAAGTATCCTTACAAAATTCAAATCTCGGCCTATGCTGTAGAGCGATATTATTCTGTCCCTTTGCTCACTGTCTATAATGCCGCTGTCTGCGTAGTAACCCACCTCTTTTTCTATGAGCTCATACTCCCTTTTATTCAAATGTCTCTTGTCCATTTGCCCACCTCTTTTCTGTTATGAAAATATGCCTCTCACATTATTTATACAGTAGTTTCATTTCAGAGAAACAATTTTATACTGCTTATTGCCGGCTATATAGATAGAAAAAGACACGTCCTGTATGACGTGCCTTCAAAATCTTATTATTCACTGGGCCTTGCAAATATCATCCTGCCCGCCGCAGTCTGCAGCACTGATGTTACAATTACAACTATAGTCTTGGACATATATTTTTTGCCGCCCTCGACTACTATCATAGTCCCATCATCAAGATAGGCCACTCCCTGGCCTGTCTCCTTGCCTTCCTTCACAATCTGCACCGTCATTTGCTCTCCCGGGATTGCCACAGGCTTGACGGCATTTGCCAGCTCGTTTATGTTGAGCACCTTGACGCCCTGGAACTGCGCCACCTTGTTGAGGTTGTAGTCGTTTGTAAGCACCTTTCCACCAAGGAGCTCCGTAACCTTAAGAAGCCTGGTGTCAACCTCCATAGAGTCTTCGAAATCTTTTTCGAATATCTCAACCTCTATGTCGGTCTCCTTTTGGAGGCTGTTGAGTATGTCCAAACCTCTTCTGCCCCTTACGCGCTTTAGGTCATCCGAAGAATCGGCAATATGCCTTAGTTCCTCCAAAACACATACCGGCACTATAAGCTTGCCCTCTATGAAACCCGTCTTGCAAATATCTAGTATTCTTCCGTCTATTATGACGCTTGTGTCGAGTATTTTGGGAGTTGCTCCAGATACCGCCTTCTCCTTATCCTTAGCCTCTTTCTCCTTGGCGCTAAGCTTGCTTAGTACCCTTGCCAGATTGAAGAGCTCCTCCTTGTTCTTGTTGACCATTCTTCTTCCAAGATTCATGCCTACATATCCCATGAATATGTATACTGCCGCAGCCAGCGTCGTTCCTATAACTGGGACGGATATCTGTATGAGAAGCTGGCTTATGAGATAAGCTATCAGAAGTCCTATTATAAGTCCTATCGAGCCTATTATTATCTCCATTGGCGGAAGTTTCGACATTTCTGCCTCAACCCAGTTTGCCATGTCTTTGCCTTCTTTTATAAGCCACGGAGATACTACAAAAAATATGATTCCCATTATAACGCCTGAAATTGCTGCTCCAAGCATCTTGTATACTTGTGAATCTTTTATGAGTGCAGGAAAAAATTTCACAATGTAAAAATACAAAGCTACTCCTACAGTTATCCCGATCAGCGCCGCAAGTCCTCTTATTATCCTTCCTATCAAGTTTTCACCTCCCTATATATATCTTGCAAATATAGTAATTTTATAACAAGCCGGCATTTTTGTCAAAATTATATAATTTCCATGCTGTATTACAAAAATGTTTTCGAACCCGACTCAACAGGGTATATATACCCTGCCAGCTTGTAAACTATCAGTTTTTTTCAACAAGATTTGACCTAGCATAGCTTTGATATTATAATTTTATATATACAGTCAAAATATCATTATAAAAAACATTTTATTTTTAGGGGTGAGTCATATTATGTCAGATTTCAACTTCAGCACATTTGAATCAAGAGTTAGCGAATCTCTGATCAGGCACAAGAGCATACTTGACGTTATTACCAAGCTTCAAGAAAGTGCTTCCAAGGTCAACAGGGCTATTGTAAAGTCAGCAACAGACTGCGGCTGCATAGAAATAACCGCAAAGAAGCAAAGTGTCCCCAGCGACATTACATATAGTGAGCTCTCGGCTTATCTTAACAGCCAGGTTGAAGGCGCACTGTGCGATAACTGCAAAGATGTAATTGAGTCAGAACTTGGAAACCATCTTTTCTATGTTACATCTTTGTGCAACCTGCTCGATATTGATTTTGAGACAATGCTCAAGAAAGAGTATGACAAGATAGGTGCACTTGGCAAATATTCTCTTCTATAAAGTAAAATTAAGGACATCTATGCCGAATATGGCGCAGATGTCCTTTTATTTTTGCTCTAAATATGCCTGTCTACGAGCACCTGCTCCTGTATGCGCCTTAGTCCGTTTCTTATGGACTGCGCCCTTACCTCTCCTATGCCCTCAACTTCGTCAAGCTGCTCTATGCTCGCACGCAATACAGCCTGGAAATTCATGAAATCGGAGACGAGGTTTTCTATTACGCTGGCCGGCAACCTTGGTATCCTGTTTAATATCCTGTATCCTTTGGGGTATACACAAATATCAAGATCCGAGGTTATCTGGGAGTATCCAAGAAGCTTTACTATGTTTGAAAGATCCAGAAGCTCCTCTGAAGAAAAGCTTCTCATCTCCTTCTTGAAATCATTGTAGTTCATGCCGGGCTTTATGTTATAATCCTTGAAGAGAAACTTGCCGTCTTCCTTGACGTTACCTACAAGCTCGTCCAGCTGCATGCTCACAAGCCTTCCTTCATCTCCAAGCTCGATTATATATTTCTCCACTTCTGTGACTATCCTCATTACCATTTCATTCCTCTGGATTACAGTCACCACATCGTAGAGCGTCACTATGTCTTCGAATTCAAGTGCGCTAAGATTTATCATGCCCTGATCCAGCACCGACTTGTATTTGTCCAGCGTCTGAATTGCCTGGTTTGCCTTTGCCAGAAGCTCCGAGGTTTCCCTCACTACATATTTTGCATAACCCTGGTAGAGCGTTATAATGTTCCGTCTTTGCGATATGGATATAACCATGCCACCCGTCTGCCTTGCAACCCGCTCGGCGGTCCTGTGCCTTATGCCGGTTTCCTTTGACGATATTGACGGATCCGGAATGAGCTGAGTGTTTGCATAGAGTATTCTTTTTCCGTCACTAGAGAGGATGATGGCTCCGTCCATCTTAGCAAGCTCGTACACATAGGCAGGCGAAAATTCGGCGTTGATGTTGAATCCGCCTTCGACTATTTGGAGTATGTCCTCACTGTCTCCAACCACTATAAGCGCTCCCGTCTTAGCCCTAAGTATGCTCTCAAGGCCCTCCCTAAGGGGCGTACCCGGCGCTATCATCTTGAGCGATTTTAACTTTTCCTTATCCTTTAAAAAAATATTGTGCATTGCGCGGTCCCCCCAACACTCGTAGATGGCTTTTTTATGTTTTTACCCAAATAGCTGAGTATGTTTCATTTTTTATTTATATTACACTATTCCCTATTATTTGTATATCCAATATTTTGCAGGTTGATTCTACTCTCCATTGAAGTTTCCAACTCCGAACACATGTCTTATTACCTCTTTCAAGTTCTTCGCTTCGATTACTCTTATGTTTTCTGTTTTTATTCCCCCAGCTGAATTTGGAGCCACAAAAACTCTTTTGAAGCCCATCCTGTCAAGTTCCCTTACCCTGAGCTCAATCGACGGAACCTTTTTGAGTTCACCTGTAAGACCCACATCCGCTATAAACACCGTGTCATCCTGTATGCCTCTGTTATATGCCGATGACACTATGCTCATTATTATTGCCAGGTTCGCCGAGTGCTCCTTGAGCTTTAGTCCTCCCGTTGTCTTTATAACCACGTTCTTGTCAAAAAGCGAAAGACTTCCCCTTTGCTCAAGTATCGATATCAGCGTATTGAGCTGGTCACGCTTAATACATTCCCCCGTTCTTGATGGGTACGGCGTGAATGACTTTGAAACCAGACTCTCAACTTCGACTATTATGGGCCTTGAGCCTTCCTTCACAACCGTCAGCGCGCTTCCCGAAACCGTCTCACCTGACTGCCTTCTGGTCATAAAAAACTCCGACGGATTGTCTATTGACACCATACCCTTGTCTGTCATTGAGAAAAAACCCATCTCGCCCGTGCTTCCGAATCTGTTTTTCGAGCAGTATATACCTCGCAGCTCTTCGCCCCGGTCACTGTCGATTATGAGCACCGTGTCCACAAGGTGCTCAAGCGCCCTAAGGCCGGCGAGCTCATCCTCTTTGGTCATCTGTCCAATCATAATTACCGCCCTTGGCTTCTTTTCGCTCTTTGCCGCCCTGAGCAATGCATTGGCGCACTCCATTGTCTGGGTAGGAGAACCTGGGCGCGAATCCAGGCCTTCGAATGCAAACGTCTGTATACTGTCTATTACAATAAGCTCTGGATCTATCTCCTCTATATGCATTAATACGTTGTCCATGCTAGTATCTGATACTATCCATATGTTGTCGTGTATTCTGCTTAATATTCTGTCAGCTCTGTTTTTTATCTGGCTCTCGCTCTCCTCGCCCGATGCATACAAGACCTTGTAACCTTGCGCGGCGACATCGCTTGACACGGCCAGCGTAAGTGTCGATTTGCCTCCGCCCGGCCTTGATGTTATTATAGTCAGCGAATCCTTTACAATTCCTCCACCCATCACCCGGTTGAATTCGTTTATATTGGTTACAATCCTGTCGCTTTTGCTGCTTTGCACTTCTGCAAGCCTAAGCGCCGGCACGCCGATGGATTTACGTGTTCCTGCCTGCTTGCCCTTTTGAACCTCAATTTCTTCAAAAGTGTTCCAGTCTCCGCAGTCCGGACATTTTCCCATCCATTTCGGGCTCTCGCAGCCGCACGCTTTGCATATGAACTTGCTTTTTATTTTAGCCAATAAAGCTCACCCTTTGCCTAATATTTCACTTTTGTTCTATACTATAGGATATCATAAAACCTGTCTGGATTTGCATGAAAAAAGGGGGATTTCACCCCCCTTAAATCAGCTGAGCACCTTTGCTTCGAATCTTAGAGCTCCGCCCTCTTCTCTTACAACAACATGCTCTCCCTTCCTTATGTTGCCTCTTAGCATTTCCTCTGATATTCTGTCCTCGAGATGCTTTTGTATAGCCCTTTTTAGCGGTCTTGCTCCGAATTCAGGATCATAACCTTTGCTTGCTATAAACTTTTTCGCATCCTCAGTAAGCTCCATTTGAATGTCAAGCTCAGAAAGTCTGTGTATTAGCTTTTCAACCATTATATCCACTATCCTTCCCATGTCATCCTCGGCAAGAGGGTGGAATACTATTATGTCGTCTATCCTGTTTATAAACTCAGGCCTGAATTTCTGTCTGAGCTCTCTAGTCACATTTTCGCTCATATTCTCATATTCATTTTTCTCGGCTTCCTTCTTATCGAGCCCGGCAGCAAATCCCAGTGATTTTTGTCTGCCTATAATGCTTGCTCCGACGTTTGACGTCATTATTATTACCGTATTTTTGAAGTCAACGACTCTGCCCTTAGAGTCTGTGAGTCTTCCATCGTCGAGTATCTGGAGAAGGGCGTTGAATACATCCGGATGCGCTTTCTCTATCTCATCAAACAGGACTACCGAATAAGGCTTTCTTCTAACCTTTTCTGTCAGCTGTCCGCCCTCGTCATAGCCAACATATCCCGGAGGAGAGCCTATTAGCTTTGACACCGAATGCTTCTCCATGTACTCTGACATATCTATTCTTATCATAAGGTCTTCATCGCCGAACATGACTTCTGCTAGAGCCTTTGAAAGCTCTGTCTTTCCTACTCCCGTAGGTCCTAGGAATATGAAGGAACCTATAGGCCTGTTTGGATCCTTGAGCCCTACTCTGGCTCTTCTTATGGCCTTTGCCACTGCATCCACGGCCTCTTCCTGCCCTATTACCCTCTTATGAAGAATTTCTTCAAGCTTTAGAAGTCTCTGCGACTCCTCTTCCTGCAGCTTTGTTACTGGTATGGAGGTCCAGAGCGAAACAACGGCAGCTATATCCTCGGCTGTAACATTTTCATCAGAGCCTTGACTCTTCTTCTTCCAAGAGTCGGTTATGCCATCGAGCTCTTCCCTAAGCTTTCTTTCCTCATCTCTTATTCCGGCGGCTTTTTCAAAGTCCTGTATGCTTATGGCCTCTTCCTTTTCCTGGGCTACCCGCTTGAGCTTCTCCTCAAGATCTTTTATTTCGCCGGGAGCAGTATGCTTTCTCAGCCTTACCCTCGATGCCGCCTCGTCCACAAGGTCTATCGCCTTGTCCGGAAGGAATCTGTCAGTTATATACCTGTGTGAAAGCTCTACTGCGGCCTTTATCGCCTCGTCGGTTATCTTTACCTTATGGTGAGCCTCATACTTGTCCCGAAGTCCCATAAGTATCCTTATGGAATCCTCTTCGGTCGGTTCGTCTATCATTACCGGCTGGAACCTTCGCTCAAGCGCCGGATCCTTTTCGACATGCTTTCTGTACTCATCTATCGTGGTGGCACCTATGACTTGTATTTCCCCCCTGGCAAGAGACGGCTTAAGTATGTTGGAGGCGTCAATGGCGCCTTCCGCTCCTCCAGCTCCCACTATAGTATGGAACTCGTCAATGAAGAGTATTACCTCCCTTGCCTTTTCTAGCTCCTCCATTATTTTCTTTAGCCTCTCCTCGAATTCGCCCCTGTATTTCGCACCTGCTATCATCGAAGCCATATCGAGTGTTACAATCCTTTTGTTCCTGAGTATATCGGGTACATCGCCAATGACAATCTTTTCCGCCAGACCCTCCACCGCAGCTGTCTTTCCAACGCCGGGATCACCTATTAGCACCGGATTGTTCTTTGTCCTTCTGCTTAGTATCTGTATTACCCTTTCTATCTCGGCATCTCTTCCTATTACCGGATCAAGTTTGCCTTCAGACGCCTGAACAGTAAGATCTCTGCCATATTTGTCCAGAGTCGGCGTGCTAACCGCTGGCCTTGTATACTGGCTCTGTGGCTCCTTTGGCATAGGCCCCGAGCCTAGCGCATTTTGTATGTCCATTACAAGCACATTGAGATTTATGCCCATTTCGCTTAGTATCCTTGAACCTATTCCCTCGCCCTCTTTAATAAGACCCAGCAGCAGATGCTCTGTTCCCACATAGCTGTGGCCCATCTTCTGAGCCTCGATAAGGCTCAGCTCAAAAATCCTCTTTGTTCTTGGAGTGAAGCCTACAACCTGAACTCCGCTCGCTCCCTTGCCTTCTATCTCTTCTACCCTGGCGCCAACCTGATCGTGCATCACGCCTAGCTTCTGAAGTATCTGGGCTGCAACGCTTCTGTTTTCTGCTAGTATTCCAAGTAGTATATGCTCACTTCCGACGAAGTTATGTCCCAGGCTGCTGGCTTCTTTTCCCGCAAGTTCAAGCACAGCTTTTGCTCTTTGAGTAAAATTGCTGAACATTTTCTAGTCCTCCTTGTTTTCATTTGATTTTTTTGAAAACTCTTTTCTTAGATATTCCGCCCTCTTTATGTCCCGCTCCTGGACCTTGCTCTGCCCTGACATCATCTGCTGGTGCGAAGGCTGTATCTCGATAAAAAGCTTGTCTATGTCTCTTGATTTCATGTTGTCTATGAGTCCCATCTCTATGCCGAGCTTCACGTTTGAAAGCAGGTTCATGGCTTCATTCGAATCGACAAGCCTTGCACTGCTTAGTATTCCTATCGCTCTGTATATCTTGTCCTCGAATTTCATGCCTTGGTTCTTGTAGAGGAAGCTTCTCGCCTCAAGTTCTTTGGATATAAGCTGCTTCGAGAGACCCTTTATGTTGCCCAGTATCTCCTCTTCCTTCCTTCCAAGCGTGAGCTGGTTGGATATCTGAAATATGCTGCCCTTGGCCTGTGAACCTTCTCCATATATCCCCCTTACAGCAAGCCCTATCTGGTTAGCCGCCTTGAGCACCCCGTCAATATATCCTAGCTCCACTAGCGCCGGCAGGTGCACCATTATCGAGGCCCTCATGCCCGTGCCCACGTTTGTCGGACATGCAGTCAAGTAGCCAAGCCTTTCATCGAATGCATAACCTATGCTCTCCTCAAGAAGGTCGTCTATCTTGTCGGCTATGTCCCAGGCATCATCCAACCTGAATCCCGGGAAGAGCGCCTGTATTCTGAGGTGGTCCTCCTCATTGACCATTATGCTGACAGTCTCGTCATCCTTTATAAGCGCCGCGCTGAGATCACTCCTTGCTATATCCTTGCTTATCAGATGCTTTTCAAGAAGTATCCCTTTTTCAAGCTTGTCCAACTCCGCCATTCTGAGGCTCTTGAAATCATTCCTTATAGCGCTGGTTCCATGAATTATGGCATTTTCAACTTCCTTGATTATCCGCTCCGCTTCATCGGGTTTAAGCTTGTTAGTGAAGTTGTAGCCCCTGAAATTCCTGGCAAGCCTTATCCTTGAGCTTATAACCACTTTCGATTCAGCCCCGTCTATTTCAAGCCATTTTATCACCTCTATCCCCCCTATATATCTTTTTCAAGCCTTTTTATCTCGTCGCGTATTCTGGCTGCACTTTCAAAATCCTCTTTTGTAACCGCCTCGTTAAGCTTTTCCTTAAGCTCCCTGATTTCGTTTTTTATCCTGATGCTTGCGCCTGCACGTTTGGGAACTTTACCCGTGTGCTGGGTCGCTCCCTGTATTCTCTTTATCAGGGGGAAGAGCTGCTCCCTGAATGCCTCGTAGCACACATGACACCCAAGCCTTCCTACATTCTTGAACCTGTTGTATGTGCTTTTACAGTTTGGACAAATTTCTTCTGACTGTTTTGTGAACACATTGTCCATATCAACATCCATTATGCTTGAAAATATATCCTTCACCGAAAATGGTATGTTGAAGTCAACCTTTATGCTTTGTTCGCTCTTTGCGCACTCATCACAAAGATGCTTTTCGCTCTTGATACCGTTTTTTATCTCCTTGAAATGCACTGTGGCATCCCGTTGCTTGCATTTTTCACAAATCATAGCTACACCCCCTGTGCTATATTATGTTTATGAGTATATTTTTCAGCATGAGTGCTCTTATAATATTCCTGTCTCGCTCTGAAAGCAACACAAGCGTCCTCTCGTTTGTAGCAGCCATTATTATTTTTTCTTCTCTACTTGTTATTATTTCCCTTTCCCGCAGGCTTTTAACTATTTTTTGAGCCGCGCTGAAAGTGACAGCATCTCCTATGCTGCTTAGTATGAGATTCCTCACATACTCGTTGGAATCCGGAACAATCCTTATTATCCTTATGCCGCCTCCTCCGCCCCTTTTGCTCTCGACATAGTATCCCTTGTCACTTCCAAATCTTGTGGACAACACATAGTTGATCTGTGATGGCGCACATTCGAATCTGCTGGCAAGCTCGTTTCTTTTTATCTCTATAGCTTTACTCTCATTGAGCATCTGCTTTATGAACTCTTCAATCATGTCAGACAGCCTCATAAAATCCACCTCTTTGACTTTGACTTTCTTTGACCTTTATAAGCATAATTATACCCATCCGCAAATTTTTTTCAACACTTTTAAAGGAAATTTTAATTGAAAACAGCCTGCCGGAATTCCGGCAGGCTGATGTCGTTATACTAACACTGGCTTTTCATTTTTAGCCTGGCTTACTATCTTTTCGCTGAGATGCGATGGAACCTCTTCGTATCTTTCAAACTCTATTTCAAAGAATCCCCTTCCCTGCGTCATTGACCTTAAGTCTATCGCATATCTGAAGGTCTCGGCTTGGGGCGCCTCTGCAAGTATCACCTGCTTGCCGCTTGAGGCGGGCTCCATTCCAAGTATTCTCCCTCTTCTCTTGTTGATGTCTCCTATTACATCTCCCATATAGTCCTCGGGTACAACTATCTTGAGTTTCATAACAGGCTCCAGCAGGACGGGATTTGCTGTCTCCATGCCCTTTTTGAATGCTATGTTGGCAGCAAGCTTGAATGCCATTTCAGACGAATCCACATCATGGTATGAACCGTCATAAAGCGTCGCTTTTATCTGCGTTACAGGGTATCCTGCAAGTACGCCTGTCTGAATAGCCTCCCTAAGCCCCTTTTCAACCGCGGGAATATAGCTCTTCGGCACCGCACCGCCGACAACCTTTTCCTCAAATATGAAATCCTCTTCACAAGGCTCAAATTTGATTTTGACATCACCGTATTGACCGTGACCTCCAGATTGCTTCTTGTGCTTACCCTGAACGTCTGCCCTGCCTTTTATCGTTTCTCTGTATGGAACCTTCGGATCTAGCAGCTCCACCTCTACTCCAAATTTCTTCTTCAGCTGTTCTTTAATAGCATTTATCTGAATTTCGCCCTGGCCACCCAGAAGCGTCTGCTTTGTCTCACTGTCTCTGTACCACTGTATAGAAGGATCTTCCTCCATTATTCTGTGAAGGCCGGCGCTTATCTTGTCTTCCTCACCCTTTTTGAGCGCCTGAACCGCAAAGAATATCTGCGGTTTAGGGAATTCAATCCTCCCGTATGGCTCCTTGTTCGGATCAAGGGAAAGCGTATCTCCTGTTTGCGTGTCTGAAAGCTTAAGGAATACAACTATATCACCTGTGCTTGCCTTGTCTATGTCAACCTGCTGCCCATTTATGATGGTATATATATGGCCTACTCGCTCCTTTGTTCCCTTGCTTGTATTGTACACCTCGCTGTCCGGAGACAGCTCTCCATCGCATACGTTTACAAAGGACATCCGGCCTATGAACGGATCCACTATTGTCTTGAAAACCTGTCCCGCAAACTTGGCGCCATTATTCTCAAAGCCCATATCTACAGGTGATGGCAGGAAATCCCACACCATGTCTAAAAGCGTGTGTACTCCTATGTTCTTTGCAGTAGAGCCGCAAAGAACAGGTATTATGTCTCCCGAAAGCACACCCTTCCTAAGACCCTTTTGTATTTCATCCATAGTAAACTCTTCGCCCGCAAAATACTTTTCAAGCAGCTCCTCGTCACTTTCAGCCACAGATTCAAGAAGCATATCCCTTACTGGCATCACACTCTCTTGCATGTAATCAGGTATTGGCACTGTATCACAATCCACTCCATTGTATTCCCTTGCAAACAAGTCAACCACGTTTACGAAACCTTTGAAATCCATGTCTTTTCCCATGGGAACGTGGAAAGGTGCAATCTTCTTGCCGTATCTGGCCCTTAACTGCTCTAGTATTTTGTCATAATCCGCCTTGTCGCTGTCTATTTTATTTACAAATATAAATCTTGGGGTATTGTGTTCGTCCGTTATCTCAAGCGCATTGTCTGTTCCCACCTGAAGGTCAGTAGTTCCATCCACTACTATTATGGCTCCTGATGCAGCTTTCATAGCAGAAATCAGCTCACCATGAAAGTCATAATATCCTGGGGTATCTATGAAATTATACTTATGCCCGTTCCATTCAACCGGGATAAGGTTGAGCGTCGAACTCATATGGGACTGGTCTTCAGGCCTTGATATTCTGCTCAGCACCTTGTTTGTATAGAGTATGGCCTCTGCAAGGTTTGATTTTCCTGAACCGCTGTGTCCCAGAAAAACGACATTTCTAATCTTGTCCGCTTCATAAACTTTCATAACACCATCTCCCCTTCATTATAGATATATTTTTTATTTTGATACAAAACAAAATACCTTCCTCACAACAGCGTCTATTTTTTTATACCCACTTTTTTTTTACTTAATCTTAACGTACCGAGCAAAGCGTTTCATATAGCCTGCACTTTGGTATATACACTATATATTCATACACTGCAAAGGATGTGATTTTATGAAGCTACTGGATTTGCACACCCATTCAAGCTATTCTGACGGGACATACACCCCTTCTGCCATTGTTGATTTGGCCCTGCGAAAAGGGCTTTATGGCCTTTCCATTACAGACCACGACTGCGTGGATGGGATTGAAGAAGCTATAGAATATGCAAAACACAAGAACATAGTTTTTGTGCCTGGTATAGAATTCAGCTGTTTTTATGGAGAAGAGGAGATACACATACTCGGTTACAACATAGACCATCGCCATACAACTCTGCTTGAGATTACAAAACAGCTTAGAAATGCAAGGCTCGACAGAGCCCGCCAGATGATTGAAAAGCTAAAAGACATTGGCTTTAAAATCAGCTTTGACGACATCAAAAAATACAACCTCAACTCAGCCGGAAGGCCTCACATAGGTCAGGCTCTTGTCGAGAGGGGCTATGCGCATTCAGTGCAGGAAACCTTTGAAAAATATCTCTCAAAGGGAATGCCTGCATACGTGGAAAGGTACAAGCTCCTGGCGCAGGATGCAATAAAACTAATACACGAGGCAGGTGGGGTCAGTGTCATAGCCCACCCATACCTCATTAAAAACCAGTCTTGCATAGATGCACTTGCCGCCATGGGTATTGACGGACTTGAAGCCTATCATTCCTCGCACTCGAACTCTAATGAGAAAAGATACATATACATGGCGCGCAGGCTGGGACTTTGCATAACCGGCGGCTCTGATTTTCACGGAAGGGACAGCGATTTTGACTTCTTCGGCAGAGTCGGGATAAAGCTAGAGGAACTAGACTCTAAAATATTAAACAGATAGCGAAAGGGGCGTACAATCACGCCCCTATTCTATGCTACAACATTCCATTGTAATAGTCTTGAACCTTTCAAGCTCTTCAAGCTCATTCTCGCTCACCATAGCTATTCCAGAGATCCGCTCCCCATACTCCTCTTCAGACATAGCCTCATACGGCATCAGCGGATATATCTCCTCCTCCAGCGGCATAAACGAGAGTGCCACTACTGTATTCCAATTGCTCTTTATCCATTCCTTAACTCCATCCCACTCTTGCTTCCTCACATGAACAGTTATGGAGGTATTATGATCCACGTAATTTTTCATGAAAAGTCTGTAATTTTCCAGTTGTTCTATCGCGCCAACATCCAACTTTGTTTTCCCTTTCTGTGACCTGACCGGAAACTCGACGCAGCTCAGCCCCTGGGTATCATCGTCCAACACCGCATATCCTGCACTCCTGTACAAGCTGACCATCGGATCTTCCCTGCTTATCCTTATCCTGCGAATAAAATACTGGGAATGAGCATAGTGAACTCCCGAAGATACCCCCGCCATCTGGCTGAGAGTGCCTTCCGGCTTTACGGTAGTCACAAGCAAAGGGGCTTTCTTTCCAAGGAACTTTGAGTACTCTGCAGCTTCGCTGTGGGCAGCCATTCTCAGCCCCTTAAGCAACCTCTCCTGCTCCTCCCCGGTTAGAGACGCTGCATTGACCATATCCTGCCAGCCTGTAAGTGAGCACCCCACAAGCCTATCCCTGCGGCTGATGTAGTCCCACCTTGAAAGCTCAAGCTGCGCATTTGCCATGCGGCAGGCAGCGCGCGCAGATAGCCGCTGGGCCTTTTCAAGAGCTTCCTCGTCCAGTAGGCCATACTCATTTACAAATGCATATACGTTCACCGTAGTAAGATTGCACACACCCCTTGAGTCGAGTAGCACCTCGCCGCACGGATTCAATCCCTGGAAATTTTTGCGCCTTATCCTGGCAGCCTGAGCATTCACAAAACCAGGCTCGCCAGACAGCCTTATCATTTCAAAGTGTCTGTCAAGCTCTTTATCAGAAGGCCTGCGTTCATAAAAAATAGAGTTGTTGCTCATTCTCCTGTGACCTATACTGGCATTGAGCTCCAGTTCCCCGCCGTTCTTGCTGTACAACTCCGATTTGGCTGCAATGCACTCCTCATCATCGCTGTCAAACAGCAACATCTGCGCGGCCCTTCTTACGCCGCCCACAGATACATTCTCTCCTATGACATTGAGCATGTCGAGCAGTTCGACAGGCCTTAGATATCTTTGCTCATCCTCATTGTCAATTCCTCTTTTTATTACAGACTCCATCTTTGCCAGCATTTCAACGAGTGTTTCATGTCCACTGGCTACTCCTCCGAAAGTCTTGAGCCGTTCTCCCTTTCTCCTTACATTTCCATAGTCAAATATGATGTACCTTACGCTCCTATATTCATTCTGAGTGCAAAGCCTTATGAATGCGTCCAGAGCTCCAGCCCAGCCCTCCCTGCTGTCGCCCACTCTTATAACAGCTCTCTCATTTCCCTCAAATTCCAATGAAGTATTATCCTGCCTCCTGTCCGCTTCAACAGGAATGTATTGCTTGTGGCTCACCTCAAAATCATTCCTGAATTTTGGCAGCTTCGCCACATCTCTTTTGAGTATCCTAATTCCCACACCGCAGCCAAGCATAAGCATGTAGAAAATCTCCCTGAAGCAGTCTATGTCATCCATTACTATGAAAGCGCAGTTATAGTTGGACAGAGGGTTCCTTCTGGCCATTTCCGTCCCGCCTATCCAAAGCGTACGCCCAGCTATAAACTGCCTCAGGCTGTACATATTGTCAAAAAGTTCCTGCGCCTCTTCTTCGCTAGTCTGGACAAGGCTACAGTTGTATTCCACAGCGCGCCTTACACACTCCCACCAGCGCTCCATGCGGCCTTCCTCTTCAATCCACCTTGAATACGTCCTGTAGAATATGAAGCGCCCGAGACTATCCAGAGGAGATTCTGCGGCCTTGTATTTTTTTAGGAAATCGTCGCTGAGTTTTATATTTTCAGACATGCGGCCACCCCCTTCCCTTTATCTTCTAAGTCATATACTACATATACCTTTTGACTCTGCATGATAAACAGGTGGTGCTTCGCCGGCAGCTTTGAAACCTACGCTGTCGCTGATGCTTCTAGCTAGGCTACTGACTCTGCATGATAAATTGAGCGCCGCTTCAGCTTTGGGATTTCACTTCATCTCATGCTACCACTCCGCCGGCAGCTTTGAAACTCGCTGCGCTCAAACAGTCAAAGCTTTTTTGCCGGCTTCTTGGCCACATTTCGATGGGAAATCCATCAAAGCCTCATAAAGGCGCCCTGATTTATCATTCCCAGAGTCACGCAGCCATAGGATAACCCACGCAGTCATGTGCGCTGGTTTTTACCTTCTCCCGCCCAGCTGCGTAACGTTTTATATTTTTTGCGGCACTTTGAGCAGCTTGCCATTTTGAAAGATGCATCCAAATAAAAAAAGCCGGACTACGCATAGTCGGCTCAGTAAGTGGCAATTAGTCGGATCTCCTGTAGCAATAATCCAAAAGGAATAAAGCAGGCCTGATTTAATGAGTTTTGATTGATTTCCTGGCGAAGTGCAGGAATGAAATCGTTGGAATTTTGAGTGTCTGAGCGCAGCGAGTTCT
>NZ_WXFG01000026.1 GCF_009881055.1 Peptoclostridium sp.
CTTCGCGAAGGAGTTCAAGCACGATTGCGGCTTTCTCCTCAGGGGTCCAGTTTCTTCTCATTCTGCTCATATTCTTATTTTATCTTATTTTTTAGAATCTGTGTCCAATGCTATGTGTACATTTTAAAGTAATGGGAATGAGTAGTAATATATTAATTGTGTTGGTGCATACAACCATTTATGGCAGGCGTAATCCAATTGCGTAAATATTGATAAATAATTAACAAAACATATAATATTCAGGAGGGAACCGAAATGTTAGTTTTAGGCAGGAAGCCAGGAGAATATGTAATGATTGGAGACCATATAAAGGTGCAGGTGGTCAAGAGTGAAAATGGAAATTTGAGACTTGCAATAGATGCTCCAAGGGAGTATCCGATTACGCGTGGGGAGATATACGAAGAGAGCCTTGAAAAGAAACAGGCTATGGCTTGCGTGTAACATATTATATCAATGCATTATGACATATGTAAAAACCATAAAACATACAATATTACATAATATAATTTACTCAAGGAAGAGTTGATTAGTCCGATTCAAATGGATTTTGAATGGACATATCAGCTTTTTTTTATTTTCGTTATCACGCCGCAAGGCTTGATATATATCAATTGCGGGAAAGGAAGCCCGCAAAACAAAAACAGGGAGGTAGTAGTAACAATGATAATCAACCACAATATGAACGCAATGAATGCTCACAGAAATATGATGGGTAACACTGCAGCAGCAGGAAAATCAATGGAGAAACTTTCTTCTGGCTTAAGAATTAATAAGGCTGGAGACGATGCAGCAGGTCTTGCTATATCCGAAAAGATGAGAGGACAAATAAGAGGGCTTGACCAAGCATCAAGAAATGGACAAGACGCTATATCTATGGTTCAAACAGGTGAAGGTGCATTAAATGAAACTCACTCAATTCTTCAAAGAATGAGAGAGTTAGCAGTACAAGCATCAAATGATACTAATACTGCAGATGACCGTTCACAAATACAAAAAGAAGTTAACCAACTAACTGAAGAAATTAACAGAATAGGTAACAACACAGAATTTAATACAAAAAAATTATTAAATGGCGATGCTAAGGGTGCAGGTACTTCTGGAGCAGTACAAGAAAGTGTAAAATTTGATTTAACAGGTATTGTTGCAGGTGCAACTGGTAACACTAAATTAACGATAGGTGGAACTGAATATACAATATCATATGATGCGACAGTGGCAAATAATAATGATGGTAGTGCAGATGTAGTTAATGCTGGTACTAAAACTATCAAGCTTGCTACAATGACTTCTGATCCAAATGAATTAGGAGATCGTTTAAAAGCTGCATTCGAAACTATGCGTGGAGCAGATCCATCTTTATCAATAGCTGAGTTTGATTTCACTAGTGATGGTGGTGAAGGACTTACAATTACAGCTAGAGTTGGTGGAAGTTTTGATGGTCAAGCAGGAGATGGGCAGATTAAATTTAAGAGTGGAACAAATCCTACAACAACTCAAGTAGCTGAAGGCTCAAATGGAACAAATGGTACGTTAACATTCCAAGTTGGAGCAAATAACGACCAACAAGTATCATTATCTGTTAATGATATGAGAGCAGTTGCATTAGGAATTGCAAGCACTAGTGCGGGAGCTGACGCGGATGCCGGTGCTGGTGATGCTGCATTTGCATCTGGAGCAGATAATCAAATAACTAAAGATGTTACAAGTGGAACTGAGTATGCTCTAGATTTATCAAGTGCAGCTAAGGCTACTGATGCAGTTAAAGTTATTGATGAGGCTATAAAATCAGTTTCAACAGAACGTTCAAAACTTGGTGCATTCCAAAATAGATTAGAGCACACAATAGCTAACCTTGGAACAGCTTCTGAAAACTTAACAGCAGCTGAATCAAGAGTTAGAGACGTAGACATGGCTAAAGAAATGATGCAGTTCTCAAAGAATAACATCCTTAGCCAAGCTGCTCAAGCTATGCTGGCTCAAGCAAATCAACAACCTCAAGGAGTTCTTCAGCTTCTAAGATAATTTAAGTGACGTGCCTGACACGAGCTTACGAACTTATGGGAGAATCAGTCTTCGGACTGGTTCTTCTTTTTATCTGGATAACTATTCGTTAAAACTATATTCAGAGAATAGTGCGCTTGGTTTAAAAATAGCTGAGCCTGCCAAGAGCGTATGAACTTATTGGAGAATAAGTATTTGGACATTGTTTTTGGCATATTGCAGTGAATTTGATGTTGACACAACTAAAATCAAAATCATATGATATTATTGCATTTGAATTAGAGATTGGTTATATGGGTATACTTTAAAAACGGTAATTCCTTTATGCTGTTGCTCGAATAAATTATCAAAGGAGAGTGAATGCTGATGTCAACTATTAACCTAGGCACTGTCTCAGGGCACTCATACCCTACGGTGGAAATCAAGTCCCTGCCAGAAATAAAAACTCCGGCCGTGCAAGAAATTGAGCAGCAGAGCAAGGCGCAGGGAAGGAAAGAAATCGGAGAGAGGGCCCATGAGGCGGCGCTGCAGCATCTGGCAAAGCTTCTCCATCACAAGGACATACAGGTTTCAACATACATGGATACACGCTCGGGTCTCAAGAATACCGTCATTACAGACGGGGAAACGGGCAGGACAATTGCGGAGCTTCCTCCGGCAGCAGTAATAGAGATTACCGAGAAGGCCAGAGAAAAACACATCGGCTGGATAGTCGATGTCATGACTTAAAGCTCTGGTGACTAAAAATAGCAAAGCCTGACAAGGGCTTATGAACATATTCGAATACTTGACACCAATGGAAGAAACCGTGATGAACTCTAGGAAGGATAACATGATATAATAGATTTAATAAGAAAAATGCGGAGGCGAGAATATGGACATAGCAGCACTGTCAATAGTTATGAACCAGTCAAAGGTACAGCAGGATGCGGGGATTGCGGTAATGAAGATGGCAATGGATGCAGGAAAGGAAACTGCAGCCAAAATTACAGATATGATAGAGACTGTGGCTGTGGATCCCAACAGGGGCAGGCACATCGACATAAAGGGTTAGCAATGAGCCTTATGGCATCGCAGGTCAGGTCGCTTGATTAGGAAAGCAGAGTAACAGAATACGGGAAGATACTTTAGTTAGCACTGATGGCTGAAAAACAGCTGTAGTGCTATTTTTATTTTTTGGCTGGAAATATTTCTTGTAAAGGGCTTTACAAAAATGGAAACAGAGGATATACTAACTGTAACAACTGTACTAATTATAATAATACAGTTAATGCGAAAGAGGTGAATAAATGTTTGAGCTTGATTTGAGAAGCCGCGTCCCGATATACGAGCAGCTTGTGGAGAAGCTAAAGAAGCTTATAATAAGCGACATGTTAAGAGAAAACGAGCAGCTGCCGGCAGTGAGGACTCTGGCTAAGGAGCTGACTATAAATCCGAACACAATACAAAAGGCTTACAGGGAGCTTGAGCGGCAGGGGTACATATACTCCATTCCAGGCAAGGGAAGCTTCGTGAGCGAATCTAAAAGCGGGGTGAATATTGAAAAGATGAACGAGCTGAAGGCAGAGCTGGAAAAGATAGTGTCGGAGCTTATATTCATGGGAACCGACAAGGGGGAGCTTATAGAGCTCATAGAAAATGTCGGAGATAACGGAAAAAGGGGTGAGGGAGATGATTAGGGCTCAAGGCGTTTCGAAATCGTACCATGACGTGCTGGCACTCAGCGGCGTCAATCTAGATGTCAGAAGAGGAAGCATATACGGCCTTATAGGCTCTAACGGCGCGGGCAAGACTACTCTCCTTAAGATACTCTCGGGTATATACAGACAGGACAAGGGCAGATTGGAGATAGACGCCCAGGAGGTGTTCGAAAACGAGGGCCTAAAGCAGAGGGTGATTTTCATACCGGACAGCCCGTATTTCCTGCCCCAGCACACAATAGACGGCATGGCGGAGTTCTACAGGGGAGTATATGAAAACTTCAGCGACGAGCGCTATGAGAAGCTTAAGGAAGTTTTCCAGATAGACACGGGCAAGAAGATAGAGTCGCTCTCAAAGGGAATGCAAAGGCAGGTGGCATTCTGGCTGGCGCTTTCCATGATGCCGGACCTTCTGGTGCTCGACGAGCCCCTTGACGGGCTGGATCCGGTGGTAAGGCAGAGGGTCAAGAATCTGCTTATACAGGATGTGGCTCAAAGG
Organism: Peptoclostridium sp.; assembly: GCF_009881055.1. Taxonomy (GTDB): domain Bacteria; phylum Bacillota; class Clostridia; order Peptostreptococcales; family Peptostreptococcaceae; genus Peptoclostridium_A. The sequence continues at coordinate 4,201 of NZ_WXFG01000026.1, forward strand.
GACATGAGTGTAGTCATATCCTCCCACAACCTGAGGGAGCTTGAGGACATATGCGACTCAATTGGCATACTCCACAGGGGTGAGATGGTGGCGCAAAAGGATATAGACGACTTCAAGTCGGACGTGCACAAGATACAGGTCGCCTTCAGGGATATGGTAGGGCCGAGGCTCTACGAGGGTATGGACGTGCTCTATCGGGAAGAGCGTGGGAGTGTCAGCATGCTCATAGTAAAGGGCAGAAAGGCAGAGGTGATTTCGAGATTCAGGGAGCTTCAGCCTGTGATACTCGACATATTGCCTCTGACTCTCGAGGAGATATTCATATACGAAATGGGGGATATAGGATATGCGATTAAAGACGTCTTTATTTAGCAGGGCCGTATTCTTAAACGACATTAAAAGGTTCACCTGGGCCTTCATAGGGTATTTTGTAATGCTCTCCCTTGCAGTGCCTATACAGCTTATAATGAAGGCCGGCTATCTGGAAGAAATCGGGTCCTTTACAGTAGCTGACAACCCGTTGGCTATGATATTCAGATTCAGGAGTTTTGACATGATGCTCATGGCGGTGGTGCCGATTCTTGCGGGGGTGTTCCTGTTCAGGTACATGCAGTCAAAACGGAGCGCGGACATGTACCACTCGCTTCCGGTTTGCAGGGATGCTGTGTTCAACTCGAAGCTGGCCGTGGGGGCATTGCTTTGCTCGCTGCCTGTGGTTGCAACCGGCATAATATGCATGGCCATAAGAAGCTACATAGGGCTGCAGGAGTACTTTACGCTAAATGCTGTGCTCAACTGGATGTACATAAGCGTGCTCTTCAACATGACGCTGCTCCTTGCAAGCGTGCTTGTGGGAATGACTACGGGAATATCGGTGATGCAGGGCGCGCTGACGTACATATACCTGTTCCTTCCCATCGGCCTGAGCACGCTCGTTATACTGAACATAGAGCCATTCATGCACGGCTTCAGCGCGGACTACTACATGACGCAGAAAATGATGTATTTTTCTCCGCTTGCAAGGATGGCAGAGCTAAGTTCGAAATTCACACTGAAACCAATGGAGATAGGAGGTTATGTAGCGGCGTGCATAGTAATGGCAGCGGCTGCAGTAATGCTCTACAGGATAAGAAAGACCGAGTCCTACTCCAGGGCGGTTGCGTTTGACGTGTTCGAGCCGGTATTCAAATACGGAGTTACGTTCTGTTCCATGCTGCTTGGAGGCACTTTCTTCGGGCAGACGGGCGACAGCATGGGCTGGATGGTGTTCGGCTATGCTGCAGGCTCCGTAATAGGCTATGTGGTCGTGCAGATGATACTCAAAAAATCATTCTCAATACTGGATTATAAAACATTTATAGGCTATGTGGGTTTTGTGGCTGCAGCAGTGCTGGTCTTTGGAGTGCTCAAGCTGGACGTAATGGGATTTGAAAAAAGTATACCGCAGGCAGATGAAGTGGACAGGGTATACATGGGGTACGGCATATATTCGTATATCGATGGCTATGATGAAGCGTCTTTTTACACAAGCGCCGAAAACATAAAAAATGTGATAGCAATGCACAAGAAGATGGCGGGTGATGAGCGAGCTTTTGAGAGCAGGAATTCCGATAAGAACTCAGCGAGAATAAGCATAGCATATGAGCTTGAAGGCGGCAAAAGGCTTGTGAGGGATTACAACGTGCAGCTTGATGAGTACAGGGATTTTCTAAAGCCTATATACGAGTCCATGGAGTACAAGAGGGCCAACTATGGAATACTCAAGGTGTCTCCGGAGAATGTGGAAAAGATAACGCTAAGCCCCAATCAAAGCAGCAGGGTAAATGGCGTTTCCATAGTGGACCCGTCGGAGATAAGGGAGTTCATGGAGATTGCAGGAGGGGACATAAAGGACGCTACCTATGATGAGCTCGAGAATACAAGGGGCTGCACATCAAGCGTAAATATTATGCTGTCTAACAACAAGACTCTTTATTTCACATACAACAAAAGCTTCGACAAGACCAGAAACTGGCTGGAGCAGAAGGGATACCTCAGGGGAGCGGTCATAATGCCTGAGGACGTAAGCTATATTGTGGTGGAAAAGAGAAGCAACTCCGATGCTTACACTATTGAAGACAATGAAGCGAAGGGCGGCAAGGCCATAAAGAGATTCGAAACCAGGGATAAGCAGCAGATAGCCGAGTGCCTTGATACGTTCGCTGACGGATACAAGAGTGACAATCAGTATATAATAGGGGTGTATACAGAAAGAATAGAGGAAGGATTCTACGGGACTTTCGATGAAGAATCTGTTCCGGATTTCGTCCAGAGCTACTTCAAGTAATAAATAAAATAAGTTTCAGGGGGACAAAGAATCCAAGGTTCGGTTTGCAATGCATACAAAGATTAAAAGGCTCTTGCGGCTAGATTTTAAGTCGCAGGAGCCTTTTTGCGCAGACGACATAAAATTTGTCTATATATTACAAAAAATGAATAAATTATTTCGATTTCATATTTTTATTCATAATAAGTATAATTTGTAATTGTAAAATGAAATTTACTGCAGTGAGGTCAATGACATGGCGGACAGAAAAAAGCACATATTGGGAGTTGAAAATCTGAGCAAATCATTCGGACATGTTAGGGCAATTGAAAATGTGTCCGTTGATTTTTACGCAGGGGAGATTACTGCGATTGTTGGCGACAACGGCGCAGGAAAGTCCACGCTAATTAAGATGCTCTCGGGAGCCGAAAGGCCTGACAGAGGAAAAATATGCATAAATAAGGTGGAACACAACTTCTTCACGCCATCAGAGGCTATAGAGAATGGGATAGCGACTGTATATCAGGACCTTGGGCTTGTGAACTGCATGGACATAAGCTCGAATATTTTCCTTGGTCTGGAGCCGCTTAGAAAAGGCATATTTGTGGACAAGGCCAGGATGAAAAGGGAAAGTCGAGAGCTAATAGAAAAGCTCAGGATTGGAATATCTGACATGGACCTGCTTGCAGGAAACTTATCCGGGGGCCAAAGGCAGGCTCTTGCCATAGGCAGGGCTATAAAGCAGGGCGGCAGGATACTAATACTTGATGAGCCGACCGCAGCCATGGGGGTTAAGGAGACACAGCAGGTGATAGAGCTGCTTTTAAACCTTAAAACCCAGGGCTACACAATAATAATAATAACTCACAACATGCAACAGGTTTTTTCGCTGTCCGACAGGGTTGTTGTGATGAGGCAGGGAAGAGTTGCTGGAGACCTTTCTACAGGGGAGTCCTCGCACAACGAGGTTGTGGGACTAATAACCGGCATGGAAGGGGTAAGCTGAGATGACTTTGACTGACAAAATAAGAAAAGTGAATATAGAGCCAGGCAGCAGCTTTCACCAGCTGCTTTTGATGGTAGTGCTTGTTGCAGCCGTGGCTGGTCTTAGCATATCGTCGCCGTTTTTCCTCAAGTGGGACAACATGAGGAATATTCTGGACCAGAGTGTAATAAACATAATAATAGGAGCAGGCATGACTTATGTGATAAGCAGCGGCGGGATAGACCTTTCCGTAGGGGCGGCAGCTGCTGTATGCGGCGTCATAATTGCCCTGCTGCTAAAGGCGGGACTGCCCGTATTCCCTGCGGCGGCAGCGGGGCTGCTTGCAGGAGCGCTTCTTGGCGGTGCGAATGGACTCATGGTCTCAAGGCTCAAGGTAAATCCTTTCATAGTTACTCTGGCCTCCATGTCTGTATTCAGGGGGCTGACGCTGATACTCACAAAGAGCATACCCATATACAGCTTTCCCACTGAATTCACATGGCTTGGAAGCGGCAGCGTAATAGGCATGCCTGTGCCTGTTATAATTACGCTTGCAGTGGTTGCGCTAGCGTGGACCACGATAAGGAGAACTAGGCTGGGGTATTACACGATGGCCATAGGAGGCAACGAGGAGGCCCTTAGGAGAACGGGCGTAAGCGTGGATTATTACAAGACTGCCATATACATGATTTCAGGTTTCACGGCGGCGCTTGCGGGGCTCATTGTCACAGCCAGGTTAAACAGCGCAGACCCGCTGGCAGGGTATATGTACGAGCTTGACGCCATAGCCACGGTCATACTTGGAGGAACGAGCATAAAAGGCGGTCATGGAAGCATGGCGGGCACGGTTATAGCAGGGCTTTTCCTTTCGGTTGTAAGAAACGGCCTTACAATAAACGGAATAGCATCCTACTGTCAACAGCTTCTAGTTGGGCTGATAATACTCTTTGCGGTTGTGATTTCTGAAAGAAGCGGAAGAAGACTATGAAGCTAGAGTGGAACAGAGACGAGATGACACCGCTGCAAAGAGCAAGTGCCATTTCCAAGGGTATGGCCTATGACAGGCTCCAGGCAAAGCCCTCAATAGGCGAGCAGCCTGCAAGGGTTCTGGGGATAAGCATAGAGGACTATCTGGGCGATCCAAGGCTAATGGCGCTTGCGCAGACAAAGGGATTCATGCTGTATGGCCAGGACGGCGTGGGAGTTGGTCCGGACCAGTTTGCATTGCCGGAGGCCATGGGGGCCAGGCTCGTATATTTCCGGAATGATATACCCCAGATGGGAGAGCCGATAATTAAAAATCATGGAGATTTAGATATGCTGGAGCCGCCGGACCCGGCAAGGGACGGCAGACTGCCGGTTTTCATCGAGGCGCTTGAAATTATAAGGGATAGGATAGGTCATATTGTGGGGGTTGGCAGCGGCATAGGAGGACCATTCACAGCGGCTGCATTTTTGAGGGGCACAGGTCAGCTGCTCCGGGACATGAGAAAGAGCCCCGAGCTTGTCCACGGCCTGCTTGAGATAACAACTACAGGAGTAATAGCCTACATGGAGGAGTGTTGGAGAAGAGGCTTTGGCTGTGGAATAGGCGAGCCGCTCGCATCAGGCACTGTGATAAGCGAAAGGGACTTTGTAGAGTTTGTTAAACCCTGTCTTTTTAGAATAGGCGAGTGGAGCAGGAAGAATTACGGCAAGGGTTACTCACTGCACATATGCGGCGACACGAGGAGAATATGGAATCACATGGCGGATGCAGGGGCATCAAGCATAAGCCTGGACAATATGGTAGACCTTGCGGATGCAAGAGAAGCCATAGGAAGCAGGGTATCGCTAGGCGGAAACGTACCGCCGGTTGACATCATGCTCCGCGGCGGCAGGGAAGATATATACCAGGCGGTGAAAGACTGCATATCAAAGGCGGGAGACAATCCCAAAGGGTATGTCGTGGGAACTGGCTGCAGAGTGCCTCTTGGCACGTCGAAGGAAAACGTAATTCATTTCATGGATGCGGTAAGGCTGCATGGCAGCTTTAAAAAGGAGTAGGCTATGGAACAGGACTTGTTTGAATCGTTTAGGGAAATGAAGGAAAAAAATATGATGCTTCTAAAGGAGGCCAAGGAGAGAGGCCAGAAAGTGGTGGGGCTATACTGCACATACGGCCCCCGGGAGCTTGTGCTGGCTGCGGGAGCCATAGGCGTTGGACTTTGCGGTACGCGAGAGGAGCCAATAGCAGATGCTGAAAAGCACCTGCCGAGAAACCTGTGCCCGCTTATCAAATCCTCCTATGGCTATGCCGTGACAGACGCATGTCCGTACTTTTACTTTTCGGATATGGTCATAGGTGAAACAACTTGTGACGGCAAAAAGAAGATGTTCGAACTGATGAAGGAATTCAAGAAGGTTCATGTGATGAATATGCCCCAGAATCAGGAATCGCAGTCTTCTCTTGAGCTGATGTACGCAGAGATGAAACGCCTGAAGGTCGCACTTGAAGAGTATCTTGAAACGAGCATAAGCGACGAAGATTTAAGAAGGGCAATACACACTGTAAACGAGGAAAAGAAGGCTCTAAAGAGGCTCTATGACCTCAACAGGGCAAAGCCGGCGTTTATATCGGGAATGGAGCTGCTGAGGGTATCCTGGCAGATAGGCTTTCACAGCGACAGAGAGGAGCGCGTCAGGCTAATACACAAGCTCTGCGGCGATATTCTATCGGAGGCGGCAAAAGGAAAGCACGCTGTATCCGAAGATGCGCCGAGGATACTCCTTACCGGAACTCCCGTAGGCATTGGCAGTGAAAAGGTGGTTGCAATAGTCGAAGAAAGCGGAGGGACTGTAGTCAACATGGAAAGCTGCGGCGGCTACAAGACACTTGGTTTTTACATTGACGAGAATGACACTAGGGATCCGCTGCTCCTTCTGGCTGAGAAATATCTAAAGATACCATGCTCCATAATGTCACCAAACGATGGGCGCTTGGAGCTAATCAAGGAAATAGTCAAGGAATTCAGCATAGACGGCATAATAGACCTTACGTGGCAGGGCTGCCACACGTACAACATAGAATCGAATCATGTGGCAAGGCTTGCTAAAGATAAGCTGGGCTTACCTTTTTTACACCTGGAGACGGACTATTCACAAAATGATGCAGAGATGCTGAGGGTACGCATAGGCGCATTCCTTGAAATGATGGGTTAGCTATACATTCAAAAGAGAAAGAGGGGGTTTTCATGAGTGTTGAGATATTAGGTCTTGGTGCGTCGGCCATGGATATAGTAATGCAGTGCGAGAATCTGCCAAAGGAGGATGGTTTTTCATTCATACACTGTGAAAAGCTTATGCCGGGTGGAAGCTGCGCAAATGTTCTCGTAACGCTAAGCAACATGGATATCAGAACGTCACTTGTGGCACAGCTTGGCGATGACCACTACGGAGGGCTTTTTCTCGAAGACATAAAGCTCAGCGGAGTGGAGACTGAGTACGTTAAAGTAAAGCAGGGCGGTGAATCGCTGCATACATTTATAACGGTAGATAAAAAAGGAGATAAGGCCATATATTGCAATTTGGGCGACAGCCTGCTGGAGCTTGGGGCGGACGATGTGGGCAGTGAAATGCTAAAAGGCATAAAACTTTTCTACACTGATATGTTCCCTGTAAAGCCGGCTATAAAGCTGGCAAGGCTGTGCAAGGAGGAGGGCATCCCAGTAGCAGTCAACCTGCAGTGTGCGCCTTCTTTCATGTCATTATGCAATGCAAGCAGTCAGGAGCTTGAGGAGATGTTCTCTCTGGCAGACGTGATATTTGCATGCAGGGAGGGCCTTTTGGAGCTGGCAGGGAGCGATGACTACCTCAGCGCCGGAAACAGCATATACGATAAGTACAGGCCAAAGTACGGGTTGGTATTTACTTTAGGAGAAAATGGAGCGCTTGTTTTTGGAGAGGAAGGATTAGCTGAGATTCCAGCAATTGATATTGAGGCGGTAGATACTACAGGCGCCGGGGACTCTTTCATAGGAGGCTTCATATATGCGTTTTTTATTAGCAAAATGACTGCTGCAGATTCGGCAAGATTTGCAAACGCCTGCGCAGCAATAAAGTGCACACAGCGAGGACCAAGGCTAAAGGCTTCAAAAGAGGACATACTTGAAGTGTTAAGCAGGGAAGCTTAAATTTGTTATGCATTGATTAATGCAAGTGAGCTGTTCCTGTATAATAAAAAATCAAACTACATTAGGAGGCTTTAATCGATGAAAAATGCAAAAAGACTAATCGCAGCTTTTTTGGCAGCAACAATGATGTTTTCGATGGCAGGCTGCTCAGCAAAGCAGGAAGCAAAGACAGCCGAACCAAAGAGTACTACGCAGGAGACACAAAAGAATTCTGCTTTTGCAGATGCGGAAAAGAAGCTTGAGGAAGCTCTAGCTCCACTGCCTGCAAAAGACAGCAAGGCAAAGCTTGCGGCTTTGGAGATAACTCTTGCAAATCCTTTCTGGGTGACAATGAAAGAAGGATACGAGTCTGCAGCAGCTGAATATGGAGTTACAATAGATGTGCTTGCAGCTCCGAAGGAAGACGACGTGAACTCTCAGCTTGAAACGCTGAAAACGCTACTTAGCAAAGATTACAACGCAATAGCTATATCGGCTATAACTCCATTCAACCTTGTTCCTGGAGTAGCTGAGGCGACAAAAAAAGGAATACCTGTGGTAGCGGTAGGAACATCTGTAGATGCAGAGGAAGCCAAAAAAGTAAACGCAAAGATAGAAGCCTTCATAACATCCGACTTTGAAGAGCAGGGCAAGATGGGCGCTGAATTCATAGCAGAAAAGATAGGCTCTGGAAAGGTTGCAATAATCGAAGGGCTTCCTGGAGCTGCTCAAGGTGAAGCTAGAAAGAGCGGCGCGCAAAAGGGCTTTGAAGGCAAGGACGGCATAGAAGTGGTTTCGGTTCAGCCAGGCAACTGGGACCGCAAAACTGCATACGATATAACTACGAACCTGCTTCAGGCCAACCCTGATTTGAAGGGAATATTCTGTGCAAATGACATGATGGCCCTTGGCGCTGTTGAAGCTCTTAAGGCTGCGAACAAGAAAGACCAGGTCGTTGTGGTAGGCGTTGACTTCATAGAAGAGGCGAAGGCTTCGATAGCAAAGGGCGAACTTGACGCAACAGTTGCTATGTCGCCATATCTTTTCGGTAAGGGCGGTTTGATAATTGCGCTTAAGGTTCTGGAGGGGCAGACGATAGACAAGGACATCTACTGGACTCCGCTTGGACTTGTAACAAAGGACAATGTTGACAGCTTCGAAGGCTGGAAATAGAAAACTTTCAGGGCAGCATTCACATAGGGTGCTGCTCGATTTATTTTTAAGGAGCTGAGTGATTTGAAGACGTGGAACATAAAAACTCCCAGGCTTGTCTACAGTGGACTGGGCTCGGTTTCAAAGCTAAAGGATATAATGGAGGCTAATTCGGCTAAAAGCGCATTTGTAGTGCTTGACAGAGGGCTCGAAGGAACTTGTTTTGAGACAAAGCTCAAGCTAGCCTTGGAAGGATATGAAACGACTTGCTGGGACGGTTTTTCAACAAATCCGAGCGTTATCCAGTGTGAGGATGGCGTAGAATGCTTCAGAAGAAACAAAGGGGACATAGTTATAGCGGCCGGAGGAGGAAGCGCAATAGATGCTGCAAAATACATCCTCATGAACAGTGGTTTTCAGACTTTCGTGGCAATACCAACTACATGTGGAACCGGCGCGGAATGCAGCCCATTTGCGATAATAAAGGAAACTGAGCCTTTGAGGAAAGCGGCAATATCACATGAGAGGTTCATACCAGAATACGTAATACTAGATCCGCAGTCGCTGGTGTCGCTGAGCAGGGAGATGATAGCTGCTACTGCAATGGACACGCTGGCTCACGGAATAGAGGTGCACATATCAAAAAATGCAGATTCCCTTGTCAGGATAAGCACAAGGGGGAGTCTTGATACCATTTTCAGACACATGGAAAGAGCCGTGTTCGACAGGGATATGGAATCTCTTGAAGCGCTTCAGAATGTGGCGTTTACGGCAAGACTACTTTATCCAAGGACGGGGCTTTCAATAGCACATAGTCTGGCCCACCCTCTTGGAGCAATCACGGACTGGCACCACGGCATTATAATAGCTCTCTTGCTGCCCCAGACGCTGATTTTCAACAAAGGGTACTGCCAGGAGTTTCTTGGAGAGATAAATGGAATATTATCGCTAAATGACGGGCGCAAAACCGATATAATAGAGTGGATAGAAGACATTGCCCATAGATCGGAGATGTTCAAGCATCTAAATGCATCAGGATATCCATTAGAAGAGCTGGCAATAGACAGGATAGCAAAGGAAGCAATGAAAAGCAGTAACATTGCATCAAACCCGAGGGAGATAAGCTCATCCGAGGAATTGAAAGAAGTTCTAGTTGAATCTCTAAAGAAGATAAAAGTTAGGTGATGGCTCTTGTGGCAGGCAGTTTAGGTCGCAGGAGCTTTTTAAAATATGGAGAATTTTGCTAAGGGATTATTTCGATTTTGAACACTATAGGTGGACTGGTTGAAAATTTCAGGTATCGGCTCTAAACTTTTCATGTCATTTGCCGATAAAACTCCTTAGAGGAAACAATATATAAGGACGGTGGATACATATGAAGATTGAAAGCTCTGTAGTAAGCACCAACACGCTGTCTCAAAGAAGCGAGATATCGCATTCAGAAAAGATGTCGTCCGAAAAGGCAGATATGGTAAAGCAGGCTCTAGGCAAGGAAGATCAGGCGTCATTTCCGGGAGAAAGAAAGCTCATAGAGGCCATAGAAAAGGCTAATCCCGAACTTGCCGGACAGAACACAAGCATAAGATTTTCAGTGCATGAGAAGACAAAACAGATAATGATAAAGATAATGGATAATTCGACAGACGAGGTCATAAAAGAAATCCCTTCGGAAAAGATACTCGACATGGTGGCCGACATGATGGAAAAGGCAGGTCTTTTCGTAGACAAGAGGGGCTAGAATTAATATAGGGGTGATAAAATGTCGACAATAAGGTTCGGCGGTATGGCATCGGGGCTTGACACGGAGAGCATGGTTAAGGAGCTAATGAAGGCCGAAAGGGCCAAGGTTGACAAGCTCCAGCAGAGCAAGCAGACAAAGACATGGGTGCAGGAAGCCTACAACGATATGAACAAGAGCTTCGCCAACTTCATACTGGATTCGAAAAAGGCGCTCGGCATCACAAGGACAAGCTCCACAGGCTCCACGTTTTCAACATCCTACAGCAGCTTCACATGGGTGAAAAGCGCATCGTCCTCAAATGAAAGCACATTTACAGCGACAGCTACCACTTCTGCGGTATCGGGAACTCATAGCATTAAAGTAGAGAAGCTTGCAGAGGGAGTCAACAAGGCAAGTATTAAGGATATCGCTGCCAGGAATGTCGAATTGGGAGGCGCTCTTACCGATGTCACTTCGACTACCAAGCTTTCAGAGCTTGGAGCAGGTGGTTCGGTAAACATAAAGACCACATCAGGAGAAGTGAATATTTCTATTACAGCTGATAAAACAATAGCTGACATAGTAAATGAAATCAATTCAGGGAATTTAGGCATAAAAGCAACGTTCGACGATACATCCAACAGGTTTTTTATTTCCACAACATCAATGGGGAGCAACGCCAAGATAAACATTACCGAGACAATAGATTCAGGTAAAAAAAGAGTTTTCGCTGAATCAGCAGAGGGCGCAGAAGATAGCATATTCGCAACTGATTTAGCAGCCGGAGTTGATATTACCGGCCAGGACGCTGAAATAGAATTTGACGGGGCGGCGGGAATAAAATATTCCTCAAACCAGTTTACAATAAACGGCATTACGATAGACCTCAAAGCGGCTCAGCCGGGAGTCACAAACACCATAAAGGTCGACACAAACACAGACGGCATAGTCGAGAAGGTCAAAGCCTTCGTTGACTCGTACAACACACTCATAGACAGCGTAAACACAAAGCTCGGCGAAAAAAAGTACAGGGACTACCAGCCGCTCACTGACGAGCAGAAGGAAGCCATGGACGAGGACACAATAAAGCTTTGGGAGGAGAAGGCCAAGTCAGGGCTTCTGAGAAACGACTCGACCCTGCAGAGGACTCTGGAAACCATAAGATCAAGCCTCTACGAAAAAGTCGAAGGTGTCTCGGGCTCGTTTTCTTCAATGTTTGAGATAGGCATAACTACAGGTTCCTACACAGACAAGGGCAAGCTGGAGATAGACGAGACAAAGCTCAGGGAAAAGATAATGCAGGATCCTGAAGGTGTGATGGAGCTGCTCTTCAAGACCTCAAGCTCGACTGATGAGGATACCAAAAAGGCAGAAACAGGAATAATCAACAGAATATACGACAACATGGTTGAGGGCATGAAGGACGTAATAGACAAGGCCGGAGCGGGCGACAACGCCAGCCTCTACAGGAAAGTCCAGTCCAACATAATGATAGAATTCGTAGTGAAGGGCTCAAAGAGCCTGATAGATGAAGACCTTCTCAGCATAGCCAAAAGGATAGACACAGAAAACGACAGGCTATCGGACGTAGAGGACAGATACTGGAAGCGATTCACCGCACTTGAAAAGGCAATGCAGCAGATGAACTCACAAAGCAGCTGGCTGTCACAGCAGCTTGGGGGAGGACAATAACGGTGCCAGGCACGAACTAATGAACATATAAGGGGTGTTAACTGTATGGCAATGACAAATCCATATGCGAAATATCAGGAGCAGTCGGTATTCACCGCAACTCCGGAAGAACTGACACTTATGCTCTATGACGGCTGCATAAAATTCATAAACAGAGCAGCAATAGGCATAGAAGACAAGAACATAGAAATGACAAACACAAACATAATAAAAGCTCAAAACATAGTAAGAGAGCTCAATATAACACTCAACATGGACTACGAGGTTTCAAAGGGCCTAAGGCCGCTTTACGACTACATGCATACAAGGCTCATAGACGCAAACATAAAAAAAGACTCACAGGCGCTGGAAGAAGTAAAAGAACTCATAACAGACATGAGAGATACGTGGAAAGAAGCCATAAAACTCGCCAGAATGAACTCGAGGTAATAATATGAGAATAGAAAGCATAATAGGAAGACTAATAGAGCTGCTCGACAAAAAAGCAGTGCTCATGGAAATGCTCTACTGGATGACACTAGAGCAAAAAAGCTTCCTGAAAACCGAAAGCATAGACTCATTCATGAACGAGATGAAAAAAAGGCAGCTCGCCATGGACGAAATAGACCAGATAGACTCGGAATTCTACAGACTATACATAGAAGTCAAGGAAATGATGGGCATAGCCTCACTCGAGCATGCGGACACAAAAAAATATCCGCAGCTTGCATCGCTCCACCAAAAAGTCCAGGCTGTTATGGAAATAACACAGAAAATACAGGAACTAGACGAGCAGAACAAAAGCGAAGTCAGCGAAAAATTCGAGCAGGTCAAAGAAGACATGAAAAAACTCCAGGCTCAAAAAAGCGCAGCCAGCAAAATATCAAAGGGTTACGCCTCTAAATACAACCACGCCCAGGGAGTATTCATAGACAATAAAAAATAAGAACAGCGAGCACATAAAAATGTGAAAGCGACGCCAACCGGCATCTCTTTCGCATTTTTTATTGCACAGAATCATACAGGAGAGCTTGATTTATTTGAGTTTTCTAATTGTCGAGTGAATCCAAGTGAAACAGGGGGCCTCTAAATTCATATGGGTTTGAAAGATTTCATAGTTAGGTAAGAGAGACATCTATATTTCGAATAATGCTGCGGAGAAAATCCAAGAGGAATAGGAGAGCCTTATTTTTTTGGTTTTGTTGGATTTCTAGACGAAGAGAATTGCAGAATTGAAGGAATTTCGAACTGTTTGAGCGAAGCGAGTTTTCGAAATTCCCAATGATGCAAATCGAGGAGTCGCTAGAAATCCTAAAAACAAAACATAAGGGCGTATATTCCATTGGATTCAGCTCCGCAATTTCAATTTTTGCAAGTTACAAGATTTAAGAAATCCCAAAACCATATAGGAAGTGCGACTGTTTCACAGGATTCACATTCACCGCACTAGAATTCCCATCCCCACACCTTCACGACTCTTTTCCTGCAACATTCAGATAAAAACCATAATTCGACACAAAAATCCTGTCAAGACCCAAAAATCTCTTAACACGTTCCTAACAAAACTGCCCACAGCCGGATAGTTGAAATATGAGTTATGCACAGAACTATCCACATTATCCACAAAAATTAATCCACGGAATCCAGGAAACGTATTTTTGCAATACAATGACGGAAGGGCACGTTTGGCGCCAGAAGTGAGGAAAATGAAGCATTTTATTCATACAAAAACAGCATGAATTTATAAGTCGATTTGTTCTCATTTTTAATTTTTGGTTGAATTTTTGCATGTGGATAACTTGGTTATAAACTCGAGAACCAGCTGTCGATTTCTATCAAGTTTACATCCGCCTGCCGGGGGTAACAATATTCAATAAGTGAAAACATTGCATGTTTGGGGGGGTTCGAATGGAGGACATAGAGATACTAAGACGGATACTCGACATAGATTCTCTAAGCAGGGCACTGGATGAAAAGACAAGAAAGCTTGCGGAGGATAATGACGCAGACATCAAAAAAGAGCTGGTGACCATGGAAACGCAAATGATTGAAGCGGCAAGGCAGGAAGGAAGGGCAAGCATGCAGTTCCTGATAGACGAAGGAAATAAGGAAGCCGAGAAGATAAAAAGCCGCTATGAGAGCAGGCTGACGGAGCTGGACGAGAAGTTTCAAAAGAGAAAAGACGGCATGGAAAACAAGCTTTTCTTCGAGATATTTCTAAAAGGGGATGTTTAGATGTCGAGCGTTCAAAAATATGCGGCTGTAAACGCGAAGGTCCGGGCGCTCAAAGCGAGGCTGCTAAGGGACGAGGACTATAAAAATATGCTGGCAATGGGAAATGAGGTCGAGATAGTAAGGTATCTCAAGGAAAAGACCGCATACAACCATGTGCTAAAGGACATAGACCCGGACAACTACAACAGGCAGGACTTCGAGTTTTGCCTCAGGAAGGCCATACTCGACGACTATGAAAAGATAATCCACTTCCTTACAGGAGAGAGCAAGCAGGTGCTCAAGGTGCTCACGATGGTCAGATACGAGGTGGAGGACCTCAAGCTAATACTAAGGTCGATAAGCCGCGGCGAGGATCCGGGAGAGATAACAAATCGCTTTCTCCGCAAGGAGAGTTTCACGGGCGTAAACAGGGAAGAGCTTGTAAAGGCCAGGACCATAGAGGATTTCGTGGAGCGGCTAAAGGGCACAATATATTATAGGCCGCTCAAGACGCTTACGCAGGAGGACATGGAAAAGAGGCAGTTCCATATGGAGATGAACATAGACAACGCCTATTTTGAGCTCCTCTTCAAGCACATAGAAAAGCTCGATCCGGAGGATAGGGAGCTCATGCTAATGCAGGTGGGCACTAACGTAGACCTTCAGAACATTCACTTCATATACAGGGCACTTACATTCTACAAGCTCACGGGCGTCGAGATATTCAACTACGCTTTGCCATTTGGATATTACCTCAAGGGTAAGACGCTCAAAAGGATATGCTTTAGTGGGACCCCCGAGAATTTCATGGCTGAAATGAGAAGCACCAGTTACTGGTCGCTGCTCGAGAGGGGCGTAAGTGACATATTCATGGAAAGGGCGATGTCACAGGCGCTCTACGACAACTACCAGACAGTCGGAAGTATGAACATAACCCAGATAATAGAGTACTACCACAGGATAGAGTTCGAGATGAGGGATATAATTTCTATCACGGAGGCTGTAGGGTACGGCATGGAATATAATGATGCCAGGAAATACCTCATAAGAAGGATATAAGGGGGTGATAGCGAATGGCCGTTGAAAAAATGGAGCTAATGACTGTGGCAGGCCCCAGGGAGAGTATTGAAGAGGTGCTAAGGAGTGTAGTGCTCCTTGAGAAAGTCCACATAGAAAGCTCGATCAAAAAGGCAGGCGAGGGGAGTCTGACGCTGTGCATGCTTGAAGAGGCCGAGGGTGAAATGGAATGCGACATAATGCCGTATGCCGAGTTCGAGGATTTTGGCGAGCTGGAAAAGAAGATGGCCATAATCAAGGGCTATTTCGGGATTGAATTCCATGCGGACAAAAATCTGATAACGAGCGAATGCTCCTACAAAAAATGTAGCCAGGAGCTCGAATGGCTCTACTCGAAAATAGAGCCCATTCACAATGAGATTGTCGACAAAGAAGCCCGTCTTGCTGCGCTGAGGGAATTCAAGGACAGCCTGAGGTATATAAGTTCAATAGACGTCACAATCGAAGAACTGGAACAGATGAAATACTTCAGCTTCAGGATAGGTACACTTTCGAAGGACAAGAGACTTAAGCTCAAGGAAAGCTACGACAGCATAACAGCCGCCATATTCCACATAGGCTCGAGTGAGAAGGAGGAGGTATATCTGGCCGTGTACCCGCGGGAGATAGAGGAGGATACGGACAAGGTCTTGAAGTCGCTCAATTTCCACGACATACGGATTCCGCAGGAGATAACCGGAAACCCGGGTCAGGCAATAGCGGTCATAGATGAGACTGTGGGAAATCTGGAAGCTGAGACGGGGAATCTCAAGTCGGAGCTCGAGGGATTCAAGGAGGAATACGAAGACGATCTTATAAAGGCATATAACATGCTGCTTGTCCAAAAGCAGATTGAAAGGATAAAGCGCAAGATGGCTTTTACCGACAACTTCTTCTTCCTGACGGGATGGGTTCCAAGAAGGGACAAGGCGCAGGTGCTCGAGAGCATTGAAAAGGCGGACGAGAGGGCCGTAGTGGTTTGGAGCAAGGACAAGAGCGCACAGGCGATTACGCGGCCGCCCACGAAGCTGCGGAACAACTGGCTCATAAAGCCATTTGAAAACCTGGTCAAGATGTACGGGGTGCCGTCTTATGACGAGCTCGATCCGACAACGTTCCTGGGCATAACATACATGCTGCTTTTCGGGGCGATGTTCGGAGACGTGGGGCAGGGCGCCGTGCTGTTTTTCACAGGGCTCTACCTTGCGCTGAAGGTCGAGAAGTTCAAGGCATACGGTGCCATACTCACAAGGATTGGAGCGAGCTCGGCCGTGTTCGGGCTGCTCTACGGCAGCGTGTTCGGATTCGAGGAAGTTTTGCCGGCATTGTTTGTGAGGCCAATCGAAAACATAAACTTCGTGCTCGCCTCATCCGTGGTTTTAGGGGTGGTACTTCTTACAATTAGCTTTGGGTACAACATAGTTAATGCCATAAAGCAAAGGAATATAAAGGATGGTTTGTTTGGAAGGAACGGCGTTGCGGGTCTCATATTCTACATTGTGCTGCTCATAATGATATACCAGGTGTTTGCAAGCGCATACATCTTGAATGTGACGGTCGGTGCAGCGCTGGCGGTGGTACTCATAGCGCTGATGGTGCTACGGGAGCCTCTTTCCAACATAATAATGAAAAAAAGGCCTCTCTACCACGAGAATCCATCGCAGTACTACATTGAAAGCGGCTTTGACATATTCGAGACTCTCATGAGCATGGCGAGCAACACCATATCGTTTATAAGGGTCGGGGCTTTTGCGCTCAACCACGCTGGGCTCTTTATGGCATTTCTTACGATGGCGAAACTGATGGGTAATCCGACAGGAAGCGCCATTATTATAATAATAGGGAACATAGTGATAATAGCGCTTGAAGGGCTAATAGTATTCATTCAGGGACTAAGGCTCGAATACTACGAGCTTTTCAGCAAGTATTTCAAGGGCGAGGGCAGGGAGTTTGACCCAGTTAAGATGAGCGCCGAATAGGCCGTAAATAAGCCATATAAAAAATTGGAGGGATAACATATGAAGGCTATTCTTATAATCAACTGCATGATAGTGTTTGCAACCATAGCAAGCGGAGTATACCTGGAACTTAGCAAATCAAACAGACTTGGCAAGCGGGCCAGCCTTATGCTCAAAGCCAGCATAGGGGCGTGTTCTGCTTTCATGCTCACTGCCGTTGGTATGATGGTTCCTGACATCGCATTTGCTGCAACAACAGGAGCTGCAACTAGCGCATCGGGTCTGGGATTCATAGCCGCCGCGCTCTGCACGGGCCTTGCCACAATAGGCGCTGGCTACGCTGTGGGTGCAGTCGGCTCTTCGGCGCTTGGAGCCGTATCTGAGGACCAGAGCATACTTGGAAAAACGCTAATATTCGTAGGCCTTGCCGAGGGAATTGCAATATACGGGCTCATAATATCAATACTTATACTAGGAAGGATATAGCACTTAGTTTGGAGGGACTGTATGAGATCATTCATTATAAGCGACGATAGCGACACCCTTCTGGCGATGCGGATTGCCGGCATAGACGGCGTCATGGCCAGGGAGCGCTCCGAGATATTAAAGGCTGTGGACATGGCAGTGGCCGACGAAGGGATAGGAATACTTATAATCACAGAGACGGCGTCGAAGAAGATTTCGGAGAGTATAAGCGCCGTGAAGCTCAGCGCAAAGCATCCGCTCATAGTCGAAATACCTTCGCGCAAGGGCAGCATAAAGCCGCCCGACTATATAACTAGCTATATAAGGGACTCTATAGGCATAAAGATATAGCATTGGGGTGATGAGCATGGTAACATTCGAGGACAAGCTCGAACTTTTCAAGAGCATGGTATACGACAAGGTCAAGGAAGAATCGGACGCCCGCATGGAGAAGATGAATGCAGAAAAGGAAAGGATACTTTCTCAAAACAAGGAAAGGCTTCAAGGCGAGGCTGAGAAGATAATAGAGGACATGATTGAAAGGGGCAACCTAAAAAAACAGGAGATAATATCCCAGGAGACTATGGAAGGCAGAAGGAGGGTATTGCTCAAGCTGAGCGGCTTTGTAGACACGCTAATGCAGCGCCTTTACGCAAGAGGTGCCGAATTTGCAAAGGGTGAAGGCTACAGGGAATTCTTCCTCAATAAGCTGGAGAAGGCTTTTGCATGCATAGCGGCCAAGGAATGCGCCGGCAGGACGCTCATGCTAGAGCTCACTGCAAAGGACAGGGAGATGTTCGAGGCGGACATAAGGAGACTGTTCGAAAGAAGAGGCTGCGAGAACAGCGGCATCGAATTCCTCGAGCTCGCAGAAGAGCACATAGGGGGGTTTGTGCTCACAGACAAGGACGGGACATTCAGGATTAACAGCTCCTTGTCTGAAATGATAGACGAAAACAGAGAAAAAGTCGGACGCATGGTGTTTGAATACCTTGAAGAGAATGGTGATGATTATGAATAACAACGGTGAAAATAGATCAGAAGAAATGCAGGATATGGACATGGATATTCATGATGTCCAGTCGGCGATTGTTGCCATGGTAAACGGGCCTGTCGTAAGAGCCGAAGGCGTAAAGGGTTTCAAGGTCAGAGAGATGGTTATGGTGGGAGGCAAGAAGCTCCTAGGTGAGGTCATATCAATAGAGTCGGACAATGCCACAATACAGGTTTACGAAGAGACAGAGGGGCTCAAGGCGGGCGAGGACGTGGTGCCCACAGGCAAGGCGCTATCGCTAAAGCTAGGACCCGGCATAATAGGCAACATATTCGACGGCATACAACGGCCTCTCATAAAGATTGAACAGATATCGGGCAATTTCATATCCGAAGGCATTGGGCTGATATCCATAGATCCAGACGCGCTCTGGCAGGTGGAAATCAAGGTGAGCGAGGGCGATGAACTCGCTCCCGGCAGCGTGTACGCAACAATACAAGAGACCAGCCTCATAGAGCACAGGCTCATGGTGCCTCCGGAGGTTACGGGCCGGGTGGTAAAGGCGGCCGATAACGGGAAATACAGCCTCGAGGATGAGATAGTGGTTCTAGAGGACAGTCAAGGCGAAAAACGCAGCCTCAGACTTTATCAGGAATGGGCCGTGAGGGAGCCCAGACCCACTCAGCAGAGGATGTCTATAGAGCAGCCGCTTATCACAGGCCAGAGAGTGCTAGATGTGTTCTTCCCGCTGGGCAAGGGCGGAACTGCAGCGCTGCCGGGGGGCTTTGGCACAGGAAAGACCATGACACAGCACCAGCTAGCCAAGTGGTCTGATGCGGACATAATAGTCTACATAGGCTGCGGCGAGCGCGGCAACGAGATGACAGAGGTGCTAGAGGACTTTCCGAAGCTAATGGACCCCAAAAGCGGCAGGCCGCTCATGGAAAGGACTGTGCTCATAGCCAACACGTCAAACATGCCTGTTGCGGCCAGGGAGGCGAGCATATACACGGGTATCACGATGGCCGAATACTACAGGGATATGGGATACCACGTGGCCATAATGGCCGACTCGACATCGAGATGGGCCGAGGCCCTGAGGGAGATATCAGGAAGGCTCGAGGAAATGCCCGCCGAGGAAGGATATCCCGCATATTTGCCTTCGAGGCTGGCGCAGTTTTATGAGAGGGCGGGGTATGTAAAGACGCTCTCTGGCAGCGAGGGCTCGGTCACTGTAATCGGAGCTGTTTCTCCTCCCGGGGGAGATTTTTCAGAGCCCGTAACTGAAAACACAAAGAGGTTTGTAAACGCATTCCTTGCGCTTGACCGGACCCTGGCATACGCAAGGCACTATCCGGCCATAAACTACCTGAGCAGCTACAGCGGCTACATCAAGATGCTGTCGAACTGGTTCAAGGACAACGTGGCGGAGGACATTATGAGCCTTAGGGCCAAGATGCTCGAACTGCTGCACGAGGAGAAAAAGCTCATGGAGATAGTCGAGCTTGTCGGCGAAGATGTGCTTCCGGACTCTCAAAGGCTTGTCATAGAGATTTCAAGAATAATAAAAAACGGCTTCCTGCAGCAAAACGCCATGCACAAGGAGGACACCTACGTGCCGCTCCAGAAGCAGTATCTCATGCTAAAGACTATAAACCTGCTCTACGAAAAGGCAAGCAAGGCCGTCAAGGAGGGCATACCTATATCCAAGGCGAAGGATGACATGCTTTTTGCGCAGGTAGTCAAGATGAAATACAACATACCTAACGACAACCTCGAAGGCTTTGAAAAGCTAAGGGACGACATCGAAAGCTACTACGAGGAGCTCTACAGGAAATACGAGGAGTAGGAGGGATACTAATACCATGAAAAAGGAATACCTGATGCTGGATAAGATAGAAGGCCCTCTTATAGTGCTCTCGGGCATCCGGGGAGTCGCCTACGGAGAGATAATAGACATAACAATAGACGGCCAGAAAAAAAGAAGCGGGAAGGTTGTAAAGGTCGACAAGGAAGTTGTCATAGCCCAGGTTTTCGAAGGCACCTCCGGCATGTCGACAAGTAACGCCAGAGTGTATTTCACGGGCAAGCCTCTTGAGATAGCGCTCTCCGAGGATGTGCTCGGAAGGGTGTTCGACGGCGTGGGACGCCCCATAGACGGCGGGCCGCAGATATTCAGCAAGGAAAAGCACAACGTCAACGGCAACCCCATAAACCCGGTCTCGCGTGAATACCCAAGGGACTTCATACAGACGGGCATATCAGCAATAGACTGCCTTGCGACTCTCATAAGGGGGCAAAAGCTCCCGATATTCTCGGGCAACGGTCTTTCCCACAATGAGCTTGCGGCCCAGATAGTGAAGCAGGCCAATGTGGGCGCCAAGGGCAGCGAGAGCTTTGCCGTGATATTTGCCGCAATGGGAGTAAAGCATGACGATGCAGATTTTTTCAGGAAGACATTCGAGCAGTCCGGTGCGCTAGAGAGGGTTGTAATGTTTATTAACCTCGCTGACGACCCAGTGGTCGAGAGGCTCTCGCTCCCAAGGTGCGCGCTTACAGCAGCTGAATATTTGGCGTTTGAAAAGGACATGCACATACTCGTAATACTAACGGACATGACAAGCTACTGCGAGGCCCTAAGGGAGATATCGTCGGCAAGGGAAGAGGTCCCATCCAGAAAGGGATATCCCGGCTATCTCTACAGCGACCTTGCAATGCTCTATGAAAGGGCGGGCATGATAAAGGGCAAGAACGGCTCCATAACGCTCCTGCCCATACTGACGATGCCAAGCGACGATATAACGCATCCTGTGCCCGACCTTACAGGCTACATCACTGAGGGGCAGGTCGTACTCTCAAGGGATCTGTTCCAGAAGAACATATACCCGCCGATAAACGTGCTGCCATCGCTTTCAAGGCTGATGAAGGACGGCATAGGAGAGGGCTTTACAAGGGAGGACCATGACGAGATAGCAAACCAGCTTTTCTCGCTCTATTCGAGGGTTCAGGACGTAAGGGCTCTGTCCCAGATAATAGGCGAGGAGGAGCTCTCGGAGCTTGACCGGAAATACATGGATTTTGGAAGAAGGTTCGAAGAGGTGTTCCTTGCCCAGGACTTCAACGAGAACAGGGAGATTGGCCAGACGCTCGATATGGGATGGAAAATGGTGGACATACTGCCTGTGGAGGAGCTCGACAGGCTTCAGCCTGAAACCATCAAAAAATATCTGCCGTCACAAAAGCAGGGGTGATGATGCATGAACGGACAGACAGCCGCAACCAAAGCAAATCTCATGAGGCTAAGAAGCTCCCTTGAGTTTTCGCAGAAGGCCTTCGAGCTTCTGGACAAGAAAAGGAACGTGCTCATACGCGAAATGATGACACTCGTTGACAGGTCAAAGGAGATACAAGCGGAGATAGCAATAGTCTTTTCGGACGCATACAAGGCGCTCGAGATGGTCAACGTGTCCTTCGGCACGGAGTACGTGGAGGAGCTGGCCCTCTCCATACAAAAGGACGAAGACTACGAAATACTCATGAAGAGCGTAATGGGAGTAGAGATTCCAAGCGTGAAATTCGAAAAGCATCCGGTTACCCCAAACTACGGCTTTTTCAGGACCAACCCGGCCTTCGACATAGCAATAAGAAACTTCAGACAGGTCAGGTATCTCATTTACGAGCTGGCAGAGGTTGAAAACTCGGTATACAGGCTGGCTGTAGAGATAAAAAAGACACAGCGCAGGGCCAATGCGCTAGAGAACGTCCAGATTCCAAGGTACAAGGCTCAGGCCAAGTATATACAGGAGGTGCTCGAGGAGAAGGACCGTGAGGATTTCTTCAGGCTGAAAAGGATAAAGGGCAAAAAATAAAAGTGTGATTTAAAAAGCACGGTGCTGGGTAACTATTTAATAGGCAACATGAAAGCCACAGAAGGGGGATGTAATTATGAAAGTAACAGTAAGCGGAAAAAACATACAAATAACGGATGCACTACAAAGCTCAGTAGAGACGAAGCTAAGCAAGCTTGAGAAGTATTTCAACAAGGAGATAGAGGCTACGGCAACGCTTAGCACCCAGAAGAACCTTCAGAAGATAGAAGTTACAATTCCGGTGGACGGTTCAATACTTAGAGGCGAAGAGGTTCAGGAAAACCTTTATGTAGCTATAGACCTTGTGGTTGACAAGCTGGCAAGACAGCTCAGAAAGTACAAGGAAAAGCTTCAAACCAAGGAACACAAGACAATAAGATTTGAAAACATAGAGCCTTACGTTGTTGAGGAAGGCGAGGAAGCAAAGGCTGAGTCCAAGATAGTAAGAAGAAAGAGGATAGGTCTCAAACCTATGATGGAGGAAGAGGCAGTGCTTCAAATGGAGCTCTCCGGACAGGACTTCTACGTGTTCATAAATGCAGAGACTGACGAGACTAACGTAGTTTACAAGCGTAAGGCTGGAAACTACGGAATAATAGAACCAGAATAGGAAATTTCAATTAACAAAAGCCATTAGAAAGTACTCCCTTTGGAGAAGCGCAAGCTTCTCCGTTTTTCTTTTTTTGCAAGGTTTTTTATGGTATAATTAACGATGGGATAATATGACAACAAGCGCAGTATCAGATAGAAGCCGCATCATTAAAAAAGATTATGGAGGTTGTAGATATGATAAAGAAAGTCAAAAAGGCTGTCATACCGGCTGCGGGACTGGGGACCAGATTTCTGCCTGCAACAAAGGCTCAGCCAAAGGAGATGCTTCCCATAGTCGACAAGCCTACTCTGCAGTACATTATAGAGGAAGCCGTGAATTCCGGCATAGAGGAGATACTCATAATAACCGGCAGGAATAAAAAAAGCATTGAGGACCATTTCGACAAGTCGGTGGAGCTCGAGCTCGAGCTTGAAAAAAAGGGAAAGGACGACCTGCTTGAGCTTGTAAGGGGGATATCCGAGATGGCCAACATATACTATATAAGGCAGAAGGAGCCTCTTGGCCTTGGGCATGCCGTATACTGCGCAAGAAGTTTCATAGGAGACGAGCCATTTGCGGTGCTGCTCGGAGACGACATTGTGGATGCCGAGACGCCGTGCCTCAAGCAGCTCATTGGCGCATACGAGGAATATGGAACTTCGATACTGGGGGTTCAAAGCGTTGCAAAAGAGGATGTCAACAAGTACGGCATAGTTGACGGCTACGAGGTAGGCGAGGGAGCCTACAGGGTCAACAGCCTCGTGGAAAAGCCAGAGCCTGAAAAAGCCCCTTCGGAGATTGCGATACTCGGAAGATACATAATAACACCTCAGATATTCGAAATACTAAAAAATACTAAGCCGGGCAAGGGTGGAGAGATACAGCTTACGGACGCTCTCAACGTGCTAGCCAAGGAGTCGAGCATGCACGCGTATGTGTTCGAAGGGAGAAGATACGACGTGGGCGACAAGATGGGATACCTTGAGGCGACTATAGATTTTGCGCTCAAAAGGGAGGACCTCAGAGCGGGCCTTTTGGAATACATGAAGCAAAAACTGGGATGCGGCGAAATTTAGAGCAGATACGGACACGCATGCTGCGCTCGGGCATATAATGCTTGCCCGGGCGCGTTTTTTTCGATGTCGGAAAATATTGACATTGGCACGGTTTGGATATAAAATTTATTTTGTATAATCCTCCGACTCGAGAGTCGGAAACTGGAGGGCGAACTCTATGCTAAGAAGAAAAACATGTATTTTACTTGCAGCATTACTTGCAGTGACAGCAGTTTTGGGTGGCTGCAGCAAGAAAGAGCAGGCATCGTCGGATGCTGACAAGGCCATAAGCGTGCAGGTCGAGCCAGCACAGGAGAGAGACATAACGATTACCACGGTCATTTCAGGAAAGATAAGTCCGATTCAGGAAGCTGGAGTTTCGGCAAAGCTGCAGGGTCAGATAGAAAGCGTAAATGCGGAGATAGGCGACTATGTAAGTGCCGGGGACGTACTCTTCACTATGGACAGCGACAGCCTGAGTGCCAGCTACCAGCAGGCACAGGCTGCTTACAATTCTTCGAGGGCAGGCTACGAAAAAGCCCAGCAGGCTTCTGCCAATGCAAAGCTTAACCTTGAGAGGAACAGAATGCTTTACGAGCAAGGCGCAATATCAAAGCAAGCGTATGAGAATATGCAGCTTCAGGCCATGGATCAGGATCTGGAGATGGCAAGATATGGCGTGGAGAGTGCTCAGGCTGCAGTCCAGAGCGCAGGCATAATGCTCGACAATGCAGTTGTCAGAGCACCTATATCTGGAACTGTTGCTCTTGTGAGCGTGCAAAAAGGCAGCATGCCGCCGCAGGGAATGCCGTCAATAGTTATAACGGATTCATCAAGAGTTCAAATGGATGCGACTGTTTCCGAGTATCTTATTAACAAAATAAAAAAGGGCGAGGAGCTTGATGTCAGGATAAAGTCGGCTTCTTCAAAACCTTTCAAGGGCATGATAACTGCCATGTCTGATGCAACTGCAAGCGGGTCAATGACGTATCCCATAAAGATAGAGCTTGAAAACCCGCAGGGTCTGATAAAGGCCGGAATGTTTGCCGAGGTTGACATAGCTACAGAAGGCGAAAAAGGCGTGCTCAGCGTGCCGTCTGAAGCTGTGGTTGTTAAAGGCGGCGAAAAGCTGGTTTTTGTAATAAAAGACGGCAAGGCCAAGGCAAGGAAGGTTGAAACCGGAATCGATGATGGAAAATTCGTAAAGATAATAAGCGGCATCAAAAAGGGCGAGCAGATAGCAGTCAAGGGGCAGAACTATCTTGACGACGGCTCGAAGGTCAAAATAAGCGGACAGGAGAGTGCCAAGTAATGAATCTTCCAAGTATGTCCGTAAAAAGGCCTGTAACGACGCTTATGTTCATGCTCATAGCAGTGCTCATAGGAACGGTATCTCTCTTCAGGCTCCCGGTAGATCTCTATCCGGAGCTCGAGGTGCCGGTGGCAATAGTGTCAGTCGACTACAAGGGCGTTGCGCCGCAGGAAATGGAGACGCTTGTCACAAAACCCCTGGAGCAGTCTCTGGCTACTGTAAGGGATCTTAAGAACATATCCTCGTATTCGAGGGAGGGCAACTCCATAATAGTTGTAGAGTTCGAATACGGGACAGACATGGACTTTGCAGCCCTCGAGATGAGGGAAAAGGTGGACATGGTCAAGGGGGCGCTGCCGGACGATGCGTCGGCTCCGCTTGTGCTAAAGATTGACCCGAATGCAATGCCTGTAATACAAATAGGCGCATCCTCGAGCATGGAGACGGGCGAGCTCAAGACTCTCGTTGAGGACGACATTCTTTCGAGATTTGAAAGGCTCGAGGGAGTGGCTTCGGTGAGCGTCTCCGGAGGCGAGGAGACTGAGGTGAAAATAGAGCTCGACCCTGAAAAGCTGTCTGGCTATGGGCTGTCAATCAGCGATATCAGAAACTCCCTTAGAGCAGAGAATCTGAACCTTCCGGGCGGAAACGTAAACAACGGGGATAAGGAATTTCTCGTAAGGACTACTGCCGAGTTCAAGAGCGTAGACGAGATAAGAGAACTTCCAATATCGCTGCGCGGCAATGGCGTTGTTAGGCTCTCGGACATAGCCTCCGTAAAGCTGGGCTACAAGGAGCAGACAAGCCTTTCGAGACTCAACGGGAAAAACAGCATAGGAATTGCAATAACAAAGCAGTCGGTGGCAAACACTGTTACTGTTGCAAAAAACGTGCTCGAGGAGCTCTCGAGCGTCAGGCAGGACCATCCGGAGATAGAATTCGTAGTCGGCTCGGACCAGTCGGAGTTCATAAACAAGTCGATAGACAACGTGACGTCGAATGCAGTGGCTGGCGGTCTGCTTGCAGTAGTGGTGCTATTTTTGTTCCTCAGGAACATAAGGTCGACTTTCATAGTCGGAATAGCTATACCGATATCCATTATTACGACTTTTGCGCTCATGTATTTCAACGGGCTTACAATAAACCTCATATCGCTTGGAGGACTGGCCCTGGGCATAGGAATGCTGGTGGACAACTCAATTGTAGTGCTTGAGAACGTATACAGGTTCAGGGAGGAGGGCTACAGCAAGCAGGAGGCTGCGGTCGCAGGAGCCAAGGAGGTTGCGATGGCAATATCCGCATCTACTCTCACTACTGTGGCCGTGTTCCTGCCTATAGTTTTTGTTCAGGGCTTTACAGCGATAATATTCAAGCAGCTCTCGTTCACTGTGGTATTTTCGCTGCTGTCATCGCTTGCAGTTGCACTGACGGTGGTTCCCATGCTGGCGTCGCAGGTGCTTGAGGTGGGAGAGGTCAAGCAGAGAAGGCACAAGGGAGTTGGCATAGGCAAATTCCTGGACATGTTCTCGAATTTCATTGATGCCGTTGACAGCAAGTACAGCAAACTGCTCCACTTTGTGCTGTCGCACAGGAAGACAACTGTCCTCACGGCCATAGGTATATTCGTGGCATCCATGATATCTGTAGCGTTTGTAGGAGGAGAGTTCTTCCCCAAGGAGGACCAGGGGCAGTTTACTGTGACCATAGAAACGCCTTTCGGCACCAGCCTTGAGGACTCGGACGCATACGTGCAAAGGATTGAGGAGATAGTCGAGGAAATACCGGAAAAGGATAAGGTGTTCTCAAGCG
Source organism: Peptoclostridium sp. (assembly GCF_009881055.1). Taxonomy (GTDB): domain Bacteria; phylum Bacillota; class Clostridia; order Peptostreptococcales; family Peptostreptococcaceae; genus Peptoclostridium_A. The sequence continues at coordinate 31,509 of NZ_WXFG01000026.1, forward strand.
TAGGCTCTACAGAGGGCTTCAGCCTCACAGCCACAAACTCCTCAACTGTAAACGTAATGCTTGTAAATCAGAAGGACAGAAAGCGCTCGACGGAGCAGATTGTTGAGGAGGTCAGGAAAAAGGCACAGGACATTGCAGGCGCAAAGATTACTGTGACTGAGGCTTCCAGCATGGGAATGGGGCCGACAGGCTCGGCAATAGAAATAGAAATAAGAGGCGACGACATAGACATACTCAAGGGCATAGGAGCCGATATTGAGGAGATAATCAAAAATGTTCCCGGCACGGCTGAGGTGTCAAGCAACACCAAGGAAGGGGATCCCGAGGTGAGGGTTTCTGTGGACAGGAACCGAGCGTCGTATTACGGTATAACAGCCAGCGAGGTTGCAAGCGCGCTGGAGGCATCTGTGGAAGGTGTCAAGGCAACGACACTCAAGACGGGTAGCGACGAGATAGACGTAAACGTATCAATGAACGACAGGGTGAAAAACTCAGTCGAAAACATGAAGCAGATACTCATAAGCTCGAATTCCGGAACTTCTGTGGCGCTTGGCCAGATTGCGGAAATAGGCTACGGCAACTCACCGACCCAGATAACAAGAATTAACCAGACCAGGACTGTGAGCGTGGGCTCGCAGCTCAGCGGAAGGGACCTCAAATCGGTGACCGACGAGATAGAGGCAAAGCTAAAGGGCTACCAGCTGCCTGCAGGATATTCATACGAATTCAAGGGGCAGCAGCAAGACATGATGGAGGCCTTTTCGAGCCTTTTCCTGGCTCTGGTTCTGTCTATAGTAATCATATACATGATACTGGCGTCCCAGTTTGAATCTCTCATCCACCCGCTCACGGTAATGCTTTCGGTGCCGTTTGCGCTTTCGGGAGGATTCATGGCGCTCTTCCTGACGGGACGCGCGCTTTCAGTTCCTGCTTTCATAGGCGTCATAATGCTGGCGGGCATAGTCGTAAACAACGCCATTGTAATGGTGGACTTCATAAACCAGCTAAGGAGCAGGGGAATGGAGCGGAACGAGGCGGTCGTGAAGGCGGGCTTTACAAGATTCAGGCCGATACTTATGACCACGCTTACAACGCTTCTTGGACTGCTGCCGCTTGCGCTGGGAATAGGGGAAGGAGCAGCCACACAGGCTCCTATGGCGACCGTTGTAATCGGAGGACTGTCGCTTTCGACGCTCCTGACGCTTGCGTTCATACCGGTGGTCTATACTATATTTGATGATTGGACAGTAAAAATTAGAAGTTTTGCAGAAAAAGTGGGTATAATAAGAGACAGAAAAGGGGTGTAACATATTATGACATTGTCAAAACGAATTAAAAGAAGTGCAATAGCTCTCATGGCCGGGTTTCTTGTGCTGGCCTCGAGCATAATGACTTATGCGCAGGAGACTCCTGCGGCGGAAGTGGTTGCCCCTGCAGTGGCGCCAGCTGCAGAAGCAGCGAAGCCTGTTCAGCTTTCGCTTGAAAAGGCTATAGAGGATGCGCTCAAGAATTCGAGCGCAATTGAGATTGCGGATCTCGAGCTTGAAACCAAGACGGTGGAGCTTTCACAGGCAAAAAGAACAGAGTCGAAATACTCGGACAGCGATTCCTCGACATACCAGTATCTCAGCGGAACGCTAGAAGGCTTCCAACTGGACAAGAAGGTAAGCTCGACGGCGGCGACTTACGCACTCGAAGAGGAGAAGATAAAGAGGGAAAAAAGCATAGAAGACATAAAATACAATGCCACAAGGGCTTACTACGGGGTCATGAGCGCAAAGGGCGCTTTGGACGCCGCAACTGACAACCTGGACAATACGAAAAGAAGCCTTGATATAGTGAAGAAAAAGTATGAGCTGGGGGTTGTCTCAAAGTCGGACCTGATAATAGCGCAGCTTTCGCTCGATGAGGCTGTTTCGACAATGGAGAACGCCCAGAACACATATCAGAATGCTGTAATGGGGCTGAATCTTGTAATGAACTATCCGCTGCAGACTGAGCTTGTGCTTACAAGTCCGTACAGCATGGCCAAGTTTGCGGCCAACGTAGAAGAGGATATAAAAGCAGCATTTGAAAAAAGGCTGGACGTCAAGAGTGCGCAGCACGGTGCCCAGCTGGCACAGCTTGATCTTGACGCAACCAAGGTGGTATACACTCCAAATACATTCGTATACAGGAAAAAGGAGCTTGCACTCAAGAAGGCCCAAAAGGCACTCGAGAGCATGAAGCTTTCTGTGGAGTATGGAATAAGGGGCAAATACAACGACATAAGCACCAACCTTAGAAATATAGACCTAAAAAAGGCCAAGCTTGAGAAGGCCAAGGAGCAGCTGAGGCTCACCGAGCTTTCTTATGACGTAGGATACAAGACTATACTAGATGTGAGACAGGCAAGAAACATACTATACTATGCCCAGATTGACTATGACGGCGAGATTGCCGCATACAGCCTTTCTGTGCTTGACTACAACAAGGCTGTAAACATAGGCGACTAGCACAGCTAAATACGGGACTAAAGGAGAAGTATACGCTTCTCCTTTAATTTTATAGAAATATCACAAAATTTTTTTGAGTTTTTGCATTGCCGGGCGGATACTTTCCAGCCGGCGGATTAATTGATTTTGTTTTGGCAATAGAGTATAATCAAAACAAGTCAGTCATGCACTAACAAAATGGACAGAACAGCAAATTATTATTTTGCAGGAGGTCAGATATGAAAGATTGGATGAAAAGGGCAGTGGCCATAGCAATAGCTGTAATATTCGTGCTCAGCACAATAATGGTTTCATTTGGAGCCGAAATGAGCGACGTTTCAAGTCACTGGTCGAAGGCATATGTAAATGAGATGGTAAGCAAGGGCATAGTTACAGGCTATACGGACGGTACATTCAAGCCTGAAGCGCCTGTAAGCAGGCTCGAGGCAATAGTAATGATATCAAGGCTCTATTCAGCTGCCGAGATCGACAGCGTATATGCAAGCTCAAAAGCCACGTATGAGGCGGATTTCAAAAAATACGGAATACCGTCATGGGCGCAAAAATCTCTCGTATTCACAATACAAAAGGGCCTGGTTCCAAGCAGCATACTCACTAATGTTATGAGTGGAGACAAGCAACTTGAGGCAAAGCGCTACGAGATTCCAGTATACCTTGGCAGGGCTCTTGGCTTTAGCGACGAGAGCAAGGTGTACGTTCTTGATTTCGAGGATGCAGACAAAATACCAAAGAGTGCGCTTCCATACATAGGCTATATGGCGGACAAGAAGATTGTAAGCGGGCAGACAAACTATCCGAGCACGAGCGTGCTATTCAACTCTTATGGGATTGTCAAAAGAGGCGAGATGGCAAAGATGCTCAAGCTCACAGCAGACCTTATGGGAAAAACAAGCCAGCCTGTTGTAACGCCAACAGACGAAGCCGTCATATCGATAAAGGGCACAGTGTACTCTGTATCTCAAAGCAACGGCAGCATAACGCTCATAGTTGAAAATTCGGCAGGAACAAAGCTTACGTTCAAGAACACTTCAAGCGCTGTATCTGTAATGTTGGGTTCAAGCATAGGCAAGATTTCAGACATTTCAAGCGGAAGGGAAGTTGAGCTTGAGGTTTCGGGCGAAAAACTGTATTCAGTGAAGATCAAAGAGACCAGCTCAAGCCTGGTGGGCTATTTCCAGAAGACCTACTTCAAGCTTGAAAGCGACGGCTCCAACAGAGCGTATGTCGTAATAGAAGTCGACGACAGTGACAGGGAATATCCTGTGGGCTCAAGCATAAAGGTGACTCTGGACGGCAAGGCTTCAAATGTGTACAGCCTCAGCTCTGACGATAAGGTTTCTTTCAAGGTTGTAAGCGGAGCGGTGACCGAGGTGGAGGCGTTCTCCAAGAGCGGAAGCGCAACTGGATATGTCAAGAAGATAGATTCAAACGGCAAATACATGATAATCACGGACAAGAAGGATGAGGACAAGGAGTACAGATTCGACATAGACTCCAAGGCTGATGTTGAAAGGAACGGCGAAGATGCCGAGATTTCAGATATCAGAGTGGGCGATGACGTGACACTTTCGCTCAAGTACGCTGTTATTACGGCGATAGACGCAGAGAGCGTTACAAAGAAGGTTACGGGCGTGCTCAAGGAGATAATAATATCAGGAGAGCCGAAGATAACTATACAGGACAAGGACAAGAAGCTGGTGACATATCAGCTATCTCCTGAATTTGAGGTGGAAATCGACGGCAAGAGCGCGGGGCTTTACGACCTCAGGCTAAACTACGAGCTTGTGCTAAGGCTCGAGACAGATATTGTAAAGACAATAGAGGCTGACGACCAAGTTGTAATATCAACAATAACAGGCGAGATAACAAGCATAAGCACCAGCGACGATACAATAAAGCTGACAGACAGCTCTACAAAAAAGACGGTATACGTAAGATACACCTCAAGCACTACGCTTGAGGACTACGACGGAGACACTCTAAGAGAGAGCGGCTTCAGCGAGGGCGACATAATATCGGTGATAGGCAAGGACAATGTGGGCTCGTTCAGCGCCGACAGGATAATAAAGATAAAATAGTATAGCGAGCCAGGGGTATGATATGTAAGATGATCCTCTTGGCTCGTTTTTTCTATGCCATGGTTACACAAGGGGACGGTTCTGATGTCCCAGATTCTTTGTGCGAAATTAGTTAATATATTTACAAATATGCCGTATGGGAATATAATTAACATGTAAACAATTTATCGGAGGAGATGAAATTTATGAGCATGAAAAAGGCGTCAGCAGTCCTAATGGCATTGGCTTTGATTTTTTCGATGAGTGGCTGCTCGGGCACGGATTCAAAAAAAGACGACGAGCTCCACGGGACTATAGAGGCTGTAGAGGTAGACATAAACTCCAAGATACCGGGCAGGGTGGCCGAAGTGCTTGTGGAGGAGGGCGACAAGGTGAATAAGGGCGATGTGATTGCAATAATCGACTCCGACGAGCTTGTTGCAAAGAAAAACCAGATGCAGGCGCAGGTGGACGCGGCGCTGAGCCAGTACAACGCGGCCATGAGCCAGGTGGATGCGGCGAACGCACAGCTTGAGAAGGCGCAAAATGGAGCCAGGAGGCAGGACGTGGCAAAGGCTCAGGCGGCCGTGGATTTCATACAGCAGACCTACGAAAGGGTCGAGAGACTCTATGAAAAGGGCGCCGTATCCAGACAAAAAAGGGACGAGGTTAAGCTGCAGCTCGATGTGGCCAGGCAGGATCTTGACATGGCGCTCGAGGGCGCCCGCGCAGAGGACATAAGCGGAGCGCAGGCTATGGCGGCATCGGCAATGAACATGGCGTCGGCGGCAAAGGCCAAGTATGACCAGGCGCAGGCAGGCTTGGACGAGGTTATGGCCTACATCGACGATACCACAATCGAATCTCCAATAGACGGCACGGTGACTACTGTCGCTGCAAATGCAGGAGAGCTTGTATCTACGGGGATGAGCATTGCTGTTGTCAGCGACACTAGCGACATGTGGATCGAGGTCGATGTTGAGGAGACAAATGTCGAAAAGCTCAAGGAAGGCGATTATGCGCAGGTACAGGTGCTGGCCCTGTCGGGGAAACAGCTTGAGGCAAAGATTGTCAGCATAAACAAGAACCCTGATTTTGCAGTCAAGAAGGGCACCGATGAATCGGGCAACTATGACATCATCTCATACGGAGTCAAGCTAAAGCTCGAAGGAGTGGCTGAGGGCATAAGGCCGGGGATGAGCGCCAAAATAAAATTCAAGGAATAGGCGGTGCGCAAGTGTGGAATGGCTAAAAAGAAGGTACATGGACTTTGTGATGGTCCTGCTGATACCGCTCATAGTCACAGCGGCGCTGTGCGTCATGTTCCAGGACAGGACGATAAAGGAGATTCCAACTGCCGTATACCTGGGTGACAACAGTGCTCTTGCAAGAAAGATAGCGGGATATTTCGACGATTCCGAGACATTCGACATCAGATATTATGCTTCGAGTCCCTACGAGATTGAGGAGCTCATCGAAAAAGGTGATGCCAATTTCGGGCTTGTTATTCCCGAAGGCTTTGAGAGGGACATAAAAAGCCAAAAGCAGACTACGGTGCTTACTGTAATAGACGCCAGCAGGCTTGCAATGGCGTCTGCGGCTAAGATAAAGGCGTTCGAGATACTAATGAGCGTCAAGGCGGGAGCGCTCATGCAACTTCTGCAGGCGAAGCTTTCGCTGAATTCGCAGCAAGCGCTTCACACTGCGCTTGCGGTGGACATGAAAAGCAGGCTGCTCTACAACGAGCTGAGGGACTACAAGTCGTTTCTCATGCCGGGGATTATGGCAGGCATACTCCAGTCGGGCCTTGCAATGGCTGCTGCCGCCAGCAGGAGAAGCGATAAGGAAGGCCCAAGGCGGGTGCTCACCCGAATAGGCTATTTTTGGGCGCTTGGCTTTTCAGCTCTTGCTATTAACATAGCGATGCTGGCAATTGTATTCGGGGTGCCGCTGCGAGGAAGCGCTGCAGCCATAGTGGTGCTCTCAGCTGCGTTCGCCCTGTGCGTATCGGCGATGGGGGTGGCAATATCGTGCGTAGTCAAAAATAGCCTCACTTGCGCTCAGGCTGCTGCTGTGCTTTTTCTTCCCAACACAATGCTATCAGGCTACACATGGCCGCTTGGGGCAATGCCGCATGCGTACGAAACGGCCGGCAGGTTCATACCGTACACAAGGTACGCCGAGAGCCTTCGGGATATGATGATAAAGGGCGAATCGCAGAGCCTCCACTCGGACATGCTGTATTTGCTGCTGGTCGCGTGCGCGGTGCTTGCAGCAGCCCTCGTGTTTGCGCTTAAAAGGCCCCAGGGCATATCGGGCAAGCTGGAAATCGACACGACAAAGCGGAGCATTGCAATACTAACGGCAGGGCCCATATTTTTCACGCTGCTCTTTGGCGGCATATATCTTAATGACTACTACAACTCAATACCCTTTGCAGTGAGCGACAACGACAATTCGCAGCTTTCAAGGATGATAGTCTCGCAGTTCGAAAGGAGCGAAAAGTACGAGCTTGCAGGCTATGCTGATTCGCCGGCAGAGCTCAAGTCGATGCTGGATTCGAAAAAGGCCCATATAGGGCTTTATATACCAGCTGATTTTGAAAAAAACGTCAAAGCGCTCAAATCGCCAACGGCAGCCGTAATAGTCGACGGCTCAAATATTGCGGTGGCAAACAACGCGCAATCCAAGGCAACCGAGATAATCTCGACAATAAGCGCCGGAGCGAGCATAAAGGCCATGGAGGCCAGGGGCTTCACGCCTGATACGGCGCTAAACCTGGCTAAAATAATAAACATAGAGTCGCGGAACCTTTACGACCCCAAGCTGACGTACAAGATGTACATGATGCCAGGCTTCATAGTTATACTGGTGCAGCAGCTTTTCATGTCGGCGCTGACTCCAAAGCTCCTGGATAGGGGCAGGATATCATTCAACGCCGCAGGATTCTCTCTGCTTGGAGCCCTCGTATACTCTGTGTGCATGCTGCTGGGCAGGCATGCTTTGGGTATGGATTTTACGGGCAGCATAGCAACGGCTTCGCTGTATGTGTTTTTGATGCTCCTGGCGCTGAGCGGAGTGGCCGCAATAATAGCCTTCTCGTTCGGGGATGCGCTCAGGGCCACTCAGCTGTGCATGATGCTCTCGATGCCGACTTTCCTGACGGCCGGTTACGTTTGGCCGCTTGAGCAGATTGATCCTGCGCTGAAAGCAGTTGTTGGAGCTGTCTGGCCGGCGATTTATGCAGTATCGCCCATAAGGGACGTGCTCATAAAAAACGCGCCGCTTAATCAGTTTACAGTGGAGCTCTTGTCGCTCCTTGCATTCGGCCTGTTTTGGGGCGCGGCGGGTTATTATGTTTCGAAAAGGACTGGCCACATAAAAAAAAGAAAGCCGTCAGAGCAGGCGGCGATGGAGGTAGGGCATGAATAAAAAGGAGCTTTCCGGTTTTTTGGAGACATATGATTTTGTAGAGGACATGTCTGGCAAGACAATAGTCAATCTTATAAAGACTACCGCTATAATGAGGGCGGTGTATGACGAGCTTTTTCATAAGCATTCGATTTCAGAGCCCAAGTTCCTGGTGCTGCTGCTGCTCTATCAGGAGCCTGAGGGCATGGCCTTTAGCGAGATAGGCAGGAAACTGCTTGTGTCCAGAGCCAACATGACAGGGCTCATAGAGCGCATGATGAAGGAAGGTCTCGTAGAAAAAATGCTGAATCCGTCAGACAAGAGGTCGACCAAGGCAATTCTTTCGCAAAAGGGACGCGACTTATTTGAAAGCGTAAAGGATGGCCACATAGAGTTCAGCAGGAGGATGACGGCAGGGATAGACAATGAGGAGAAGGAGCTGCTGAACAGGCTGCTCGTAAAGCTGCAAAACGACATAGTAGATTCATTTGAATAGAAGCGGGGGTGTTTGTATGAATATAAAAATGAAGATAAGCTGTCTTGCCATGGCGGCAATTATGGCGGCTTCAAGCTGCGGCGCCGCAGTCTATGCAAGTGGTCAGGATGAGGTTGCAACACAGGAAACGGTGCTGAGCATAGACGTTGAAGGAGCAATAGAGCTGGCCATGCAAAACAACATGGACCTGAAATCAATAGCTGTAGACACAAAATCGACAGCTCTCTCAAGGGAGATGGCTGAAAGGGCCGAGAAAAAGCTAAGCGACGGGAAAAGCAGGCTCAGCGACGCCTCCGAAAGCGTCGGGGCTCTCGAGCAGCTTGCGGGCAAGCTGCCTGAAGGAGTTAAGCTTGGCGACATCGCAGGAAGCAACGAAGCAGTAGCAGGTCTTTTAAAGGAGCATCCTGAGTTTGCGGGGCTTGACAAGGCCGGACTTGAAAAAAACGTGATAAATCCCGCCAGAGATGCAATTGAATCGGGAGACGTAAAGCTGGAGCTTGGCATTGAAGATGTCAACGATTCGATAAAGGACAAGCTGGACATAACGGCGTCGAGATATCTCTCCATGAGTTCATCCACAAAGCTCCTTACGACCATGGCGCAGCTGCAGGAGAGCGTCACAGGCTCGGGCTACAAAATAGCAAGAAAAAACGTGGCTCTGCTCACAAGAAAAAGGTATTATGACGTCCTCAAGGCCAGCAGGATAGAGGAGATAAAGAGGCTGGCCCTGGAGAGGGCCAGAAGCCAGTATGACATGGCCAAGGCGTCATACGAGGAGGGCATGAAGGCAAAGGACGACATGCTGCTCTCGAGGGTGCAGCTGAATCTCTTTGGAGCAGCATACACAAAGGCTCAGATGGACAGGAGGAACGCTGAGATAGAGCTCAAAAGGGTCATGAACATAGACATGGACACAAAGCTTAGCCTCACAGAGAACTTTTCAACAGAGCCGCTACAGGCGGATCTGAATGAGGGACTCGCCCAGGGACTTGAAAAGAGGCTGGAGATGCAAAAGCTCATGGCACAGTACATCGTAGACAAGCTCAATTTCGAGCTGACAAAGGGGCCCTACCCTGAAAACACATACCAGTACAAGGAGGCACTAGTGAAGCTTGAAAAGGCGCAGGCCGAGCTTGAAAAAGGGCAGGTGGACACGGGGGCCCAGATAAGACAGTCATACGAAAGTCTTGTAAGCGCTACGCAGATGCTCGAGTATACACAGGGCATAGTGGAGGATGCGAGAGAGTCGCTTGCCATAGCACAGCTGCGTTATGACGAAGGCTACTCGTTTGAAACCTCGGGCATAAAATCAGCAGGGCTTTCGGATTTTGCAGGCACTATAGTGGAGGTCATAGCGGCGCAGGAGAGGCTTGCAGACGTTGAAGAAAAGACGGTCGACATAATATACAGCTACAACCTTGCAAAGGACAAATATCTAAATGACATAGGAACATACTAATTGCTGCTCGGGAATTCCTCAATGAGGCGCTACAAATAAAAAACCGCCATTTGGCGGTTTTTTTGGCATAGGATGAGAATTTGGGTATATAATTATAGATATAACAAAAATATAAAAAGATAATTCGTGGGGGGATAAGCAAATGATATTTTTCATCGATACTGCAAATGTGGACGAGATAAGGGAAGTCAACTCGTGGGGGGTTCTTGACGGAGTGACTACAAATCCGTCGCTTGTGGCAAAGGAAGGCAGAGATTTTCAGGAGGTCATAAAGGAGATAACCTCTATAGTTGACGGACCTGTTTCGGCAGAGGTCATATCGCTGAAGGCCGAAGGGATGATAGAGGAAGCCAGGGAGCTTTCCAAAATACACAGCAACGTGGTTATCAAAGTGCCTATGACTGACGAGGGACTAAAGGCTGTAAAGGTGCTTTCTAAAGAGGGTATAAGGATAAATGTTACGCTAGTGTTCTCGGCAAATCAGGCGCTCCTTGCGGCCAAAGCAGGAGCCAGCTTTGTGAGCCCGTTCGTTGGAAGGCTTGACGACGTAGGCAATAGGGGCATGGACGTCATAGAGGATATAGTCAGGATATTCGACACTTACGGCATAGATACTCAGGTTATAGCCGCAAGCATAAGACATCCGCAGCACGTAATTGAGGCCGCTCTTGCCGGCTCTCACATAGCAACTGTGCCATACGGCGTATTCAAGAACATGCTGAGGCATCCGCTTACTGACACAGGCATAGAAAAATTCCTCTCCGACTGGGAAAAAGCTGCGCAAAAATAATAATTTTAATAAAAGATGAGGCCTGCATAAAGAAATTGTATATCTCAATATGGAATATCTGCTATAATATTGGAGTGCGTTTTGAAAAACTGCGGAAAATCAAGAGCCATTTGCATGAATGCTTGACAATAGATAAGTATTGGGAGTGATAATCTTGGATAGAAATCTTGGGATAAACCTTGTCAGAGTAACTGAAGCTGCAGCGCTTGGAGCAGCAAAACATTTTGGTAAGGGAGACAAGAATCTGGCCGACCAGGCTGCTGTCGACAGGATGAGAGCTATGTTCGAGAGCATAGACATAAGCGGAGTAGTTGTAATAGGAGAGGGAGAACTCGACGAGGCTCCTATGCTCTATATCGGCGAAGAGATAGGAATGAGAAGGGAAGGCAGCCTCGAGGTGGACATCGCTGTAGACCCTGTTGACGGTACTAGCTGCGTTGCAAAAGGACTCCCGGGCTCGATTTCTGTTGTCGCAATGGGGCCAAGAGGAACACTGCTAAATGCTCCCGATATGTACATGGACAAGATAGCTGTTGGTCCAAAGGGGAAGGGTCTTGTCCAGCTTGATCTCCCTGTGAAGGAGAACGTCAAGAGGCTGGCTCAGGCTCTGGGCAAATCAATTGAAGACATGACGGTTACAACTATAGACAGGGAAAGAAGCCTTGGCGTAATAAGCGAATGCAGAAGCATGGGCTGCAGGGTGAGGCTTTTTGATTCTGGAGACATAGAGGCCGCAATAGCAACATGCTTTGAGGAAACAGGCATAGACCTGATGATGTGCATAGGCGGCGCTCCAGAAGGAGTCATATCCGCAGCTGCAATAAAATGCCTTGGCGGAGATTTTCAGGGAAGGCTAATGCCATACACTGAGGAAGAGAGCGCAAGATGCTACACCATGGGGCTTAACGTTGAAAAGCTGCTTACAATAGACGATCTGGCTGCCGGAAATGAGGTTTATTTTGCGGCTACTGGGATATCTGATGGCAGCCTGCTCAAGGGAGTTAAATTCTACGGAGACAGCGCGAGGACGCAGTCGGTAGTAATGAGAAGCGCTACGGGCACAATAAGATTCATTGATGCCATACACAGGCTTGAGAAGAAGCCTGGATACTCAAAATAAGCTGCTTATTTTTCAAATGGATATTCTATCAGCCGGATACGCCTTGGATTAAAGGCGTGCCCGGCTTGAAAAACGCCATGCTCATGATGATTGCTATAGCGCTGTGCAACTGTTTGAACAAAGTTTAGACTTCCTGTGAAGTGCAATTCAAATATCAATTCTTAATACATCCTCCTCTGGTTGAATTCCTGTATTATGACCTTGCATATACCCAAATAACACTATACATAGATACTAATTATGGCGCCGGCATATTTGACTGCCTTGTTTCATTTTGGATTTTACGTGGATTCATTTAGTTGTATATTTTATACTTTATATATTTTATATTTTTTGATTTATAGATTTTGGAGGTGCAGTTTTGGACAGAGATGAACTTGTAGGCAAGAAGCTTTCCGACCTTAAGGAGATTGCAAAGAAGCTCGGCATAAAGTCGATTGCCAAATATAAAAAAGAAGAAATCATAGACATGATACTAGCGGCAGAGGAAATAAATGACGAGGAAGAAATACACCTGCAGGAAGTGGGCGCTGAGGCTACGGATGTTGAGGATGCGGCAATCGATGAAATAACAGGCTATGCTGTAGTGGTGCAGGGCGCTGAAGTAGGGCCTGTTAAGGAAGGGATTATTGAAAAGCAGGAATTGGAAGCTCCTGCAGAAGAAGCTGTAATTGTCGTGGAAGACACTGCTGAAGGAGTCCTCGAGATACTGCCGGACGGATATGGATTTTTGCGGGGCTCGAATTACCTTTCCACAACACACGATATTTACATATCACCATCCCAGATAAGAAGATTCAACATGAAGACTGGAGATAGAATTACTGGTATAACAAGGCCTCCAAAGAGCGGCGAGAAGTTCAGGGCGCTGCTTTATGTTAAGAAAATAAATGATGAGAATCCGGAAACAGCCGTGAGAAGGCCGTCATTCGACAAGCTGACGCCGATATATCCGCAAAGCAGGATAACGCTCGAGAACAAGTCGTCGCAGCTTGCAACAAGGCTGATAGACCTTATAGCGCCTCTGGGTAAAGGTCAAAGGGGTCTTATAGTGGCTCCGCCTAAGGCGGGAAAGACTACTCTTCTAAAGAGTGTCGCAAACAGCCTTGCAAGCAACTATCCCGAAATCCACCTGATAGTGCTGCTTGTAGACGAGAGGCCTGAAGAGGTAACCGACATGCAAGAGTCCATAGACGGGGAAGTAATATATTCAACCTTCGACGAGCTTCCGTCGCACCACATAAAGGTGGCGGAGATGGTGCTAAGCAGGGCGAAAAGGCTTGTTGAGCATGGCAAGGATGTGGTGATACTCCTGGACAGCATAACAAGGCTTGCAAGAGCCTACAACCTGACTATACCACCAACCGGAAGGACGCTTTCGGGAGGACTTGATCCGGGGGCTCTCCACGGGCCGAAGCGATTCTTTGGAGCAGCAAGGAACCTCAGAGAAGGGGGCTCGCTCACAATACTTGCCACAGCGCTTGTGGAGACGGGTTCGAGAATGGATGATGTGATATTCGAGGAGTTCAAGGGCACAGGAAATATGGAGATACACCTGGACAGAAAGCTGGCCGAAAAGAGGATATTCCCTGCCATAGACATATATAAGTCGGGCACAAGGAGGGAGGAGCTTCTGCTTTCCCAGGAGGAGCTGGCAGCCGTATGGAAAATAAGAAGGGCCATGAGCAACGGGGCTTCACAGGAGGTCACTGAAAAGGTGGTCAATGCGCTTGTTAAGACAAGGGACAACAAGGAGTTTGTGGATCAGATAAACAAGACAGTTTAAAAGGCAAAAAAAACTTGAAGTTAAGAACTTATTGTGCTAGAATAAAGAAGTTGAATATCGACCATATATTTTCCTAGAGGGAAATAACATAGGAAAGAGAAATTTAAGGAAGAGGTGATACTGATGAAAAAAGATATACATCCAGATTTCAAAGTTGTAAATGTTCACTGTGCTTGTGGCAACACTTTTCAAGCAGGTTCAACAAACGATGAAATAAAAGTGGAGATTTGCTCTGAATGCCATCCTTTCTATACAGGAAAGAGCAAGGCTGTAGAAAAAGGCGGAAGAGTCGAGAGATTCAATAAGAAATACAACCTATAAGAACAGAACTCAAAGAGAGCTTAAACGGCTCTCTTTTTATTTTTTGCCAGCGCAATTAAATGTTTATGATATGCATTTTCCAATTGTCGATAATTTGAAAAAATTCGAATTTTTTTTATTATTATGACTAAAACGTAAGCGGTTCAACTGCAAAAAAAAGTGTGCTATAATGAACCAGCAATTTGATTTGTTTGAAAAATCACAATAGTATTCAAATTGAGCTTCAGAGTGCACTCATCCAGAAACAAAGCTTAACAGGTGGAAATGTATTAAACACTACATAGGACTCATGATCTTCAAGTAAACGTTTCCACGGACTCATCACTACAAAGTTCACATCAGACATCAGGAGGTATTAGCAATGAAGAAGAACCAAACTAAGGACTTTTTTGTACTTGGACTTGCCCTGTTTGCAATGTTTTTTGGTGCGGGCAACCTAATATTCCCGCCGGCTCTAGGGCTTGCATCGGGAGACAAGTGGCTGGCTTGCGCCATAGGATTTTTTCTTACAGGCATAGGAATGCCTATACTAGGAGTGCTTGCAGTTTCAAAGGCGGGTGGAACTATAGACGACCTTGCAAGCAAGGTTAATCCGACGTTCAGCAAGATACTAGGAACAATAATAATACTGGCAATAGGACCGCTGCTTGCGATACCAAGAACGGGTGCTACAGTTTATGAAATGGGCATAAAGCCAATGTTCCCTGAATTCAGCCCGATAATAGTATCAGTGATATATTTCGCAATAACTCTTTTCTTTGTAATAAAGCCGTCTGGCATAGTTGACAGCATAGGAAAAATACTTACGCCTGCGCTTTTGGTTATAATATTTGCTATAATAATAAAAGGCATAGTAGACCCTGTGGGAGCACCTGTGAGCACAGGCGTGGCAAATCCGTTCTCGAAGGGTTTCACTGAAGGCTACCAGACGATGGACGCCCTGGCTTCAATAGTATTTGGGGGCATAATGATGCTTTCTCTTGCTCAAAAGGGCTATGATGACAAGAAAGAGCAGATAAGTGTGGCAATGAAGGCCGGCGTTGTTGCGGGTATAGGCCTTGCGCTTGTATATGGCGGACTGCTTTACCTTGGATCCACAGCAAGCGGAGTTTTCCCTCAGGACATGGCAAGAACAGACCTTATAGTTGCAATAACTCAAAACGTGCTTGGAAACTGGGGCACTATAGGCATAGCTCTTGCGGTATCGCTTGCATGCCTTACAACATCGATAGGTCTTACTGCGACTGTGGGCAACTATTTTGAGGAGCTTACAAACGGCAAGCTTTCATACAAGATGATAGTAATAGGAACTGTAATATTCAGTGCCGTATTTGCCAACGTGGGAGTTGAAAATATTGTCAAGTTCGCGGTTCCGCTGCTTGTTACTGTATATCCGGTTGCAATAGTACTTATACTAATGAGCCTTTTCGACAACCTCATAAAAAACAAGAAGGCGTATACAGGAGCTGTATACGGAGCGCTTGTTGTAAGCCTTATAGACGGAGTGTCGGCTATGGGTGTCAACACTGAATTCATATCAAGATTCATAAAGATGCTTCCTCTTTCGGGAGCAGGCTTTGCATGGGTGCTGCCAGCTGCTGTAGGAGCTGTAATAACATCAATGATCATGAAAAATAGGGAAGAGAGCAGCACGCTTTAATTACACTGGCATGACACACTATGAGTGCACATTGTCTTTCTTTATTATGAAAGAAAGGGATAGTTTATGAAATTCTACATGGACGAGGCTTTGGGTCCCAGATTCGTCGTGTTCCACTACCTTATAAAATGGTATATTGATAACTTCGGACTGCTCTCGTATATGTGCGCAGTGGTAGGAAGTATCACAGCCATTTTTGCATACGCTATATACATCAACATGCAAAAGGGTGAAAAAGACAGGGCTATGCTGGTACTCATGCTGGCTGTGATAGTCTCGGGAGGTCTTGTCGGCCTGGGCATAGATATGTCCAACGGGTATATGCCCCTTAGATGAGTTCAAGCAACATCTATATATTATAATGAAAGAATAATTTTCAAATCAAAAAACTTCGCTGCTACGCGGAGTTTTTTGATTTTTGTCTCATTTTTAATTGCCGATTTGATATAATAATAAGTAGTGTGTTTAAACGAGTTGAAAATCTAGGAGCTGAGTGGATGAAAAAATGTAATGTAGGCGGTCAGGCTGTTATAGAAGGCGTAATGATGAAGAATGAGGACAGGCTGGCGGTAGCCGTAAGAAAGTCAGACGGCGATATAGAGCTCCAGGAAAAGGTGCTTTCAAGCTGGATAAAGAGCAAGGGCATAGACAAGATGCCTTTTGCAAGAGGCGCTTTTGTGCTTATAGAATCAATGGTGGAAGGCGTGAAAGCTCTGAATTTTTCTGCCGACTTCTTTGAAGATGAGGAGGAGGAAAAGAAGGGGGCGCTAGACAAGTTTTTTGACAAGGTTTTCGGGGACAAGGCTTCTGAAGTTGCAATATACATCTCGGTTGCAATATCCATAATGCTGACTGTGGTGCTGTTCATACTCCTGCCGACATTCATAGGGGGCTTAATAAATGGGATTACAGACAACGTAATAGCCCTAAACCTTGTTGAAGGGATTGCAAGGGTAGGATTGTTTGTCGCGTACGTATATCTCATATCGTTCAACTCTGACATAAAAAGGGTATACCAGTACCATGGAGCTGAGCACAAGACTATACACTGCTATGAAAACGGGCTTGAGCTGACGCCCGAGAATGCAGCAGGCTTTACCAGGATACACACAAGGTGCGGAACTAACTTCATGTTTGTTGTGCTGATAATATCTATGCTCATGTTCTCGCTGTTCGGATGGCCGAACCCATTTATGAGGGTGCTTTACAGGCTTGCTCTGCTGCCGGTGGTTGCAGGCATATCCTACGAGATAATAAGGCTGGCGGCCAAAAGTGATACACCTCTTCTAAAGCCTCTAATGTGGCCGGGGCTTATGCTGCAGAAGATAACAACAAGGGAGCCGGACAATTCGCAGCTTGAGGTTGCGATAGCGGCGCTAAAAGCCGTAGTCGAAGAAAAGAAGGCGGCAAATGAGACTTCCGTGGAGGGTGAAGCCTGTGAAGGTTAAGCAGCTGCTGGAAAACGCAGTGAAAAAAATAGCGGACATGTCTGAAACTGCGCTGCTCGATGCCCAACTTCTGCTATCAAAGGCGCTCGGAAAGGACAGGCTCTATGTAATCACGCATATTGAAGATGAGGTTGAAGAAAAAGCCGAGTCTGAGTTTTGGGGAATGGTGTGCGAACGAGGCAACGGAAGGCCTCTTCAGTATATAACAGGAAGCCAGGAATTTATGGGACTTGATTTTTATGTGAGTGAAGGCGTGCTTATACCGAGGCCGGACACGGAGATCCTCGTTGAAGAGGTCATAAGGCTCGCGGGCGGATTTGAAAAGCCGGTGATAGCCGACATAGGCTGCGGCTCGGGGGCCATAAGCGTTTCTCTGGCGAAGTATGTAAAGGGGGCATTCGTATACAGCCTGGACATATCCAAGGCGGCCCTGGATATAGGGCGCACTAATGCAAAAATTAACGGGGTTGAGGAGAGCATTGAGTTCATGGAATCTGACATCCTATTGGCGCTCGAAGACTCCGGAATAATGTTTGACATAATCGTCTCGAATCCGCCGTATATAAGGAAGAAAGACATTGAAGAGCTCCATTTGCAGGTGAGGGGCTATGAGCCGCTTACTGCGCTGGATGGAGGAACGGACGGCCTTGAATTTTACAGAAGGATTACAAAGGAGAGTCTGGCATTTCTAAAGCCCGGAGGATACCTTGCTTACGAGGTCGGGCACGACCAGGCCGGGGATGTAAATCGGATAATGGAGGCCTGCGGAGGTTTTGGCGAGTTGCGCATATTAAGCGACCTTGCAGGCATAGAAAGAGTTGTAATAGGCAGGAAACTGTGATATAATACTTTTGCTGGAAAAATGGTAAAAAATAGCACGAAGAGTTATCCATATCGATCATAGAGTAATTAGGAAGGTGGAAATAGATGTTTGACAAGCTGGAATTTCTAGAAGATAAATATGAAGACATAACAAATAAAATATCTGATCCCGAGGTTATTAATGACCAGTCACTTTGGCAAAAGCTCATGAAGGAGCACGCCGAAGTGGAGCCTATAGTCATGAAATACAGGGACTACAAGAATACTATCGCAGGTATAAAGGATTCAAAGGAGATAATACAGGAGTCATCTGACGAGGAGCTCAGGGACCTTGCCAAGATGGAGCTTGACGAGCTTGAGGATAGGATAGAAGGGATAAAGGACGAGCTTAAGATACTGCTCCTGCCGAAGGACCCTAACGACGAAAAGAACGTAATAGTCGAGATACGAGCAGGCGCAGGCGGAGACGAGGCCGCTCTGTTTGCAGGCAACCTTTTCAGGATGTACTCAATGTATGCCGAGAAGAGAAACTGGAAGACGGAGCTCATGTCGGCAAACTCGACCGGCGTAGGTGGCTACAAGGAAGTAATATTCATGATAAAGGGAAAAGGCGCCTATTCAAGGCTCAAGTACGAGTCGGGCGTTCACAGGGTTCAGAGAATTCCTGACACTGAATCGAATGGAAGGATACACACTTCTACCGCTACTGTGGCTGTGCTTCCCGAGGTTGACGACGTGGAAATTGAAGTTAACCAAAATGACCTGAAGATCGACGTGTTCAGATCTTCGGGCAATGGCGGACAGTCTGTAAACACTACCGATTCGGCCGTAAGGATGACGCACCTCCCTACAGGCATAGTGGTGTCGATGCAGGACGAGAAGTCGCAGCTCAAGAACAAGGAGAAGGCCCTAAAGATACTTAAGGCCAAGCTTTATGAGATTGAGCTTGAGAAGCAAAACAAGGAAATAGCCCAGTCCAGAAAGAGTCAGGTAGGCACTGGAGACAGGTCAGAGAGGATAAGAACCTACAACTATCCTCAGGGCAGGATAAGCGATCACAGGATAAACCTTACAATATACAGGCTCGACTCGTTCCTTGACGGGGACATAGACGAGATACTGGATGCGCTCATAACTACAGACCAGGCTGAAAAGATGCAGATGGTTGAATAATAAGTACTCGGGAGAGCTCGTAAGGGCTCTCTTTGATTTTAGGCATTCAAAAATGCGAGGTGGAATCATGAAAAAGACTCTTATAAGCAAAATGGATCCGGAGAACATAGATATTGAGCTCCTGAAAAAATATGCAGGCATTATACGCGATGGAGGCACAGTTATATTCCCGACAGAAACGGTGTATGGGCTGGGAGCTAACGCTCTCGACGAGCAGGCTGCCGAGAAGATATACAGGGCCAAGGGAAGGCCCTCGGACAATCCTCTGATAGTTCACATATGCGACATTGCCCAGCTTGACATGCTTACAGACAGCGTAGGCGAGAAGGCAAGGCTTGTAATGGAGAGATTCTGGCCGGGTCCTGTAACGCTGATATTTTCAAAGAAAAAAACCGTTCCGTATGCGACTACCGGGGGTCTTGACACGGTGGCCGTAAGGATGCCGGCACATCCGATAGCACTCGGGCTGATAAGAGAATCCGGGGTCCCAATAGCCGCGCCCTCTGCCAACATATCGGGAAGGCCATCGCCTACAAGGGGAGAGCATGTGGCAGAGCAGATGGATGGCAGGGTCGATGGAATAATACTAGGCGGCGACTGCAAGGTGGGAGTTGAATCTACGGTTATAGATCTAAGGGGTGATGTACCTGTGATTCTAAGGCCGGGCGGATTATCATCGGAGGAGCTTGAAGCTGTGGTTGGCCGAGTGGAAACAGATCCGGCTATAAAGAGCGCTGATACTGGAGCTGCCCCGCTCGCGCCAGGCATGAAATACACCCACTATTCGCCTGATGCGCAGGTGTACGTTGTAAAAGGCAGTGGAGAAGAGGCGGCCAGAATTATAAACAGGCTTGTTGAGGACAATGCAAAAAAAGGCATTGTATGCGGTGTAATATGTACAAGTCAGAACTCCAAGTACTATGATGCGCCCGTAAAGCTCGAGCTTGGCTACGACAGTGCAGATGCTGCCAGGAACATTTTCAGCATATTAATAGAGATGGACAAGCGCGGTGTTCACGTTGTATATTCAGAGAGTCTTGAGGAAAAGGGGCTTGGAGCCGCCGTTATGAACAGGCTTGTCAAGTCGGCCGGCTACAGGTTTATAGAAATACAGGAGGATTAGTCATGAGGTTACTTTTTGTATGCACCGGCAACACCTGCAGAAGCCCTATGGCTGAAGGCTTTGTTAATGACATGTCACAAAGAATGGGACTTGACATAGCTGTTGCTTCAGCCGGAGTGATGACTGCTGACGGGCTTGCTGCCTCGGAAAATGCAGTACTTGCCATGAGGGAATATGGAATAGACATATCCGGCCATAGGAGTGCGCGCATAAGAAAGGAAGCCCTCGAGTCGGCGGACATAGTTCTTACGATGAGTCGATCTCATAGGGACATACTGCTAAGCCTGGAGAGCGACAGCAAGAACATATTTACGCTCAAAGAATTTCTGGGAATTGCTGAACTTGACGTTATGGATCCCTACGGAGGGGATATAAATATCTACAGGGATACGGCTGCGGAAATAAAATACCTGGTTGAGAAGCTGGTTGATTTGCTATTTAAAAAAATTTAGCCATACGCAAAAAAAATATTAAACTGTCACTATAATGTAGTATAATATACAAGGTTTAATCTTGGAGGTGAATTTCTTGAAAATAGCAGTTGCAAGTGATCATGGTGGTTTTTGCCTTAAAGAGGAGATAAAGGGCTATCTTCTGCAAAAGGGCTATGAGGTTGTTGATTTTGGAACTGACAGCGACAAGTCTGTGGATTATCCTGCATTCGGCAAGGCTGCAGCGGTGGCTGTATCTTCCGGAGAGGTAGACAAAGGCATAATATGCTGCGGCACAGGAATAGGCATATCCATGGCTGCAAACAAGGTGAAGGGAATAAGGTGCGCCGTCGTTTCAGATACGTTCTCGGCGAAAATGTCGAGGGCCCACAATGACGCGAACATGCTTTCGCTTGGCGAAAGAGTTGTAGGAAAGGGTCTTGCACTTGAGATAGTAGACGCCTGGCTGGCCACTGAATTCGAGGGCGGAAGGCATGAAAACAGGGTAAGGCAGATAATGGAGATAGAAGGCTGCTAATAAATTTGAGGAGGCGAGACATGTCTAAGGTTATAGAAGTGCAACACCCGCTTATACAGCATAAACTTACACTTATAAGGGATAAGAATACAGGCTCGAAGGATTTTAGGCTGCTTGTAAAGGAAGTATCGCTGCTTCTTGGATATGAGGTTACGAGCGATCTTCCGCTGGAAGAGGTTGAAATAGAAACTCCGCTTGTGAAGACAAAGAGCAAGGTTATTGCAGGCAAGAAGCTGGGCATAATCCCGATACTGAGGGCCGGGCTTGGAATGGTAGATGCAATGCTTGAGCTGATGCCTGCGGCCAAAGTAGGGCACATAGGCCTTTACAGGGATCCGGAAACATTGAAGCCAGTGGAATACTACTGCAAGCTGCCTTCTGATGTAAGTGAGAGGAAGCTTATAGTAGTTGATCCGATGCTTGCTACAGGAGGATCTGCAGCTGCAGCAATAACGTTCCTCAAGGAGAGAGGGGCAAATGACATAAAGCTTGTCAATATTATTGCTTCTCCTGAAGGTATAAAAACGGTTCAGGAAGCTCATCCGGACGTGGATATATATGTGGCTTCAATAGACGAGAGGCTAAATGATCATGGCTACATACTCCCTGGTCTTGGAGATGCTGGAGACAGGCTTTTCGGAACAAAATAGCAATGCTAAGGCGGCAGTTTTACTGCCGTTTTTTGTTTGCGCAATATTACAGTAAGGGTACAACTTAACATATTGACTTGTAAATTCTGAGAAAAGGGTATAAAATTAAAAATAAGATGCATTTTTAAGAAATTGTTTATTTTATAAGGAACATTTATGCTTGGACGGAGTCCAACTATGCGGGAGGAATATACTTTTGAGCAGGCCTTCTTGGGATGAGTACTTCATGGAGATTGCACATGTAGTAAAGAAACGCTCCACATGTCTTAGGAGGCAGGTGGGTGCTGTAATAGTAAAGGAACGACAAATACTTTCAACGGGATACAATGGGGCTCCTAGGGGCCTTTTGCATTGCATAGACATAGGCTGCCAAAGGGAAAAGCTCGGGATTCCTTCGGGTGAAAGGCACGAGCTGTGCAGGGCCACCCATGCGGAGCAGAATGCCATAGTGCAAGCCGCATACAGCGGCATAAGCATAAAGGATGCCACTGTATACTGCACCACCATGCCATGCGTGCTGTGTTCAAAGATGATAATAAACGCGGGCATAAAGCGGGTTGTGTTCGAAGGCAGCTACCCTGACGGCATGTCGCTTGACATACTCAGGGAAGCTGGAGTGGAAATCATTCAGGTTGATTAATGGAGGGGTTAGTATGGAATTAAAGAGCATCATGAACGTGTTCCTCTCGTTCGGAGTGGCATTTGCAGTGTCGTATCTTTTGACTCCTTATGTAATACGGCTGGCTCACAAGGTTGGAGCTATAGACGTGCCAAAGGACGACAGGAGAGTACATAAGAAGCCCGTGCCAAGGCTTGGCGGAATAGGAATATTTGTGGGATTCATAGTCGCCTCATTCATGTTCGTAGATATGAGTCCGCTACATATGTCAATAATAGCAGGTTCGTTTATAATAGTCGGAATAGGAATAATAGATGATATAAAGCCGGTCAGCCCAAAGGTCAAGTTCTCGGCTCAGATACTTGCGGCTTTTGTTGTTATGTACTTTGGCGTAAGGATAGAATGGCTGACAAATCCGTTCGACAAGGTGGACGGTATGATGTACCTTGGAATGTTCGGAATACCTCTTACTCTCCTTTGGATAGTGGGAGCGACAAACACAATAAACCTGATAGACGGCTTGGACGGACTGGCTGCAGGAGTGTCTGCAATAGCGGCTCTTGCACTTACGCTTGTGGCGGTAATAAACAACCAGTCTACAGAGGTTGTGCTTCTTGTTGCACTTGCAGGAGGGGCGCTCGGATTTTTGCCGTATAACTTCAATCCCGCAAAGGTGTTCATGGGAGATACGGGGTCGCTGTTTCTGGGCTTCATACTTGCGGTTATATCCATAGAGGGCGTTATGAAATCGGCCACGGCGCTTGCTGTTGCTATACCCATACTTGCGATGGGATTCCCTATATTTGACACTACTTTTGCAATAATAAGACGTGCGGCAAACGGGAAGTCTATAGTCGAGGCTGACAAGGGACACTTGCACCACAGGCTCCTGAGCAAGGGACTTTCACAAAAGCAGACAGTGCTCGCACTCTACGGCATTAGCATAATGCTGGGTGTAAGCGCGGTTGCAATATGCGAGGTTAGCACCATGGAGGCCGTTGGAGTGCTTTCTGTGGTTATGATGGCAATATATTACGGCATGATAAAGCTCAGGCTTTTGTCCCTGGATGATGAATTAGAATAGGTGGTAGCATAATATGAAGAAAAAGATAATGACTGTATTTGGAACAAGGCCTGAAGCTATAAAGATGGCTCCGCTTGTGAAGCTGCTTCAAAAAAGCGATGAATTCGAAGTGAAGGTGTGCGTGACTGCCCAGCACAGGCAGATGCTGGATATGGTACTTGAGCTGTTTGCGATAGAGCCGGACTATGACCTTGACATAATGCAGCACGGACAGACTATTACAGATATAACCTCGAGAGTGATAAAGGGCATGGAGGAAGTTCTCAAGGCAGAAAAACCCGACATGCTGCTTGTGCACGGCGATACAACAACTACATTTGCGTCTGCTCTGGCAGCGTTCTACCAGAAAGTGCCTGTTGGGCACGTAGAGGCGGGGCTGCGAAGCGGAAACAAGTATTCTCCTTATCCTGAGGAGATGAACAGGATGCTTACAACTTCAATATCAGAGCTTTACTTTGCCCCGACTCAGGGCAACAGGGAAAACCTGCTCAAGGAAAACATAGCAGACTACAAGATAGCAGTCACAGGCAACACTGTCATAGATGCGCTTATGTCTGTTATAAAAAAGGACTACAGTTTTGGAGAGAATCTAGATGCTGTAGACTTTGAAAACAAGAAGGTAGTACTGCTCACATGCCACAGGAGAGAAAACTGGGGCGAACCGATGGCTAACATATTCAGAGCTGTCAGAAGGCTCGTAGACGGCCATAAAGACGTGGAGGTTGTATTCCCTATACATATGAATCCAAACATAAGGAAAATGGCTTCAGAAATACTTTCAGGCAGCGAGAGGATACATATAATAGAGCCGCTTGACTACGAGCCGTTTGCAAATCTAATAGACAAATGCCATATTGTCATGACCGATTCAGGAGGGATACAGGAAGAAGCTCCTGCACTGGGCAAGCCAGTTGTTGTGATGAGGACTGAGACGGAAAGGCCTGAGGCTGTTGAGGCAGGCACTGTCAAAATAGCGGGCGTGCTTGAAGAGGACGTCTATAATGCGGCAGCGCTGCTTATAGAAGACGAGGCTGAGTATCTGAAAATGGCAAAGGCGGTCAACCCTTATGGGGATGGCACCGCATGTGAAAAAATAAACAAAAAACTCATTGAGTTTTTCTACAATTAGAATTATGAATCCTGCATGAAGCTTTTACTTCAAAAAACCCCATGCAGGATTTTTTATATGCAGTATTGTATACATCATAAAGATGCAAAAAAAATGATGAAACAATGCGCATTTTATGGTAAAATTCTATATGTATTATCGCTATACAAAAAAATATATTTTGGGTTTTGAAAAAATACAAAATTCATTGTATAATATAAAAGGAATTCGCTTTGCGATAATGAAGCGACATGGTTAAAATATAAACTTAGTGCTCACA
Source organism: Peptoclostridium sp. (assembly GCF_009881055.1). Classification (GTDB taxonomy): domain Bacteria; phylum Bacillota; class Clostridia; order Peptostreptococcales; family Peptostreptococcaceae; genus Peptoclostridium_A. The sequence goes on from NZ_WXFG01000026.1 coordinate 56,380, forward strand.
CCCTGGATGTAAAAAGTATACATATATGAGCATACATAATGGAGAATATTTATGAAAGGCAGCGCAAGAAAAAAATGGCTTGGTGATGCAGGCAGAAGGAAAAAGTGGGTTGGCTCTCTAGGCAACTTGAGGCTCTTTACCCATCTTGGGATAATGATGTCTGTGCCTATTGTGTTTTGCGTATGGCTGGGCAATCTGATTGACAAAAAGCTGGGCACCGCTCCTTGGTTTCTCTTCATATTCATACTGATAGGAATAGCGGCTTCTTTCTTAAATCTGTACAAGATAGTCCTACAGGAAAAGAATCGGAATGAAGGCATGAAGAGATGAAAATATTCTAAATAAAAGAATGATAAGTAGGTGCAAAGACTTGGAAGACTACACAGGCAAACTAATGCAAAATGTAATAAAAAGAGTAATAGCAATAAATTTTTTAACCGTGCTGATAACGTTTGCACTAGGCAAATTCTCACAAGGACTGCTCTTCGGACTTCTGTTTGGAAGCACAATATCGGTTCTGAATTTCAGGCTGCTTGCCTTATCGGTTACAAAGGCCCTTGAGATGAGCCCTGGAAAAGCACAGATATATGCATCAAGCAGGTACCTTGTAAGGATGTTAATAATCGGGGCAGTCGTATTCGTTTCCATAAAGGCGCCTTACATTAACACGATAGGCACAATAATAGGTCTACTTTCGGCAAAGCTTGCCGTCATACAAATGGGAACAAGCGGCAAGGATATTATGGAGTAAGTACTTTCATGGATTTGAATTTTGTTTTGATTTGAATTGTTTTGATTTTTTTATGGTGAATATAGTTTCTGATAAAATGCTTATAATCAATTTTTTATATAAGAACAATAAAACTAAATATCTTTAGAACCAAATCAAAAAAACAAAAAATTCAAAAAACTTATGAAAGGAGGTTGAACATGAACGGACCAGAGATTCTGTTTCACATAGGGGATGTGGCTATAAGTGAAACAGTAAGAAACACATGGCTTGTAATGATAGCGCTCACCATATTTGCATACTTTGGCGGGAGAAAGCTTGAAAGAGTTCCAGGAAAGTTTCAGATAGTTGTTGAGGCTTTTGTTGGAGGCATCAATGGCTTGGTAAAGCAGACTATGGGAGAAAAGTACATTAACTACGCTCCATACATAGCAACCGTATTTACTGTAATAATGCTATCAAACCTTTTAGGACTTTTAGGGCTCAGATCGCCTACAGCAGACTTGGTAACAACACTTTCGTTTGCTTTAACAACATTTGTATTGATACAGCTAAACGGACTCAGGTCAAAAGGTATTGGCGGATATGTCAAGGGATTCATGGAACCGCTGCCAGCACTTCTTCCTATCAACATTGTAGGTGAGCTTGCTACGCCGGTATCGCTTAGCTTCCGTCTCTTTGGTAATATTGCAGGTGGCGGAGTTATAATGGCGCTTCTCTACCAGGTTTTGAACTGGGTGAGTACGGCAGTTTTCGGATTGCCATTTGGTCTTTTCCAGATAGGTCTTCCAGGTGTGCTTCACATCTACTTCGATCTATTTGCAGGCGTACTTCAGGCATTCATATTTATAATGCTTACAATGGTTTTCGTGTCTGGAGCAGAGTAAGCTGCAGGCGCAGGATGTGCTTTTGCAATAGTTTGCAACTTGTATGAGTTTTTTATAAAAATCATATTATAAAAAAATATCATTCATTAATCTAAAATTTTGCATGAAAAAAAAGGGAGGAAATTTAAAAATGGAACCAATAACAGGTAAGGCTCTAGTTTTAGCTTGTTCAGCAGTAGGCGCAGGTATTGCAATGATAGCGGGTGTTGGACCTGGAATAGGACAGGGATACGCAGCTGGTAAAGGTGCAGAGGCAGTTGGAAGACAGCCAGAGGCACAAGCAGACGTAATAAGAACAATGCTTCTTGGAGCAGCCGTTGCAGAGTCAACAGGTATCTACGGTCTAGTTGTTGCACTTATACTTCTATTCGCAAACCCACTTGTAAACCTATTATAATAACCATTTCAAAATCAAGTCCTCATCATGCTACATATTGCTGAAATTTAAGAAAAGACCGCATTAGCAGCTCAGCAGACATTTTTAGAAATGGCGGGAGCTTTTAATCAAGCTCCCTGATAGCTTAACTACTAGGAGATGCAGGTCATCTCCTTAATTTCAGTATAGGGCAATGTGAGGCTAGGGTGTTGATGGCGACGCCCTTATTATAATAGCAAAGGGACTATTGCGAGAGGAGGAAGAGCATGGAAGGATTTAAGCCTTTTATAGGGATAGACTTTGAACTTATAGCTCAATGGGTTAATACACTAATAATGTTCCTCATAATGAGAAAGCTCCTTTTCAAACCGGTTACAGCATTCATGGAGAATAGAAAGCAGGAGGTATCTGGAGCGTTTACTGAAGCTGAAGAGGCTACAGCAAAGGCAAACCAGATGAGAAAAGAGTACGAGCTTAAGATTGAGGAAGCCAAGGAAGAAGCCAGAGAGATAGTTAAGGATGCCAACATAAAGGCGCAAAACAATGCTGAAGAAATAATAAAGCAGGCGCATGAAGAGGCAAAAAGACTGTCTGAAAAAGCTCAGGTTGAAATAGCAAGAGACAGACAAAAAGTTCTTAACGAGCTTAAGGATGAAATATCAGGAATGGCAGTTATGGCCGCTTCCAAGATAATTCAAAAGGATATAGACAAAACTCAGCATGAGAAGCTTATAAACGACTTTATACAAGAGGTAGGGGAAGCTAAATGGCAGAACTAGTTGCTAGAAGATATGCTGGCGCCCTTTTCGAAGTAGGACTTGAAGAGAATAAGCTTGATTCTTTTGAACAAGAGCTTGGAGTAATAGCTGCTGCATTCGCCGAAAATAAGGAATTTGGCAGTATTTTCAAGGCTCCTATGGTGCCAAAAGAAGAAAAGAAAGGCCTTATTGAAAATATTTTCAAGGGCAAGGCTTCTGATGAATTAGTTAACTTTGTAAAAATTCTTGTAGACAAGGACAGAATAAGTGTTCTGGATGAAATAAACAGAGAATTTGTAAAGCTCGTAAATGAGCACAATAATATTGAAGATGCCGTAGCTATATCAGCAGTACCAATAGACGCTGACAAGCTGGAAGCGCTAAAGGCTCAGCTTACAAAGGTTACAGGTAAAAATATCAAAATCAAGAATGAAATTAATCCAAGTGTTATGGGTGGAATTCTAGTAAGAATAGGAAATGAAGAGATAGATGGTACTGTAAAAGGACGTCTAGACAGACTAGAGGAAGAATTACACCAAATAATAGCATAAATTAGGAGGTTGGTGAAATCTCATGAATCTTAGACCTGAAGAGATCAGTTCTATTATAAAAGAGCAGATCAAGAAATACGAAGGAAAAATAGAACTCAGTGACGTCGGTACAGTAACAACAGTTGGAGATGGTATAGCAGGAGTTCATGGACTTGAAAAGTGCATGTCGGGAGAGCTTATTGAATTTCCAGGACAGGTTTACGGTATGGCGCTAAACCTTGAAGAAGACATAGTAGGTGCCGTTCTTCTTGGTTCGGATGAGAACATAAAAGAAGGCGACGTAGTAAAGAGAACTTCAAGAATAGTTGAGGTTCCAGTTGGCGATGCGCTTCTTGGAAGAGTAGTTAACTCGCTTGGACAGGCTATAGACGGAAAAGGACCTATAAAGACAGACAAGTTCAGACCTATTGAAAGGGTTGCACCTGGTATAATAACAAGAAAGTCTGTTCACGAGCCGCTTCAAACTGGTATAAAGTCTATAGACTCTATGATACCAATAGGAAGAGGACAAAGGGAGCTTATAATAGGCGACAGACAGACTGGAAAGACTACAATAGCTATAGACACTATAATCAACCAGAAAGACACTGGCGTTATATGTGTATATGTTGCGATTGGACAAAAGAGATCAACTGTTGCTCAAATAGTTGACACTCTTGAGAAAAACGGCGCGCTTGACTACTCTATAGTAGTTGCAGCGACAGCGTCAGAGCTTGCGCCACTTCAGTACATCGCTCCTTATGCGGGCTGCGCTATGGCTGAAGAGTTCATGGAGCAGGGCAAGCACGTACTTATAATATATGATGACCTTTCTAAGCACGCGGTTGCTTACCGTGCATTGTCACTTTTGCTTAGAAGACCACCAGGTCGTGAGGCTTATCCTGGAGACGTATTCTACCTTCACTCAAGGCTTCTCGAAAGATCGGCTAAGCTGAATGACGAGCTTGGAGCAGGTTCAATCACGGCTCTTCCAATAATAGAGACTCAGGCAGGAGACGTTTCTGCTTATATACCTACAAACGTTATATCAATAACTGACGGACAGATATTCCTTGAGTCAGAGCTATTCAACGCAGGTATAAGACCAGCGGTTAACCCTGGTATATCAGTATCAAGGGTTGGAGGAAGCGCACAGATAAAGGCGATGAAGAAGGTTGCGGGTTCACTTAAGCTTATGTACGCTCAGTACAGAGAGCTTCAGGCGTTCGCGCAGTTCGGATCAGACCTTGACAAGGATACTCAGGAAAGACTTGCTCAGGGCGAGAGAATAGTTGAAGTCCTAAAGCAGGGCGAGAGCTCTCCTATATCGGTTGAAAAGCAGATAATGGCTATATACGCAGTTACTAACAACTACCTAAGAGACATAGATGTCAAGCTTGTAAGGGAATTTGAAGATGAATTCTTCAAGTTCATGGACAGCAGCTATCCTGAGGTAGGAAAGACTATAGCTTCTACTGGAAATATGGATGCTGAAACAGAAGAAAAGTTAAAGGCAGCTATCGAAGAATTTAAAAAGTCCTTTAACGCTTAATACTTTAAATTGGGCAGTTTGACTTGTAATGTCTGACTTACGCCTGATTTGATGGAGGGTGAAATATGGCAGGCGTTGGAATGAAGGATATAAAAAGACGTATAAAAAGCGTCTCTAATACAAAGCAGATTACAAAAGCAATGGAGCTTGTATCCTCGGCCAAGCTTAGAAGGGCCAAAGAGGCGGTTGTGCAGTCAAGACCATACTTTGAAACCCTGTATGATACAATAAAAGATATAGCAATAAATACAAAAGGCATAAACAGCCCATTCCTTGAAAAGAGAGAAGTAAAAAACAAGTGTTATATAGTTCTCTCTGGAGACAGAGGTCTTTGCGGAGGATACAACTCCAACTCGCTCAAGACGGCTGTTGCACACATGGAAGGCAAGAAGGAAAAAGTCATTGCTGTTGGAAGAAAATCAGCTGAATTTTTCTCTAAAAGAGGATACGATGTTGTATCAAGACATACTGGAATTTCTGAAAGACCGCAATATTCGCACGGCCAGGATATAGCTGCAAAAATTTCCGAGCTGTTCACAAAAGGCGAGGTAGACGAAGTCTATCTGGTTTACACATATTTTCAGTCAGCTCTTGTGCAAGAGCCAAGGGTAGTTAAGCTTCTTCCGCTTTCTTTCGAGGCTACAGCTGAGGCTGCAGCGGAAAAAGGCAAAGGACTAGTTACTTATGAGCCATCTGAAGACGTAGTGCTTGAATATCTAGTGCCAAAATTCCTTTCGGGCATAGTGTTTGGGGGAATGGTAGAATCTGGAGCTTCAGAGCAGGGCGCAAGAAGAATGGCCATGGAATCTGCAACAGGCAACGCTGAAGATATGATTGGCAAGCTTGAGCTGCTCTACAACAGAGCTAGACAGGCTACAATAACACAAGAGCTTTCGGAAATAGTAGCAGGAGCCAATGCACTATAAGGGGCAGACTCCTAAGAGCGTGGAATTTTTCAATTAAGGAGGTATTTTAGAATGCCACAAAATAATGTGGGTAAGGTAGTACAGATAATCGGACCTGTACTTGACATAAAGTTCGATCCAGAAAACCTTCCAAACCTTCTAAATGCTATTGAAATACAGCATGGAGAAGAAAAGGTTGTTGTTGAGGTTGCTCAGCACACAGGCAATGATACTGTAAGATGTATTGCTATGAGTTCTACAGACGGACTTGTAAGAGGAATGGATGCTCTAGATACAGGAAGGGCTATAGCGGTTCCTGTTGGAAAGGCTACTCAGGGAAGAATATTCAACGTTCTTGGAGAGCCTGTTGACAACAAGCCTCAGGTAGAAGCCGAAAGATGGCCTATACACAGGGCTGCTCCTTCATTTGAAGAGCAGGAGTCGTCAACAGAAATACTTGAAACTGGTATAAAAGTCGTTGACCTTATAGCACCTTATTCAAAGGGTGGTAAGATAGGTCTCTTCGGAGGAGCCGGTGTTGGTAAGACGGTTCTTATAATGGAGCTTATAAACAACATAGCCAAGGAGCACGGTGGTATATCTGTATTCTCAGGCGTTGGCGAGAGAACAAGGGAAGGAAACGACCTTTACAACGAGATGATAGAGTCTGGCGTTATAGACAAGACAGTTCTTGTTTACGGCCAGATGAACGAGCCGCCAGGAGCGAGGATGAGGGTTGCCCTTTCTGGACTTACAATGGCTGAATACTTCAGAGATCAAGAGGGACAAGACGTTCTTCTATTCGTAGACAATATATTCCGTTTCACTCAAGCAGGTTCAGAGGTTTCGGCTCTACTTGGCCGTATGCCTTCTGCGGTTGGATACCAGCCAACACTTGCCACTGAGATGGGCGCGCTTCAGGAGAGAATAACTTCTACTAAGAAGGGTTCTATAACTTCTGTTCAGGCAGTATACGTTCCAGCGGACGACCTTACTGACCCGGCGCCGGCAACTACGTTTGCCCACCTTGACGCTACAACAGTTCTTTCGAGGGACATAGCATCTCTTGGTATATACCCTGCGGTTGACCCGCTTGATTCTACATCAAGAATACTTGACCCTAAGATAGTTGGAAACGACCACTACGAAGTGGCTCGTGCTGTTCAGGAAGTTCTCCAAAGATACAAGGAGCTTCAGGACATCATAGCAATACTTGGTATGGACGAGCTTTCAGACGAGGACAAGCTTACAGTTGCTCGTGCAAGAAAGATACAAAGATTCCTTTCACAGCCATTCCACGTTGCGGAGCAGTTCACAGGCATGGCAGGAAAATATGTACCGCTGAAAGAGACTATAAGAGGATTTAGAGAAATAATTGAAGGAAAGCATGACGACCTTCCGGAGTCGGCATTCCTTTATGTTGGACCTATAGAAGAGGCAGTGGAAAAAGCTAAGAAGGGGGCGTAATATTATGGCTTCAGTATTTCAACTGGAGATAGTGGCTCCCGATAGAAAATTCTACGAAGGCGAAGCTGACATGGTTATAGTGAGGACATTGGAAGGCGACCTTGGAATACTAAAGGGACACCTTGACTATGTTGCCCCGCTTGACATAGGCGTAGTGAAAATTAAAAAAGACGGTCACTACAAAGAGGCTACTATAGCAGGAGGCTTCGTACAGATAGGCAAGGAGAAGGTTACTATACTCACTGACGCTGCAGAGTGGCCGGGCGAGATAGACCTTGACAGAGCTAAGAAAGCCAAGGATCATGCTGAAGAGGAAATGAGAAAGGGTCCAAAGGACGAGACTTACGTACTCTTTGCAGAGCTAAAGCTAAAAAGAGCCCTCAACAGAATCAGGATGGCAGAGCACAACGAGAAATAGATTATCTGCTGTTAAACACAGTGCAAAAAGGACAGTTATCTGTCCTTTTTTTTTATGCAAAAAATATGCTATTATAGAAGCATGACACTGATGCAAGCTGAAGGGTGACTTCATCAATTGGATTAATATAGTAACGTGGACATATGGCTTTGCTCGCAGTTATCGTATATTATCAGCGTATAATTAATTGTCTGGGGAGTGCGGATATGATCATCGGAAAAAAGAAAAATGAAATAGAGATTGCAGAAGACATACTAAGGAGAAACAACATTCCTCTCCTGTGCGACTATGCGCCCTGGAAGCGCTTCTACGCCTCAGTCAAAAGCGCTGAGCTCCAGAAGGATTATGAGAGCCTCCTTAGCATTGTCAGGGAGGAAAAAAATCTCAGAAAGCAAGTCAAAGGAGTACAGGACAAAAAGATTAAGCTCATGGCCAAAATAGTCCTGCTCTCGAGGGAGTTAAACGAGAATTCGAATGACCTTGCCGAGATTGAGCTTGAAAAGGCAAAGCAGGAGATAGAAAATTTAAACGATTACATAGACAGTTCATATGAAACGCTTGAAAATTTTGGATTCGAAAGGGAACAGCTGAATATGAATCTGTTAAAGCTTACGATTAAGCATGCATATGAGAGCATAACAAGTGATGAGACAAGGCTTGAAAAAGTAAGCGAAACTATTGACGATATGCGCAAGGAACTAGACGCGTTAAGGGGAGAAAGGGACGAGTTGAGGAGCAGGCTGGATTCGGTGTATTTTTTTATGCACAGCGTGCTCGGAGGCAAGGAGATGGAAAGGCTGGATCGTAAATTTTTGAAATAGGTGAGATATATGAGTGATGTAGTGGGTATAGGAATAGATATAGTGGAGATAGAAAGGATAAAGGCGGCAGTATCCAAAAGTCCAAGATTTATGGATAGAATTTTCACTCCAAGGGAGAAGGACTATTTCGAGTGCAAAAAATTCAGTCCGGCAACTATGGCAGGCAATTTTGCTGCAAAAGAGGCTGTTGTAAAAGCGCTGGGGACTGGCATAAGGGATATTTCTTTTGTCGAGATTGAAATTCTTAGGGATGACCTTGGAAAGCCCATTGCGACTATGGGAGGAAGGCTTGGAGCCATATGCAGGGCAAAGGGCATAAGCGACATTCAAATCTCGATATCCCACTCGAAACACTATGCAGTAGCAAACGCGATTGCCACTAACAGGGGGGATTAGCATGAAAGCAAGGGACATAATGACTGTCAATGTAATATCCGTAAAACGAGATGCACTAATAAAGGACATAGCCCATATTCTGGTGGAAAACAGGATAGGGGGTGTTCCGGTAGTCGATGATGACGGCCGCGTCGTGGGAATAATATCCGAAACAGACCTTGTGCGCAAGGAAAAGAATGTCCACATTCCTTCATATATAACGGTGCTGCAGGGGGTCATATATCTTGAGAGCTTCAAGAGATTCGAGGAGGACATCAGGAAAATAACAGCCTACAAGGCTGAGGACATAATGACTGCCGAAGTGGAGAAAGTTCACGAGGATGACGATGTGGAGACTATTGCCAGCCTTATGATTGAAAAGGGCGTCAACAGAGTCCCGGTAGTGGACAGTGAAGGAAAACTCAAGGGCATAATATGCCGATACGACATAATAAAATCCATGTTCAACTAAGCAAAAGCTTTAGTTGTAGGAAAAGGGGCCTTGCTGGGGCCGCAATCTCCTGCTCTAAAGCTTTTTATTTGAGCGAGCAGTTTCAAAAAAACTCGCCAAAATTCAGATAAGTATTGAAATCGGCGTTCTGAAAATTTAGAATATTATTATAGGCAGGTTAATACTTTGTCAAAATGATTATTTTTGGCGGATTAATCGGAGTTCGAGCGATTTTATCTGGCTGCAAGATGTTGTTTCATACTAACTTTAAGGGGGATATATAGTTATGAAGTACAAAAACAGACCTTGGGCAGAAATAAATGTAGAGAACTTGAGAGAGAATTTCAGAAACATTAAAAGTCTTACAAAGGAAGGCACAAAGGTATGTGCAGTTGTCAAGGCAAATGCCTACGGCCACGGCTCGGTGCAGGTTGCAAAAATACTTATTGAAGAAGGGGCGGACTACCTTGCTGTTGCAAGCGAAGGAGAGGCGATAGAGCTCAGACAGGCGGGCATAAAGACTCCTATACTCTGCCTTGGATATGTTCCAGAGGTTGTATACGAAGAAGCCATAGCCAACGAGCTCGACATAACAATCTATTCTCTGGAAGCGGCTGAAAAGCTCAGCAAAGAGGCAGTCAGGCTCGGAAAAAATGCAAGAGTACATATCAAGCTTGACACTGGCATGTCCAGACTGGGATTCCAGGTTGAGGACGCCACAGTTGATGCAATTGAAAAGATAGCGGGAATGTCCGGGATAGAACTTGTGGGGGTATTCACGCACTTTGCAAAGGCCGACGAAAAGGACAAGACGTTCACGGAGTATCAGTACAGCGGCTACATGAAGATAGTCAGCGAGGTTGAAAAAAGAGGCGTAAAAATCCAGATAAAGCACGTGTGCAACAGTGCCGGAACTATGGACATGCCTCAGTACCACATGGACATGGTAAGACCGGGCATAATACTCTATGGTCTTTATCCTTCTGATGAGGTGATGAAGGAGAGGCTTGCGCTGAAACCGGTCATGACGTTCAAAGCGTCAGTGTCGCACGTGAAGGATCTGGAAGCGGGCAGAGGCATAGGCTATGGCCTCAGATACGTTACAGACAAGACAACCAGGATTGCCACAATGCCTATAGGCTACGCAGACGGATTTACAAGGATGCTGAGCGGCAAAATCAGCGTTAAGGTCAATGGCACAATAGTTCCTGTCGTAGGCAACATATGCATGGATCAGTCAATGCTGAACGTGGACGCAGTTGAAACCAAAGTGGGCGACGAGGTAATTATATTCGGCGAAGACAGCGATGCCAGAGTCGAAAGACTAGCCCAGGCTCTTGGAACAATCAACTACGAGATTGTCTGTATGGTCGCTAGAAGGATACCAAGAGTGTACATGGAAAAAAATACAGTTTTACAAGTCGTTGATTATTTGGTAAAATAGTCTGGTATCACAGAATGAGGAGGCGGTAGAGATGTCTGATTCTACGCAGAAAATTACTCTGGACTTGCCATGTAATCTAGTCGAAGAAATAAATAAAACGATGAGAGCAGATATGAAGGACATATCGGAATTTTTCAGAGAAGCCGCCAAGATGTACCTGCTGAAGCAAAGACAAAGGGACCAGATAAGAAGCGAAATGATTTCAGGCTATTGCGAAATGGCCAGCATCAACCTTGCACTTGCCGAGATGGGGTTTGCCAGAGACATGTCTTCCTTAGTGACTTATGAAAGGAAGATGGCTAAGAGTGAGTAGTGCTGATATAAAAGAAGGCATTAAAGACTTAAAAAGAGGCGACATATACTATGCCGACCTCAGCCCGGTAATAGGGTCTGAGCAGGGCGGAGTAAGACCTGTGCTTATAGTTCAAAACGACATAGGCAACAAGTACAGTCCGACTGTAATAGTAGCCGCAATAACAGCCAAGATAGACAAGGCCAAGCTTCCTACGCATGTGGAGATAAAGGCCAACGAATATGGCCTTGTAAAGGATTCGGTTGTGCTGCTCGAACAGATTAGGACTATAGACAAGAAAAGACTAAGAGAAAAGATTGGAAGCTTCGACGAAAAACTAATGCTCAAGGTTGACGAAGCTCTTCAGATAAGCCTTGGTCTTATGGAAATTTAGCTTAAAAAGCCGAAAATATCATCCTTTGAATTACGATGATATCTTCGGCTTTTTCGTTGAAATGCACATGATTGCTTCCTGGATTCTAGAATTTAGGATATAATAATCTTATATGAAAAATAAAAATGAAAACCGGAGGGATAGGGTTGAAGAGGTTAGCTACTATATTCATGTCAGTAATCCTGCTTTTTGGCTGTTTGCCGCTGGAGGCAGCTTATGCTGAAGACGGTATGGCAAAGAGGGATTTCGTATCATACAATCTGGGCTTTGTCTGCAAAATACCGATTTCGATGCAGGAAAAGGGTTCAATCGAGGATGTAGCCGCAAGGCTCGAGGGGCCTGACGGCAGCAGGATATACATATACAGCCAGGACATAAAGGGTATGTCGCCCCAGACGTACATATACTACAGCAACAAGCAGATAAGGGCGGGCCGCGGAGGCTTTACTATGCTGAGTGAGCGTGCGACAACGCTGGCAAGCAGCGCAAAGGCATATGAATTCCTGTATCAAAGGGATGCCATAAGCAATATTGAAAACGACAAGAACGTATATTTCGAGATAAATGCGGTCTACCCTCAGTTTAATCGAGTGCTGACCTTCTGGGTGAAGACAGACAGCGCCAATCTGGACTACTACACTCAGATGGCAAGAGATATGGCCTCGTCGGCATGGCTGTTTGAAAAGGGCGTGAAAAACCAGAGGGCGCCGTATGTGCAAAGGGATATTGACATAAAAGGAAACAGCACAAGGCTCAAGATAGGCAAGGACAGCATGATGTGGGGCATAATGCATCCGCACAACCTCAATGGGGCGGATTACACAACGAATCTGGTTCCATTTGAGAAGAATGTGGGCAAGAAGTTCGAATTCCTTATGACTTATTCGGATTTCGAACACAATGTCAATCTCAAGGAGGTCCAGGATGTCTACGCTGACGAGAGGGTAATGATGCTCACATGGCAGCCATGGGTGTACATAGACAAGACTCAGAATGAGAATATAGAAAATGAAAGCGCGATACTCATACCGGAGATAATAAAAGGCAACTACGACGACTACATAAGAAGCTGGGCCAGAGACATTAAAAGCATAGGAGAGCCTGTGTTTGTCAGATTCGCAAACGAGATGAACGGAGATTGGGACTCGTGGTGTGCATGGTACTTTGGAAAGGACACAGAGCTTTACAACGAGGCATGGAAGAGGATAGAGACGATATTCCATGAGGAGGGCGCCGACAACGCGCAGTTTGTGTGGAATCCTCACGATAGGTCATACCCAGATTTCGACTGGAACAGCCCGCACATGTATTATCCGGGAGATGAACATGTTGACTGGGTAGGGCTTACAGGCTACAACAACGGCACCTCATTTACGGGAGATGTCTGGAGAGAGTTTGGGGATATATATCAACCTGTGTACGACGATTACATGAAGCACTATCGTGAAAAGCCGTTCATGATAACTGAGTTTTCGTGCAATGAAGATGGAGGAGACAAGGCGTCATGGATAAGGAACGGATTTTCGAGCTTTGCCAACATGCCAAACATAAAAGCCGCTGTATGGTTCAACCAGATAGATACACGCTGGCTTTACAACATAGATTCATCAGAGGCATCGTTTGCAGCCTTCAAGGAATCAATGAAGAATCCGCTTTTTTCAGTGAAAAACGTATACAAGGAAGAAGAGCTGCAAACTGAAGAAAAAACGCAACAGGAAAAAACAGAAACAAACAAAAACGCAAAGAAATAGGAGCTGATGTGCAATGGCGTTCAAGGATTCAAAGGGCAAATTACTGCTTACAATAGCGTGCATAGTAGCGGCCATGGGATGTGTGGCCACTGCGGCTTCTGGAGATCCGGGCACAAGTGATGACCCGCTGGTTACAAAGTCGTATGTAGACAAGAAGATTGAAGACCTGAGCCTGTATATAGATGAAAAGCTATCAAATGGTTCGCAAAGCGCGGGGAGCTCTACGGGCTCGGCGGCGCAGACAGCCATTGAAGTAGTTGAGGTGGAATCAGGGCAGAGCATAATACTTCAGGCCGGAAGCCAGATAATACTAAGGGGCGGCAGCGGTTCAATAATAGACAGCAAGCAGGGTGGAATAGCCGACCTTACGCAGGGGATAGACCTTAGAAAGGGCTATGAAGCGCCTGCAAACCATCTGCTTATGGTCCCAAGGAGCGACGGAAGAGGCGTATTTGCCAAGACGGACTGCATATTCATGGTAATGGGAAAATACGAAGTTAAATAGCATTTTGTGTGCAACAGGGGTATAAATACCCCTGTTTTTATTGTATAATTAAATAGTTTGATTTATGTTTTGGTGAGAGGGTGATTAATTAATGATTAAAATAAGAAAACATCTGGCTATATTTTTAGTAATAGGCATGCTAGCATCAGTGTTTTTACTCTCTGGCAGGATCGGAGTAGAAAAAAACTATAAGAATGTGGACATAACGCTTGATTACGAATCGATAATGAACATGGCTGCGGAGTCCAAGGAACACGACATCGACTATTTTTTGAAAGAATTCAAAAAACTGGGCGCTTCTTCGGCTGCTGTAAGCGAGGCCACACTAAGCTCGCTTGAGGAAGACAAGGAGCTTAAGGTTGATGTGGAGCTTGACGGATATGACCTTGTAGTAAGGGCCGACAAGCAGATGATTGATTTTATAGCAAGCGGCTTTGCAAACAAGCTGGGCAAAGACAGCTTCGAGCTTGTAGACGAGGAAACTCTTAGAGTTTTTGGAAGCAGAGCCGACTATATATACGATGAAACCATAGTTAAAGACAGTGAAGGCAAGTATATAGGCAAGAAGAAAATAGGAGTTGGCTCCAAGAGGGAATTCATAGGCTTGGGCTTCCTAAAAAGAGACATAGACCGCATAAAGGCTGCAGGGCTTGAAGTGATTCCAAGACCTGTTTATACTTCGCAGTATGAAGGAGAAGAAAGCATTGCGGCGTATTTTGAAGCTCTTGACAAGAGCGGAATAAAGCCAGGCTACATAATGTTTTCAGGCGAAGAGATACTGGGTGGAGCTAAATATGCAGATGTGCTGGCAAAGGAGCTTAAAAGCAGGGGCATAATTGCTGCCATGATTGAAAGCTCTGTGCAAAGGGAGCACATCGAGCAGGACGGCCTTGCTCAGCTAGTGCAGAAGATGGACTACCATGCCACTAGAGTATTCAACGTCTGGGACTACATCCAAAAAAGATACGACTATGAGATACCTCTGCACAGGAACGGGCAGGAGGTAATGAATTCCATATACAGAGCCGTAGTGGAGAGGAACATAAGGGTTGTCTTCTTCAGACCGTTCATTGACAGCCAGGAAAGATACGTGACTGACATGTCGATATACGCCGACAGATTCAAAGAGCTTGAAGACAGGCTCGGAAGCCACGGTTTAAAAATAGCAGATGTAAAGCCGCTGGGCCTCAACGATCCTAGCAGATACATCAAGCTGCTTTCCGCACTTGGAATAGTAGCCGCCGGCTTTGTGCTGCTTGAGAATCTTATAAATGTAAGAGGCAGGATATACGGCATGGCGTTTTATGCTCTGGCGGCACTTACAGCTGCACCTTACGCCCTTAATATTGCAACTGATTCAATGGACAAGCTGTATGCACTCATGGCATCCATTATATTCCCATCACTGGCCATGGTGGCCTTGCTAAACGTTGTGAAAAAAATATGCGATGCTAAAAAGAGGGAAGACTTGAGGCTCAAGGACATAGTGCTTGAGGGCTCGCTGATGCTAATAGCGATTTCTCTCATATCGCTTGCGGGAGCTATATCTGAGGATGCATTGCTTTCACATTCGAAATATTTGCTTGAGATGGACCTTTTCAGAGGAGTCAAGCTTTCCCAGGTGGGTCCTATAGGTATCACGTTCCTGGCGTACATCTCGATATTCGGCTACGAGAGAAGCGAAGACAAGAAGGGGCTTTACTGGAGCGAGATAAAGCTTTTCCTGAGCGAAAACATAAGAGTAATACACATGGCTGTACTGGGAGTCATAGGTGCCGCCGCAATAGTGTATATAGCCAGGATGGGTCACGAAACCAACATAGAACCTTCATCACTTGAAATACTGGGAAGAAACATGCTTGAGATGATATTCCAGGCCAGGCCGAGAACAAAGGCTATACTGCTTGCACACCCTGCTCTATTGCTGCTCATATTCATGGCATACAAGAAATGCTGCAGCTGGAGCCTGCCGTTGCTGGCGCTTGCGGTTTCAATAGGTCAGGGCAACATTGTAAACACATTTTCGCATCTTAGAACGCCAATATATCTGTCTGTCTACAGGACCGCTTATGAAACGGGCATAGGGATACTTGTAGGAGCCTTGGCAGTTGCAATACTAAAGGGAGTATGGGATTATGTTCAAAGGAGAAAAGAGAATGCCTAGAGTGCTTGTCAGCGGCTACTATGGTTTCAACAACGCTGGAGACGAGGCAATACTAAAGGCACTTATAGAAGGCATCAGAGGAGCGCAGGACGAGTGTGAAATAGTAGTGCTTTCGCAGCACCCGAGGTTTACGGCGCAAAAGCATGACGTCAAGTCTGCCATGCGCATGAACATATTCAGACTGCTGTGGGAGATAAAAAAGTGCGATATACTGATTAGCGGTGGAGGCTCGCTGCTTCAGGATGTGACCTCGAAAAGGTCTATACTCTACTACCTCGCCATAATTTATGTGGCTAAGCTAATGGGCAAGAGCGTAATGATATATTCGCAGGGAATAGGGCCTGTAGGCAGGCCGTCGAATAGAAGATTCCTCAGGAAAGCCCTGAGCAAGGCAGACTTTATAAATGTCAGGGATGAAAAGTCCAAGAGCGAGCTGCAGGAGATGGGCATAGAAAACGAGATACTTGTCACGGCAGACGCGGTATTTGGAATGAACAGGCCCAGCCTGGAAAAAGGGGCTGCAGTAATAGAAAAGCTCGGCATAAAAAAAGAAAGGCGTCTTGTCGGCATATCGATGAGGCCCTGGATGGACAATGCCGAGATATCAGAAAAGTTCAGCCAGCTTTGCAAAGGTATGGTAGCTGAGCAGGACTGCGATATTTTGCTGTTGCCCTTCCACTTCTACTCGGACCTTGAGATAATGGAAATGGTATACAGGAAGCTTGACAGTGAGACAAGAAAAAGGGTATATGTGCTTAAGGAGTACCTCTATGTGGAGGACTACCTTTCGCTCATAGGAAATCTGGACATGTTCATAGGCATGAGGCTTCACGGGCTCATATTTTCAGTGCTCATGGGGGTGCCTGTGGTGGGGATATCTTACGATCCAAAGATCGACAGCTTCATGGCATCAATAGGAAAAAAAAGCACAACTGATGTTTTAAATTTAAATTTTAATGATATAATAAATGAAGCGGAAAAAATACTTCTAAATTTCGACATGGAAAAAGAGCTGATAGATTCCAAAGCAAGGGAGCTCTCTGCAGAGGTAAAAAACCACAATGTAGCTCTTGGAAGGCTAATTAAATCAAGCGGGCAAAGGTGGGATAGCATTGAAAAGGCTGAAAATTCTGGGAGTGCCAATAGACAAGGTTGACATGGATTCCGCCATCTCGAGAGTGGCGGACTGTCTGAAACAGAAGAAAAAGTGTGTGGTATGCACGCCCAACAGTGAAATAGTAATGCTTGCGCAAAAAAGCAGCGAGCTGAGGAACTTTATAGAGACGGCGGACCTTGTTGTGCCTGACGGCATAGGTCTTGTCCTGGCGTCAAAGATTGTAAAAAAGCCGCTGAGTGAGAGGGTTACAGGCATAGATCTTATGGACAGGATACTCGGCTACTGCAGTGAAAATGGAAAGTCTGTATTCATAATGGGCAGCAGGCCGGGAGTGGCTGAAAAGGCTGCTGCGAACATATCGCAGAAGTTCAAAGATATAAGGTTTGCCGGAACACACCACGGTTATTTCAAAGGATACCATACAGGCTGTGAAAACAGTCCTGAAGAGGCTGAGGTAATTGAAAAGATAAACGCTACAAAGCCGGATGTGCTCTTCATTGCCATGGGGGCCCCAAAGCAGGAGCTCTGGATTGCAAAATACAGGGACCGGCTGGAGTCCAACATAATTATGGGAGTCGGCGGCAGTGCTGATGTGTATGCGGGTGAGGTTCAAAGAGCCCCGATGGCTTATCAGAAGCTCGGGTTGGAGTGGCTGTACAGGCTCATTAAGGAGCCTTGGAGATATAAGAGGATGATGGCGCTGCCGGCTTTTGTGGTTGAGGTCATCAAAAGAGGCGAAAATTAATAGACTAGCTTGGGAGGTTTTATTAAAATGAGGGACCATAAAGAGCTGACTAGCATAGCCGCTAATGTCAGAAGAAACATAATTGAGATGCTTCACGAGTCGGGTTCGGGGCATCCGGGAGGTTCTCTGTCTGCGGTTGAGATAGTCACTGCTTTGTATTTCGATGAAATGAACATAGATCCTGAAAATCCAAAGAAGGAAAACAGAGACAGATTTGTGCTTTCAAAAGGACATGCGGCTCCTGTTATATACAGCGTGCTTGCCGAGAGAAAATATTTCGACAAGGGCGAGCTTATGAAGCTAAGAAAGACAGGGGCAATGCTCCAGGGACACCCTGACATGAAAGGCACGCCGGGAATAGAAATGTCTACAGGGTCGCTGGGGCAGGGTTTTTCTGCGGCATGTGGAATGGCAATGGCATCCAAGCTTGACGGTTCGCCGTGGAGAGTGTACGCACTTCTAGGAGACGGAGAGGTTCAGGAAGGCCTTGTATGGGAGGCTGCAATGAGCGCTGCCCATTACAAGCTGGACAACTTGGTGGCGTTCCTTGACAACAATGGGCTTCAAATAGACGGCAAGAACGAAGAAGTACTCGGAGTCGATCCTCTAGCTGAAAAATTCAAGGCGTTTGGCTGGAATGTGCTTGAAATTGACGGACATGACTTCGATCATATATTCACAGCTCTTGATGCTGCCAAGTCGGCGGCGGGAAGACCGACCATGATAGTTGCCAAGACTGTAAAGGGCAAGGGCGTTTCATTCATGGAAAATCAGGCGGGCTGGCATGGAAAGGCGCCAAACGCTCAGGAAAGAGAGACTGCTTTGAGAGATTTGGGAGGAAGATTCGATGAGTAAAATAGCTACTAGAGACGCATACGGCAAGGCTCTTGCCAAGCTGGGACAGCAAAATTCCAAGGTGGTAGTGCTTGACGCCGACCTGTCCAAGTCTACAAAGACAGCCGATTTCAAGGAAGTTTTGCCTGAAAGATTCTTCAACATGGGAATAGCCGAAGCGAACCTTATGGGAGCGTCTGCAGGTCTTGCAGCTGCAGGCAAGATTCCGTTCGCATCTACATTTGCGGTTTTTGCATCGGGCAGAGGTTTTGAAATAATAAGAAACTCAATATGCTATCCAAAGCTGAATGTAAAGATATGCGCTACACATGCAGGTATAACTGTGGGTGAGGACGGAGCGTCTCACCAGGCGCTTGAAGACATAGCAATAATGAGATCTCTTCCTAACATGAGTGTAATAGTGCCTGCGGACGGCGTTGAGACTGAAAAAGTGATATTTTCTATAGCAGACTACAACGGGCCTGTATACACAAGGCTTGGAAGGTCGGGAGTTCCTACTATTTTCGGGGATGACTACGAGTTCGTGCTTGGAAAAGGTGTTCAGCTTACTGAAGGTGACGACGTGGCTATAATTGCATGCGGCATAATGGTTGCCGAAGCCCTTGAGGCTGCGAAGATTCTAGAGGAAAAGGGCATAAAGGCCAGAGTGATAAACATGTCATCAATAAAGCCAATAGACTCGGAGCTTATTGTAAAGGCGGCAAAAGAGACGGGCGCGGTTGTGACTGCAGAAGAGCACAATATAATAGGCGGACTTGGAAGTGCGGTAGCAGAAGTGCTTGTTGAGGAGTATCCTGTACCTGTAAAGAGAGTCGGAGTCAAAGACACTTTCGGCGAGTCAGGAGACCCTAAAGAGCTTGTAATAAAATACGGCTTGACTGCAAATGACATAGCTCAGGCGGCCATAAAGGCTATAGAAAACAAGAGATAGAAAAGAGCATTGAAAATCTGAGTTAAAAGAGTGCACTCCAAGTGTTGGATTAATTATAACAGCATTTGGCAGTGCATTTTTTTTTGAATCAAGGCAGGATTCAAACCAAAAGTATAAATATTTTTGAGTTTATGTTTTGAAGTATATATGCCGGGTATATCTATAATGAAAACAATAGTTATAGGGATGAATAGCAAACCAGGCTGAATGCTAAAGGTAAGGGACCTCAATGCAAGAGGTCTACAGAAAGTCAAACCAAAGTAACAAACTCCTATCCTGAAACATCCGAATCAAAAAGGAGGAATGTTGGATAAGAAGTTTAGATGAAAGCTCGAAAATAAAAACTGAATATGAAACAAATAATCATGCTTATAACTGTTGACTCAGGCTATCATAATAAAAAAGATAGCCTGAGATATTTTTTTGCAAAAAAAAAAGCCCAGTACGAATTATTCGGTCTGGGCACGAGCTCCGTTTTATTTGCAGAGCTATGATATATAGCAAGAGGGTGCTGACTATTTGTCGAGTGTGTAAAATAAAGTGTGTATCTTCCTTAGAATTGATATAATCAAACTATCATTCAAGGAGGTACGCACTTTTTCTATGGGAATTTTAAGTAAAGACCAAATCAGACAAATGATAAAGCATTAC
>NZ_WXFG01000019.1 GCF_009881055.1 Peptoclostridium sp.
GGCAAAATATTTAATTTAAGTAATAAAAAGCCTGGAAGGCTCATGTTTAAAAGCTTTCCAGGCAAGCATCCAATAGAACAATATATCTTTTTTAAGGAATCATACACATAATTATTGACAGACTCCAAAAAATAGAAATAATGAGCAGGAAAAAATATCCTGCTCATTTTGCGTTAAAGAGACTAGTCTTCCTCTTGTCTTGATTTTTGCTTTAGTTGACTTGCCATTCTCTAAAGGGTATACTGAGTACATATGAGCATTCGTTCACGCGACATTTAATATCGGAGGGATTATATTGGATAAAAATGTTGAGCTTTGCAGCTCATGCCTGATACACGAAGACATTGTTGCCGAAGTTAAGAACAAGATGCCACAAGAACGCACTTTTTACGAGCTGTCCGAATTCTTCAAGGTGTTTGCCGATATGACAAGGATAAAGATTCTCCACGCGCTCTCTTGTTCTGAAATGTGCGTTTGTGACATAGCAGCCTTGCTTGGCGCAACACACTCTGCAGTATCGCATCAGCTCCGCATACTCAAACAGGCCAGACTCGTCAAGTTCAGGAAGGACGGGAAGGTTGTATATTATTCCCTCGACGATGACCACATAAAGAGCATATTTGAGTGCGGTCTTTCACACATATCTGAAAAATAGCAGCAAAATGCCCGGCGATTGATGCCGGGCATTTTAATTTGCATTATTTTTTTATTATTCGTTTACTATATCAGCAGTATCGAAATATACAAAGCCAAGCGGAGAAACTCTTACATCTTTCACATATGATTTGAACATCATTGGATTTGTGTAGTAGTAAACCGGCAGGACTATCTGGTCAGCCATCATCAGGTCTTCCGCCTGGTGCATGATCTGGAATCTCTTCTCAGGATCACTTTCCTTCTTGGCATCGCCTATCATAGCATCAAACTCCGGATTGTTCCAGTGCGGGTGGTTGTTTCCGCTGTTGGATATGAACATGTCAAGGAATGTCATAGGATCTACATAGTCAGCCAGCCAGCCGTCTCTTGCTATAACATAGTCGCCCTTGTTTCTTGTGTCCTGGAATACCTGCCACTCCTGGTTTGAAAGCTCAACATTTATGCCCAGGTTTTGCTTCCACATCTCTTGGACTGCTTCTGCTATCTTCTTGTGGTTTTCGTCAGTATTGTATATAAGCTCTATCGTCGGGAAGCCTTCTCCGTTAGGATAACCTGCCTCTGCAAGCAGCTGCTTCGCCTTGTCAACCTGTGCTGTTTCAGTTACGCCGTAATCGCCGCCCATCTCTCTGAAGTCATTTCCTTCATGGTCCTTTATGCCGGCAGGCACAAACCCTGTAGCTGGAAGCTCTCCACCTTGTGATATTACTGAGGTTATAGCCTTTCTGTCTATTGCCATCGAAAGCGCCTGCCTAACCTTTAGGTTGTTTGTAGGCTCGACATTGACATTGAATGAATAGAAATAGGTTCCAAGGTTAGGGAATATCTTGAATTCAGGGTTGTTTTCCTTCTGGAATGTTGGTATCTGCTCTCTTGCCACACGGTAGAGTCCGTCAACATCCCCTGATTCGAATGATGCCATAGCCGTAGAGATTTCTTCCATGAAATAGAAGTCTACTCCGTCAAGCTTGACTCTCTGCGCATCGTAGTAGTTTTCGTTTTTCACAAAGGAGAACACGCTTCCCTGGTCAAGAGCCTCCGCCTTGAAAGGTCCGTTTGATATGTATGATTCAGGCTTTAGCGCCCACTGCTCGCCGTACTGTTCAACTATGTCCTGTCTTAGCGGGAAGTATGTTGGGAAAGCCGTAAGCTCTATGAAGTAAGGCACAGCGGCTTCAAGCGTAACTTCAAGAGTCTTCTCGTCAATAGCCTTTACGCCTACCTCATCAACAGTGGCTTCCCCGCTGTTGAACTTTTCGCCATTTTTCAAGTAGAACATCTGATATGCATACTCTGACGCAGTCGCAGCATCAAGAGCCCTTTTCCAAGAATATTCAAAATCCTTGGCAGTTACCGGCTCGCCGTCAGACCATTTTGCATCCCTCAGATGGAATGTGTATGTAAGGCCGTCTTCTGAAACCTCGTATTTTTCAGCCATTCCTGGTATTGCCTTGTCGTTCTCGTCAAGCCTCATAAGTCCTTCAAATGCATTGACTATTATTATAGCCCCGTCAACAGATGCATTAAGCGTAGGGTCGATAGTCTTTGTTGGGCTCGAAAGGTTGTATCTCATTATCTTGCCCTCGCTGCCAGCCTTGTCTTTGCCGCCGCATCCAACTAGCGATGTCATTACAAGCATCACTGCCAGAATAAGTGAAATGATTTTTTTCATTACCAATACCTCCTGTTAGTTTTTTTTGCCTGATACAACCTTGAATTTTGGCAATATTCAGGCTTTTTTTATTCTTCTGTTGCCAAAAGCATTTGTTCCAGAGACTCGATGTCTCTTTATATAGCAGGTTTCCAGAATGCTTTCCGGAAACCTGTTATTTGACAGCCTTAACATATTTATAACACATTTATATTATGTTTATAGTTCTTTCTTATAGATTCACTCTATAATTTCGTCTATTCTATTGATTATTTCTATCTGTCCATGAGGTGACACGCTACGCAGTGTCCTGCTCCCACATCCTTTAGCAGCGGCTCTACCTCCTTGCATATGTCCATTGCATACCTGCACCTTGTCCTGAATCGGCAGCCTGACGGAGGATTAAGCGGGGATGGCACGTCACCTTCAAGTATTATTCTGCTGCTTTTCTTCGCAGTTTCAGGGTCGGCTATTGGTACGGCCGAAAGGAGTGCCTGAGTGTAAGGGTGCTGCGGTTTATAGTAAAGCTCATCGCTTCCTGCAATCTCTACGAGCTTTCCAAGATACATTACGCCTATCCTGTCGGATATGTGCTTTACCATTGAAAGGTCGTGCGCTATGAACAGGTATGTAAGCCCCATCCTTTCCTGAAGGTCCTCGAGCATGTTTACAACCTGTGCCTGTATCGAAACGTCAAGTGCGGATATAGGCTCGTCTGCTATTATGAAGTCCGGCTCTACAGCGAGCGCCCTGGCTATTCCAACACGCTGCCTTTGTCCTCCGGAGAACTCATGCGGATATCTGTTGGCATGGTCTCCGCTTAGGCCTACCGTTTCAAGCAGATTGTGAATTCTCTCAATTCTTTCTCTGCCCTTTGCTATTCCATGAATGTCGAGCGGCTCGCCTATGATGTCGCCTACCGTCATCCTCGAGTTTAGAGAAGCATACGGGTCCTGGAATATCATCTGTATTCTTTTTCTGTATGGCAGGAGCTGCTTTTGGCTGAACTTGCTTATATCCTGGCCGTCAAAAATTATCTGGCCTGCAGTGGGCTCGTATAGCCTTATTATCGTCCTGCCTGTAGTTGACTTCCCGCAACCTGACTCTCCAACTAGTCCGAGTGTCTCGCCCTTTTTTATGCTGAAGGTCACATCGTCGACTGCCTGAACATAGCTTGTCTTTGAACCAAGGAAGCCCTGCTTCACAGGAAAATATTTTTTTAGTCCTCTAACCTCTAAAAGGTTTTTTGATTCATTTGACATATTATCTATCCTCCCTGTCTGCCGAACATGCAAAGCCGCTCTTGGGGGCATTAGGATCCAGCAGCCAGCACGCCGCTCTGTGTCCCTGCTCCACAAAAGTATATTCCGGCATCTTCTCCATGCATATTTTCATAGCGCTGTCACATCTTGATGCAAACGGACAGCCCTTTGGAGGATTCAAAAGATCTGGCGGCGAACCAGGTATAGGGCAGAGCTTTTCCTTATCGCCCTTTTGAGTTATCTTTGGTATGGATTTAATAAGTCCATGCGTGTATGGATGTTTGGCCCTGTAGAATATGTCATCTGCCGAGCCTTCCTCCATAATTAGTCCGCCATACATTACTATTATCCTGCTGCAAAGGTCAGCCACGACTCCCAGATCGTGAGTTATGAGTATTATTGACGTATTTAGCCTGTCCTTTAGGTCTTTCATGAGCTCGAGTATCTGTGCCTGAATCGTTACATCGAGAGCAGTTGTCGGCTCGTCTGCTATAAGCAGTTTGGGCTCGCACGAGAGCGCCATTGCAATCATGGCCCTTTGCCTCATACCGCCTGAAAATTCGTGCGGATAGTTGTCTATCCTTTTCTCAGGTGAGGGTATGCCTACTAGCTTGAGCATCTCAATGGCTTTTTTTCTTGCATCGCTCTTTGAAAGCTTCTGGTGCTTTACTATGGCCTCTACAATCTGGTCTCCGACCGTATACACGGGATTTAGCGAAGTCATTGGATCCTGGAATATCATGCTTATCTCATTGCCCCTTATGCTTTGCATATCTTTTTCAGACTTTTGCATGAGATCCTTGCCGCCGAAAATTATCTCGCCTCCGATTACCTTGCCCGGCTTTTGAAGCAGCCTCATAACCGACATTGATGTTACCGATTTGCCGCTTCCCGACTCGCCCACTATGCCCAGAGCCTCGCCTTTGTCTATGTAAAAATCTACGCCTCTTATGGCCTTCACCTCTCCCACATGCGTGAAAAATGAGGTCTTGAGGCCTTTAACATCTAACAATCTATCTGACATGCTAATCCTCCTATATTCTATTTACTTACGCATACGCGGATCGAGTGCATCCCTTAGCCCGTCACCCAGGAAGTTAAACGCAAGCATTGTAACAGATATAGCAAGCGCCGGGAAAAACAGAAGGTGAGGAAAAATGCTCAGGCTTGCCAACGCATCATTTGCAAGCACGCCCCATGAAGCCATAGGAGCCGAAACCCCAAGCCCTATGAACGAGAGGAATGCCTCAGTAAATATTGCTGTAGGTATCGACATTGTCAGTGTTACTATTATAGGTCCCATGGTATTTGGTATAAGGTGCCTTATTAGTATTCTTAAATCGCTTGCCCCAAGGGTCTTGGCAGCCATAACGTATTCCTGCTCCTTGAGCGAGAGTATCTGCCCTCTTACTATACGCGCCATGCCTATCCAATATACAAGGCCGAGGGCTATTAGTATGCTTCCAAGTCCGCCCTTTCCAAATACTACCATAAGGAGTATGACATACAGCGTCAGCGGTATGGTATAGAGTATATCTATGGCTCTCATCATTATATTGTCTATTTTGCCTCCGAAGTAGCCCGATATTCCTCCATAGAGTACACCAATCACAAGATTTATTACCGAAGCCACCAGACCTACCGTTAGAGAAATCCTTGCTCCGTAGAGCACTCTTACAAAAAGGTCTCTGCCGTGGGCATCCGTTCCGAACCAATGCTGCGCGCTTGGCAACTGATTCGCCATCATCAGATTCTGGTCAGAATATGAATATTGTGATAGATAAGGCCCGAATACTGCCGTCAGAACCAGCAGCAAAAGAAAATACGCGGAGCCCATTGCAACCTTGTTTGCCTTGAATCTTCTCCAAACATCCTGCCAGTAGGTCATTGAAGGCCTGGCTATTCTCTCAGAGTCCTTCTCCTGCTGACTGACAAGAGTCCACATAGAATCGTTTTTCAAATCCATGTTTTCAACCGACATTATAACACCTCTTCGCACTATTGTTGTTTATATTATTCTTCGTCAAGTTTTATTCTAGGGTCAATCAAGGCATATATTATGTCAACCGCCAGTATCATTACAACCAGGAAAGCCGCATAGAATATTGTAACGCCCATTATTACTGTATAGTCCCTGTTGCTTATGCTCTCAACAAAGAACCTTCCAAGACCCGGCACCGCAAAAATCTTCTCTATTACGAATGAACCTGTCATTATCCCTGCCGCAAGCGGTCCTACGTATGACACTACAGGTATTAAAGCATTCTTGAGCGCATGCTTGAAAACGACCACCTTTTCGCTAAGTCCCTTTGCTCTTGCTGTCCTTATATAATCCTGCGATATTACCTCCAGCATGCTTGAACGCGTAAGCCTCGCTACAAATGCCATGGAATATGCAGCCAGTGCAATACTCGGCATTATCATCTGATCCAGCTCACCCCATCTTGCAGGCGGCAGCCAGCCGAGCTGTACGCTGAATACGTATATCATAACGGCAGCAATGACAAAGCTTGGTATCGTGACCCCCACAATAGCCAGGAACATTACTGCGCTGTCCACCCACGTGCCTTGCTTTAGGGCGGCGGCTATCCCAAGCGGTATCCCGGCAATCAGTATAAGTCCCAGCGCTATAGCTCCAAGCTGTGCTGAAACCGGAAATCTGTCAGCTATTATATCACTTACATCCTGACCCTTGAGCTTGAAAGAAGGCCCGAAATCTCCCTTTACAACGCCGAGCAGATAGTCTATGTACTGCTTGTGGAGTGGATCATTCAGATGGTATTTTTCTTCAAGAGCCCTTTCGATAGACTCAGGAAGCTTCTTTTCACTTGCAAAAGGACCTCCCGGTATGGCGTGCATAAGGAAAAATGTTATGGTTATGATCAGGAAAATGGTCACGACCATAGATACAATTCTGCTTAATATAAACCTTGCCACTAACAACACTCCCTCTTCTTCTTTTTCTGAGCAAAAAATAATAAAGGCGCAGCACCTTTAATTTCGTATCTCTTGACACGTAAGAAATTAAGTTTATTTTATTTTTTTGAAACGTATAAAAATATTATTGCATGATATTTATATTTTATCTAAAAGTATTATCTAATTCAATACCTTAATTTTACCAGAATACATTCCAATCTCAAGTGTCCAAACGTTTCAACGCATGCAGGGAGTGTTCTTTAAAATAAACATTAGTATTTAAAAAATTGCATTTTTTTATGTGCGATAATTCATGTTTTATCTCTATACCTTGCGGTAGGCCAACAGAATGCGGTTTATCCGGATAAAGCGGAATCCTCGCAAAAAAAGACAGGCTATGCAGCTCACCTGTCTTTCACTGTTATTTGCTTTGAATAATCTCCATTATCAGCTTGTTAGCAAGCTGCGGATTGGCCTTGCCCTTGCTCTCCTTCATAACCTGTCCTACAAGGAATCCAAGTGCCTTGTCCTTGCCGTTCTTGAAGTCCTCTATAGACTGAGGATTCCTGTCCAGGACCGACTCGACTATACTCTTTATAGCATCCTCGTCCTGTATTTGAACTAGTCCTTGTTCCTTTATTATGTCCTCCGGCTTTTTACCCAGCTCAAACATCTCTCTGAATACCTTCTTGCCTGCATTGTTGTTGATTGTTCCAGATGCTATAAGCTCAAGCAGCTTTGCAAAATCCTGCTTTTCAAACTTGAGCTCAGAAAGCGCAACCTCTTCCTCATTTACCCTTCTTAGAAGCTCAGTCATTATCCAGTTGCTCACAAGCTTTGGATTGTCAATGAGCCCCAGCATGTCCTCGAAATAGTTCGACACTTCCTTTGAAGCAGTAAGTACCTTGGCGTCGTATTCAGGAATTTCGTATTCCGCCATAAGCCTCGCCCTCTTCGCGTCAGGAAGCTCAGGCAGCTGGCTTCTTACCTTGTTGATGAATTCATCGTCAAGCACTATGTCGACTACGTCTGGTTCCGGGAAATACCTGTAGTCATCCGCAGTCTCCTTGCTTCTCATTGATATTGTGATGTTTTGGACATCGTCCCATCTTCTTGTTTCCTTCTTTGTGTCCTCGCCCTTTTCAAGCAGCTCTATATGCCTTTGCTGCTCATATTCTGCGGCCTTGAAAGCGGCCTTGAACGAGTTGAGGTTTTTTATCTCGACTATCTTTGTTCTGACTCCATCATTTCTGACCACATTGACGTTTATGTCGCACCTTAATGAGCCCTGCTCCATCTTGACATCTGAAATCTCAGTGAAAAGAAGCGTCTCCTTGAGCTTTTCCAAGAAACTCATAGCCTGGGCTGGAGAATTCATATCTGGATAAGTAACTATCTCAATAAGAGGCACTCCAGACCTGTTGTAGTCGAGCAGCGTATCTCCCTGAGCATCGTGCATAGACTTTCCTGTATCCTCTTCTATGTGTATCCTTTGTATCCTTATCTTCTTCTTGTCGCCTTCCTCGTCAGTTATCTCTATATATCCATCCGTACAAAGGGGTATATCATACTGGGATATCTGGTATGCCTTCACCAGGTCCGGGTAAAAATAGTTTTTCCTGTCCATTTTCGAACGCCTTGATATATCGCAGTTGAGAGCCATTCCAGCCATAGCGGCGTACTCAAGCACCTTTTCGTTGAGTACTGGGAGAGCTCCCGGCAGTCCAAGACATACAGGACAGCAGCATGTATTAACATCTGCGCCGAATTCGTTCTTGCAGCCGCAGAATATCTTGCTCTTTGTTGAAAGCTCGCAGTGTATCTCAAGCCCTATCAGAGTAGTGTAGTTCAAAGCATTCACCTCCTATATGTCAGCCTTTATATTTTTGTATCCGCTTACGTCTTCATACGCCTTCGCAAGCCTCAGTATGCCGGCTTCGTCAAAATGCTTGCCTATTATCTGCATTCCTATTGGCATACCGTTCGAGTCAAGACCACACGGGATTGAAAGGCCAGGAAGTCCAGCCATGTTCACAGGTATTGTGCACAGGTCCTCCATGTACATGGACAGCGGATCTCCTATCTTTTCTCCCAGCTTGTATGCTGTGTTCGGAGCCGTAGGAGTTATTATCGCATCGTACTTATCGTATGCGTTCATGAAGTCGTTCTTTATGAGCGTTCTCACCTTGAGCGCTTTCTTGTAGTAAGCATCGTAGTATCCAGCGCTGAGCGCGTAGGTTCCTATCATTATCCTTCTTTTTACCTCTTCACCGAAGCCCTCGCTTCTTGTCCTCTTGTAGAGCTCCTCAAGAGTTTCAAAGTCGCCCGTCCTGAAGCCATATCTTATGCCGTCATACCTTGCAAGGTTTGAGCTGGCCTCGCAGGGAGCTATTATATAGTAGGTCTCTATGCTGTACTTGAGGTTAGGCATTGATATTTCTTCCCACTCAACTCCTTGCTCCTTGAGCTTTTCAAGCGCAGCCACAATGGCATTTTTAACGTCGGGATTTATCCCCTCGCCAAGAAGCTCCTTTGGTACTCCCACCTTCATGCCCTTTACGTCGCCTGCAAGCTCGCCTGCATAATCAGGCACTGGAACATCAACGCTTGTTCCGTCCATTCTGTCTTTGCCTGCCATGTGCGCAAGCACCATAGCGCAGTCCTCTACATCTCTTGTGAAAATTCCTATCTGGTCAAGCGACGAACCAAAAGCCACAAGGCCATACCTTGATATTCTGCCGTATGTAGGCTTTAGTCCTACTATTCCCGTAAATGATGCAGGTTCCCTTACCGAGCCGCCTGTGTCAGAACCAAGCGCATAGAATACCTGGCGTCCTGCTACAGAAGCCGCAGAACCTCCCGAAGAACCGCCTGGAACTCTTGATGTATCCCATGGATTTCTTGTCGGCTTGAATGCGGAGTTCTCTGTCGAGCCCCCCATTGCAAACTCATCGAGATTAGTCTTTCCGACAAGCACTGCGCCCTTATCAAACAACCTGTCAACTACAGTCGCATTGTAAGGCGGCACGAAATTTTCCAGCATTTTTGACGCGCATGTCGTCTTTATGCCCTTTGTACATATGTTGTCCTTTATAGCCATTGGTATTCCGGCTATGTCGGAAAGAGCTTCTCCAGAGGCTCTCTTTTCGTCCACAGCTTTCGCCTGCGACATGGCAAGCTCCTCAGTTATGCTAAGGAAAGAATCAAGTTTTGGTTCTATACTTTTTAGCCTTTCCATCGATGCTTTCGTAAGCTCGCTGGAGCTGATTTCTCCATTTTTTAGCATGCTCGAAACCTGAGCAATGCTCAAATCGTATATATTCAAAGTTTTCACCTACCTTCTTATTCTAGTACTTTTGGCACTTTGAAGCATCCCATTTCACTGTCGGGAGCATTCTTAAGCACATCTTCCCTTGGCATTGACGAGGTTATAGTATCATCTCTGAATGCATTGAAGCTGTTGTTTGTATTGTAAGTTATGTCTACGTCTTCTGTGTCTACGCTCTGAAGATTTTCTACGTATGAAAGTATGCTGTTTATCTTTTCCATGTACCCCTGGACTTCCTCATCTTTTATCTCCAATCTGGAAAGATGGGCTATGTGGGCAATGACATCCTTGTCTATCATTTCTTCACTCCTCCTTCTTGTTAAATCATCTAACATTCAAAATTATACCTTTTTTAAGCCCAATAATCCAGCTAATCAAGGCATCTTTCTCAACGCTATTTGCATATGAGTTTACTTTCTATGAAATTTATTTCAGCTTCAGACAGGCCATATGTGATGAATATCTCTTTGTCTACTGCATTTTGAATCTGCTCTGCAGACTCGCTGTTTTTCGCAGGAAAACCCGGCTTCATAAGTTGCTCCACGTACGAGCATATTCTAGCCATAGCCTGCTTGCACGGCCACTTTATCGGTATACGTGATAGAGGCTTTTGATAAAGCTCAAGGTAGCAGCCCTTTCTCTTTCCCCTGTAGTACAGCCAAAAATGCATAAGCTTGCTGTTGAGCACTCCCAGAATATATCTTGGATCAGTTTTCAAATCAGATATATAGTATATGTCGGCGCTGGCATACCAAGGACAATTGTTGTAGCCGAATGTAGGTTTTTTTGCCCTCTGGGGAGACACTATCTTCTCGCCTTCGAACACACCTTGGTTTCTAGGCCAGTGCAGGCTATACCAAGGTATAACGCCTGTTTTGGCCTCCCTCCTCGCTTCTAGCACCGCCCTGAATTTTGACAGATGCCTCTGTACCTGCGGATAGTCATCTATAACCGTATTCTTGTCAGTATATATTATGTACAGCTTATCGGATTCCGGGACTCTATTCTCGTCCGTGGCATATCTTCTTATATCCGGAGATTTGTAAAACGGCTTTATTATGGCGCTGGCTGGATTCAAGCCCAGCCTCTCAACTTCATGCTGCCGCAGCACAAATATGCCCTCACCCTCAGTCACACCGGCAATTTCGTCCTCTGCTCCATTTTTAAGCAGCCTCATGTTCCTCGGACTTACCTTGTCTGCCCCCGAGACGAGACCCTGATTGATGCTTGAAATTTCACCGAGCAGGAATTCCGCACCCGACCTTATTTTGTCGGTTATCTCTCTGACCTTGGGGTCCATGAAAAGGTACATGCCGTTTTCATCCCTTACAAAATCCGATTTGCATGTATTTATCTCAAAAACATCTCCATCCCCTGCATCTATGGCGCTCAGAAGTCCCTGTATCTTACCTTTCGAGGTGCTTACGCTGACATGCTTGAAATCTTTGGATGCAAGCTCCTTTTCAATTATGAATATCATGTTGTGCTGCCCCATGGCCTTGCTGAACAGCTTGAAGTCATTGAAATCAATGACCAGCCTGAATCTGCAGTTCCTCGAAATCTTGTCTCTTAGCTTAACTGCATAGTCAGCCATTGTCCAATAGCTTGTCGTGACGAAGCACATTATGCCGCCCTGGCGCACCAAGTCTATCGATTTTTCTATGAAGTAATAGAAATAATCCATTCCCTTCTCGTAATACGCTCTGCCAAATTCGCTCTTCCTTACGCCGTCAAAAAGCTGTTTGTTGCCCTTTTCACCAATATACGGAGGATTGCCTGCTATTATGTCAAAATCCATCTCGCTGTACTCCGACAGGAAATCGGCACAGCAGACATTCGGTTCGATGTCATGCAGGCCTGTGTATATTTTCGCCCTGAGCTTTGATATTTGTACAGCCCGCATGTCAATGTCCACCGCAAACAGATTGTTGCAGAAAATCCATCTGCAGGCTTTTTCATATTCGAATTCCGGAGCAAATTTCCTGTGAAGCTTTAGAAGCTCTCTGAAAAATGCAAGCATGAATGCGCCGCAGCCGCATGACGGATCGAGAATTCGAATTTTCATTATCCTCTCAAGCATGTCTTCCCCGGACGTTTCTCCTATATACTCGCCCACAGCCTTGCTTGCCATGAACCCGGCAAGTATCTCGTCCGTATAGACTACGCCTTTTGATTCATCAGCACCGCCTGACAAGGAGTTCTCGAAAATCCGGGACAGAATTACTGTTTTGTCTTCGGCTTCGATTTCAGCTGGATTTTGCTGGCCTATCTGTTCGGACAGGGCCTCTGCAAGTGCATCTAAATTTTCACCTTCTGCGGTGCTTGCCATATTTTTAAAATTTTCAAAAAAATCAACCCGCATTTTATCCATATATACTCTCTCATTACATTATTTTGGGAAAATCATGTCGGAATCCGTGGGGGCGGTCCATTTCCATCCCCCGGATTCGCCGATATTTAAATTGTGTTATACACGGTTTACATGTTATTGAGCCTTTCAAGCACGGCTTCCTTGGAGCCAAGCTGCAGCAGTTCCTTGAAGGCTTCTTCTGATACCACCTTTACTCCTAGAGCAACCGCCTTGTCCAGCTTCGAGCCTGCATCCTCGCCGGCCAGGACAAAATCCGTGTTCTTGCTTACGCTCGAAACCGACTTGCCGCCCTGAGATTCTATAAGCTCCTTGGCCTCGTCCCTTGTCATTTCAGGAAGCTTGCCTGTAAGTACTATTTTAAGGCCTTCGAGCAGGCCTCCCGCGGCAGGCTTTGTAGCCCTTTGGCTTTTCATGTTTACCCCGGCAGCTCTTAGCTTTTCAACAAGCATGAGATTCCTTTCATTCTGGAAGTACTCAACTACGCTCTCGGCCGTTCTCGGCCCGAACTCCTCAAGCTGCATTATATCTTCATATTTGGCCTGCATGAGTTCATCCAGGCTTTCGTAGCTTTGCGAGAGTATCTTGGCCGCCTTGGCTCCAATAAATTTTATTCCAAGGCCGAATATTAGTCTGTTGAGGTCGTTTGACTTGGATTTTTCTATTGCGCTTATCAGATTATGCGCGGACTTTTCTCCCATCCGCTCAAGCGGAACAAGCTGCTCCTTAGTCAGAGAATATAGATCTGCAATGTCTGATATGAGCCCGGAATTCAAAAGCAGGGTAACTATTGATTCTCCTAGCCCGTCTATATTCATGGCATCCCTTGAGACAAAGTGTATAATACCTCTTCTAATCTGCGCCGGACATGATACGTTAGTACATCTAAGTGCCGATTCACCTTCCAGCCTCATAGTCTTGTAGCCGCATTCGGGGCATACTTCAGGCATGTGAAACTCTATCTCTTCGCCCGTTCTCTCCTCGGTCAGCACTGTCACGACCTCTGGTATTACGTCTCCTGCTTTTTGAATTATTACGCTATCGCCTATTTTTATCCCTTTTTCCCTTATGAAATCCTCGTTGTGAAGCGTGGCCCTCGAGACAGTGGAACCTGCAACCCTTACCGGTTCAAGCACTGCAGTCGGCGTTATTGCTCCGGTCCTGCCTACCTGCACAATTATGTCCACAAGCCTTGTCTTTTTCTGCTCCGCAGGGAACTTGTAGGCAACCGCCCACCTCGGGCTCTTTTCTGTTGCTCCCAAAAGCTCCCTCTGCTCAAGATTATTGACCTTGACTACTATGCCGTCTATTTCATAGTCGAGCTCATCCCTGTGCTCACTCCAGTATTCTATGTGTTCAGCAACCTCCTGAATGCCTTTGCAGACCTTGTTCTTGGGATTGACCTTGCAGCCAATTCCCGAAAGGAACTCTAGTGAGTCGCTGTGATTATGTATTCCTTCGCCAACTTCGTTCTCCATATTGAAAACAAAAATGTCGAGCGGCCTTTTAGCTGTAACCTTTGGATCAAGCTGCCTCAACGACCCGGCTGCTGCGTTTCTCGGGTTTGCAAATTGCGGTAGGCCATTTTCCTCCTGCTCCAAATTGAGCTCCTCAAACCTTTCCTTTGGGATGAAAACCTCTCCCCTTACCGTTACGCTTATGTCCTTTTTGAGCCTCAGCGGTACGCTCCTGATTGTCTTCAGATTCTCAGTTACGTTCTCCCCCACCGTGCCATCGCCTCTTGTGGCTCCGGTTTTCAGAATGCCATCTTCATATGTAAGGCTTACAGAAAGTCCGTCAATCTTGAACTCAACCACATACTCCACATCGTCTCCGGCAGAGGCTTTTACCCTTCTGTCAAAGTCATAAAGCTCCTCTATTGAAAATGCATTTGAAAGACTCAGCATGGGATTTACATGGACTACCTTCTCGAATTTTTCAAGGGGTCTGCCTCCCACTCTCTGAGTTGGGGAATCCGGCTGCACAAGCTCAGAATTTCCATTTTCAAGCTCAATAAGCTCTTTCATCAGCTTGTCGTATTCAAAATCAGATATTTCAGGGCTGTCATACACGTAGTACATCTCGTTGTGGTGGTTAATCTGCTTTATAAGTTCATCTATCCTATTTTTGATGTCTTTTATTTCCATAAGCGTCCTGCCTTTCATTTGAGCAAATCAAATTTTTGCATTTATATATATTATATTATACAGGAACGGCTTGCAAAACTTTTTTAATTTAAAAAAGTACAAGCATTCAGAAAAGCATAATGTGAAAATCCAACTAGCAATGTACTTATTTTCACAATATTAAATGTGTTTTCTGTAAAAGTTTCATAATACCTCGATATGGGTGTTGAATATTCATTTACAATGGGTATGTTTATGAAAACGTGCAACCGCATTGGCGCACGAAACGAAATGAATTGTATATATTGCTTTCTTTCATTTTTCGCACGGGGATTTTCAACGCAATTACCAGTCCATCTGTAGGCATCCACTTGCCCAAGCGCTTTGGAGTGTTAATAAATAAACACTTCTATAGAAATTTTCAAATGCTCACATGGAAATGCGAATGGCAATATCATTGAATGTTTTTCTGAAAAATGATATCATTCAACAAGTATATGTCATTATTCCGTATTTTGTAATCTTTTCCAAACAACAAAGGAGGTCATCAAATTGAATGAAAAAAATTTTTTAGCACCCGCAGAGATATGTGACTACACTTCGCACGTAGGTTTGGGCAAGGTTAGTCTCACATCTTTGAAGCAGATACTCCTCGGTTTTCTCGCTGGAGCCTTCATAGCATTTGCTTCAGAAGGGTCCAACATGGCAGCATTCAACCTTTTCGCAAATCCCGAGACATATGGACTTGGAAAAGTTCTCGCCGGCTCAATATTCGGCACAGGACTTATGCTTGTTGTACTTTGCGGGGGAGAGCTTTTCACCGGAAATACTCTCATTATGATAGGCTTGTTGCAAAGACGCGTGAAGCTTCGCGACATGCTTAGAAACTGGACCTTTGTATACATAGGAAACTTCATAGGATCTGTATTCATAGCTTACATGATGGTCGAATCGGGACTTTTCAACAGCGGCGCCAACGTGCTCGGAGGCGTCACCTTAAAGATAGCATCGTACAAGGTATCGCTTCCATTCATGTCAGCCTTCTACCTTGGCATAATGTGTAACTGGCTTGTGTGCCTTGCGGTATGGATGTCATATGGCGCCAAGGACATGATTGGCAAGATATTCGCGATATTCTTCCCTATATGGCTGTTCATAACTTCAGGCTTCGAGCACTGCGTTGCAAACATGTACTATATACCTGCCGGAATACTTGCAAAGTCTAATCCTGACTGGGTAGCAGCTTCTCAGCTTACTCCTGAAAAGCTTGAAGCTTTAAACTGGCAGAGCTTCTTTGTAAACAACCTGCTTCCAGTTACGCTCGGCAACATAGTTGGCGGCGCGCTGCTTGTGGGCGGGGTTTATTGGTTTGCATATCTGAAGGATCAGAAGGTTTGCGAAGCTAAATAAAAAACAATACTCAAAAAATATTTAGGAAGCCCTTTTAAAGGCTTCCTTTTTTATGTGGATTGTAATTATTGGTATTTTGATATATTATGTTTATATATGAAGTTATTTTTATAATAGGTTTTTTCAATGGTTTCGCTCATATGAATAGAGGTGACTTTTATGAAGAACAGCATGTTGGCAGACATGTCTCTTTTTTTGATTACTATTCTTTGGGGTTCCACGTTCGTGCTGTGCAAGATTGTGCTCGAATCAACGGGAACCTACAGTTTCCTTGCAATAAGGTTTTTCATGGCTTTCGTTATACTTGCCGCAATTTTCTGGAAGAGGCTCATGTCTGCAGACAGGACAACGTTAAAGCACGGCTTGATTATAGGCATTGTGCTCTTTTTTGCTTATGCTACTCAGACTCTTGGCATTTTCTATACCACAGCTTCGAAGGCCGGCTTTATAAACGGCTTTTCAATAGTGCTCGTTCCGGTTATTAGCGCACTGATTTTGAAGGATTCACCCAAAGCCGAAAACATTATAGGCATTGTCATGGCAATAGCAGGCTTGGCGTTCCTGACTTCCGGAGCAGCAGGAGACTTCTCTGTAAATGTCGGTGATATAATAGTATTCATTTCAACCTTCGGATATGCGCTTCAGATTCTTTCAGTTAGCCACTACTCCAAGCTTTCCGACCCTATCCTACTTTCGATTATACAAGTGGGCGTGGTGTCTGTGCTTTCGGCAGTTTTCAGCCTTATGTTTGAGGTTCCTGCCATGCCGCAGGGCACGACTGTATGGGCGTGCATTATAATAATGGCTGTCTTTGCAACGGCGCTGTGCTTCCTTGTGCAAAACACCATGCAAAAGCATACGACTCCGACAAGAGCAGCCCTCATATATCTTGGCGAGCCTGTATTCTCAGCGTTTTTTGCATTCATAATACTTGGCGAGGTACTCTCAGACCAGGGAATAATTGGCTGCATTCTGATATTTGCGGGCATGCTGGTGTCTGAACTTGAATTCGTAGCATACATCAAACAGAAGATAAATCCAACAGAATATAAAAAGGCCTCGTAGCAAGCGAGACCTTTTTATATTCTAATATCCCTTTT
This sequence comes from Peptoclostridium sp., assembly GCF_009881055.1. GTDB lineage: Bacteria > Bacillota > Clostridia > Peptostreptococcales > Peptostreptococcaceae > Peptoclostridium_A. Next base: position 16,819 of record NZ_WXFG01000019.1, read on the forward strand.
TCAGATCAACTATATTGACAAGCGGCTGATTATCCCTGTATCTTTTGAGGTTTTCTAGGATCATCTCAAAACGCCTTTCATCCCTCATCTGTGACACCCATGAATTGTGCGGAGTCACTAGCACGTTTTCCATTTCCCAGAGCCTGGACGACTTGTCGAGGGGCTCCTGCTCGAATACGTCGAGTGCCGCTCCGAGGAACTTGCCTTCCTCCAGCTTTTCGATGAGAGCATTCTCGTCTATTATGCTGCCTCTTGATATGTTTATTATCACGGACCCGTCCTTCATCATGCCCAGCCTTTGCTTGTCCATGATATGATGTGTGGAATCGGTGTACGGGATTGAAAGCACAAGAGTATCGCATTCCAAAAGAAACTTGTCAAGTTCTTCAAGCGGGTAACATTTTTCAAACCCCTCTGCGTCTCTACCTTTTGTATTCAGGCCAATCAACCTGGTTCCAAATCCGGAAAGTCTCTTTGCAGCCTCCTGCGCTATTGTGCCTGTTCCAAGAAATCCTATTGTGGTGCCATAGATTTCATATACGTTCTTGCTGAGCTTCCATATCCTGTTTTTCTGGTTTTCATGAAAAAGCCTGCTGTTTTTGTATATTTCGAGAATCTTAAGGACTATCCACTCGCCCATCGGGATGCTGTAGCCGCCTCTGTTGTTAGTAAGTATGATGCCGTTCTCGCTTATGAAGTCGTGGGAAACCTGGTCCACCCCTATGCTTGAAAGCTGGACCCATTTTAGCTTTTTCATCCTGGTTATATCGAATGTGCGGAATGGGTCATAGCATATCAGGATTTCAGCATCATCAGTCTCTTCATCGTTGACCATGTTGTCCTCATGCCTGTATACGAGCTCGTACCCGAGCTTTCTCACGGCATCCATCTTTTCATCGCCGTAGTTGTAGGTTATCAGGGCTTTCATATTTCCAATCCCCCGATTTTTTTATTTTATTCCGTTCTGAAGCTCTTCCGGTAGGTATTTAATCAATTTTGCCGGCTCGGTAGCGCCCAGAACTTTTGCCAGTGAAAAGAATCTCACAAAAACGTCTGAAACGTCTTCTTCCTTCCCAAGTCTTTGCGCCCTTGCAACATACATGGCAAGCTCTATAGCTACGTCAAACTCGTTCCTTTGTATAGGGGTTGGTGTTAGCGTTATATTGTCACTCATTTTTTATTCCTCCTAATGTTTTATATTCTCTTTCTTTATTTTACATGAAAAATGTAATTTTGAAAGCAACAAGTTGTTTTGCCATCGGTGTGGGTAATTAATTAATAGTGCTATAATATTCATATGAAAATACACTAAATCAAGCACTATATAATTCTCCAGAGAGGTAATTCACTATGAAAAAATCACTCGTATCACTCTGCATCGCATCAGTCCTTTTTATTTTCAGCGCCTGTCAAAGCTCCGATCTGGACTACTATACGGGCTCTGTCGAAAGCGACTCTTACAGCGTTTCCACCGAGGTCGGCGGAATAGTCGAAGAGATATTCGTCAGGGAGGGCGACACCGTCAAAAAAGGCGACAAGCTGGCGCGTATAAATGTCGATTCGCTCAAGTTCGAGCTTGGCCGCCTCAAGGCCCAGTCTGGCGCCTCAAAGGCTGCGCTTGAGAAGACTGTAAAAGGCTCAAGAAGCGAGGAGTTAGACAAAGCCAGAATACAGGTCAGCCAGCAGGAAGCCGTTGTAAGCGGCAATCAGCAGGATTACAGCTACAGGCTCGAGAGCTACAATACTATAGCTCAGCTCTACGATTCGGACGCTACATCCGAGCAGTCACTCAAGGATGCAAAGGCTGCGCTTGACGCCTCCGCTGCAAAGCTTGAAAGTTCGCGGCAGCAGCTGTCATACCTGCAGGAGCAGCTCCGGCTAGTGCAAAACGGATCAACCAAGGAGGATATTGATGTATCAAGGAGCAATCTAGATGCCTCTCAATGGAGCATCAAATCGCTCGAAGACAGTATAGCCAAGGAATTTGTATATGCGAATTCAGACGGGGTTATAGAATCCCTCAACTACCTCAGCGGAGAATACGCGCCTCTATTCACAAGGATTGCCGATATAAACAACCTGTCGAATCTGTGGGTCAAAATATATGTCGAAGAGAAGAACCTTAGCCTTGTTAAGCTTGGTAATATAGTGACCATGGATGCAGGCCTTGAAAGCGCAGACACGATAAAGGGCAAGGTGGTCTACATAGCCTCCGAAGGCGAATTCACGCCCAAGAACATTGAATCCAAGGAGAACAAACAGGAGATAGTCTACGAGGTCAAAATCAAGGTGCTTGACCACATTGATGCTGTCAAGCCTGGCGTGCTTGTGGATGTGTATCTGGGGGATTCCAAATGACGAAGGAAAATATGGCAGTCTGGACAAAAAGCCTCACCAAGCGCTTCGGCGACCTGGTGGCGGTCAACGGCGTCAGCCTTGAAATACCAAAAGGCAGCATATATGGCATACTCGGGCCTAACGGAGCAGGCAAGTCAACTTTAATACGCATGCTCTGCGGCGTGCTGACGCCGACTTCCGGGGAAGGTGAGATATTCGGATACGACATTTTAAAGGAGTCCGAGAGGATAAAGCAAAGCATAGGCTATATGTCTCAAAAATTCAGCCTCTATGAGGACCTTACGGTTCTTGAGAATATAAGGTTTTATGCACAGGTCTATTCAGTTCCGGATGACATAAGAAACGAAAGAATAAGCCAAATTGTTAAAATGGCCGGTCTCGAAGGCAGAGAAAAGCAGCTGGCCGGCCATCTTTCCGGTGGCTGGAAACAGCGTCTGGCCCTTGGGTGCACACTGCTTCACAAGCCCAAGATGCTAATACTAGATGAGCCAACATCAGGAGTCGATCCCGTTTCACGAAGGGTGTTCTGGCAGATAATACACAGGCTTGCAAAGGAAGGCATAACAATAATTGTAACCACGCACTACATGGACGAAGCCGAAGGGTGTGACGAGCTCATATTCATATTCAGCGGTCACATAATAGGCAAGGGCAGCCCAAAGGAACTCATAGCTGAGAAGAACGCCAGGAATCTTGAGGATGTGTTCATTAAATATGTCGAAGAAGACACCGGTAAAAAGGTGGAAGCTTCATTTGAAGATATGAAATTCATACTCAGAGATAAAGAAGGTGACAGGCATTGAATATAAAAAGGCTGATGGCCGTAATAAAAAAAGAGTTTCTTCATATACGGCGCGACAGGGCAAGCCTCATCATGGCTGTCATGATGCCGCTTATATTCATATTTCTGTTTGGATATGCAGTTAACACAGATGTTGAAAATATAGACATGGCCGTCTTGGATATGGACAAGAGCATGGAAAGCCGTGAACTCGTAAAAAAATTTGAGGCATCCAACTACTTTGTTCCTTCTGTATATGTAAAGAATACAGGAGAGCTTGAAAGGCTCATTGACACCGGCAACGTCAAATGCGCCATAATCATACCTTCCGGATTTTCAAAGACCGTTAACGGTTTTGGAGATTCCAATGTGCAGCTAATAATAGACGGTGTCGACCCAACGATAGCAAGAACAGCTCTACAAAGTGGTTTTTTGCTGTCTAAAAATTATTCGTTAGAGCAGCTGCCCCAATTACAATCCAGCCAGCTCAGCAGTGGCGAGCCGGGCCTTGATGTGCGCACTAAGGTCTGGTACAATCCCAACCTAGAAAGCACGAAATTCACAATCCCCGGCCTGATAGGGCTTATTATGCAAAATATCACCGTTATACTTACGGCCTTTTCACTTGTACGGGAAAAGGAGCGCGGCACTATAGAACTCCTAATGGTCACGCCGGTAAAGCCTGCTGAGCTAATTGTCGGAAAGATGGTGCCCTATATTTTAATTGGTACGCTTGATTTTCTCATAGCGCTGTTTTTCGGCACATTTTGGTTTGACGTGCCCATAGCCGGCAACACTCTGCTGCTTATACTCCTTGGGGTGATTTTCGTTATATGCTCGCTTTCCATAGGCATACTAATATCCACAATAGCCCAGACACAGGCCCAGGCCATGCAGATGGCTTTCCTATTTTTGCTGCCGAGCATACTTCTCTCGGGCTTCATATTTCCAAGAGAATCTATGCCTTTTCCCATAATGGTTGCAGGATATTTCATACCCCTGACCTACTTTTTGAAAATATTGAGGGGGATTATTTTAAAAGGCTCAGACTTTACAATACTTGCAAGCGAGGTCTATATACTCCTTGCATTCGGCATAGCTTTACTAGCGGTTGCATCGATAAGCTTCAAAAAAAGACTCGATTAAAAGCCGCTCCATCCAATTCAAAAACAGGCAGCCCCACATCATTTTGTGAGTTCTGCCTGTTTTTCGCTTTGCCGCTTATATATTCGTATCTTCCTGTATCTGCGGTTGGGGATGTGGCTTTGGCTTTGTCTTGTTGAATATCTTGTATGACACTATCATTAATATAAGATATATAATGCCGGAAGCACCAAACGTCATAAGACCTACAAATATGGCTGCCAGCAGCAGCACAGGATGTATGCCAAGCGAAGTTGACACAAGCTTTGGCTCTATTACATTCCTTACAACCACAACAAATACGTAAAGCATCATAAGTCCTATGGCTGTCTTGTAGTTGCCCAATATTGCGTATATTATTATAAGCGGCCAGTATATCGCACCTGCTCCAAGCACAGGTATTATGTCAACCACAAATGCCACAACACTTAATATTACAGCATATTTTATCTTAAGTACGAAAAAGAATCCTATAAACGTTTCGAGGAATGTTATGAAATAAATCAGCGCATATGACTTGACCGTCCTGGCAAACATTTTTATTCCTTCATCCCATACATTCAGGAATCTTTGCTGTCCTTTATCCGAAAGTATTCCAAACATTTTTTCCCTTATTGTGCCCATATCCCTTGTAAAAAAGTATGTCGATATCATAACAATGACCATTATAGCTATCCACAGCGGCAATGATGCTGCAAACGACAATAATCCGTTGAGGACTTTACCGACCATCTCCATGATATTTTTGACAATGTCAGTAATCTGACCGCTGTTTTTATTTAAAAAATCAGGGTCAATATATTTGAAGTATACGTCGAATCTGCTCATCCAATCCTTAACAAGCTGTGTCACATCGTTAATATTAAGAGTTGTAAGCAAAGAGAGCAGCTGTTTGGCTTCCGAAACCACCTTGAATGAAATGAAGGTTAGAATGGTGAAGAATATTGCATATACCAGCAACGAAGCTATAAGTGCTGTGATTCCATTTGAAAGTTTCAGCTTCTCATTTAGCAGTTTGGTCAACGGCTGAAGCGATAGTGCTATTATGAATGCTATTATGAACGGGAACGTATATTTTGCAGTCCCAAAAAACGCTATGAATGCAATCGTGTAGAATATGGCAAATATTCCAAATCTCCTCGCATTTTTCATAAAACTCTCGCTAAAAATTTCTTTGAGACTGTTTTTTATTTTATCCATCATACGCTTTGCTTAAACCTCCATACATGTATTGACTTTCCAGCCGCTAGAAATTTTTGCTATTTCTTTTAGCCCTAATATATTACATTAAAGCTTGAATGTCAACAGACACAAGCACTTCTCATTATATTCTAATCTTTGATGGGCATGAAAAAGCGGCATCATATGCAGCTTGAGATTTTACTGCCATAACACCGCTGAATATTTTAGTCTCCGTCCAGAAGTCTTCCAAGACCTCCCAGCAAACTTCCTTCATCCTTGGATGCTCCGCCGCCTCCCATATGGCGGGACGCCGATATCATCCTGTCTGCCAGCCTGCTGAAAGGAAGCGACTGCAGCCAAACCTTGCCAGGCCCTTTGAGCGTTGCAAGAACTATGCCTTCGCCCCCAAATATGGCGCTTTTTATATCACCCATGAACTGAATATCATAGTCGACTTCGCTTGTAAATGCTACCAGGCAGCCCGTGTCTACCTTAAGCACTTCTCCTTGGCTGAGCTCTTTTTCTATTATAGTTCCGCCGGCGTGCAGGAATGCAAGTCCGTCACCTTCAAGCCTTTCCATTATAAACCCTTCGCCGCCAAAAAGTCCTACTCCTATTTTTTTCTGGAATTCCATCTGCACCGATATTCCCCTTGCCGCGCACAGGAATGCATCCTTCTGGCAAATTATCCTTCCGCCGTATACATTCAGATCAAAAGGCACTATCTTTCCAGGATATGGAGCGGCAAACGAGACCTTCTGCTTCTGGCTTTCCTTGTTTGTAAATAGAGTCATGAAAAGACTCTCTCCCATTATTACCCTCTTGCCGGCTCCAAGCAGCTTGCCCATAAGGCCCGCCCCTTCGCCTTTGCCTGAAGCATCTCCGAAAACCGCCTCCATCTGTATTCCGTTTTCCATATAGAGCATGGCTCCCGCTTCAGCTATTACACTTTCTCCCGGATCTAGCTCAATCTCCACAAGCTGAAGATCATCTCCATAAAGCTTGTAGTCGATTTCATGCGCTCTTTGCATTAATCCATCCTCCTTAGATTTATTTCCTATACACTTATTATTTACCCATCTGATGTGACTTACACATTAATTTCAGATTAACACTCTACAAATCTCATGTTATGCCTTGTACAGTTTTTGGGTAAAAAATAGATAACGCATAAATAAATCGATAAATTATTTGTACAATGCAGTATATACTTTATGATTGTCATATATCTAAGGAGGAATTCTATATGAAAGCAGAGCTTGAAAATAAAAAATGCGTTCCTTGCGAAATTGGAACAAATCCGCTCAACCACTCGGACATAATGGTTTTCTCAGATATTCTAAGCGATGGCTGGGAGGTCATTAACGACGTTAAAATCGAAAAGAAATTCAAGTTCAAGGACTTCAAGGAAGCCCTTGAATTCACAAACAAGGTTGGCGCACTAGCCGAAGAAGAAGGTCATCATCCCGACATTCAGCTTTCCTGGGGCAAAGTTGTAATATCGCTTACAACCCACAAAATACACGGGCTTTCCGAAAACGACTTCATTATGGCTGTGAAAATCGATAAGCTATAAATAACCATACGCTATTGTCCACCATTTTAGCGCCGGATTCATATAAATGATCCGGCGCTTTTACTTTTTTGAAAAAAAATAAATGAAAATAATTATCATTTTCATTGACAGGGTGGCTAAACCTATATATATTTATCGATATTGATAATCATTATCAATAAATATAATATTTAAATATATGGAGGTTTTTATGAATAGGAAAACAGCTTCACTGATTTCAAGTTTTATTATTGGAGCCGCAGTACTAAGCGGCTGTACAGCCAACCCTTCTTCTTTGAAGACAAGCGTTAGCAATAAAGAAGAGGTAGTCAACATATATTCAGACAGGCACTATGATACCGACAGGGAACTGTATAGCATTTTTGAGGAAACAACAGGAATTAAGGTTAATGTTGTGGAAGGCAAATCGGATGAGCTTATTGAGAGGCTAAGCCGTGAAGGTAAAGATACAAGCGCAGACATACTGATAACGGCAGATGCGGGAAGACTCCACAGAGCCAAAGAAAAAGGCCTTCTTCAGTCTATCGAAAGCAAAAATCTTGAAACTTCAATACCAGAAAACTTGAGGGATTCAGACAACCAATGGTTTGGACTAACAGTAAGAGGCAGAGTTTTTGTTTACTCCAAAGACAGGGTGAATCCGAGCGAGCTTTCTACATACGAGGACCTAGCCAATCCAAAATGGAAGGGCAAAATTCTTGTAAGACCTGCTGACAGCATATATAACCAATCTCTTCTGGCTTCATTTATTGAGCTTAGGGGCGAAGAAGCCGCAAAAGAATGGGCATCAGGAATAGTCGCAAATATGGCCCAAACGCCTAAGGGCAACGACCGTGATCAAGCCAAAGCTGTTGTGGCCGGCATTGGAGACATCGCCATAATGAATACGTACTATTTAGGTAAAATGCTTAACTCTTCAGATCCCGCTGAAGTAGAAGTTGCAAAAAAAGTCGGTATATTTTTCCCCGATCAAACAGGCGACGGAACGCACATTAACATAAGCGGTGCAGGCGTAACAGCATATTCAAAAAACAAGGACAACGCCGTAAAGTTCATTGAATTTCTTGCAAGCGAAAAATCCCAGAGAATTTTTGCGGATTTGAATTATGAATATCCGGCGAATCCAGCTGTTGAGCCTTCAGATCTTCTAAAGTCATGGGGCGAATTCAAATCTCAAGAAATACCACTTTCAAGGCTTGGAGAACTTAACCAGAGAGCTGTTGAAATACTCGGCGAGGTAGGCTGGAAATAGATAGCTGCAGGGGCAGCCTGAAAGCTGCCCCCATATGTTCATAATCAAAGGATGTGCATTAATGAGATACATATTAAACGGCTTCTCAAAACTCAAATACAAATTGAATATATGGTCGCTTTCAAGCATTGTTGTAATTCTTATTCTGACGATACCCAGCCTGAGTGTTTTTTCCGGACTTTTCTATCCCGGAAATAGCAATTGGATTCACTTTAAAGCGTATTTGCTGAGTGATTATATCTCCAATACAGTCATACTAATATCTTCTGTTGGAATTGCCGCGGCAATTTCAGGCACCCTGCTTGCATGGCTTGTCTGCATGTACGATTTTCCAGGACGCCGCTTTTTCAAATGGGCACTAATCCTTCCGCTTTCCATACCACCTTATATGGGCGCTTACACATATGCAGGCATTTTTGACTACACAGGTCCTGTTCAGACTCTCATAAGACAGCAGACAAGCTGGAGCATAGATCCCAGACATTTCGATATAATGTCGATTCAGGGAGCTTCGTTCATATTCACAATTTTTTTATTTCCATATGTGTATATGCTTGTACGCTCTTTTCTCGTAAATCAGTCTTCATCCATGCTCGAAAGCTCGCGACTACTAGGATCTAGTGGCATCTCATCATTCTTTGCCGTCATTGTTCCTCTCTCGCGTGTTTCGATAGCCGGCGGAGTCAGCCTTGTAATGCTTGAAGTCCTCAATGATTATGGAGTCGTCAAATATCTTGGCATTCCAGCACTTAGCACTGCGATATTCAAGGCTTGGTTTTCTCTTGGCGATATCCAGACGGCAATAAAGCTATCCTCATACCTCATGCTCGCCGTCTGCATTGTTTTAATCTTAGAAAAGCTTCTGCGTGGCAGACGCAGCTTTTCGTATTCGAGCACTAAAATACGTCCGCTTAACGCCACAAAGCTCCACGGCTTACATGCTTTTGGTGCAACAACTGTATGCGCCCTGTTTTTCTCGGCGGGATTCTTAGTGCCGCTGCTTCAATTAGCATCCTGGAGTTTCAAAACCTACGCCAGCGTATTCGATGTAGATTTACTAAAAGCCGGGTTTCAGTCTGCACTGACAGCTGGAATTGCAGCACTTTTAATAACATTACTGTCTATAATTATTGCAAATTCAAGCAGGATATCAAAAGGCCTCGCTTCGATTGCTTATTCACGCATAATTTCATTCGGATATTCAATCCCAGGTGCCGTCATTGCAATAGGTGTGCTTTCACTTTTTGTTTATTTGGACAGAATAATACATCCACTCTATTCGAGCATCAACAGTTCAGCCCCATCACTGCTTTTAAGCGGCAGCATTTTAATGCTCATATTTGCTTACGTTGTTAGATTCATGTCTATTGGGTACAACAGCATTGACGCAGGCTTTGAAAAAAACGGCAGAAGCTATTATGAGGCTTCAAGGACACTCGGCATGAATATAACCCAGACTTTCTTCAAGGTTGATATGAAAATGCTAAAGCCCGCCATCGCCTCCGCTTTCATACTGGTGTTTGTAGACATACTCAAGGAGCTGCCTCTTACTCTAATTCTCAGACCGTTCAACTTCAACACATTATCTACCAAGGCATTCCAATATGCAAATGATGAGATGGTTCAAGAAGCTTCTATAGCTTCATTAATAATAGTACTTATTAGTGCAGTTTTAATATTGCTGCTTAACAAAAAAAATTCAAAGGGGGAGCACAATGCATTTTAAAATTGACAACATAAGCTTCAAGTACAAAAATTCCGGCAGCAATATAATTGACAGCTTCAGCCTGGAACTAGAGAAAGGGGCTACTGCCGCAATTCTCGGCGGAAGCGGCAGCGGAAAAAGCACGCTTCTGCGACTTATTGCCGGGCTTGAAACTCCACTCAAGGGAAATATTATATTAGACGGTCAAACGCTATCTGGTGATTCAATATTTGTCCAACCTGAAAAAAGAGGTGTCGGAATGGTTTTTCAGGATTATGCACTATTTCCACACCTTACGGTCGCTCAAAACATTACATTCGGCCTCAGGAAGCTTGGTGCGGAACATAAAGCTCAGAGACTTGAAGAAATGCTAAAGCTCATTGAACTCGAAGACAAACAAAATAAGTATCCTCATGAACTCAGCGGCGGCCAGCAGCAAAGAGTTGCATTTGCTAGGGCTGTGGCTCCAGAACCGTCACTCCTGCTGCTTGACGAACCATTCAGCAACTTGGATGCTGAATTGAAATCGCGAATCCGACTTGAATTTAAAAAACTCCTTGAGAAATTGAAAATCACTTCGGTATTTGTAACTCACGACATTGAAGATGCAATAAGTATTTCAACAAAGACAATATATCTGGATTCAAACTAAACTTCTCCGAGGCAGCAATGCAGGCATCAAAAGAGGGCATGAAAATTCACGCCCTCTTTTTTGTGCCAATTCCATTCGAAAAAAATATCCATAAAAACGTTACTAATAAAAGTACCATTATAACCACGTAAAGTCTTGGCTGCCACATCAGATAGTTAGCCTGTGCTGAGCTGAATTCCCTAAGGCCGTGGTTGAGCGTCCTGAAAATTGTGAATGCAAGCGAGCAGGCCATGAACACAAAACCGTCCTTTAGCCCTTTTTTATTAAGATATATGGCCAATAGCATTATTGCAGCCGCAGCAAGCAGCTCGTATATCTGCGTAGGATGAACGGCGTGCGATTCTAAAGGAATATTGAGTATTGTGAAGTCCGCAGCCTTGTCTTTGAAGTGGTATGAATAAGCTGGACTTCCCATGGGGAATCTAATTCCCCACGGAAGCTCTGTCTCCTTACCGTAACAGCAACCATTAAAAAGACATCCTATTTTCATAGTCCCAATACCGACGCATATTGCAGGCACAAGTATATCTGCAATTCTCATAAGCCTCTGCCTCATTAAAATGACCACCAGACCCCCAAGCAATGCGCTTCCGAAAATCCCGCCATAAAGCGCAAAATTGCTAGCTGATATGTCTGCTATGTTGTATCCTTTTTCAATGTAGAGTGCCCGATTTAGCATGTAGTGAAGCAGCCTGGCTCCTGTTAGAAAGCCCGCTACTATTGTCACCGTCAAAATAGTTGCTTGCTTCTTCGTAAGCAATTCCTTTCTCAGTGATAAGTAACATACTGACATTGCAGCTGTTACAGCCAAAGCCATGAAAAGCTTGTAAGAGTTAAATGTCAGTATTTTTAATCCCATTATGCTGATTTGAGGGTTCATAACTTACGCCTGCTTTTAAATTTCACTAAGACTGTACTGTTGCCGGAGCTTGCTTGGCCTTTGATACATTCCAAGTTCCACTTATGCTTAGACCGGCTTTTTCCAGAGATTCTGGGAATTTGAACTTGAAGTTGCCGTTAAGTCCATATGAGGTTTGATCCTCTGACGCATAGCCTGTAAACACAACCGCGCTGTCGCTTTCATCCGAAATGGTGAAGCTCACCTGCCCGCTCTTGTAGCTTATTGGCATGGGACCGTTGCTGTCTCCGTCCAAAGTTATTGTCACGTTTCCGCTGCCCGACTTGTCCATTGTAACGTTCAAGACCATCGGTCTTGCAACGCCTTTCATGGCTTCAAGCTCCTTCTTTATGGCGTTCCAGTCCAGGTTGAAATCGCAGCCCGCGTCACCCTCCGCCTGCTGCTCCTGCTCCTGCGTTTCAAATTCAGGGAACGTAATGTTAGTAATAGTCATGTTGCCGCTCCATGAGCCTGCCATGGCTTCAGCCGGCGGATATATCTCTATGTTGAAGTTGTCCTTGATGTATTTTGCATAGCCCGCATAACCTTCTGTGTACCATATCATAGTAAGACTCATTATGTGGTCCATGCCTATCTTGCCGTTGTTATAGCCGCTTGCCATAAGCTCCTTGCTCTTTGTATCCTTTAGTATCTTGTCCTTGAGGTGCATCAGCACGTCAAGCCTTTGCTCGATGTCGTAGCCCTTGTCGAAGCCAAACGAGCCCTTCTCGAGAAGCCCCTTTTCCTTGTACTCCTCGACGAGCTGCTTTATCTCCTGCTCCTTCTTTGCCAGTTCTTCCTCCTGCTTTAGCCTTCTATCAAACTGGCTCTGCAGATCCTTACTTACCTTGTCCTTTATTTTATCCTCTTCTTCAGATGTAAGAGGCGGATATCCGGCCTCAGCCCGTATCTGATTTTGCTTTTTGACTGCCTCTATCTCAAGCTGCCTTGCAGCTCCTCTCATCTGCTCGTATACTGCGTCAAAGTCGCCTTTTTCAACGTTGTAACCGCCCCACCACCATTTCTGGGAAGCACCGTTTTTGAAGGCCTGGTATGCCGCTTCGACCTCCTTGTTTTTCCATGACTGTATTTCGTTTTCCACAGCAGCTATGGCAACCTTGCCTACGGTGGTTATTACAAACTTGTCTGCAATATTCTCGCCTATTATCTTGGCTGCATCGTATTTTCTGCCCTCGGCAAGGTATCCAAGCGCAGTTGACGCCGCCTTTACCGTTTCTATTCCATCATCCTCTGTGACGCCCTTGAGCAGCTTAGAAAGAGTTCCTTCAGACACGTTGTCCACTATCTTCTTGCCAACAAGCACGTTGAAATTCTGATTGAAGGTTATGTAATCTCCGTCCTTAACAGACTTGGCCATGTTGGCCCATTCGTCGTCATTGAGCAGGCTGGCAAGCACCTTCTTCTTGGTGCTCTCGTCGCTCATGCCTAGCTTTTCCTTGAGTATGTGATCCACTGCCTGCTCTACAGCCTTGTTGACCTTGTCGTCCATTCCCTTCTGGGTCCAGTCGGCAAGCGCCTTGTTCTTTGTGTACTCCTCTATCTTTTGGTCCACGGTGATTTTGCCGTAGCCGAAAAGGCTGAAGTGGCAGGTTGTGAATGTCATTGTTCCGGCATCCAGATCCACACTGTCAGGCCTTATGTACTCCCACTTGTTGCCATCGTAATAAGAAACCCAGTAATCCGAGGGCATCGTATCCTCGCTTATTGTGCTCTTATCGAGCGCGAATGTCACCTGAACAGGGTTGTTTGTCCTTGTGAATTCGGCGTCGCACTGTACTTCAACGGGTGCACCTATCGGCTCGAATTTCTTGGAAACAACGTTCGGCACCTTGTCCGGTGTGTAGAGCTTAAGCTTTGTCGGGCTGTCAAACGATTTTCCAGGAATCTTTACCTGAACCTTGTCCTTTTCAATGCTGCCAAGGTTCAGCTCCTCGTTGCCAGCACTCGCCTCTATCGGTTTTTTTATGGCCTTTTCGTAGGACCACTTGAGATCCCCCTTTTCCTTGCCGCTGTCACACCCTGTCTGCAGGAGCGCTGCACCTATTGCAAGCGCAAACAGGCACGACTTGAGTAATATTCTCTTTTTTTTCGCCATATGTATTGTTCCACCTCCATTGTTTGGTTGGTATTTATTATACCAGACCGTTTCAATTATAATCAAAATTTATTCGCATTTGCCAAAAACAAAAAGACACTGCCTATTATAATATCTGGCAATATCTTTTTCGTATTTTAAGCGGTGCAGTATGCTATTTTTTGTCAACCCTGTCCAGCGCCTTTAATATTCCATACATTATGGCATGCGGCCTCGGCGGACATCCTGGAACGTAGACATCTACAGGCACTATGCAGTCAATGCCGTTTCTTGTGGCATAGTTGTCCCTGAATATGCCTCCGCTGCATGCGCATGCGCCTACAGCCACCACCAGCTTTGGATCTGGCGCTGCGTTGTATGTCTTTATGAGCGCAAGCTCCATGTTCCTTGTGGCAGTTCCCGTAACAAGCAGCATGTCGGCGTGCCTTGGCGAAGCGACAAAATGAATGCCGAGCCTTTCTATGTCATTGAATGGGTTGTTGAGGCCGTTTATCTCATAGTCGCAGCCGTTGCACGAGCCGGCGTCGACCTCCCTTATCTGAAGGCTCCTTCCGTATATTTTCTTTATCTTCTCTTTTACATCTCTTTGTATGAGCTCGTATCTCTCGTCCGGGATCTCCCGCTCCTCAATCACAAGCGGCGATTTCCTAAGCAGCAGTCTGTCCCTTTCTGCCAGCTCGAACTCGCTTGTCATTCTGGCCGCCCCGCTTGAGCACACATCCTCGCATCTTGCGCAGAAAATGCACTCATCCAGGTTTATACCCATCTCGCCCTTTTCATCCCTGACTATGCAGCCTGACGGACATGCCTTTATGCACTCGTTGCACCCTGTGCATTTGGAATTGTCTATTTCGGGCTTTCCTATGAAAGGAGGCAAATCAAGAGGCTTCTTGGGATATTTTTGAGTTAGCCTTGGATATTGAACAATTTTTTTTATCATTCCAAACAAATATATCACCTCTACAAGTCATTTCCAGCATACGATAGATTGAAACTTTTGTTTATTAGTGGAAAATCAGGAACTATGTTTCCTCTTACAGCCTCGCAAAGCGCCGGCCAGTTGCAGAACGACGGGGTCCTGACCTTGTATCTGTATATGTCATTGTTTTTGCCCGACATTATCCAGTGTATATTTTCGCCTCTAGGCGACTCTGTATATCCCAAAGCAGATGCATGCGCAGGAAGGGTCTCAAGCCTGCTGTGCACACTTCCGCTCTCGAGCATGTTTACTCCCTGCATTATAAGTTTTATTGACTGCAAGCATTCTTCAAGCTTCACATTAAGCCTACAGTTGACATCGCCATTGTTGTGCATTGAGATTTCAAATTCCATGTCGCCGTAAGTCTCGTAAGGAAATGACTTCCTCACATCGAAGTGCACACCTGATGCCCTGCCTGCGGGTCCTGTTGCATTGAGGTCTATTGCCGCCTTTTTTTTGAGCGTGCCTGTATTTTCAACCCTGTCAATAAAGAGGCTTTTCGCCTTGATTATATCTATAGTTTCAAGCAGTTCCTTTTCTATCTTCACCATCATATCGATTATCCTTTTTTCATTGCCTTCAATAAAATCCTTTCTTACTCCGCCAGGAGAATTGACGCTCCTTAAAAATCTTGAGCCGCAGACAGCCTCAATCATCTGATACAGCCAACCTCTCATCATCCTGAATTGGAATGTGGCAAAACCGTAGGCTACGTCAAGGCATACGCCTCCAAGGTCTCCCAGATGGCTTGTCAGGCGCTCAAGCTCTGCAAATATTACCCTTGTGATTTTAGCCCTTCTTGGTATCTGAACGCAAGCTATCTTTTCTATGGCCTGGCAGTAAGCCAATGAGTTTGAGAATGTCTCATCGCCCGATATCCGCTCTGAAACATAAAAGCACTTGTTGAAATCCATACCCTCGCACATTTTTTCTATGCCCTTATGGACAAAATACAGCTGGGCTTCAAGGTTTATTATGGGTTCCCCTGCAACGCTGAACCGGAAATGTCCTGGCTCTATAATGCCGGCATGCACTGGTCCTACCGGAATCTCATACACACCTTCGCCCTTGACCTTCATGAACTCCTGCCTTCTTGAAGCAAATGCAGGCTTTCTCCTTCTGTCGAAGCTTTTCCTGAGCGGAAATTCTCCCTCGGGCCAGTTGCCGTGAAGCACCATAGGCCTTAGGCTGTCGTTGCCTTCAGCCCTGATTCCAAAAAGATCATGAATTTCGCGTTCATAAAAAGATGCCGAGTGTATTAGGTCCGAAACGGAAGGATAGCTCAGCTTGTCGCTGCCGAGTGCCAGCCTTGCTGTTATAAAGGCTCCTCTTTCTGCATCCGCAAATACATAGTAAATGGCAAACCCTCCTGATGGCAAAAGTGTTTCATCGCTGGCAAACATGCAGGCAAGCTTTTTGCCTTTGTCCCTGCATAGTAGCTCTGCCAGCCTCCTGACATCCGCCGCCTTGATGTCCAGCCTTATTTCATTTCCGTGCTCTATATTGCAATTCAAGCCGTTTTCACAAAAGCCTGCTCTTAGCTCTTCAATAATGTCTTCCATTTTCATGTTCTATCCCCCGGTAACAATTCTTTGGGCGTCCGTAAGAAGCTTAAGTACGCCATCAGGCATAAACACACCAGTCACAGTTATTACTCCAAGCATCGCAACTAGCACTATGTCAGCATACGGGCTAGGTTTCAAACTCTTTTGCTGTTCCCCTTTCGCATTCCCGTAAAAAATCTTAAATAGCGTCACAGCAAAGCCGACAAACACGAGTGCAAGCAGGAAAAGAAAAGCTGCTCCCGCAAAATAGCTGCCATTCTTGAACAACGCTACAACCATGCCGAGTTCGCTTGAAAATATGCTGAAGGGCGGCATGCCTGTAATTGCAAATATCCCCAGCATGAACACCACTCCGGTTATCGGCATTGACTTGTAAAGGCCCTTCACCTTGTAAATATCCTTGCTTCCGTACCTTTGATATATGTTTCCGGCTGAAAGGAAAAGCATCGACTTGGTGAAAGAATGGTTTATCATGTGCATTAGCGACGCAAGCACTGATGCCGGAGTGAACACTCCAAGTCCCAGGGCTATTATCCCCATATGCTCAATGCTGGAATATGCAAGCAGCCTCTTGTAGTCTCGCTGTGTAAGTATAAATACCGCGGCCGTTAATATTGAAAGCAGTCCTAGTGCCATAAGGGCTGCTCCTGCAAAGCTGCCGCTTCCCATTGCTTTGTTTAGTATGGCAAGGCCTCTCATTATCCCGTACATGGCGTTGTTGAGCAGTACTCCTGAAAGCATTGCGCTGACAGGCGACGGAGCCTGGCTGTGGGCATCCGGAAGCCAGGTATGCATTGGGGCAAGACCGGCCTTTGTTCCAAATCCGACAAGCATGAATATGAAAGCCAGCCTTAGCAGATTGACATCAAGCTCTTTCGCATGCTCATACAGATAAGTCCATGATAGATCCGTTCCGGCATCCTTTATAATTCCTATGGATGAAATGTGAAGCAGTATTATCCCCAGAAGCGCTATTGCTATCCCCACAGAGCATATGATTATGTACTTCCATGAAGCCTCCAGCGAACGCTTGTTGTTTTCAAAGCCGACTAGAAACACAGATGCCAGCGTTGTAGCTTCAATTGCTATCCACATTATCCCCATGTTAGGCGTAGTAAGAAGAAGTATCATAGAAAACATAAATGCAAACAGCAGCGAGTAAAATAGCCTGAGCCTCTTTATGTCTGTCTTGCCGCGCTCGAGCTCCTTCTTAAAGTAGCCTGCACAATAAATAATTACAAAAAGCGATACAGCCAGCACAAGATCAAGCACTATTATGCTCAGGCTGTCCACATAAAAGTTCATTAAATATCTCTTATTTACATGTCCAAGAGCGGCCACATCAATCGAGAGTTTCACCCCTGCAGACAGCATTATAAGTGCTGCCGCAATACCAAGCGCAAAAATCTGACTTGCGCGCTTTGCCAGCCAGAAGGCTACTATAGATACTAAAGGTAACAGCAACAGATATGATATCATTCCCTTATCCCCTTAACCTCTTGAGTTTATTTATGTCAGTAGTTTCCAGTTCCTCGTTTATCTTGAACACCATTATCCCCATTATTATAACTGCGGTTATAAGGTCTATGAATATTCCCACATCCACAAGCACAGGCATGCCCCCAGAAGCGAAAAGTGCGGCCACAAATATGCCATTTTCCATTACGAGAAGTCCGACTATCTGGCCTATCGCCTTTTTCCTGCTTATCATGAAGAAAAAACCTATGAATATTACAGATACGGAGTTGGCCAGGTACATGCCAAGCTCAGTCGGTTTCCCGCCAATTGCCGATGATATCGAAAAATAGTTGAATACTGCTATGGCGCAGCTAACGAGCACCAGCAGCGGTATGTTGTAGAAAAAGTTCTTTTCAACCTTGTAGTCCACATTTGCGAAGGTGTGGCTCAGAAGCTTCGGAATGTAGTAGACCTTGAGTGTCACTATGAGCAGGCACACAAACATTATTTCTATTGCGCCATGACCGCTTAAGTTCTCCATGCCCAGAATGAATGCCGCAATAGCCAAAAGTGCAGACTGAGCCTGGAATGTCCTTATGTAGGACTTGGTCCTCTTGTTGGCTACAAGCACAAAGCATGACAAGAGTATCAGTACTGACAATAATTGCATTATCTCCATATCAATTGCCTCCCCCTGTGAAATACTGCAGGAATCCTACGAAAGAAGCGATAAAGGAAAGTGCCGCAAGATTCGGTATGCTGAAAAACCTAAGCTTGACAGTGCTAGCCTCTATGCATGCCACCGCTACTGAAATAGCTGCCACCTTCGCTACATAAGCAAGCAGCGAAACCATCAACACCGCAAAACCTGATCCCGCATAAACTAAAATACCTGCAGGTATGAACACATTGGCTATTATTGTTATGAATATCAGTTGCTTTATAAGCGAAGCCAGCTCCATGAGCGCCAGGTACCTTCCTGAATATTCAAGAATCATGGCTTCATGCACCATTGTGAGCTCAAGGTGCGTAGAAGGGTCATCC
The DNA here is from genome assembly GCF_009881055.1 of Peptoclostridium sp. Lineage (GTDB taxonomy): Bacteria > Bacillota > Clostridia > Peptostreptococcales > Peptostreptococcaceae > Peptoclostridium_A. The sequence goes on from NZ_WXFG01000019.1 coordinate 35,528, forward strand.
AATGGTATTCTTGAAGATTCCGCTATAAGTATCAGCACTAGCGAAACCAGCAGCAGCATATAGGACGGCTGGACTATGGCAGGCCCCAGCCGGGCCGAGTGGAGCATGATGTCCCCAAGCGAAGTGCTCTTGGCTGAGAATCCCAGGGTAATCACTGCAACTATAAGTGACGGCTCGAAAATCGCGCTTATCATCATCTCCCTGCTGCTGCCCATGCCTCCGAACGTGCTCCCCGTATCGAGCCCTGATATTGCCATGAAGAATTTCCCAAGCAGGAGTATGTATATTACCATGAAAATATCCCCGGGCAACGGCTTCATGGCAATTCCCGGCAAAACCGGAACAAAGGCGCATGCCGCTGCAGCAGATGCAAACACAATGTATGGCGTGGCAGTAAAAACCCACGATGCCTGATTGGATACAACTGTATCCTTTGTAAAAAGCTTTATGATGTCAAGATATACCTGATATACAGGAGCCCCCTTCCGCTTCTGCGTAAAGGCCTTTATTTTTTTTATAATCCCGCCTACCAGCGGCGCTATGAGTATGAAAAGTGCCATCTGAATAACATAGTATGCCAAATCCGCCAATTGAATCCCTCCGTTAAACCAAGGTGTTGTATATCATGAAGGCAAACACAGTCACAAAAATATACATCAGGTATCCGTGTATGCTTCCTGTCTGTACTGAAATCTTAGCTATCACAGATATCCGGCTGAAGAATTCTGAGACAGGTTCGTACATGTATTTTTCAAATATTCTCTCAGTCTTGAGCGTATATTTGATGCTCTTGGGATTGTACCTTATGCTTCCTTCGTCTATCTGCAGCTCCCTTACCGGTCTGAAGAGAAGCTTCAGAACTATTCCTATTGGATTAGAAAAACCTGTCGATGAATACTGCATCCTCGGATTTAGCCTTTCAAAACCGCAATCCCACGTATTGTAAACCCTGCTTTGCCTCTTACCGCCCACGGCTGTCATTATAGCGGCTATTGCAAGTGCCGCCGCAGCACCTGCTATAACTGCTGCTAACGGGGTTATATTAGATGCGTCCAGACTCAGGCTAAATACAGGCGCAACCCCAAATCCCCCAAGGCTCTGTGATATTGAAACCCCGCTGAGTGAGTAAAACGCGCTGTCTGCTATACCTATCAGTGGTCTTGGAAACATACCCATTGCGAGGCAAAGCAGAGCCAGAAAGCCGCTTGAGATGTACATTGCAGCAGGCACTTCCTTAGCCTTTTGTGCATGCGAGCTTCTCGGGCTTCCCATAAAGCAAATTCCTATGAGCTTGACAAAGCAGCCTGCCGCAAGCGCCCCTGCAAGGCCAAGGGAAGCTGCTCCCATTACAGCCGCCAAGCTGCTTGTTCCTATGGCAGAGCCTATGCTCACTATGAACGCCTGGTATGTCAGCCACTCTCCTATGAATCCGTTGAAGGGAACTGCCGCCGAAATAGAAAGCGATCCTACAAGCATGAACAGTCCTGTAAGCGGCATTGTCTTCATAAGCCCCCCAAGCTCATCCATCTGCTTGGTGTGGGTTGCATACTGCACAGAACCCGCGGACATGAAAAGCAGACCCTTGAAAATTGTGTGATTGAAGCAGTGTACCATTGCAGCAGTCAGAGCCAGCGCCTCAAGCACTGCATTTCCAGCGTAAGCAGCCATTCCTGCAATGCCTATGCTCATTAATATGATGCCTACGTTTTCTATGCTGCTGTACGCCAGCATGCGCTTTATGTTTCCTTCCATATATGCATATGCCACACCGATTACCGCAGAAAGTATGCCTACAACAAGAATCGTAACTCCCCACCATAAAACGTCTGCTCCGAGGATTTCAAACACAAAACGCAAAATACCGTATATGGCAGTCTTTATCATTATCCCCGACATTAGCGCCGACACATGGCTTGGAGCCGCAGGGTGAGCATACGGCAGCCATATGTGAAGCGGCACTATGCCCGCTTTCGCTCCGAATCCAATCAGGAACATCACGAATAGAGCGTTCTTTATGCCCTCTGGAAGCGATGCAGCCGCAGCCGTAAACTCAAAGCTGCCTGTATAGGCGTATATCACTGCAAACGCAGCCAGCAAAAAAGCCGTTCCGATATGCGTCATAATTATATAGAGCGTACCTGCGTGCAGAGTTTCTTTCTTTTCGGATTCGTACATCACTAAAAAATATGAAACGAGCGACATGAGCTCCCAGGCAACAAAAAACGTAACCATGTTTCTGGCAGCAAATACGAATATCATTGAAGTTATAAAAATAGCGTATAAGGAATTTAGAAGATATGTATTGTTCTTTTCGTAATAATGAGAAACGTAACCCATAGAGTAAATGGATACAGTTATAGCAAGAAGCGAAAGGGACAGGATGAAAAATGCTGATATGTTGTCTAGTCCTATTGAAAAAGTCAGATATGGTATATTGGTGCTTGCCGTATCAAGCAGCATATCGTTTGCATTTCCACTCAGCTTTGTCAAAGATAAGCTTAAGCCGAGAATACCACCTATGCTGCAAAGCACCCCTGTGATATGGTTGGCCAATGCCTGCTGCCTTTTCATCAGCAGCGGCGCTACTGCTCCTATTAGATATACCAAAATCATTATTGAGAATAATTTTTCCAAACTTGCCATTTCCATTGTTGCTCCTCCTGTCATTATTTCATCCAGTTGCTGAGGCGGCCATATATACATCCATCTGAAAACGTACTGAAAACCACACAATAATGTCCGCTAATATTTGAATGTATGCCTGACTATCTCATTGGCATATCTATTGAAATATGGTTTTTTTTGATTTATAATTGATTGAGTGATGTCCACTAATTTAAAATATCATGTCCACTAATATTAGTCAATACTCGGAGGTAGCCTTTTGAATAAAATGCGAGAAGTCTCAAATGAAGGCAGGGAGCTTATAAACAGCTTCATTTCATCACTTTCAGAAAAAAATCTTAACTCAAAGACGATTCAGGAATACTCTGCCGACCTTAAACACTTCATAGGATGGCATGAATATCAGGGCATGGATACATGCCAGAATGTGCTCATATTTTCTTTCGATCAGATATGCGTCAGAGAACTTGAAACATACAAGGAGGCAATGCAGAATCTTAGCCTTAAACCTTCGACTATCAACAGAAGGCTATCAACGATTAAGCTTTTCTTCGACTGGGCGTATCACACAGGCATTTCAGGACGTAATCCGGCTAAGCACATTAGGCTCAGCCCTGTGCAAAAGGGCAAGCCGCGCGAAATCACGCAGGATGAAGAAAAACGCCTCCTCGATACGGTAAAGTCCCATGGCACTCTGCGCGACCAGGCTATGTTAAAACTCATGATACATACGGGAATTCGCGTAGGAGAAGTGTGTAGCCTTACGATTTCCGACATAAGCGTATCCAAAAAGAGCGGCTCGGCAAGCATTTCTTCGGGAAGCCAGACAAGGAAAATCCCGCTTAATTATGCCTGCGCTTCTGCCCTTGAAAGGTATGTCTCTTCTCAAGACGCAAAGGGGGACGCTCCTCTTTTCCGCTCCGAGAAAACCGGGGAAAAACTGACCGAGAGGGCCGTGCGGTATATAGTCAGGAAATACATGGTGCTTGCGGGCCTTGAAGGTCTGAGCGCCTACTCGTTCCGCCACAGCTTCGGCTACAAGAACGCTCAGAGTACTAACCTGCACAAGTTGGCAGGCATAATGGGCCATAGCAACTTAAGCACCACAATATCGTATGTCAAGGCACCTGAAGAGGAGAATAAATAGAAAGAATAGCTAGCTGTCTCTGATCAGGAAATCAACTCCTGAATGGACAGCTTCTTTTTTACCCAAATCGAAAAAGGCAGACTCCGAAGAATCCGCCCTAATATATAATGCGACACCAAACTGTGCTCTTTATAATTTTGACTCCATGTACTTTTCGTAGCCTTTGCTTCTAAGATTGCATGCCGGACATTCCCCGCACCCGTCTCCGATGATACCGTTATAGCATGTGAGCGTCTCGTTTTTTATTACATCCAAAACCCCAAGCCTATCTGCAAGTCCCCATGTCTGCGCCTTGTCTAGCCACATAAGCGGAGTGTGCATAACAAAGTCATATTCCATAGCGAGGTTTGTTGTGACGTTGAGCGATTTAACGAATATGTCCCTGCAGTCTGGATAGCCGCTGTAGTCACTTTGCGACACGCCTGTGACTATGTGCCTGATGCCCTTTTGTTTTGCGAATATGGCCGCAAAAGTGAAGAACAGCATGTTTCTTCCGTCCACAAATGAGTTTGGAAGGCTGCCCTCCTCGACTTCCTTGTCGACCTCCATGTCAGCTCTTGTTAGCGAGTTGGAAGTAATCTCCCCAAGAAGTCCCAGATTCATCGAGTGGTGCTCAACCCCGTACTTTTGGCATATGGCTTTTGCGCAGTCCAGCTCGAGTACATGCTTTTGGTTGTAGTCGAACGAAAGGGCAACTACATCGGCAAATCTATTCTTAGCCCAAAAGAGACATGTGGTGCTGTCCTGCCCGCCGCTGAAAACAACTAGCGCTTTTTCACTTTTCATGCTATACCCCCCTTTTGTCTTTGTCCCATATGAACTTATGCAGCTGCAGCTGCAGGCTAATACCGTTGATATAGTGGCTTTTCATGTACTCTGCAATCTGGGCAGGCTCTATTTCACCAAATACAGGGCTTAAGTAGACTCGAGTTTTCTTGTCAAGGTCATACTCCTCGATTACTTCTTTTGCCCTCTCTAGGTCGTCAATGCTGCCTACAACAAACTTGACAGTGTCCTGCCTGGATACGCAGCTGAGGTTCTCCGTATCCATGTATGCTTCCATTCCGCTGCTTCCAAGCTTATAGTCCAGCGTGAATGACGGCCTCCTGGGCGATATGTTCAAGAACGGCTCTATGTCGATACTGCCGTTTGTCTCTATCTCCACATCAATATAGCTGTCATCTGCCAATCTGTCCAGAAGCTCCCTGATGCCGTATTGATTGAGCGGTTCTCCTCCCGTGAGCGTTACATTAGATATCCCTGTTGATTTGATGTATTCATGGATATCCTGCGCACTCATCTTTTCAGCTTTTACATCCGCCTCGTTTGCCCACTTTGTGTCGCAGTACCTGCAGCTTAGGTTGCAGCCCGCAAACCTTATGAACACAGCCAGCTGCCCCGCCTTTGGACCTTCGCCGTTTATGCTTGCAAACTTTTCAACTACATTATACTCCATGATGTCATCTCCCTATTCCTCGTATGTCGCGCAGTTTTTTGGCGTTTCGTACACAGTGACTCTTTTCACCGCAAAACCAGTCTCCTTTATCTTGTCAAAAAAGAACTTGGAAAAATTTTCTGCCGTAGGGCGGAAATCCAGCTCTATTACCCTGAAGCCGTCCTCGACAAGACATTCAAGCGTCTTGCTCCTAATTGAGCCTTTTTGTATCAGCAGGGCGTGGTCAAGCGAATCTACAAGTCCCTTCAGGACAGTCTTGATGTCCGAAAAGTCTACGACCATGCCGTCGTTTTGCCCTCCCTGGAGAAGCTCCTGCGATGCAACCTCAGCATGGACGTTCCATCTGTGTCCGTGTATGTTAGCGCATTTGCCTTCATATCCTGCAAGAAAATGCGCACTGTCGAAGCTTTGCTGCGTTTTAATTATATACATATTATTTCCCATGCCTTTCCAATGCTTTTTTTGACGCCAGCCTGGCCGCATAGTGGCAGCAGCCTATGGCTCCGTTAAACTGAGGATTGTCAAGCTTTATAACGCTGTCATAGTCATTCGCAAGATATCCCGTGAGTGCTGCGTTATTTGCCACCCCGCCCGACACTACAAGGACTCTCCCCTTGAAATTGGCAAGCATGGGCTGCAGCCTCTTGTACATCGAGTGGTTCACGCCGGCGCACAGACTCTCAAGATCCACTCCCTCTGCTATCTTGCCTATAAGCTCTGATTCTGCGAACACGGCACACGTCGAGCTGAGCTCTATCGGATCATTCGAATGGCTCGCCATTTCATCAAGCGAAATTTCAAGAACATTTGCCATGTTTTCAAGATACCTGCCGCACGATGCCGCGCACTTCTCGTTCAGCTCGATGTCGGTTATCATTCCCTTTTCAACTCTTGTGACCTTCACATCCTGACCTCCTACATCAAGCAGCACGAAATCATCAAGACCAATCTGTGCAATCGCGCCGTGCACATGCGCCTTTATTTCATTTATCTGGACAAAGTCAGTCATATTGGTATTGTTTTTACCGTAGCCTGTGGAAACCGCCATGTCATAGCCGCTTACTCCTAGCGCATTTGTATTAAGCCTTATGCCGTTACTATAGCTGCAGTAGTTTCTGTAAAATGACATTGTGCTGTATGACCGCATGTCTTCTATTTTACCGTCATTCATCATTACAAGCTTGACCTGCCTGCTGCCAAGGTCAATTCCAAGTGTCCTCATTACAGAGCTTCCTTTCTGTCGCACAGCATGTCGAGGAATGCCTCAAGTCTGAGCCTTGTCCTGGCGTCGAGCCTGTCCGACTTGTCTCCCTCGATGTTTATGATTGGGATGTCTATACGGCTTTTTATTATTATGTCGTCGAGCGCCCTGTGGCAGAAAGCCTGGGTGTAGTGGATAAGGCCGTCAAGCCTTCTTTCCTCTATCTGCTTTTTTATCTCCTGCAGCCTGAAATCTATGTCGTACGGATATGTGTAGTCGGCATACTGCTCGTATATACTCCTTGCAGCGCCTGATCTAGGAAAAGCAAACTCCCTCTGCACCTCGTTGTATACTATCCTTGCTCCCTGCTGCTCTGTGAATTCATACAGGTCAGCCATCATAGGCGGAACGCCGATATAGCCCAGCCTCAGCCTAGGCTCGTCAATTTCTCTGGCCTCAATTTCACAAAGCTTGCTGTCAAGCTCCGCTTCGAAGCCCTCCAGATCCGAGTTGAAATCGCTCATGCCAACCTGGTAGAGGTGGTTTTCAAAGCCGCTGGCCTTGGAAGTTTTCCAAGTGAGCTCATCGAGCCTTGCAGCCTTGTTTCTTAAGCCTTGAAGCCTTTCCCTTACTTTCTCAGTGTCTGCCGCATCAACGCCCAGCAACTTCATGAAGCTTTCTATCTCAGCCTTTATGTTTTCAACACTTCTGGCATGGGGATAAGAAAACGGTATGACATCTATTCCCCTTAGCCTTAGTACCTCGGTGAGCGACGCGGTATTGGAGCAGTCTCCTTGGACTACTCCAACTATTTTTCTGATTCCGTTTATCATGCAGGCGCCGTATAGTCCCTTTATCCAGGCACACATGCTCTTTGGGAATCCATCCCTTTCGGCTACATCGATATAGCCCTGGCAGTCATTGCTTGTAACAAAAATATTATTCAGGTCTACCGGAGCAAAGCCAGCTGCAATAATAGCTTCCACCGGAACCGTTGTTGTTATTCCTATTTTTTCTTTCAATTTATGTTTTTCCTTTCAGTTATACTATACGGTTTTTTGAAAATAAAAAAGGGCGCAAAAGCCCCTGCAAACAAAAAATCCATAAGCTACGCCATATGGATGAGCCCTAGTTTTGTTTATAGACAGGATGGTACGAATGAACTGTCTTATATGATTTTTTAAGTGGTTTTTGAAGCAATCTGAGTATATCACAAAGGCGGATTGTGTGCAAGTTTGACGTATCGCCTCTGGCATGATATTTGCGCGCCCTCTTTCGTTTTGGGATTTCCAATCATCTTATTCAACCATCACGCCGGAAGCTTTGAAACTCGCTACCGCTCAGACAGTCAAAGCTTTATCCCGGCAACAGGGCTGAATTTCGATGGGAAATTCTGCAAAACTCCATAAAGGCGCTCTGCTTATCACGTTCAGAGGCTACAAAAATCCAGTAGCAAAACATTAAATGCATTAAATGGATCCACAAGAAATTCCAATTATTCGACTCTTATTCCCAGTTCCCTGCTGTAGGTAGGTTGGTTTTGAGTAGGCTTCTTGGCAAGTACTATACGACATTCTCCAGCCTTCAATGGGATGAATGAAATTTCCAGCATTTCTCCGACGGTTTCTGCCCCTACTGGTTCTAGTACATCCCCCTGGACGCTGTACTCCCAGTCGCTGCCGCTGAGTGTTATTTTAAGCATGTCATCCATTTTGATTGTTGTCGTGCCTGTATTATCCATTTCTCCATCTACATATACCACATTGGGCGCTGCGAAGGATTTTGCTGCAAATTTTTCATGTGCTAAGTCAGACCCATCTACCTCGTTAGACTCCACCATGCCGGGATGTGAATCAGCATTCAAGCTCGACATGGCAATTGTCTGCTCGTCAGCAACTTCGCTATTTTCTGTGGCCGCTGATGATTCTTCCTCCTTTTGCTGAGTACCTTCTGCATTTTTTTCGCTCGCTGAAACTTCTTTTATAATATCTTTGCCGGATATATCTGCCAATCGGTGCTCTTTGTCACCTTCTCGAATACTGTTTTTTTCCACATTCTCACCTGTAGCTTTTTCCACTCCGTCTGCAGCCGATGAATCGCTCTCTACTCTTGTTTTCATCGACAGCTCCTGGCCTGCTTTATCCGGCAAGCCTGCATTTTCGAATATTGCATAGCTCCCTGCAAGTACAAGAAGGCTTGCCGCAATGTAGGCCATCCATCTGTAAGGCTTTAATCCTCTAATTTTGCTTGTCTGAGACACAGGTAAGCTTATTTGTTCAAGCTTCTCTCTGAGACTTTCATCAAAACCTTCTGGAAGAGGCTCTTCCTCTAGGCTTTGCAAACCTGCTATTATGTCTGACAGTGCTTCGTATTCCGCTTTGCATGATTCGCATTCTCCAATGTGGTTTTCCAGCGCTTTTTTCTCTGCTTCTGAAAGCGCTCCGTCTATATATAAGTCCAAACTTTCTAGACATTCCCTACATTTCATTCATATCACCTCTTCTCTCCAGCTCTTGATATATCTCCCGCAGCCTCCTGCGGCCTCTGCTGATGCGTGATTTTACTGTTCCTATGTTTGCATTCGTAATTCTCGATATCTCGTCATAGCTAAAACCCTGTATATCCCTTAGTATAACAGCAGCCCTAAAGTCGCTCTCAAGCAGGTCGAGAGCCTTTTTTATTTCATCCCTCTTTATACTCTTCTCCATTACGCTCTCCGGCGTCTCTTCAGCCCGCAGGTTTTCTATCACTCCCGCCCCCGGGCTATCTTCCCCTGCATCAGTTATGTATTTGTACCTGCCCTCTTTTTTGAGATGGTCAAGGCAGCAGTTCACTGTAATTCTGTATATCCATGTGGAAAATGACGATTTACCCCCGAACTTCCCTATTGATTTATATACTCTTATGAATACCTCCTGCGATACATCGAATGCATCATCCCTGTTTTTGACCATGCGCAAGGCTATGTTGTACACCCTCTGTTTGTGTGCTTCAATAAGCCTCTCGAAAGAATCTACATCGCCTTCCTGCGATAGACTTACGAGCCGCATCTCATCCAAATTGATATTGTCCATCTATATGCCACCCCGTATGTGGTTATTTTTCTGTTCATATGAATTATGTTATCATTGTATGACTCGATTATGACAAATAAAGTTTCCAATCTGCAAAAAAACACATGAGCTTTCGCCGTTTATTGCGCATAAAACAAGCTTAATGCCCAGCTAACAAAGCCGGGCATCACTGTTGTAATATTATATTTCTAATTATACTTCTCGAACGCTTGCTTTAATATATAGTATGAAGGTTTTAACCTTTCATGATATGTGGGCTGCTCCCAGGCATCCCAGCTGTAGAAATCCATTCCGATCTCTGCGATAGCCTTGCCACCTTTTACTACGCCGCATCCGATGTTGAACCCTTCTGTCTTTTGCGGCTTAAAGCCCTCATTTTCATACAAGTCTCCCATTATTGCCTTTGTTGACGGATCCATTACATTGAGAAGCTGCCAAGGTATTCTTATTTCCACATTGCCATTCTTCTCACAGAAATCAGCTAGAGAATTGAATGACTCGTGTTTGGGGTTTGCATCTCCATAAGCAAGCAATCCCGTTTCATATTTCGAGAAAGGCACGGTCTTCTTGTCCTGAGGAAGATATATTTCCCTGCCAAGGCACAGATACATCGGATTAAATATTCCGCTGCCCGACTTTTTGTATTCCGGATTGGAATCTATCATTTTCAGCCTCTCTGCATACATATAGTTGAAAGAGTCGTAATATGCGTCTACTAGTATCCTTGAATCTTTTTTACCGCTTATTTTTACGAGAAAATCTGCAGGCTTTTGAAATTTAGCATCGCTTGCGCTATGATTCAAGTTTCCCTGCCCCTGCAGTATATCAATCGGTATTAATAGCTCGTCTTTTTCAAAATCATAATTCTTTGCAGCCGCCATCAAATATATGTATTTTTCATCTGATTTTACATGAAGCCTGACATTCTCATCCGAGTATACAAGCTGTGAATCTTCCCACTCATCAACATCCCCGTCGACATAGCACACGCTCTTTTTCTGGCCCGGGTCAAACGCAAGAAGCCCAAACTGTTGCTCATTTGTCTGAGGATTTGACCAATATGGCCTTGTGTCAGGCAAGTCAAAGTCCGCAGTATTCCATGTCCTCTTGAACCATTCGTCCTGCCATGCAAATACAATGCCTCCGCAGTAGCCTTCTTCGTATATGTCCTTAAGGAGGTCTGCCTGTATGCCACCCTGCTTAGTTTCATCAAGATTGCCCTGGTTATAACCTGAATAAAGGCTTTCATGAGCCATGCCTCTTGACGCCGGCACGCCAAACTCAGCCACTAGCACTGGCACTGTATGCTGCTTGAAAAGGTCTCTCAAGTATGCCCTATACGTATTCACTTTGCCGCTTTCATCCTTGAACGAGGCATACTCCCTTTGGTAGCTCATGAAATCCGGATAGTATGGATAGACATGGTAGGATGCAAAAACTCCGGGAGTGAAAAGTTCAGTCTTTTTAATATGCTCAGTATCAACCTGAGCCATGTCCTCCTGCTCAAACGGCTCGTTGGGATGCTCGAGCGTATCTGTAGTGAGCCAGTTGGTAAAGCTCAAAGGTCTTGCCATCCCATATTCTGAAGCCTCATACCCGATTACGCTGTCACCCACCTCGCACAGAAATGCTTCAAAAGGAGAGGCATTCTGTGTATATAAGTATTTGCCGCTGTACGAAGCTTTATCCGGATTTGCATTATTAGTAGCAGTCACAAAATTTGGATCCCACTCAATCCCAAGTATCCATCCAATTACGTACCTTGAAACATCGCTTTTATATGTGCCGCTTGCAAATCCAGGTTTCGAAGGAAGGCTTGCTTTACCGTGAATTATGTCCACAAGGTCCTTAGTGTCCTTTATGAAGTTGTTTTTTATCTTTCCATTGGCTGCATATGCATCCTTTAAGGTTTCGATGTCATCCTCGTTTATCCATACGCCCTGCATCAGATAAAGGGGCTGTGACGAAGTCCTGTTGAAGTCATAGAGCGCATCGTAGAATTCGGGCTTCATCGTGGTGTAGACCCTTATTACTTCGGCGTTCATCTCGCTTATGTAGGCAAACCATCTCATATACTCTTCTTTTGTTATGGCCAGCTCCCCCGGAAAATGACCCGGTTTTCCTGCTCCAATGTTGACACCTTTGAGAAACTTCTTTTCCCAATCCCCTCCGGAATAGACATAAAACGATCTGCCTTCGATTTTAGCGGCATGCTTGATTCCATTGGCATCTTCAGGTATTTTTTCATTATCCAAACCGGATGTCTTTGCCCCGCATCCTGTCATTACCGCCAGCATGCTTACAATTAACACGGCAGAGGCAATCTGCTTTATATTCATTTTCATTCAACCTCCCGGCAATATCTAATGTATCATCAACATATTAACAACATATCCAGTATATCAGAATTTTGCATATATTTACATCTGTTCAAACTTTCATATTTTAACATGTCGGTTTGAACTATGATGTAACCCATAAAATTTTCATATATTCAAAAATAATACAATTGAAATGATTAATCGAACATCTCTCAAATCATGATAATACTGTTAAAAAAAATATATAACTTGCCCTGTAAAAATCAGCATTTGAATTGGCCTGTTGATTTTTATGATATGCCAGGATTCAATTTAATGTGAGCTTTGACCTGATTCTCTCAGCTTGTGTGGCCGAATCGAAAGTCATGCCTGTAATAATATTACATAACTACTTCTTTGGTGTCGTTAGATTTTTCACTAAAGTGCGCGATAATTTCTCGCAAATCCGCTTGTTATGCAAGTTTGACTTCCATTCAAAAAATGGTATCATGTTATCTAAGATAATCAACAATCCAAAATCAGAGTACTTCTCTTATAATCAGTATTTCTATAAGAGAGTTTCTCTAACACTAAAAGACAGGGGGATTGATTTTAATGAATCCAATGCTTAAAAAACTTGTAGATCAGAATTTCATGACAGAAGCTCAGGCGGCTTATCTTGAAGAGGCCGTGGGCAGACAGGATACAGTTATAGTATCTGGACACAAAGGCTGGGGAATACTTCCTCTAATGGCAACACTAAGCGCCGTTGCCAAGAGCAAGTTCAGCATCAAGCAGGTTAAAGGCTTCGATGACCTGGCCGATGAAGCTCAGTACTACATAATAGCCGACCTTTCAGACATTGATTTTGCAAAGCTTATTGCCGATACAATATCTATCAAAGACACATCTATGATAACAATAAAAGACCCTGACCACCCATTCTCTCTCTACAAAATACTTGGTGATGTGTACAAGGCTACAGGTGACACTTCAAAAACATTCCAGGTTGCCGAATGCTGCAAGGAAAATGGCGAAAAGAAGCTCGCCAAGATCACTCAGGTTACTTACAATGAAAGCGGCAAGCTTGTAAAGGTTGATTTTAAATAATACCCTGACCTAAAGCAAAAAGTGTGTATCCTCCTTGAAATTGATATAATCAAACTCTAATTCAGGGAGATACGCACTTTTTCTATCAGCTGTTTTGAATTTTCAATCTTTCAAAAGACTTGAGAGTCTCCTGTATCCTGCCTTTAAGCCATTTTTCGTCAAATTCGCTTTTATATAGAAATCTTGTTTCGTTTTCTATAGTCCAATCGTCTGCGCTTATTCCTGATACTCTTTCATAAAGCTTTGAGCCTGGCAGCGGGTAAGGCACGTTGAATGATATCTCATCAAGTCCCAGGGAAAGTGAAAACTCGAGAGTATCCTCGATAGTAGCCTCTGTTTCACCCGGATAGCCCACTATGAAAAAACCTGCGCATGCTATTCCATTTCTTACGAATACCTCAACGCCATTTCTTACACTTGACGTATCAATGCTTTTGTTCATCAGCTTAAGAACCTCATCGTTGCCCGACTCTATACCAAGATACACCTTGCTGCAGCCTGCCTTTTTCATTTCACACGCAATCTCGTCATTTATAGTATCCACACGCGAAAGACAGCTCCATGATATTCCCAGCTTTTCTTCAACGAGTCTTTCGCAGAAGCTCTTTAGGAATTTGGTGTCGAATGTAAAAAGGTCATCTGCAATCCAGAGCGAGTCATAGCCATAAGATAATATGTCTCTTATTTCGTCAAAAATCCTATCAAGACTCCTGAACCTCACCTCTTTTCCGAATATAGGCTTGGAACAAAAGTCGCACGAAAACGGACATCCGTAGGTCATCATTATTGAAGTTTTCTTTTTCCCGGAATGCCTGTGACACAACTCCTGATATCTGCCATGATCAAAGCCTGACCTGTCAGGCAGCGGGCAAGTGTCGATCTCATCCTTGCTAAGATGTGTCGCAGTCGAATATAGTCCCCCGTTTTTCAAACTGTATATGCCAGGATAGCTTTCCGAGTTTATTCTCTCTATGAACCCGATTCTGTTTGGAGCATTAAGATAGTCGTGGCAAAAGTCTGGAAAGCTTTTAGCAGCCTCTCCCTTGAAAACATAATCGAACTTCTCGGCGAACCTGGCAGGATAGAGCGTTGGCAATGGTCCACCCGCTATATAGATGCTGCTTGGATTTATTTTTTTGAGCTTGTCCAGCAGCTTCAATGCATTGTCGGCAAATGTCGTCATTACATATATTCCTGTTATATCTGCTTTGTATGCCTCCGCCCTTGAGATTACCTCTTCCAATGTCAAGAAGGTGCAGTCCAGCTTCATAACCTCAACCCCTTTTTCTTTAAGAAGCGCCGAAAGCAGTCCTATCCCAAGAGGTGGAAATAGCTGGTCTTTAGTAACGCCAGTGTAAAAGTAAGGATATATAAGCAGGACTTTTTTAGAGCTCATATTATCACCTCTTTGAATATTATCGAATATTTATAGTTTTCAAACCTTCCCGAATCGCAGAAAATCTCGCTTTCAAAACCTGCCCAGCAATAGCCTTCTGCCATCTCCCTCCCCCAGTATAGCTGGCTTGTAACTCCATCTGGTATATGAGTCTCTAAAATAGCAAATTTCAACGAGTATGCACTGCTCAGCAGTTCACAAACCCCCTGCATTTTCTGCCATCCCGACGGAGGCTCTGTCACATTTCCGTTTATGACGCCCTTGTCAAATATTCCTGCCCCCATCTCATTCATGACAAAAATCCTGCATGCCTTTTTTTTGATGTCGCAGCTTAAATCAACAGATACCTCATTTCCATTTACGCTGTACAATGCCCTTACTTCTCCATTGGAAACCACTTCCACAAAGCATGCTTCAACATTGAAAATCTTTCTAAGCACGCCGCCTAATCGGAGAAACATGCCTTGTTTTTTTTCATTCTTCATGTATATGTTTGTACAAATGTATTCAAAAACCCTCGTCAGCGGCCTAATCCTTAAACCCCAAGTCTTCCATTCCAGCCTTTTGTCCACATCTGAAATCACAAGGATTCTGCCGTTTTCCTTTTGAACACTTCGCACAGACGAAAAATAAGTGTAGCCGTCAGCTTGGACAGCAAACGCGCCAATGCCCATGCCTTCTTCTACTATGATTTTGCCGTCCTTGAATGCAACAAGCCCTCTGTCAAGTCCTCGTGAAACTCCAATTCCCTTGTATTCGTCTATTATATCGAAATCAAGCATATCAACCTCCGTATACAGGCAATTGCAGAACATCGCACTTATTCAATCTTACCCAAAATCCACATTGGTAATGCAATATTTGGTATATTGCAAAAAAAGTGTGTATCCTCAATAAATGAAGATACACACTTTTTTTTGCTATGACTTGAATTGTTCCTGCATATTTCTAAACAAATCGATATTGCCTGCAAATACATCGACTATATGCGGGTCAAAATGTTTTCCTTTTCCATCCATAATTATTTCAACGCTTTTTTCAAATGTAAACGGCTCCTTGTACGGTCGCTTTGATAATAAGGCGTCCAACACGTCTGCCACAGCGACTATCCTGGCTGAGAGCGGTATTTCATCTCCCTTTAGCCCGCTTGGATATCCGCTTCCATCCCATTTTTCATGATGTGCAAGTGCTATGGAAATCCCTTCTGAAAAGAGGCTTCTTCCGCTTCTCATGATATTTGCTTCGGCTTCTTTCAATACATCCGCACCATACACAGTATGCATTTTCATGATTTCAAATTCTTCTCCAGTCAGTCTGCCGGGCTTTAGCAGTATGTTGTCCGGTATTCCAACTTTGCCGATATCATGCATGGGGCTGAATTTTTCAATATCTATCAAAAATTTCGAATCAATCATGTCCGCATACTTGCTGTTGGTTTTCAGCAGATTTGATATCAAAACAACATAATTCTTCATTCTGTTGAGATGCTCCGCAGTATCGTCATCCTTGGCCTCCGCAAGCTTCGCCAGTGCAAGGACGCTTGAATACACAAGATCATCGACAAAAATGTTCTTCTCAAATGATATTGCTATGGCGTTGCTGACAGATTTGAGAAAATCCACATGCAAAGGGCTGTACACATTTTTCTTGTTGCTCGAAAAGAATATGAAACCTATCTGCTTATTGTTTATAAGCAAAGGAAGTGTAATTGATGCCTGTATTCCATGCTTCATTATTATTCGGCTGTAATCGCTTATTGTCCTGTTTTCAAAGTATGAATCCAGATCGTTAATCACCCTGGGTCTGTTCTTCTCGATAATCCTTTTCAGGCTGGTTTTATTTATGTCTACAGCCGTTCCAAGAAGCTCTGTTTCAAGTCCTTTGTGTTCGCTTCCGCATACGCCGTAGGAAGCGACTATATTGTCATCTCCAGATCCCCTGAACAGGGCAATGCCAATATATGTGTATGGTATGTATCTTTTGAATGTTTTGAATATGTAATCGAGAGTCTCATCAAACGATGTATGCATGTTTATGTTTTCAATCAGATGCATCATTTCACTTATCCCGCTAAATAAATTCTTAACCTCTATTACGACTCTGTTGATGTTGTTTTTTGTCTTGAATGAACTGCCCTCATTGTTGCTCATGAACCCTATATTGTTAAAACCTATATAAAGCTCTTCCAATGGCTTGAAAAGGTAGTTATAAAGCCTGTATACAGTCATTCCCGACAGCAGGCTCACAATCAGTATAAGCGCGAGATAAATGTTTCTATACATAAAATATGCGCCATTCATCCTGTCTG
The DNA here is from genome assembly GCF_009881055.1 of Peptoclostridium sp. Classification (GTDB taxonomy): domain Bacteria; phylum Bacillota; class Clostridia; order Peptostreptococcales; family Peptostreptococcaceae; genus Peptoclostridium_A. The sequence goes on from NZ_WXFG01000019.1 coordinate 52,145, forward strand.
TTATCATATTCATCATTTTTTCGTTCAAATCCAGTAACTTCAAATTATTGCCATTTATGAAAATCAGCGCATTTTTGAATTCCTTGCTGGTGTGCTCTTCCGATACAATTATGTAGGCGCTTCGTTTATATTCACTCCAGAGGGCGTCGATTTCGCCTATGTTGCTGTTTATGCTTGAATCTCCTAAATAGTCAATTTTTACAGTTTCATTCTGTACCCTGATATATCCTTTTTTGATTCCTTCTAGCGTAGCTTCGAATGACTTTGTTGAGCTGATGATTTTCTCTCGTGCGCCGGTTGCTTTTTCTCTCAAAATTTCATCTGATTCTATGCCTTCTCCCGAGCTTATCGCATTCAAAAGGACCGATATTCTGCTGGCATCTTTTGCAATCATTTGGGTCAGCATCCTCTGCCTGCCGAGCTCATTTACAATATTCGTCGCATTTTTTTGAGCAGCCGCATTCAAAAGCGACATTCCAATGATAAGAAACAGCAGGGTTATTATCATTACAAGCAGAATAATCACATGGCGTCTTAACTCAATAAACATGTATGTATTTGTTTTTTGTTTCATCTTCTCCTCCAAAAGTATCAGGCATAGTATTGTGTTTTTTTGGAATATACCATGTTTAGCAGTATTTCTCATATCTATTATATTCTATTAAACCTGCTATTCAAAGCTTCATTATACACAATACACGATGATATGGATACGCTGATATTGACATCAATTTTATAATTTGGTATATAAAATGTAAGGATTAGCACTCATCATGCAAGAGTGCTAATGATGTGCCAGTTAAATACTTAATTTTGAAAGGAGCGATTTGTTTATAATGAAACAGACAAAACAGTTTCAGGCTGAATCCAAAAGGCTTCTCGATTTGATGGTCAACTCCATATACACTCACAAGGAAATTTTCTTAAGGGAGCTCATTTCCAACGCCAGCGACGCTATCGACAAGATATACTATGCGGCGCTCTCGGACGATACCGTTAGCTTCAACCAGGATGACTACTATATCACCATAACTCCCGACAGGGAAAACAGGACGCTTAGAATATCCGACACTGGTATTGGAATGACTAGGCAAGAGCTTGAAGACAACCTTGGAATCATTGCAAAGAGCGGCTCTTTTGCATTCAAGAACGAAAACGAGCTCAAGGACGGATATGACATAATAGGCCAGTTTGGAGTCGGCTTCTACTCGGCTTTCATGGTTTCAGACACGGTCACTGTAATAAGCAAGGCCCTAGGCAGCAGCGAAGCATACAGGTGGGAATCCTCGGGCGCTGAAAGCTATACCATAGAGCCCTGCGACAAGGCTTCTGTCGGAACAGACATAATACTCAAAATCAGGGAAAATTCAGCCGATGAAAACTACGATGAGTATCTCGACGAATACAGGCTCAAATCAATAATAAAGAAGTACTCAGACTTCATAAGATATCCTATCAAAATGAATTTCACAAAGAGCAGGCTCAAGGGCGGCAGCGAAAGCGAATATGAGGATTACACGGAAGAAGAGACTGTAAACAGCATGGTTCCAATATGGAAAAAAAACAAGAGCGAGCTGACTAACGAGGACTACGACAACTTCTATTCCGAGAAGCACTTCGGCTTTGACAAACCAATAAAACACATACACATAAATGCCGAAGGCACCGTAAGCTACAAATCCATACTCTTCATTCCAGAGAAAATACCGTATGATTTCTATACGAGGGAGTATGAAAAGGGGCTCGAGCTGTATTCAAATGGCGTCATGATAATGCACAGGTGTCCAGAGCTTTTGCCGGACTATTTCAGCTTCGTAAAAGGAATTGTGGATTCAGAGGACCTCTCGCTCAACATATCGCGTGAAATGCTCCAGCATGACAGGCAGCTCAAGCTGATAGCCAAAAATATAAAAAACAAAATCAAGAACGAGCTTGAGGATTTACTGAAAAATGACAGGGAAAAGTATGAGTCCTTCTACAAATCCTTCGGACTTCAGCTTAAGTATGGAATCTACAGCGACTTTGGAGCCAACAAGGAATTCCTGCAAAACCTGCTCTTGTTCTATTCATCAAAGGAGAAGAAGCTTGCAACTCTTGACGAGTATGTTTCCAGAATGCCTGAAGAACAAAAATATATTTACTACGCCGCTGGAGAATCCGTGGAAAGGATCGAGAAAATGCCGCAGACAGAGCTGCTGCTTGACAAGGGCTACGAGATTCTATTCTTTACAGATGACGTTGACGAATTCGCGATTAAGATGATTATGTCATACAAGGACAAGGAGTTCCGCTCTGCATCCAGCGGAGATCTTGGTATAGAAAAGGAAGAAGTCGAAAAAGCTTCCGATGCTGAAGATGCTGAAAATATGGAGCTTTTCGACTCCATGAAGGATATCCTCTCCGGCAGGGTGACTTCAGTTAAGGCATCGAAAATACTCAAGAACCACCCTGTTTGTCTTTCAACAGAGGGCGAGCTGACCATAGAAATGGAGAAAGTATTAAGCGCCATGCCTGGCAGCGAGAACGTAAAAGCAGACAAGGTGCTTGAAATAAACACAAGCCACGAGGTGTTCAAAACTCTCAGAGATGCTTTCGAGCATGACAAGGATAAGCTCAGACTCTATACAGAGCTGCTTTACAACCAGGCGCTTCTTATTGAAGGTCTTCCTATTGAGGATCCTGTGGAATTCACAAACAGCATATGCAGTATTATGAAGTAATCGAGTAAGGGGCTATCGATTATTTCGTCAAACAATAAAAACTTTCTAGGCTTAGACTGTAATAGTTGTCCGTTAACGTCAGCATCTGATATACTACTATTCATAGGAAACCTCTGAACACTTGATATTGTTGAGTTTTAGACAATTCAATTATAACATTATAACATAGTCGGAATTAGTGTATTAAAAATATGAGGTGATATATTGAATACAGTAAAAACAGAAGATGCAGTCGGTATGATATTAGGGCACGACATAACAGAAATCGTACCGGGAGAATTTAAGGGCGCCGCCTTTAAGAAGGGCCATCTAATTGCAGAAAATGATATAGAGCATCTATTAAGGATTGGAAAAGAAAATTTGTTTGTTTTTGAACTGGGAGAAAATGAGCTTCATGAAAATGATGCAGCTCTGAGGTTAGGCACACTATTTGCCGGTACGGGAATATACTTTTCGGAACCTTCTGAAGGAAAGGTCAGTTTCAAATCAGAGTATAAAGGCCTTTTGAAAATAAACAGGGAGCTTGTAGACCTGGTTAATGATACTGAAGATATTTGTCTTGCCACAATCCATGGAGATATATGCGTCGACAAAGATGAATTACTTGGAGGATGCAGAATCATACCACTAACAACAAAAAAAGAAAAAATCGACTCAATGGAAAACATTGTAAGTGGCAAGGCGCCAATATTTGAAATCAAGCCTTTTATTAAATTGAAAACAGCAGTAATTGTAACAGGATCCGAGGTGTTTAAAGGAAGAATAGAGGACAAATTCGGGCCTGTTATTGAAAAGAAAGTGAAAAACTTTGGCTCAGATGTTTTTCATAAAACAATAGTCCCCGATGTACTAGAAGATATAAGAAACGCAATATTTGACGCCAAAAAAATGGGCGCAGAGCTCATTATGGTAACGGGCGGAATGTCAGTAGATCCTGATGATAAAACCCCCGGTGCAATCAAATCTACAGGTGCTGATATAGTAACCTATGGCACACCTGTTTTGCCCGGTGCAATGCTGTTATTCTCATATCTGGATAATGTACCTGTATTCGGTCTTCCCGGGTGCGTTATGTTTGCACATACTACGGCCTTTGACCTGCTGCTTCCAAGAGTATTCGCCGGAGAGAAAATAATCAGGAAAGACATTACAAAAATGGGCTATGGAGGACAATGCTTGTCATGCAAAGTCTGCACATTTCCACACTGTAATTTTGGAAAGCATTAAAGAGGACGCCAGTAACATGGCGTCCTCTTTTTTTACTGTTCTGGAGCTGGAGGTCTGGTGAAATTTATTGCGTAGGATTTTGTTAGCGAACCGTCAGATGAGCGTATTCTGAAGCTTATCGACGTCGTTGCAACACTCATGTTCAGTGTAGTGTCTTCTCCGTTTTCAATTTGATAGCCATCAATCAATATGGTAGCATCTGGGTCTTCCGGAACTATATTAACTACAACAGACATGGTGTCGTATGACTCCAGCATGTAGCTGGTTCCGGGATTATATGAATCTCCGTTGATTGTCATGGAATCCAAATCAGCGCTCCCTGCCTCTATCAATGTAACAGTATATATTACGGAACTTTTTCCTGTTTCCTGAATATTTACAATAATTGTCACCTTTCCATTGACAAGAGGTACTCTGACTGTTGCCGTGCTGGCTTTACCGTTGATTGAAATGGTGCCTACAAACAAATCCGAATTAGCAGCTGCAGTGACGTCTACCGCATCAGTTCCAAAAGGCACGTAAATATTGTTGTATGCTGTTTTTTCCGGTTCAAAGCCGACAAGTACATTCTTGCCACCATCTATTACAGGAACTATTGTCAAGCTCTTAAGCAGCAGCGGCATTGTAGTCTCTGTCACATTAGCCACGTTGGATACATTGCCGCTTCCGTCATACAGCACTGCGTATATTTTGTATTGTGTGTCCGTTTCAAGTCCGGAAAGGCTGAGCGTTTTAGCATTTGCAGCTGTCACACCAGAACTTGCAAATGCTGCTGCAGCATTTCCCGAGCCATCCTTTCCATTTTTGATTGCCGCCGCATCCGGCGCAACCGCGCTTGTATCTACAGCAACAGCATACACAGTGCCATTCACGCTGGGCGTGGCCTTAAAATCTATTGAATTCTGATGAGGCGTAGCGCTGATACTGGTTAGGGCAGGGGCTCCAGCTGTGGTCCATGTGGACCCGGCTGACGTCACAGCCGTTCCGCCTTCTGTTTTGAGGGTGTTCGATTTTATACCCACATAGTATCTTGTGTTGAGCGACAGGTCGAAATCAGGAGTTACCGTAATCACCCTGCGGGTACTGTTTATCGAAACCGCATAGCTGCTCGTACTAACAGCTTTGCCTCCCTCCTGGAATACGACAACGCTGTCCTTTAGATATCTGTCTGTGCTTGATGTTATGGAGCTTCCGTCATATTTTACAACTCTGTCTGAGAATGTGATTGTGAATGAATCTGTATCAATCGGAACACCTGTTGCCCCGTTTGCTGGCGAGAAGGTTACAGTGAGCTTTTCAGTGGCATCTCCCGTTGTAAAGTAGCTCGATTCTGCGTCGTTGTAGTTGCCGTATTCATCCCTCATTGTGTCTTCCTCTACCTGGATGTAATATTTTGTGTTGCTGCTCAGGTTTGAAGACGGCGTTATTGTGATAAGGTCCTTTGCTGTGTTTATCGTAGCGCTGAAATCAACTGTCGCTCCCGTAGACGAGCCCTTCCTGAGTGTCACAATATCATTTATATCTGATGCAACTATTGCATTGCCGTTGTACTTTCTCATAGCCGTGTTGAACTTGATTGTAATCTTTGTGTCCAAATACACGCCGGTTTCGGCATTTTGGGGATTGAACTTCATTGACAGCTCAGGCTCAGTCTGAGTTGGCGTCGAGCCTCCTGTACCAATTGTCCAAGACCTAGGCTTTGTTTCATATGTGATTCCCCTTGCATAAACCAGCATGCTTGAAATTGTTCCTTCGCCATGGAAATACGATTCCGCATAAACCTTTGCGGTTTTGACTGTCGCTCCGCTTTCCACTGTTATGTCTGACCTTCTCCCATCAGATAATACATAAAGCTCATTTATTGTGCCTGTCTCAAGCTTGACGTTGGCATAAGAGCCGTCTATTGATACATACGGAAAGCTTCCCCTGAGCACCGCCTGTGCGGACCCGGATATGCCTATTTTTTCAAAACCGGCACCATAATCCCCTCCGGCAAGGCTTGAAGTCTGAAGAATGAAGTCCTCTGAGCCTTCTGTTCTGGCAATTGTAGTTTCGCCCTTTGCCAGCAGCCTTACACTCGAATCAGATTTATCGACTACGGCCTTGGCAATTCTGGAGTTGTTCACTGTTATAGTGTCGTCTCCCCCACCCTGTACATTCAGACTTCCAAGTATTACGCAGTTGTCTATTAAAGCGCTCTCGTCGCCGAGATCCTCGTCCATCATAACATCATTGGAATATATTGTTCCCGAAAGCTTAGTCCCGTCCTTTCTGACAACAGTATCGGATGACACTATTTTTTCTTCATCGATTATTTCGCTTATTATCTTAGCTGCCTGGGCACGAGTCAGGTTGTCTAGAGGATGAATCTTGCCATCAGCGTATCCGCCGATATACCCCTTTCCATTAACCTTAGACACCGCAGTATATGCCCAGCTGGCAATCGACCTATAGTCTGGGAAAGTCTGGAGGCGTCCGTTCTCTCCATAAGTGGGAACAAACTTCGATATCATAACGCAGGCCTCTTGTCTTGTTATTGACCGACCCGGCCTGAATGTCGAATCATTGTAGCCTAAGACATATGACGCACGCACCGCTTTTGCCACATCCTCATAGTACCAATCGCCTCGCAATACGTCAGAGAATGAAATGCTAGCCGAGCCCGAGTTTTCCAAAGCTCTGTTTACCATGCTTACAAATTCAGCCCGCGACACCTGCGCATCAGGCTTAAAGCTCCCATCAGGATATCCCTTTATGAATCCCTGACTTACGGCTTCATTGATATAAGACTCCGCCCAGTGTCCTGAAATATCATTGAAGGCTGAAGCAGCATACGACTTAGAGTTAATCGAATAAATAGAAAATACCATTGCGATAGCCAAAAGCAAGCTAGTTAGCCTTTTGATAAAATTTCCTTCATTCATAACTGACCTCCCCGCCCCAACAGGCACCTGTCCTTATTATATATACACCATGTTTCTTCCTTATGATAACATTACCCATTGCAACTGCTAAATAACAATCCAAACAAAAAGAGAATGCCCAATACTAGGCATTCCCTCGATATATGCTTCCGACTAAATTGTTTTTTTCACTATCTGACCGCATAAAACACAGTGTTTTCAGGAGACTTAAGAGCCTTTCGCTTGGCAATGGGCACTCCCAGCCTTTCTGACAAAGCGGCTGCAAGTTCTCTTTGTTCCTTTCCCAGCTTCTCATGTATTACTATTCCCTGCACACCTCCGTTTATGGAGTTTATGCAGTCCATAAGATGTGAAATCCCTGTTTCACCTGTATACATTTCAGTTTCAATCCAACGGCTCGGCAGTATGTGCGTTAGCGACACCGGATGCGTCGGGTGAAGCACAGCATTTGTTATCGTGTCCTCGAAATGTATGCCGCCCATATAAAGCACTGTCGGAAATTCTCCTGATTCTCCGAAAACTTCAATCAGCGCTCTGGCAATCACCTCAACGGCTGCGGGGTTATTGTAGCTTTCTGATGTGCTTCCGATTTCCACATCAAGGAAGGGCACCTTGTACTCGTCTATCCACTCCGCTTTTCCGCCGTAGACTACTCCCGACCAATGTGTAGCCTCTGTTGTTACCTTGAAATCATCAAGCCCTAGTGACTGCCTGTGCTTTTCCAAGGCTCTTGCTATATTAGTCGAAAGCTTCGGCTCACTTTTTCCGAAAATCCCCGAGCTGACATCCCCTACAGTATGTATGCATATTACCTTGTCTGGAGCATTGCCTCCACCATGCCAGTTGACCATTACTGCCAGGTCGCAGTCAGAGAATTTCTCTTTTATTTCAGGGAGATACCTGCCATAGTCCATGCATATAACCGTGCTCGTCCTGACATAATATATAGTGTCTCCGTCTCCAGCCTTGTATTCCAAAACAGGATAGCCGTCTACCTCCATGCCGGTTTCCGAAAGCTCGAGAATTTCACGTGACTTTTCAAAGACCAGTGGCGCAACCTCGTCCTTTGTGGAATCCATACAAAAGAAATATACTGCCTTCTTATCCATAGTATTCACATCCTTGAGATTATATAGTTTTAATCATATAACAATAATTTAAATATATCACCATTTGATAACTCGTGCAAATGCGCGGCATCACACAAAAAAAAGAAGCCCCCGTATCGCGGACCTGTAGTCTACAAACAGAGGGCTTCTTTGGTTTTATATTGCTTTTTAGTATTGCTATTAAGCTACTTTTTCATCGATAGTGATTTCTTTTCCTGCTTTACGCCATTTCGCAAATTCTGCAGTTGCTGTGAAAAGAACGTCAGTAGATGAGTTAAGTGCAGTTTCACAAGAATCTTGAAGAACTCCTACTATGAATCCAACTCCTACTACTTTCATAGCTATGTCGTTTGGTATTCCAAACAAGCTGCATGCAAGTGGGATAAGCAGCAGCGATCCGCCGGCTACGCCTGAAGCGCCGCAAGCACATACTGCAGAAAGTACGCTTAGTATGATAGCCGTTCCGATGTCTACCTGTATTCCAAGTGTGTTGACTGCAGCAAGCGTAAGCACTGATATTGTAACTGCTGCACCTGCCATGTTGATTGTGGCTCCTAGCGGAATTGATACAGAATAAGTATCCTTGTCTAGGCCCAGCTTTTCGCAAAGGCTCATGTTAACAGGTATGTTTGCAGCAGAACTACGAGTAAAGAATGCTGTTATTCCGCTGTCCTTAAGGCATTTAAGAACTAGTGGGTATGGGTTCTTACGGATGTTTATGAAAACTATTATCGGATTAACAACAAGTGCAACGAATGCCATGCATCCAAGAAGAACAGCTAGAAGTTGTCCATAGCTTAAAAGCGTTCCTATTCCATTAGTAGCTATTGACTCGAACACAAGACCCATTATTCCAAGCGGTGCGAAGTTTATAACCCATCTTACCATTTGAGATACCGCATCCGAGAAGTTGCTAATAAGAGTCTTTGTAGAATCTGCAGCATTTCTAAGTGCAAGGCCAAGAACTAGCGCCCAAGCAAGTATGCCTATGTAGTTGGCATTGAAAAGCGCTTTGATTGGGTTGTCGACAACATTCATAAGAAGCGCCTTTAGAACTTCCGAAACGCCCCCTGGAGGTGCTATATCTCCCGCTGCAGCTCCTGTAGCAAGAGTAAGTGTAACTGGAAATACAAAGCTTGCTATTACTGCAGTAAGTCCAGCTAGGAATGTTCCAAGCAGATACAGTACCACTATGGACTTCATGTTTGTTTCATGTCCGCTCTTGTGCTGAGATATGGCCGACATTACCAAGAAAAATACTAGTACAGGTGCAATACCTTTTAGAGCACCTACAAACAATGCTCCGAAAATCACTACTGGTTGTGCTGTTTCAGGAATAGCTACTGCAAGGATAATACCTATGAGCAGGCCTACGATTATCCTTTTAACAAGGCTGAGCTGATTCCATTTGTTAAGTAGATTTTTCAATGTCTTTCCTCCTAAATGATAAATTAGATATGATAAGAATAATTGCAAGCACACATGCTCTATGTGCTACAGGTGCAAACGTTATCCCCACAAATAACGCTTTACCATTGACAAGTATATCATAGATTGTAGCCGGATGAAAAACAAAAAATACCAAAATATAAATTATTCTTATAATTCAAATTAATTCTATAGTTCTGTTTTCAAAGTCTGTGGCATTTGTATGGTATGATTTTTTTTAAAAAAACAATTATTTTCCTGCATTTTTCCCATAAAAAACCCCCTACAAATCTACTGCAGGGGGCCATAATTCTTATTTCATATTTTACAAGACTATGCTCTTTGAGCCTCGTATTGTCTAAGAAGCTTAACGAACAATTCAGGCACCTTCGCCATTTTTTCTGGTGTTTCAACGTATGAGATACGGAACTGAGTAGTTCCTGGATTGTATTCACCTGCTACATTCTCATAGAAGCCTCTCATAGGAGCAACAAGAAGTGTTGTTTCTACACCGTCTATAACAGCCGAGCCTTCCTGAGCACAGTAGAGTACAAAGTCAATACAATCGAATCCTGGTTTTACTACGTTTCTTACATCTATTACAGAATATATCGATGCATCAGGACTAGAAACTATCAATTTAGGCTCCTGCTCTTTAAGTCCATTATACACCTTCATTATTAACTCTTCGTAATACTCGCGAATTTCCTTCGCCCATGCTGCAATTTCTTCTTTTGTTTGATGAGCCAATGCGCCAAATATATACTGGCCTATAGCGTTTGCACAAAGGTTTGCAGTATATTCAGCAACTGCGCGGTCATAGAATTCTTCGTTGTCAGTTATAAGAGCGCCTATTCTCAATCCGCAAGCGTTCCATACCTTCGAAGCAGTATCAAGGCTTATTCTTCTTCCCTCTATACCTGGCACCTCAGCATCGCTAATGTTCCAGATGCTTATAAGATCCTTGTTTTTATCGTAGTAAAGCTCACGATATGCTTCGTCGCTGATCATCCACATGTTGTATTTAACGCAAAGCTCTGCAAGCTCCTTCATCATTTCAAATGAGTAAAGCTGTCCAGTAGGGTTGTCGTATGGAATAACTAGAAGCGCTCCTGGGTTGTGCTTTTTGATAGCCTCTTCTATCTTGTCCATTTCAGGAAGATTGAACTTTCCGTCTTCACCCATGTGACGCTTTACAGAAACAGTCTTTCTGCCTATTCTTTCTGCGAAAGATATATAGTTCGTATAGGCTGGATCGATCATCATAAGTGGCTGCTCGCCAGTGCCTGCAGGTCCGCAAACGCCAACAAGAAGCAACTCCATACCAGAAGAACCGCCATCTGTAACCGCAACGTGTAGTTTGCTTGTGTCGTAACCCTGGCATCTTAGGATGTTTTTAAATGCCTCCTGGCACTCTGGAGTACCCGCAGTACCTGTATATCTTATAACGCCTTTGGAAAATGGACTTTCAGGAGCATCAAGTTCAAACATTCTCTTCTGCATCGCTGGGTTTGTAGGTAGGGAAACGTTTCCAATGCCGACGTTGATAACTTCCTGCGGCTTAACCTTACGTTCATCGTATTTCATCTGAGCCAATCTAACATCCGATGGTTTTCTTGATGCAAAATGCGCTGAAACAACTGGTTTACTCATAACACCACTCCTCCGAAAATTGTTATATTAGAAATTATTGCATTTTAAATTAGAGCATATCTGTGAATGATATGCTTTATTTGATTATACCATTTTAGAACATCAACTTCACGTATTTTTTCACAATTTTATAAAAATTAAAATAATACTCTTTGAATAGTTCTAGAGATGGATATTGATTCCAGCGCCACATTCTCTCCTGTTAAACAGGCTCAAATCGTTATAATTATGACATTTCAAAGGAGTTGTTTTCTAACTCTAGTAACTTTTTCTTCAATTCTATTCCGCCGCCATATCCTACAAGCCTTCCGTTTGACCCTATCACTCTGTGACAGGGAACTATTATAGAAATCGGATTTTTGTTGTTTGCCATACCCACTGCTCTGCACGCTTTTGGATTCCCAATCTGCTCTGCAATTTGCTTGTAAGTTCTGGTTTCACCATATGGGATTGTTCTTAATGCTTCCCAGACTAACTTTTGAAATTCTGTGCCTTCCGGGCTAAGCGGCAGTTCAAAATCTTTACGTTTGCCCGCAAAATAGTCAACAAGCTGCTTTGCAGCCTCATTTAGCAGCTCTGTTTCCTCTAATAGAGAATCCTTTGGTCTGTCGGCGGCGGCGAAAAAAACATCCGTTATACACTTGCCGTCTTCAGCTATTCCAATCCTGCCAATTGGCGTGTCATAGAAAAATACTTTTTTCATAGTGTCCTCCAATCATCCTCATTGTAAAAGTCTATTTTCAACATTCATTTATGTTTTTAATTTGCATTTACATTTTATGCCCAATTTCGCTTAAAAAAACGCGCGTCCTGACAATTGAGCCTATGTTGTCAGGACTGCGCTTTTCAATGTTTTGCCTTGTTAATACTATTTTATCATTTAAATTTTTTGGGTGTAAGTAAAATTTTCCGAAGTGGTACTGATTGCTTACTTCGTCTCTTCGTTCCTTGTAAGCAAAGTAACCACCTCAACGTGGCCCGAGACACTCCAACTAATGTCTTAAGTCAAATTTTAGTACCATACGTGCGTGGGAACAGGTCAACCGATTTTAAGCGTTTTAGAGGTATGTGGAAATATATCAACGGTTTATCTGTTCGCGGAAACATATCAACTCAAATCATTTCATGGTTAAGCCCTTATCAATGGCTTCCTGTATAATTTTATGGCAACATAACCCCAGTGGGTTGTTTTCTTTACAATTAGAATCTTTCATAGCCCCTGTTATAGCATTCACTTCTTTTACTGTTTTTGCACCGTGTTTAATTACAGCCTCAATTACTTGTTCCTCCGTAACTTTACTACAATAGCATGCATACTTAGGATTTGCATCTTTTTTAAACCAGATAGGAACTCTAACTTGATCTTTTAGAAATTTGATTCCATTATCCACGTTATAGTAGACAACATTACAATCTTCATTCATGCAAATCTTATATTGGTCTCCCTCAACGGTATTGCAATAATTGTCTGAAACTAAGTGTTCTACGGTCACCTTGCTAACGGAAACCCCTTCATTACTGCATGCTGGACAATTATCCTTAGTTTGTTCTATTTTTTGTGTATTGCACCCACAGCAACATTCATTGTCAATCTTCATATTCTTAACCTCCATCTTTCATTATAAAGTCCTTTTTAAACCAGGCAAAACTGTCTCTAAATATTCCTGCCAATAATCATTATCACCTTCCATGTCATGTATCCAATAGTACATAAATAAAATCTCGAATTCCTGCTTTCTTCCTTTTGTAAAAGATTTTTTCGGCATTTTTCTATACAGAGAGTCCAGATTAAAAAGATTACTTTTTTGCCGGTAATCATAATCATACTTTCTCCATGTATACTGACTCTTCTTTCTATGAGTTGAAGGCCAAATATCCTCATTATCATAAAAACTATTTATCCAATCATAAGCAAAAGCAAGAAGATTAACCTGATGTTTTGCCCAGGTTTTATCAACCCAATCAGTTATTTCCTCTGATATTGATGGTATTCCGAAATTAAACCTTTGCTCGCTTTCTACCCTATGATAGTCTTTTATAAAAAGAAAAAGCATCTCAGCCTGATCCTTAAGAAACGGTAACCTTTTAATGAGCTGTGAATAGCAATCATATGAAGCATTTCTAAATTCACTATCAGCATTATACAGAAAGAAAAACTCATTCTCTTTTATAATATTTCCAACGTATTTATGTATTTGCTTCCCATATTCACTATAAATGCCGACAACCCATTCTCTAACTTCAGGCTCATACTCCCTAAGCTGCTTACGATACTTCTCTAGCTTTTCAGTATGCAGAACTGTTTTTTCTTCAGCTTCAGTAATATTCAGATAGTTGTTAAAATACTCGAATACATAATCAACACAGATTTTCATATTTTGAGTACGTGCATCAATGTCAAATTCATTGAGTTTATCTTCTTTTTTCCTTCGAGCAATGTATTCCTCTATACTTAGCATGTGAACACCTCAAACTTTTTCTCTTCCTCCACTATTTATTAGCCTTATTAATAGTGTCAAACATTTTAGCCGGTGATAATTTACTTAGCTCCCTGTTGTCAGCCAACGCGCGTATAGCTTTATTGTATATAAACACATCAGCGTCATGTTCTTCAAAGCCTTTTTCTAGAACCAGGTAATGATACAATTCTCTACAAGGATACAACTTGAACTTTTCATTACGAAACGCATTAGTTGCTTCCTCTCTATCTGCATCACATACTTTCATCAATACTCGCAGGATTTCTTCGTCCTTAACTTTTGCTTCATACAAAGCAGCAGTTACAAGTTTAATTTCATTTCCTCTAGCTCGACGTTCTTCCAATGAACCCAAATATATATCCGTTCCCTCCAATAGTTAACTCCATGTCTTAGCCTTAAGTAACTCAGCAATTTCCTGTATTTCAGGTAATTGCTCTGTCTCCAGAACTTGTGTCAAATCAAACACCCTCGTACCCATAGGCGCTCTAGGTGTTATCTTCTTAAAGTCTGTCTCGTAAAATTTATCAACAAAGAAATATCTTTCACCGGTCATCACATATCCATAGTTCTTTCCATCTTCTATTGCCTTGCATATTTGTTGCTTCCTATCGTCAGTAAGTTCTCCAAGTTCAGCTTTATACTCAATACCGGCTTCCGTAGTGACTGCTGTAATAATTGCTTTAATTTTCCCAATGGCCCTTACGCTTTTTTCTTTATACAGCCCAAGATAATCGTGTGCGCTAAAGCCACGTTCAATATTGTCATAGTAAAGATTTTCACTAACATTAAAATTAAATGTGGTACCTGCCAGTTGCACTCTCATGCGCTTCCATGAATCCGAAACAATGATGAGCTTATCGTTATAGCAGTAATTTAGATAATCGTCCAAAACCTCCTGCATTTCATAATCTCTGTCATCAATAACATCACGTATTGCATCAACAATCCGTTCGAATACAGTATTAACGTGCATTACCGGATACGTCTGTGTGGCGTTGTATTCCTTCAGATGCTCTTCGAATTCTTTCTTCTTTTCTGGATTCATCAACTCCGGTGCTAAAGTAATCATCACCTTATATTTTTCATCACCGAAAGACTTCAAATGGCGCAGCAGCTGATCTGTATAGAACCAATCAGACATTTTAGTCTCAACAACAATTTTAAAGCTCTCCTGTGTGATAGTAGCATCCGGAATACTCTCCACACTTTTTTCCTGAAGATTGAAAACAATCTCTGGTTCAAAGGCGTCAGAAAAGAACTCGGATTTCAAAAACCGAAAGAATTTATCAGAAGAATATTGATATAAACGAGATAACAACAGCATTGTATTAGCTGTAGCTACATTTTCTTTCTCATGGTATCTTTGGAAATAATGTATCTTCATAATTGTTGGCCCCCATACCCCTTTTTCGCATTGCAAATAGTATTTTGAAATCTTCTTTGCATTTCTTCCTCTAAATCATTATCGTAGTCCTTGGTGTGCTTATACATTGCATTAATGAAATCATCAAAGTAAAGCACCCCATCATACAGGCTTCTGTTCTCAACAAAGAAATTATAGATTTCTCTGTAATAAACAATAGTATATTTTTCACCGCACGAAAACTTACTTAGGTCAATGCGATTGTAATTAGGTGAAAAAATAAAGCAGCTCGCTGTTTTATTGCGATACTCATCATCAGATGTAACAAATTGATAGTATTTTTTTAGCTGTGACTGTACTTGGTCACTGTAGATATCATGTCGGTCATCAATACCGTTGATGCTCGATTTGATTTTATTTTCTATTATAACGGCATTATTTCTGTCAGAAATAAGTAGGTCAATGTTTCTCTTTTCTCTCTCAATAGTAAAATCTATTTGTACCTCTATATGTAGAACCTCTCTTGCAAAACGAGAAAAAGCTTCTCTGTTTATATCAAAAAAGTAAGCAAACATATTTGAAAAAGCGAGTTCATTATCTTCCTGCCTGATGATTTTTAGAAAATTGAAATACGGATCTTTTTGAAGTTCCGGCAATTCAGAAATTGCTTGTGTCGTATTAGCATCTTCCCACAACTCTCTGTTCTCAATTATCTGATTCAAATCAGCGAAAGAATCCGGCTTTTCATTTTCGTTGTAGAATTCCCTTAATGTTTGTTTGCCAAATCCTTTATTAGTACGGATGAAAAAAGTGTTGTCACCACTTACAGATGCATCGTCTGTAATATATATCTGATTTTTGGGTTTGATAACCTTATCTGCAACAAAGGTAGTATAAGCATTTTTTTCTTCTTGAAGACTGCCGTGATATGAGTTTTCATTAAATAAATCTACAAGACTTATACCGCCATAGGTCAATCCTAATGCAACTTGTCCTTTATATCTCTCTTCTCGTGGGAGTTTGCTGTCGGCAAAACCAAGAATTGTAACACCCTCTGCCTTGGCTAGTATTTTATATGTTTTCGAGGCAAATTTTCGTACCAACAAAACAGTTATTCTATTTTCTCCATGAGATAATTCTATTGTTCCTTGTGAATTGAGATAAATATAGTTTTTCCCATCATCTGCCTTATAGAGATTTATTATTTCATGACCTATATTATCGCCCTCTGACAAATATGCTCCAACATACATTTTGTTAATTATTATTTCACGGCTCATATGTGTTGGCTTTACTTTTACTGCGGTTTTTTGTTTATATTCAACCGGAGCAATGGTTTCATCCGACGATAGAAACAAGCGGAACCTTCTTAGATGAGACAAGTAACCACTAACAAGTGAATTGACATTACCGGTCGAGTTCTCAGAAAGAGCTTTTATCAATGCACTCTTTGCTTCAGTCTCAAAATCAGTAGCGTTCACCGCATTCCAGAATAAATCTTTGCTTCCTTTCCTCCAAAGGTAGAAGGTGTCCACATATGCAGTATTGATTGTTGCTGTCGAAATGTTCTGGCTACGTAGGAAGTTCTTATATAAAGCACGCAGCTCATCATACGGTAGAGCTTTCATTTTGTTAATATCCAAAGTCAAACCTCCTTTACTCAATACTGTTTAATCTTTCAAGCCACTTCAATATGCAGCCACTCTTGAAGAAATCTAATAATGCACCATCGCAAAAACGCTCAGCTCTTACTGCACCCATAATCAGTGCAAGAACACACTGTGCCTTCAAGTTTGAAACATCAGCATTTTCCATAGATTCTGAATCCCATTCAAGTCCGTTATCTTTGAGAATATCTCCATAACGGGTAAGCTCCATATCTTTATTGCTTTCTTCAAAGGCATAAACATCATCGATAAAGTTATGTACCATTTCTGAATAATCTACAAAAGGCATCTGTATCGGATGTTCCGGTGTTCCATCGTTTTCTCTATCAACAACCCATTCGCCGATGCCATCCGCCTGGATTATAGGTATGTATTTTGTCAAAATATCGAATTTACTCATCCTCGTCGTCCTCCTCAGTAACGTCAATACCAAATAACATCTGCAACTTATCGAAGTTATACGGGTATGAGTTATCGCCATCAAATCTTGCCGGTTTATAGCCATTGCTATATTCAAATTCCAACTCCCACTGTGTACCATCACACACCGTGTATCCGAAGCGCTTAGTTGAATATCGTCTGAGCCATTCACCGATGTGAAGATCCCTAAGTGCAGCTATAAAAGTGTCCTTTGTAAATGGCTCCTCGTTATCACCATCCAATAATGAGAGTGGTTCTGTATCTATGTCAATAAAATGGACACAAATTAAGAGTGGTTTTTAAGCAACCCTTAATCGACTTTCAAAATAAAGATTTTCAAATGTTTCGGGGCTAAGGTACCCAAGTTTTCCATGACTGCGATTA
>NZ_WXFG01000021.1 GCF_009881055.1 Peptoclostridium sp.
TGGTGTTTTTTTATTTCACCTCGATACCAGTTTTTACTAGTATTCTATCGGACTCTTTATGACAAAACAAGAGAGCAGAAATATTTGCTCCTGGTCATTGACCATGAGCAAATGAAAGCCAGTTCAAGCTAGCAAAAACACTTAGCTATAATGAGCCAATGGATATGTCGGAGCTTTCAAATTTGATTAATTTGAGATGGTTACATTTTTCGGATTTGGTAATTGGCGGAAATGAAATAATAATTGAAAGTGAAATAATGGATGTGTCGCCGCTGTCTAATTTAACCAACTTGGAACATTTGAGCATTTTTGGAACTCGGCTAGCAGACATATCGCCTATAGCCAATTTGACAAATTTAAATGATTTAAACCTGTCTTACAATGATCTGGCTGACATATCGGGATTAGCGAATTTGAATAATTTGGAAGAATTAGATATATCTAATAATAAAATAATAGATATATCACCTTTAGCCAGCCTGACTAATTTAAGATACTTAGAGCTTGATAATAATAAAATTATGGATATATCGGCACTTTCCAATTTGATAAATCTGCGTCGTTTGAAGCTTGGCGGAAATCAAATTACGGATTATAGCCCAGTGGCTGGATATTATGAAAATCTATATGATGTTGATTTTGAGTTGTATTAAAAATAAAACCTAAAAGTCTAGAAATTGACGGTTAGACTTAGAGATAGAGAATCCGAATTAGAGGATTCTCTATTTTCAACGATCATATTATTCCTTAAAACTATATTTTGGGAATAGTTGAATAATATGCTCCAAAAGAGCCACCTCTGCGCCGGAATTGAGCCAGTTTCACGCAAGGTGAGCCACTCGAATTATTTAGGGTAAATTGAATTTATACACTGCCAAGCAGTGTAAATAAATTCAAGGAGGTCATTTGGATGACCAATTACCGAGAAATCCTTCGGCTTCACAGCCAAGGAATCAGTCAGCGCAGCATTGCTACAAGCTGCGGGTGTTCGCGCAACACCGTATCAACAACACTAAAAAGCGCAGAAGAAAAAGAAATTTCGTGGCCGCTGCCTCAAGGCATGACCGATGCAGATCTTATCAAATGCCTGTTTCCTGAACGAGTAATATCTAGCGACCGCCGCCTTCGAGACTACGAGTACATACACAAGGAGATGGCTAAAAGCGGCGTTACACTCAGCTTGCTTTGGAATGAATACTGCGAAACCTGCCGATTAAGCAAAGAGATTCCATTTATGTACACGCAGTTTTGCAAGCTTTACCGAGACTATGCCACTATCAATAAGGCAACCATGCACATCAACCGCAAGCCGGGTGAACAACTAGAAGTTGATTGGGCCGGTCAAACAGCTGCTATAGTAGATCGCGATACGGGTGAAATGATAAAAGCCTATGTATTTGTTGCTGTTTTACCTTGCAGCCAGTATGCCTATGTTGAGGCGTTTCTCTCACGGAATCTTGAAAACTGGATAAACGCACATGTGAATGCCTATAACTTTTTGGGCGGAGTCACAAGAATACTGATTCCAGACAACCTGAAAACTGGAGTAGAAAAAGCTTCGTGGTATACGCCAGTCATAAATAAAACATACCATGAAATGGCGGAACACTATGGAACAGCAGTAATACCAGCCAGAGTTAGAAAACCAAAAGACAAGCCCAGTGTGGAGGGAACCGTCGGCATAGTATCCACTTGGATCATCGCTGCACTGCGCAACCAGCAGTTCTTCTCTATTAGAGAATTAAATGAGGCCATAAGGTCAAAATTGGATGAATTCAACAAAAGACCGTTCCAAAAGAAACCGGGAAGCAGGCACAGCGCATTCATCGAAGAAGAAAAGCATGCACTTTTACCACTGCCTGCAGCCCCATACGAGCTTGCCACCTGGAAGATAGCAACTGTACAGTTTAATTATCACATATCCGTAGATAAAATGCATTATAGCGTTCCGTATGAATACATAAAGCACAAAGTTGATGTGCGCATCACACGAAAAATAATTGAAGTTTTCTTCAACAACCACCGTATTTGTTCACATCCGAAGCTTCACGGCCGTGCTGGACAATACAGCACCAATGCTGAGCATATGCCCGAGGACCATAAAAAATACACTGCATGGAACTCGGAGCGTTTCATATCCTGGGCGAAAAGCGTAGGGCCATCTGCAATGATAGTTGTAAAGGCCATTTTGGCATCACACAGGATTGAGCAGCAAGGCTATAAGGCTTGTATGGCGCTACTCAAACTGGCCGACAAATACTCTGTAAATCGCCTTGAAGCAGCTTGCGAAAAGGCTTTGTCATATACGCCAAACCCTAGTTACAAAAGCATTCAGACCATCCTCAAGACAGGGCAGGACAAGCTCGTTAAAGAGGAACCTCCGTCAGAAAGCAAAGAAACTGCGAGTTTTGGTTTTACAAGAGGAGCAGGCTACTATGGGAGGAACTCATAATGGTGAATGAAACTACTATTGCTAAGCTAAATGAGCTAAGGCTCCATTCAATGGCTGAGACATATCGCAGACAGCTTCAGGATTCCTGCTTCAAAGATCTGTCCTTTGAAGAGCGATTTGGCCTTATGGTTGATACCGAATGGGCTAGAAGGAAAAACAATAAGCTAGCCCGTCTGATTAGAAAATCAGAACTTTATTTTAGTGGCGCATGTATCGAGGACATCGAGTATCACGCCGACAGAAAGCTCGATAAGGCACAAATAGCCCGCTTGGCCACATGCAATTACATTCAGGAAAAGCACAACATCATCATTCTTGGAGCTTCAGGCGCAGGCAAAACATACATGAGCTGTGCCTTTGGAATTGCAGCATGTCGCAATTTCTACACCGTTAAATACATCCGTCTTCCCGATTTGCTCAATGAACTTGCAGTAGCAAGAGGAGAAGGTGTTTACCAAAAGGTTATGAAGCAGTATAAGCGCGTAAATCTTCTCATTCTCGACGAGTGGCTTCTGGTTCCTTTAAGCAACAGTGAAGCAAGAGATCTTTTGGAGATTGTTGAAGCGAGACATAAGAAGGCATCTACAATATTCAGTTCCCAGTTTGCTCCCGCAGGCTGGCATGGTAAGATTGGCGAAGATACATTAGCTGACGCCATCTTGGACAGAATTGTCCACAATTCATACACCATCTTCATTGATGGAGAAGATTCTATGCGCAAGCGTAAAGGAATTCAGGAATAGCAATAGCAATCAACAGTTTAAGCCCTCTGTTGCTGGTGCCATTGAAGTTAGTGGTTCATCCTGCAACAGGGTGGCTCATTTTCAGCGTGAAGGTGGCTCAATACAAAGCGTATTGGTGGCTTCGCCACACCGAAATATTCAATAGTTGCTCTTTCGACCAAATGTTATGCGATGTACTGGTTATGGTATAATTAAAACAGATGGTATATGTCATAAAGATATAAAATTTGTGGAATAAATGGAAGGGGGCGGTTGCTTGTACTTGTCTTTGGACTATAAAAAAAAGATAGTTGAATTTTTAGTTGAAAAGATAAATCCGGAATTCATATATCTCTTTGGTTCTTTTGCAAGAGGAGAAGCAAGGGAGGATAGCGATATAGACTTGGCTGTATATGTTGGAGAAGACATTGGAGAGTACGAATTGTTTGTCTTGGGCAACGAGCTTTCTTTCGATTTGGGAAGGGATGTACAGATAATAGATTTGAAATCTGCAAGCACAGTTTTTGCGGCCCAGATTGTGGGTAATAGAGAGGTTTTATATTGTAGGGACGACTTTATGCGGGCGAATTATGAAATAAGGATTTTCAAGGATTATGCAAAGCTGAACGAGGAGAGAAAAGTCGTCTTGGATGCTATTGAAAGGAACGGGAAAGTATATGAATAAAGATGTTCTGTATAATAAGATGAGCATAGTCGAAAGATGCATTTCCAGAATCAACGAGGTCTACGAGGACAATTCTGAAAATCTAAAGGATTATACTAAACAGGACTCTATAATACTTAATATACAAAGAGCCATCGAGGCTATTATAGACATAGCTATGTATGTTGTTTCAGAAAAAAAACTGGGCATACCTCAAAACAGCAGAGATGCGTTTGAAACCCTGGCTGAAAACGGAATAATTGATGAAGGCATATTGAAGAAAATAAAGGGCATGATAGGATTTAGGAATATAGCGGTTCACAATTATCAAAAACTGAATTTGGAAATACTTGAAAAAGTCATAGAGAATAACGTGTCTGATTTTGATGAATTCATAAAGGCTATATTAAAATATTTTTAGCCTAAATTCTATGAGCTAGGCATCAACTAAACATTTTTTTGTAAACTGATATGTTAACATTAATTGACTAACGGAGCGAATACAATCAGAGATATCAAAGGAGTCTTGGATTTCAACATATATCCCTGTAACTTCATGCTTGTGGCGGCTATGAACCCGTGCCTCTGCGGGTACTACGGCATAGAAAGGTGCAAGTGCATGGACTATGAGGTTATTAAGTACAGGCATAAGCTATCGGGTCCCATACTCGACCGCATAGACATACAATAGAAAGGATGCTTGAAGCGCAGTAAAGTATTGAGTGCAGAGCCCGGCGAATGTCGGGCTTTTTTTTGCGAAATTGAATGTAATCGTTTTAAGCGTTGCAAACAAGCAAAATGGAGGCGATTGAATGGTTAGCTGCGGAGCCGGGGTGCTTCTGTCGAAATATTCCTATTTTCACCCATTGGGACAGAAAAGCATGGGAAAATTCGTAAACTAAAATACAAAGGCTTTGCATTTTTGGCAGAGCTATTGCAATAAAAACAAATAAAAAGGGGGCAACAATATGTTGAAGAGAGTTTTATCAGTAGTTATGGTTTCGATGCTGGCTCTGGGCAATAGTTCATTTGCGCAGGCCGATGAGGACACAGTACAGGATTTAGTGACGGTGCAAGATGTAGTCACAGTTCATGATGTGGTCACAGTGCAGGATGTTGACCAGGATGCGGAAGAGGATGAAGCGGATGAAATTGAGGCGGATGCAGACGGAGACGACGAGAACGGAAAAGGCAAAGTTTGGAAAGGGGCTAAGAATCTGTTAGGAGCAGAGAAAGACGCATTGGAGGAAGCAAAGGACGATCTTGAGAAACGACTTGAGGAGCTAGAAAAGCAATATGAAGAAGCTGTTGAATCGAGAAATGTTGAGGCAGTTGCCCTGATGGAAGGTGAAATAGCTGCATTGAAAGCTGAATTTGCCAAGGCGAAAGCGGACTTCAAAGCAAAGCTTGCCGAGATGAAGGCGGCAATAAGAGCTGAATACACCAAAGAGGAAATGGATGGTATAGCTAAAGTGACTGAGGAGCTTGAAGCTCAGGGTATGGATGTTCTACCTGTTGAAAATGTCATAAGCAAGGTAGGAAAGTTTAAGTTCGATGTTCCGCCTGTAATTAAGGAAGGAAGAACCCTCATACCGGTAAGGGCGATATTGGAAGGCTTTGGTGCCAATGTCGAGTGGGATGCTGCGACTAAAACAGTTACAATCACTAAGGATGGTACAACTATTGTACTGATGCTAGAGGAAAAAACAGCCACAGTTAACGGACAGTCAATCTCACTGGACATTCCG
This sequence comes from Peptoclostridium sp., assembly GCF_009881055.1. Lineage (GTDB taxonomy): Bacteria > Bacillota > Clostridia > Peptostreptococcales > Peptostreptococcaceae > Peptoclostridium_A. Next base: position 5,587 of record NZ_WXFG01000021.1, read on the forward strand.
GTAGAGATTATGAACAACAGAACTGTAGTACCTTTGCGTTTCATTGCAGAGTCCATGGGACTTACTGTTGAGTGGGATGCAGATGATAGCGTTATCGAGATAGAAGAATAAAATCTGGGAAAGTGATTTATGCGGGACAGGGGACGCTAGCTACGCCCCCCTGTCTCTAATACCGTTCTGGTAGAGTAAACATATGTACTCATCCTTGTTGAAATTATTCAGGCTGTGTGCCGCAAATATCTACATTCGAGAGACTCTGCTCACAAAGCTCGTAACCCAAAGCTTTCAAACTGGTCATTTGGCAAACTTCAGATCTATCTGGAATACAAGCTTGATGCCAAAGGCATAAGTATGTCTAAAATTAACGAAAGCTATACAACGCAAATCTGTCTGCCTGTTGGAAACACATGTTGGCTGATGGCGAGAAACTCTCAATTCAGGGCGTTAGTCTAAGTGGGGGAGTATTCATAAAATTGATGCATTGGAGGAAAATAATAAATCATCCAAATGAGTAGTAGATGATTTATAAAGCTTATTCATTCGGGTATCATTAGAAAAAATGATTACATCAAAGGCAGGCGGGTTAGCCGTCCTCCGCACAAATAGAGGTGTGTTATGCCGAAAACGGGATTTTTTATTTTGCGGGTACGGGCAACTCGCTTGCCAAAAGATTGACTTCATACTCGACGAGTGCTCCACGGCCTGTGGAATATGCCAGGCCGTAAGCACCATACAAAGCGGCAGGGGAGATACCACCACCCCAAGGTGAGCGCATCAGATATTGCCAGCTATAATGAATAATTGTAAGGAGGGGATGATTATGAAGCTAGGTGTTGTGGGGCTTGGAAAGATGGGTCATAATCTTGTGCTCAACATGATGGATAAAGGGCATGATGTGACAGCATACGACATATCTCAGGCAAGCATTGAAGCGGCCGAGATAGAAGGCATACAAACGGCGCGAAGTCTGCAAGAGCTATGCGCCGCTTTGGGAGATGAAAAGACGGTATGGATTATGGTGCCGGCGGGGGAAGTCGTCGAATCAATCGTGGAAGGCTTGAAGCATTGCATGGACCAGGGCGACACAATAATAGACGGAGGAAACTCCCACTACAAGGATTCAATCAGGCGGCACGATGAGCTCCGGGAAAGGGGCATAAGCTTTATCGACGTGGGTACAAGCGGCGGAGTCGAAGGCGCAAGAAGCGGAGCCTGCATGATGATAGGCGGAGAAGAGGAGGACTTCAAAAGGCTGGAGGCATTATTCGAGGATTTGTGCGTGATGGGTGGCTGCGCATATCTTGGAAGGAGCGGAAGCGGCCATTTTGCCAAGATGGTACATAACGGCATTGAATACGGAATGCTCCAGGCCATCGGGGAGGGCTTTGAAATAATCCAAAGGAGCGGTTTTGAAATGGATAATGAAAAACTTGCACGGGTGTGGAGCAGCGGCTCTGTGATAAGGGGTTGGCTCATGGAGCTTTGCCAGAGGGCCTTTAAAAACTGCCCGCAGCTAGAAGGAGTAAAGGGAAAAATAGCATCTTCGGGCGAAGGGCTGTGGACTGTGCAGGAGGCGCTTGAGCTGGGCGTGCCGGCAAGCGTGATAACCCAGTCGCTGCTTGCAAGGTATGCTTCAAACGACGATGACTCTTTTTCTGCGAAGGTGGTTTCGGCGCTAAGGCGCGAGTTCGGCGGACACGATGTGTCAAAGTAATATGTGGAGGTGAATTATGTGCTTTTTTGTTTTGTTTGGAGGAAGCGGGAATCTGAGCATGAACAAGCTCCTGCCGGCCCTGTACAATCTCGAGTTTGGAAACATGCTCCCTGAGGGGTTTAAGATATTCGCAGCATCCAGGGGTGACATTGCAGAGGAGGAGTTCAGGCTCGCCGCAAAGAGCAGTGCTTCAAAGTATTCGAGGTTCGGATACGACGAGCAGGTGTGGGAGAGGTTCGAGGGCAGGCTACACTACAGGAAACTGGACTTTAAGGACATTGACGATTACATGAAGCTAGAATCAGAGTTTGAGGGCTTGGAAAAATTGCATGAAAAGCCAGTGGGGAGGATATATTATCTTGCAGCATCACCTGGGTATTTTGGCCCCATAGTCAAAAATCTGAGGGATTCGGGAATGTCAAATGGTAATGGAAGCTACAGAAGGCTGGTGATAGAAAAGCCTTTTGGCAGCAGTCTTGCAAGCGCCAGAAGGCTCAACAGGGAAATCAGAGGCGTGTTCCCCGAGGAGGGCATATACAGGATTGACCACTACCTGGGCAAGGAGATGATACAGAACATAATGAGTATAAGGTTTACTAATGCCATATTCGAGCCTGTGTGGAGCTCAAGGTACATAGACAACATACAGATTTCGATACTTGAAGACACGGGGCTTGAGGGCAGGGCGGAGTACTACGAAAGCTCAGGAGCTCTTAGGGACATGGTGCAAAACCATATAGTCCAGCTCATGTCCCTTGTGATGATGGAGCGTCCCAAAAGCCTTGATCCAGAGGACATACGCGACCAGAAGGTCAAGGTCATAAAAAAAATCGGCGGAATAACCCCTGAAGATATAGACAGAAATCTGATATTAGGGCAGTATACAAAGGGCGCTATAGACGGAAAAAAGCTTGAAGGCTATAGGCATGAAAGTGGTGTGGCAGAGGATTCTGCAACAGAGACATATACGGCGCTTAAGCTGAGCGTGGCAAACGCAAGGTGGAAGGGAGTACCCTTATATGTGAGAACCGGCAAAAGACTCAAGGAGAGGCTTGCCAGCATAGTTATAGAATTCAAGGCCTTTTCAAGCATATACGGCTTGGAGGCCTACAAAGGTCTTGAGCCAAATCTGCTGGTCATAAAGATATATCCTGAGGAGGGAATATCGCTCCAGTTCAACATGAAAAAGCCCGGCAGCTTCGACAAGATAGTACCTTTCAGCATGAGCTACTGCAAAAGTTGCGAGTTTAGAAAGTTCACGCCGGAGGCGTACGAGAGGCTAATACACGATGTCTTTGAAGGGGATTCCACGCTCTTTGCACGATGGGACGAAATTGAAGGCTCTTGGATGCTCATAGACAGAATACTGGATTGCAAGGTCAGAAAGAGGGAGAATCTGCATTTTTATAGCGCAGGAAGCAGCGGACCGGAGGAAGCCGACAGACTTCTTGAAAAGGACGGCAGGCGTTGGTGGAAATAAAGCATGTGCCGACTTATTAACTTAGCGGGAAAGTCTAGGAGCCAAGAAAAGTCTAGGAGCCAGGCTCCAAGTTAACATAATGGTAGCAATCAGCCTTATATGTCACACCAGGAGGTGAAAAGCAATGCTAGTTAGCAAAGCGTACAAGCTTCGCATATATCCGAATAGCAAGCAAAGAAAACTGATAGCCAAAACAATAGGCTGTAGCCGCTTTGTGTTCAATCACTTCCTGAATGCTTGGAACAGTGAATACAGACAAACAGGCAAGGGCTTGACATATAACTCTTGCTCTGCGCAAATTTGCCAAGTCTAAAGAAATAACTGGCAGGATTATAAGTGCCACTATAAGGCGTAATCCATCCGGCAAATATTTTGTATCTGTGCTTGTCGAAACAAAGGTGCAAGAGCTGCCCAAGTCGAATTCTTCATGTGGAATAGACGTAGGGTTTAAAGATTTCGCCATACTTTCAGATGGCACAGCATACGAGAATCCCAAGTTCTTCAGAACGCTTGAAGTAAAGCTTGCAAGAGAGCAGCGCATATTATCAAGGCGAATAGATTTTGGCTATATGCGAGAATATTCAGGTAAGTTGCCAGTTTGGGGTATCGATACAGGGAGTCTTTGACGAGTTTAACGGGAGGTGTGTTATGGCGAAAACTGTGATTTTTTATTTCACGGGTACGGGCAATTCCCTCGCTATTGCCAAAAGTATTGCAAAGAATTTGCCGGATGCAGCCGTTATTCCTATGCTAAAAGTAGATGCAATGACATGCATAGGTTCCGACACCGAGAGGGTAGGGCTTGTTTGTCCAGTTCACATGAACGCTGTGCCTCGAACTGTAGTGAAGTTTATCAAGACTATGAACCTTGTCTTGGGACATTATGTGTTTGCAGTTGCAACCCACGCAGGCATGCCTGGCATGGCGGGACTTCATCTCTACAATGTTTTGAAGAAGAAGCAAATTGATTTGGATGCCTATTTTGAGGTGGAAATGATAATGAACACTCCTAAGGGCGTGGCGCCTAAGCCGCTTATGAGGATGGACTGGGAGCTGGACATAACTCCTGATATCACAGGCCTCAAACTGAAAATGGCGGCCTTCCAGTCGGAGGGCATTGCCCGCAGCGTCCTGGGCAAGGAGAGGAAAAACGTATACAGGCTTTCTTCGAAAAGCAATAAAATCGTCTATGGCCTTATGAAGTTGCTGTGGCGCATTGGTGAAAAATCCAGGCCCAAGCTGGATTTCCTGCTGGATGATTGCTGCACAGGTTGCGGAATATGCCAGGACGTATGCACCACGAACAGGATCAAAATGATTGACGGCAGACCTAAGTGGGTGATAGAAGACTGCAACTACTGCTATGCGTGCTTCAACTACTGTCCGGTGCAGGCCATAGGGGTAAAGCATTACACAAAGAGGTGTGGACGATACCATCACCCGCAAGTAAGCGCAGCTGACATTGCCAGTCAGACAAAATAATTCTATCAGGACTCTCATTTCGGCAGGGTGTGTAATCCATAGTTAGATTCGTGCAATATGGTTTCAATTGAGAAAGGACGGTGGATTGTATGGACAAGAGAGAAGTTTCTGTCATGATACCCGATGGGAATGTGATGCTGCCGGGAATATTGGATATTCCGCAGGGAGCGAGCGGCATTGTGATATTCGCACATGGAAGCGGCAGCAGCAGGTTCAGTCCCCGCAACACCTACGTGGCAGAGGTTTTGAGAAAGCATGGTCTTGGAACGCTGCTGATGGACCTTATGACTCCTCAGGAGGACAGGGTCTATGAGGGACGCTTTGATATACCCCTGCTGACGAGGCGTCTGCTTGCGGCTACAAAATGGATACAGGAACAGGAAAATACGAGATTGCTTTCGATAGGTTATTTTGGAGCCAGCACCGGGGCAGCAGCAGCTATAGAGGCCGCGGCGGCGCTTGGGGATGAAATCGGAGCAGTGGTTTCGCGTGGAGGGCGCCCGGATATGGCATGGAGTGACCTTGAGAGGGTAAAATCACCTACACTTTTTATTGTGGGCGGACACGACTACACGGTATTGGAGCTTAACGAAAAGGCGTATGAAAAAATAACGGCACCCAAGGAGCTTAAAATCGTTCCAAGGGCGGGCCATCTCTTCGAGGAACGAGGAGCACTCGAAAGCGTTGCCGAGCTTGCCTCGGAGTGGTTTAAAAAATATTTAAAATAGACCTTAGGGGGTATGTATAGAATACAATGCTGAAATGTTGGTGGAAAGTGCCTGGAGATGACGTAAAGTGCGTGGGCGCGGTTTCACAGGAAGCTGTTTCTGTGATGGGAGTCAGACCATGAAAGGACAGGTGATTACATGAATATTAAAAGAATGGTGTCGGCAGCGCTAGTAGGGCTTATGATAAGCAGCGGGGCTATGGCATATGCGGCAGGTCCTCAAAATGGAGGCATTCAGGGAGTAATTAATGAGGCGAAAAAAGAGGGAAATGCCGAGTACAGAGAAACTGTAAGAGAAACCTTCAGGCTATATATGGACAAGGAAAAGCCTGATGTGGCGGGTCTTCAAAACGCCATAAGGCTTCAGCTGACAGAGGAGCTTAGAAACATGGCCATTGATGCGGGATACGACCCTGACGAGATAATATCCCAGCTTGTTATCCTAAAGGCGATGAATAGCCAGGACATAGATGCCATGATGGAGGCTATGGAGTCTGAGGACTACGATGCCATCAGGCAGATAGCCCTCAAATATTATGAACTATCCAAGCAGATGAACTACAGATTCAAGGATATGAATGGGCACTGGGCTGAAAACACTGTCGCCAAGCTTGCAGGAATCGGAGCTGTAAGCGGAAGGGACGATGTGACATACGATCCTGAAGGCACGGTTACAAGAGCTGAGTTTGTGGCACTTCTTGTAAGAGGTCTTGAGATAAAAATGCCTGAGGGAGCAAAGACTCCGGCCTTTGCTGATGTCAATCAGGGCGACTGGTTCTACAGCTATGTCATAAGCGCCTATGCCAACGGAATAGTTGAAGGCGTGGACGAGGACACATTCAACCCAAATGGCAAGATCACAAGGGAACAGATGGTCAAGATGATGGTTGACGCCCTGAAGCTTCAGGACATGCAGATGGATCAGGACCAGCTTAGGGATAGAATTCAGATATACAAAGATTGGGATACTGTTTCTCAGTGGGCAAGAGAGAGAATGGAAAAGGCTTTAATGCTAGGGCTCATAAAGGGAAAGCAGGCAGATAGGATAGCACCTGCCGAAACTGCCACAAGAGCCGAGGCTGCAACAATAATAGAAAGATTGCTTGAAACGCAGTAAAGAGTAATTCTAAAGCCTGGCCAATGCCGGGCTTTTTTTTACCGTAAAAGCGCCATAAAGCCCCTAGCTTTAGCTATGGGGATATAAGGCGTGTATTATGTTTTGCGCTTGTATTATATAGCTAATTGCCATATAATACAAGTATGAATACATCATACAAATCAAATAACAACATTGTATATTCGTGCAAGTATCATGTGGTCTGGTGTCCCAAGTACCGTCGAAAAGTTCTTGTTGGCGAAATCGAATGTCGCCTCAAGGAGCTGATCAGAGATATTTGTAGCGAGCTACAAGCAGAGCTTATCGAACTCGAGCTAATGCCAGATCATGTGCATTTGCTTGTAGAAGTAGACCCGCAATTTGGAATCCACAAACTGATTAAAGCCATTAAAGGCAGAACATCCAGAATACTACGAAAGGAGTTTCCTGCACTAACAACTAAACTACCGACGCTTTGGACAAATTCCTATTTTGTTTCAACTGTCGGTGGCGCTCCAATATCAATAATCAAGCAATATATCGAAAGCCAAAAGACTTCTCAGAGGGGGTGATATCATGCAAGTAACCGCACAAATAAAACTGTTGCCAACCAAGGAGCAGGAAACTTTGCTTAATAAAACGCTACAAGAATATATTGATACTGCAAACAGCATAGTAAGCGGCTACCTAGCGGATGATGATGCAAGATACACATCCAAGAGCGTCAACGCCGAGCTTCCGAGCGCCCTGAAGAATCAAGCCATTCAGGATGCAAAAAGCATATTCAAAAAATACTCCAAAGCTTTGAAAGCTGGCAGTAAAAAAGACGCTTCCATACAAAAGGAAATCAAAGTGCCTGTGTTGAAAAAGCCAGTGGCAATATGGAACAACCAAAACTATGCTGTGAAGTTTGGCTATATGTCGTTCCCTGTCTGGAATAACGGCAAATCAACTCGGCTTATCGTAAAAGCCATAATAACTGACTACCAAGCTAGTCTTTTGTTGAATAAGCTTGGCACGATGAGGATAACCAAGAAGTCTGGCAAGTACATCGCACAGATAGCTTTGACGGTCGAAGAAGCGTCATCAGCTGGCTATCAAGTTATTGGAGTCGACCTTGGTTTGAAAATACCTGCAGTAGCTGTAACCGAAGATAGCAAGGTCAGGTTTTTCGGCAATGGCCGCCAAAACAAGTTCGTCAAACGTAAGTTCCGCTCCATGCGCAAGAATCTCGGCAAATCTAAAAAGCTCTGTGCCATCAAGAAAATGAACAACAAGGAGCAGCGTTGGATGCGTGACAAAGACCACAAGATAAGTCGCCAGATTGTTAACTTCGCCAAAGAAAACAACGCTTCGGTAATCCGACTTGAGAAACTATCTGGCATTCGCCAGACGGCAAGAACAAGCCGTAAAAACGAAAAGAACCTGCACACGTGGAGCTTCTATCGGTTGGCAAAGTTCATCGAGTACAAGGCAAGACTTGAAGGTATCCTGGTCGAATATGTAGACCCCAGATATACAAGTCAAACATGCCCTGCGTGCAATACTCGCAACCATGCCGTCGACAGAAAGTATAAGTGCTCGTGCGGTTTTGCAACTCATAGAGACATACTGGGTGCAAGAAACATAATATCTGCACCTGTAGCGGATGGTAACAGTCCGCTAGCTTAAGCTGCTACATGCACTGGCTTAGGACGGGCTAATGGCATAGCCCTTAACTCAGGGTCATACTGGCATACCAGAAATGAACTTGCTTTTAATCACCTGAGAATCCCCTGGCTTTAGCCATGGGGAGTGTCAAAACTGAGGAGCAATAGAGCTTTGTTGCGAACAAACAAGTTTAAATGAATTGATAGGGGCGGCCTTAGGCCGCCTTTGCTGTGACCGGTAAAAACTCATGTGGTCAAATGGTAATATCAAAGGGCTGTATATGTAAAGAAATTAAGTATATAATGTATGATATACAAATCGTGTGTTTTTTTGTAAAGGGATGATTTTATTGAAAAGTAAAAAAGCAGTCTCAATTGTTTCATTGTTCATGGCCATTGGGTGGATGTTACTCATTATTTCGTTTTCGAGCGACCCTGCTGATATTTCCTCCAGTAAGAGCAAAGCGGTGCTTGAAAGAGTGGAGCCGGCGGTGGAAAAAATGGAGGAGAGCCTGAAGATACAGATAGCAGACGACGGTAGGCTGCACTTCTATGTGCGCAAGAACGCCCACATGTTCAACTACTTTGTATTGGCCGTGCTTGTGGCAACGTGTATTAGGATGTCTGGAGTCAAGGGTTTTAGGAGTTATATTCTGGCATATATAATAGTGACACTGTTTTCTGCTGTGGACGAATACTACCAGACGTTCATACCGGGTAGGAGCGGAGAAGTGCGGGACGTTATGGTGGACAACGTGGGAGTTGTAATAGGGTTAGTTGCGGCGCGGCTGTTGCCGGCAATAAAAAAATTTAAAAGAATATCCTAACGAGGAGGTATTTGATGAGAAGGTTGTATTCGATGCTGCTGGCTTTAACGCTAGTTCTAACGACGGCGGCGCCCAGTTACGGCGCGGAGCCGCAGAAGGTTACTATACTGAGCACCGTCAGCTCGGGGCTTAACTACTATGTGGAGTATCAGTTCAACGGCAATACATACAGGTCTGATCAGGTGGGGCAGGCTATAAACAGAAGTCTTTGGAATCATCTAGACGATGACCAGAAGATGAAGGTGGCCAGGGTATATGCCTTTTCTTCAAATTCAAGGATAGACCAGTTCGGCGCAGAGGGAAGCGACGCAATTGCAGATCACGTCAACCAGGTCCAGGGTTGGACCCAGGCGGCCCAGGTGTTTGAGGACAGGATAGCAAAGAGGGAGTTTCCGGAGCTTACCGAGTTCTACACCGGAGGGTATGACGCGGCGTACGGAGAGTATGTGAACTCGGTGCAGCCGATGTTCGAGTTTACAGAGGCCACAAAGGCCACGGAGGAGTACAAAAGGCTAAATGAGAGGCTTACTAAGATAGAGATGCTCTACAACATAGGCTCTGACGCTTACCAGAAGCTCGTCAGGATGAAGACGCTTCAGGTGGGCAACGCCATAAAGGGAGGCTCGAAGCCGCTTATAGAGCTTATTGTTTCAAATTCATTTGTGCCTGTTGTTTCGGCGACGGCTGTGCAGCGGTTCACAGGGCCGGCCGTGGACGGCATAGGCCTTGTATACGACAGGCTCAAGGGCATATATGACGACTACAATTACGACGAAACTCAGGACGTGGGTATTGTGCTTGACAAGTTCTGGGAGGTTATAGACGGTCTGGAAAAGATATCAGAGGACTGCATGGATGAAATCGAAACTGAGCTTGCGGCAGCAAAAGCCGAGCACCAGCAGCTCCAGGAGGCTTCAAACGCTCAAAAGCAGCAGCTGCAGACTAATTTTACTAATCAGAGGTCTCTTCATGAAGCGGCAGTGGGAGATTATTCGATGTACTATGACTACGGCATAGACCCATTGGACGAGAATCTGGACTCAATAGTAGCCCAACACAGTGGGCAGCTGATGCAGGATGTCGAAAGCTTCTCGCAGGAGCTGATAGAAAAGAGAAAGGAAGCCTACCGCATTCTCGATCCGGGATACACGGGCGGGGAGTTCTACATAAACAGCGCTCTGATTATAGATACTGAGGGCATGACCATAGGCTCGTTCACAGACTACAGCCATCTTAATCCGGTGAATGCATACAACCGTGAGGATCTTGAAGCTATTGAGGCTGCAATAGACTCGGAAAGGGCATACATGGAACAGAGCCTTTCAGAAAACCAGGATAAGCTGGAGGAGTATGAAGCCAAGCTGGATACCCTTATGCAGGAGGAGCTGGCAAAGTGGAACGATCTTAAGGCCAGAGCCAACGGCCTTAGTGCTTATACCGATATCAACCTGAACACATCCATATATAATTATACCGCGGGCTCTTTCTATAATCCTACACAGAAAATCATGGAGCTGATAGAGCTCAAGGAAATGGGAGGAACGACCCTGGAAGACTTCACTGAGAACATATCAAATGAAATAGACGTGATGGACAATGTGGTCTCTTACTTCAAGGAGGTAACCAGCGAGATAAAGTCGAGCACCTCGGGCAAGATGTCAGAGTATGACAGCCTAAAGAGCAATCTTGAAAACAGCATAATATACTATATAAACGCAGTAGATTCTCTTGTGGACCTTTACAACTCAAGCCCTTATTTTGGAGAGGTAAGCCTGGATAGCCTTCCCGCGGCTATAGACGATTACGCCATAGCTCAGATTATATGGAATCTTCCTGAAGAGAGCAGGGCAGCCAAGGCCAGGCAGATCATGGCGGAGCTCAGGGAATTGAGGAAAAACGAACTGAGCCTGCTAAGAAAGATAGAAATAGGCAAGAACAATATGATGCATGACAGGCAGGCTCTGGACGAGAAGATAGGTGGCATTGTAGGGGAAAACACGAACTATGCAACAGGTGTAAAAGTCATGTCTTCAAGTGATATAATGGCCGAGTTCAATAATTTTGAAAAGTATGCGGGCAAATATCTGGACAGGAAATATTCGGTCTCAAACGCCAATTTCATAATAGAAAAGCTCAGTCTCAAGACTCCGTTTTACTATCAAATACTCATGCTGACAGAGGAGCTCGAGAGGGAAAGGCAAAACATAATGGCGCTGTCGGACGGGGAGTTCGACAATATGCATGAGGCGTACCTCAACAGGCATGAAAGCTTGGAGTGGCTGGGGTTGACAAACTCATTCTATCAGGAGCAAAGAGAAGAGATATATCTTGCGGGATATCCGATTTCTAAACTTCTCTACGATATGAGAGCAAGATATAAAAATTATGAGGACTATACTTCAAATGTAGACGCTGTTCGAATAATAGACGCCGACAGGGGAGGCTACCTTGACAGCGCGGGACTCGACCTTCAGGTTGGGAATACTCTGAACTTGGGGGCGTACATCCAGCCTACAACTGCTGACAACAAGACGGTAAGCTGGAAAAGTTCGAATGAAAGCGTGGTTTCAGTGAGCAATAGTGGAAGCATAATAGCAAACAAGCCAGGCGTGGCAATAATAACAGTTACAACGGCCGATGGAGGCAAAACAAGTACCTGCAAGGTTATGGTGGCTGACAGCTATCAAAGCTATGACAACTGGAGGGATACTCCTTCGGATGTCGAAAGAGAAAAAAGCTGGAGGATAAGGCTTTCGGAGCCTGTCGATCCGGGCAGTGTAAACAGCGACAATGTGTATATACTCGATGGCAGCGGTCAGAAGCTGGACTTTATTGTGCCAACAGTGGAGGAAGATGAAGCAGGCCAGTACATACACATGCTGAATACTGACGGCTTCGCAGAAGGCGATACCTACACTCTGGTTATAACGCCAAAGGTGAAGTCGATGAAAGGAGAGTATCTGACCCAGGGAATAAAGATGGGTTGGTAGGGGAAATGGCGCTTGCGCTGCATGATAATCTCAAAAAGCAAAAGACCTCGGATCTGTAATCCGAGGTCTTTTGCTTTTTGAGATTAGTGAAGCAACTATGAGATTTATGTTTATTCTTGGGTATGAAGAAAGTAATCAAATAATAGAAGCTTTTTGCATTCAAAAAGTCCGAGAGGGGGTATATATGCTGGAAAAACTGAAAAAAGAGGTCTGCGAGGCTAATAAGGAGCTTCCTAGGCGCAAACTGGTCATATTTACATGGGGGAATGTCAGCGGCATTGACAGGGAGCGAGGCTTATTTGTCATAAAGCCTAGTGGCGTGGATTATAACATCCTAAAACCTGAGGATATGGTGGTTGTGGATTTGAATGGCAAAATAGTGGAGGGAAATCTGCGGCCATCGTCTGATACAGCCACACATTTAGAATTATATAGAGCTTTCCCCGAAATCGGAGGGATTGTTCACACGCATTCGACATGGGGCACGGTATGGGCGCAGGCAAGAAGGTGCATCCCAAGCTACGGAACAACCCATTCGGACTACTTCTATGGGGATATCCCATGTACACGAGACTTGACTCCAGATGAAATGGAAGAGGGATATGAGAAAAATACAGGAGTTGCTGTTGTCGAAGCGTTTAAAGACATAAATCCCATGCATGTGCCTGGTGTGCTTTGTGCCAATCACGGACCCTTCACATGGGGAAAGGACGTGAATGACGCGATTCACAGGGCGGTTGTGTTGGAAAAAGTCGCGAAGATGGCCTATTATACAGAGCAAGTGAACAATAGGGTTGAAAAAATCCAACAGTCTTTAATGGACAAGCATTTTCTGAGAAAGCATGGAAGTGACGCGTATTATGGACAAAACTTTAATGACCGGCAGTAATAACACTGTAAAAGGTAATCATATAAAAAATTTGAAGCTGAAAATAAAATTTATTGTTTTTTGAAATGGAGGGGTAGAAATGGCGGTGCTTGTAACAGGCGGAGCAGGCTATATTGGGAGTCATACATGCGTTGAGCTGCTCGAATCGGGCTATGACGTCGTCGTTGTGGATAATTTTTCAAACAGTAAGTATGAAGCGCTAAAGAGGGTGCAGGAGATAACCGGAAAATCTCTAAGTTTCTATGAAGTGGACATTCTAGACAGAGAAGGTCTCGATAGGGTGTTCTGCGAAAACAGTATAGATGCAGTTATTCATTTTGCAGGGCTTAAGGCGGTTGCCGAGTCGGTAGCGATGCCTCTGAGATATTACCGCAACAACGTTATTGGAACTATCGTGCTGTGCGAGGTCATGCAAAAGCACGGCGTGAAGAAGATTGTATTCAGTTCATCGGCTACAGTCTACGGAGCCGGTGATGTTCCGCCCCTGACTGAGGATATGCCTCTTGGTGCTGTAAATCCTTACGGTCGAACCAAGCTCATAATAGAGGATATACTCCGCGATGCGTATGTGTCTGATCCGGAGTGGAGCGTTGTATTATTGAGATATTTCAACCCTCTTGGTGCTCACGAGAGCGGGAAAATAGGCGAAGATCCAAACGACATACCAAACAACCTCATGCCTTATATAACCCAGGTGGCTGTGGGTAAACGAGAAAAGCTTAGCGTATACGGCAGCGACTATGAAACACACGATGGCACCGGAGTCAGGGACTATATTCATGTTGTAGATTTGGCTAAAGGGCACATTAGGGCGCTCGAGAAAAAAATGAGCACTTCAGGAGTGGCGGCCTACAACCTTGGAACCGGAACGGGCTACAGTGTGCTTGATGTGGTGAAAAATTTCGAGCAGGCTACGGGATGCAAAATACCTTATGTCATAACAGGCAGGAGACCAGGCGATGTGGCAATCTGCTATGCTGATCCGACGAAGGCTTCACTTGAGCTCGATTGGAGGGCAAGCAAGGGACTTGGGGATATGTGCAAAGATTCCTGGAACTGGCAGAAAAACAATCCGAACGGGTATGATTAGCCGTCTGCATATAAAAACATATTTAGAATGGGACGGGAGGAAAAAAAATGAACATAGCGCTTATCATAGCGGGCGGAAGCGGACAGAGAATGCATCAGGATATTCCAAAGCAGTTCATAAACGTGCAGGACAAGCCTATAATTATCTATACGATGGAAGCTTTCCAAAATCATCCGGACATTGATGCTATAGAGGTTGTCTGTCTTAATGGCTGGCAGGAAATTCTAATCGCTTATGCGAAGCAGTTTAACATAAGCAAACTGTCGGGTGTTGTTTCCGGAGGTGCAACGGGGCAGGAATCCATAAGGAACGGTGTATACGCCATCGGCGAGAAATTCGGCGAAGAAGACATAGTATTGGTGCACGATGCCATACGCCCCATGGTTACAGCAGAGGTCATATCTGATAACATAGCAAGATGCAGGCAGTATGGCTCGGCAATTGCAGTTATTCCGTGTGCCGAAGCCATGCTTGAAACTGACGACAAAATCTGCTCTGAGTCGAGCTACGACAGGGAGAAGCTGATGCGAACTCAAACGCCTCAGGCGTTTCCTCTTGGCAAGCTGATATGGGCTCACAAGGAGGCTCAAAAAAGAGGCATTACAAACTCTGTGGCCTCGTGTACTCTCATGATTGAGCTGGGAGAGAAGCTGTTTTTTTCGGCGGGCTCGGAGAAAAACATCAAGCTGACTACGCCAGAGGATATAGAAATATTCAAGGCGCTGCTGAATTCAAAAAAGGCGGACTGGATGAAGTGAGGATATGAGACCGGATTCCAGCTGGATAGGTGATTATATGGATGAGGTTATAAGCGTAATCATTCCGGTGTATAATGCCGAAGACTACATTTGCAGATGCTTGGACAGCGTGATAATCCAGTCGTATGAGAGTCTTGAAATTATAGTGATCGATGACGGTTCGACGGATTCGAGCGGCAGGATATGTGACGAATACGGGGAAAAGGACTGCCGAGTCAAGGTTTTCCATCAAAACAATAAAGGTGTTTCGGCTGCCAGAAACCTTGGCTTGAAAATGGCTACAGGAAAATACATCGGGTTTGTCGACAGCGACGACTGGATTGAAAGGGACATGTACTCGCTTTTGATGGGAATGGCGGAGTCGAGTGATGCCGACGTGACTGCCTGTGGATACTATATAAATGATGAAAATCCATCGCTGTATGCGGAGAGCGCTGCGGAAAGCATAAGTCAAGAGGAGGCCATAAGGGCAAGCTTTTTGAATGTAAACAAATATTGCTTTTACGGCGCATTGTGGAATAAGATATTCAAAAGCGAAATTTTCAGAGCAAACAGCATAGAATTCGACGGATCTGTTTTCGTAGGCGAGGACATGCTGTGCCTGTGCCAATGCATAATGCGCAGCAAAAAAATAGTATATTCACCGATTCCGAAATATCACTACAGCTGCAATGACATGAGTGTCACAAGCAAGCCTTTTTATTCAGAGAAAGTAACTATGCTGCGGGCGCTCGATAAAATTGAAAGCATTGTAAAGCCGGCGTACCCTCAGCTTGCACCTGTAGTTCGTCAAAGATCAATACTAACAAGCTACAACTATCTGCGCCAGGCTATGTACAACACGTCCTTCAGCGATTATGCGGCGATACGTGAGCTTCGGGACAATATAAGGAATGAGTTCATCAGCGTGGTGATGGGGAGTGATTTGTCGGCAAAAGACAAGGTTAAGCTCACTTTGTTTTCAATGAGTCCGAAGGCTTTTCGGTATCTGAGGCTATCTTACAAAGCCGTGTCAGGTCTGTTTAAGAATTAAAAAACCAGATAAAAAGCCAGCGTACATGTAAAAGGGTTGATGATCTTTTGCATTGCACGCTGGCTTTAGTTATGCTAGTCTACCATTCAAGAGTCGGATGGTAGATCTCGAGCCATTCTTCGAATGTGTCAGACTTTCTGTTGTAATAGTGGCTGTTTATTGCTTCCTGCATGGCTTCGTAATGCCATGCATCCTTGATCAAGTCCGGGAACTGCCTTGCTTCCGGAAGGATATCTTCCAGATGGACTCTCCTGTCGAGCACCTTGTTAACAATTGTCACGAATTCGGCTCTTGTGATGTATTGGTCAGGTTTGAACGTACCATCCGGATATCCGTCGAACCAGCTGTTTTCAGCGGCTGAATTAATATATTCCTTAGCCCAGTGCAAGGATATGTCTGAAAACCTGTTGCTTTCAGCCTTGGAAAGCTTTTCGAATTTGGATGCTATTGCAGCTATTTCGGCTCTCGTTATGTTGCCTCCAGGCCTGAAGCTTCCGTCGGGATAACCTGACAGTATTTGGCCTTTCGCTAGAGTTCCTATGTGCTTGGATGACCATCTGTTAGCTTCAACGTCGCCGAAGCCGTGGCTTGCAGTTCTAATGCTGTCTCTGTAAGCTGGGTCCAGAAGCCTGTAAAATACGGCGGCTACTTCTTCACGTGTTATATTGCCCTCTGGTCTTACAATATTCTCAGGGTAACCTATTATATAGGCGAAGTGGTCCTGTTTATTAAGTGTCGGTGTTGTAGGGACAGCTCCTGCAGTCTCCTGTTCTGGCGTTGTTTCTGGAGTTGTAGTAGGTGTTGTCGGAGTTGTAGTCGAGCTTCCTCCACTGCCGCTTCCGCCACCACCGCTTCCACCGCTGGATTTTTTCTTCCACTGTGCAAACAGAGTTACATCGGTATCCGGCATTGTGAATTTCGAACCTGGATTGTAGTCTGTTCCGCTTCCGTTTGCTGCTGTGTTCCATTCGATGAAGATGTAGCCCGATTTGGATAGGGTTTCCTTATCCATTACTGTTACAGTTTCGCCTGGTGCGTAAGGGCTTTGAGGGTCGGTTTGCTCTCCTTTGCCCGTGTTGGCATCATAGTATACATTGTATTTGGCAGGTTCTGCTGACTTCTTGTAGTAGAGTTTTAGCACAAGTGAGCCGTCCTCAAGAATTGTGCCGGTGACTGTTGACTTGTCCTCGTCAAGAGTATATTCCGGGTATTCCCTGGGCACTGCAGTAACGGTATCTCCAGGAGTTCCAGTCTCGCTGTCTGTATCGTTTGGCGTATCGGGATATGAGCCGTCAGGCAGCTGCTTGTAGTGCTCGACTGTGTAAGGCGTATCCTCAGTAGCTGGAGTTGCCTTATAGTAGAGCTCAAGCACAAGTGAGCCGTCCTCAAGAATTGTGCCGGTGACTGTTGACTTGTCCTCGTCGAGAGTGTATTCCGGGTATTCCCTGGGCACTGCAGTAGCGGTGTCCCCGACGTCTCCTGTTTCAGTGTCCGTATCATCTGGCGTCTGGGGATACGAGCCGTCAGGCAGCTGCTTGTAGTGCTCTACAGTGTAATCCGCCTGCTTGGGCTCTTCGCACCCTTGTGGTGCTCTGGTCGCATCATCAATAGGGGATCCTGCAAAAACCGGTCCGCCGGTTATAAGCAGTGCTAGCGCCAGGAGCATTGAAGTTGCAAATTTGAGCTTTTTCAGCCTGATATTCATGAAAAACACCTCCATTTAGTCATATGTGACTATTAGTCATTTATACCCAAAATAAAAACATAATATAAATTTAAATCGAATTAATTTAAAATACATAAGAAATTCAAATTATATTTTATAAAATACTTGTTCGCTGGCAGGGTCATAATGGGTATTATAAAAAGGACAGTTTTTAAAGAGGAATGCTATGGGAGGATACTTGTATGAAATCAGTTACAAGGCTAATATGGGCCTTTGTTTTGTCTGTGGCTCTATCGTCCAATCCGCTTAATGGATTTGCAGAGAGCATGGATTTAGATGGAAATGAACTCGTCAAAAAAGCAGATGAAGTTACATATGAGCAGTCGCCGGATGAAAATCCATTTGACGAGCTGGATAGAATCCGTAAAGACAGAATAGACACCGCCGGGGAGAGAGTCAGAAAATCGGATTCACAGAGCGGCAGATTTTTTCGGGAGGAAAGGAGGCGGAGTGAGGAAGAGCTTCTTTTGGCTTCGGGAACGAGACACATTGTAAAATTCAATGAAGCTGCTTCGATGCGCCAAATATTCGAAGCCGTAAGCCCCTATGAGTATAAAATCATAGGTGATAGCGGGAATCGAACATTTATGATAATGCTTTCAGACGTCGATGAGTTCGAACAGAGAGTCCAAGGGCTTGTCGATTTTATGGAGGAGGACCGTGAAGTAAAGCTGCAGGAGGTGCCGTCTGATACTTATTATGACAATCAATGGGCGTTGCCTGCGATAGATATTCAGGGGGCATGGGATATCACAAAAGGCTCAAGCACTGTTATGGTGGCAGTAATAGACTCCGGTGTGAACAGAAGCCACCCGGATCTTGCAGGAGCCGACATAAGGAGCGGTTGGGATTATATAATTGATGGGCCGTGCCAATATGATTCTATTGGGCACGGGACAAAGGTGACGGGCATAATAGGTGCCCAGACTGACAATGGAGAGGGCATAGCAGGAGTAAACTGGGAGGTGGCAATAGTACCACTGAACGTGGTTTATTCAAATGGAAGCATATACACCTCCGACATATGCGACGCCCTAAGGAAGGCTGCAGATATGGGGTGCGACGTCATAAATCTCAGCCTGAGCGGACCGGGCTTTTCATCAGCTGAAAACGAGGCGATTCAATATGCAATTTCAAAGGGCTGCATAGTAGTTGCTTCAGCAGGCAACGGGGCTTCGGCGGATTATATGTATCCGGCGTCTTACAGCGGAGTCATAAGCGTAGCTTCTGTCGACAGCGGCCTGTCGTACTCTGACTTTTCACAGTACAACGACATGGTGGATCTGGCTGCTCCGGGTGAAGGGATTTACACTACGGCTGATGCGCAAAACGATGGCGTTGAATACATTTACGACAGCGGAACATCATTTTCGGCGCCGCATGTTGCAGGTGTTGCCGCTCTTGCTGTTGCATGCAAGCCTTCCATTTCAGTATCGGAATTTACTGCCTCTTTGGAAGCTTCAAGCACGGATCTTGGAAGCGCCGGGTTTGACAATCACTATGGGTACGGATTGCTCAATGCAGAAAAGACGCTCGTTTATCTAACAGATCCTGCTGCGCCGAGCAATCTGAGGCTGGATTCGGCAGGCGACAAAAGTGTGACTCTGCGCTGGGATGCAAACCAGGAGTTCGATCTTGAAGGCTACAGACTTGAATACAAGCTGACGTCCGCTTCCGCATGGTCCTACGTCAGCGTCGGGAAAAATGAAACTATGCATATGCTGAGTGGCCTGACCAATGGGAAAACCTACAGTTTCAGGCTTAAGGCAAATGATGAGGCCGGCAACTGGTCTGAATACTCCCAGACGGTTGAGGCCATGCCGGTTGTGACAGCTGAAATACCCGCAAAGACAAACGTGGCTCTCACCAAGACCTGGACGGTAGAATTCAGCCGTCAGCCTGACATGGACACGGTAAATCCGGATACGCTCTACATCAAGGATTCGAGTGGGGAGCTCGTTGAATGCACATTGGAACAGGGGGATAAGCCCAATACAATAATCATATCTCCTGTTGGCAGCTACAATCCAAACGAAACCTACACTATCTTTATAACACAGGGAGTGAAGTCGCAAGACGAAGGCAAGAAGCTCGGAAAGCCAACTTTGATGAGGTTTACGACAGCAGATTAGTGCAGTTATAAAAACAATTAAAAGGACTCCGCTTGTATGCCAAAAGCATGAGCAGGAGTCTTTTAATTATTTTAAAAAGATAGCTCCAGATTTCGCAGGCGGAGGTTCAAATGATCTGCAGGTGGGTATAAATAAGTACAGATTGTATGGATAATTTCGAGAATGGAGGGCGAAAAATGAACGTTGCAATTATTATCGCAGGCGGAAGTGGACAAAGGATGCATCAGGATATCCCAAAGCAGTTTCTGCATGTGGACAACAAGCCGATAATCATATATACATTGGAAGTTTTCCAGCGTCATCCTGATATAGACGCTATTGAGGTTGTCTGCATAGACGGCTGGCATCAGGTTTTGAAGGCTTACGCCGAGCAGTATGGAATTGACAAGCTTAAATGGATCACATCGGGGGGGGATAGTGCTCAGGAATCAATTAGAAACGGAGTATACAATCTCAGGGACAAGTGCTCAGCTGATGATATAGTATTAATCCACGACGGCATAAGGCCTATGGTTGATGTAACGGTCATTTCTGACTGCATTGAAAAATGCAAGATGTACGGCAATGGCGTAACAGCCCTGCCTCACAACGAGCATGTATTTGAGGCTAAGGACGAGATATCGACAGCCCAGTATATACCAAGGGACAAGACAAGGTGCGTGCAGACGCCGCAGGCCTATGGCTATAGCAAGCTGCTAGCAGCGTATGAGGAGGCTTACAGGAGGGAAATAGGGATATACGGGGCTTGCTATGCCAATACAATGATGGTGGATTTAGGCGAGACGCTCTATTTTGCGGCAGGTTCATACAAAAATATAAAAATCACAACACCAGATGATATTGAATTGTTCAAGGCCATGCTGCATTCAAAAAAGGATACTTGGCTTAAGTGACAGGCCTTGCAGGGCATTGTGGAAGCCATACATATGTTGAGTAAAAAGGCAGAGAGGGGAGAAAGCCATGAATATTGCACTGCTGACCGCGGCCGGTTCCGGCGAGAGGATGCATCAGAATATACCAAAGCAATTTATGCATGTAGACAACATTCCCATTATTGTCTACACCATGCTGGCCTTTGAAAAGCATCCGAATATTGACGCGATTATTGTAGTATGTCTTGACGGTTGGCATGACATACTCAAAGCATATGCCAAACAGTTTGAGATAAGCAAGCTAAGATGGGTTGTGTCAGGAGGCGAAACCGGACAGGAGTCAATAAGAAAAGGGCTTTTGAAGCTTGCGGAAGAATGCAGTCCTGACGATACGGTTATCATACATGATGGCAATAGGCCGATGGTTTCGCACGAGATTATAGCAGACTGCCTGGTTAAGTATGAGCTCTACGGCAACGCAGTGGCTGCGATACCATGCGTCGAGGTTGTGTTCAAATGCGAGGACAAGATTTCATCGCTCACAACAATCCCAAGGGACCAACTGCTCAGAACTCAGACGCCTCAAGCCTATAGGCTATCTAAGCTTCTGTGGGCCCATGAGGAGGCTGCAAGGCGTGATATTTCGAACATGGGAGCCTCGTGTGATCTTTTGGCTGAGTTGGGTGAGAGGGTATACTTTTCTGCTGGTTCCGAGAAAAACATAAAGATCACAACCGTTGATGACCTGGATATATTCGAGGCTTTGCTGCTTAAAGCCACAAACAATGAGCGAAAGCTGTAGGAAAATATATTTGACGAAGTGAGGAATAGCTAGTGTTGATTAAAAGCTCTACTTACATTGGAGATCTGAATGAGGTGAGTCTCTTTAGTTTTCCATGGGAGAGAATGAGGGGCAAGAGCGTGTTGATTACAGGCGCTTGCGGCTTGATATGTTCATGCATTGTGGACATCATAATGTATAGAAACGTGCATTTTGATGACAATATAACTGTATATGCTCTTTGCAGGAACGGAAAGGCTGCAAAACGGCGTTTTTTGTCATATTTTGAATCCGGGCAGTTTGTTTTTGTAAAGCAGGATGTCTGCGACAAAATCGGGTTAGAAAGTCATATCGATTATATAATACACGGAGCAAGCCATGCGCACCCGGCTGCTTTTGCAAATGACCCCGTGGGAACAATGATGACGAATTTCCATGGAATGTATAATTCCCTGCGGTTTGCAAGGGAGAATGCCAGCACGAGAGTATTGTTTGTATCCTCCAGCGAATCATACGGAGAAATCACCGGGCAGATGGGGGCGGTTTCCGAGGATTACAGCGGTTATGTCAATCCTATGGATGTGCGATCGTGCTATCCGAGCAGCAAGCGGGCGGCAGAGACGCTGTGCGTCAGTTTTGCCAGTCAGTATAATGTTGATGTCGTGGTAGCGCGCCCAAGCCATGTATACGGTCCTAGTATGAGAAGCAGTGATAGCAGAGCAATATCAGCATTTATAAGGAACGTATTGTCAGAAAATGACGTAATAATGAAAAGTCAGGGAACACAAGTCAGGGGTTACTGCTATGTTGTGGATGCGGCGTCGGCCATACTGTCAGTAATGCTCATGGGCGAAAGCTGTAATGCTTATAATGTGTCTGACAAGGATTCAATATTATCCGTAAAAGAAATGGCAGATATTGTAGCAAAATGCGGGAATAGGAACCTGGTTATATCGGAGGCAAGCGTGCTTGAAAAAGCTGGCTTCACACCGGTGAGTTGGCAGGTTCTTGATAGCTCCAAGCTTGAAAATCTGGGTTGGAAGGCTAAGACGCATATAAAAGAAGGAATTTCGAAGACTCTAAAGATTATGAAGGAAGCATCATTATATAAATAAACTTGAAAGAAGATGCACATTATGGAAAAAGGAAAAAGTCAAATTAGAATAGGTGTGGTGCTCTCGTATGCCGCCTTATTTCTGAGCGTGGCAATATCACTTGTATATACTCCTTTTATGCTCCGGAAGCTGGGACAGGCTGAGTACGGACTGTTTTCGCTTGTCAACTCGGTCGTGGCAAACCTGGCAATACTAGATTTTGGATTTGAAAACGCCATTATAAGGTATACGGCAAAATATCGTGCAGAAAATGAATTTGAAAAAGAGAAGTCTCTGCACTTCATGTTTTTTGTAATGTATTCTATTATTGGACTCATAGCTTTTATTATTGGAATTATACTTATTTTAAACATAGACAATATTTTTTCGGCCTCGCTGACACCGGAGGAGCTAAGCAGAGCAAAGACGCTGATGCTCATTGCCGTAGTAAACATGTCTATTTCATTCCCGCTAGGTGTGTTTGCTGGAATAATACAGGCATATGAAAAGTTCGTATTCTTAAAAACAGCCAACATTGCGAGGATATGTCTCAACCCGATTATAATGGTTGCGATTCTTATGTTCGGATACAAATCTGTGGGAATTTTACTTGCTGTCGCGATTATTGGGACTCTGTTCAGTTTGTTAAATGTGGTATATTTCTACAAGGTGTTGGATAAGAGGATATCGGTTTCAAAATTTGACATGCCTTTGCTAAAGGGCATAGGGGCGTATTCCTTCTTTGTATTTCTAAACATAATAATAGACAGGCTGTACTGGGCTACAGATCAGCTGATTCTGGGAATGTACCTTGGAACAGCAGCGGTGGCCGTCTACACAATAGGATCGCAGTTCTTCAATTATTATGTACAAATATCCACGTCAATATCAGGGGTGTTTTTGCCTAGGGTTGTGGAGCTGGACGTAAAGGATGCCGACGGAAGCTTGCTTTCGGACACATTCGTAAAGGTGGGCAGAATTCAGTTTTTGGTGCTTTCGTTTGTGCTGAGTGGTTTTGCTCTGTTTGGAAAGGAGTTTATAGCAATATGGGCTGGGGAGGGATATGAGAGCGCGTATTATGTAGCACTAATCACAATGATACCCTCAATAGTTCCGTTGAGCCAGAATGTAGGCATAAGCATACTGCAGGCAAAAAACATGCATGCTTTCAGGTCGATTGTCTATCTTTTCATAGCGGTGCTGAATGTGGTTCTCAGTGTGGCTCTGGTAAAGACCTATGGCGTTGTTGGCTGTGCAGCGGCAACCGGTCTGGGGTGTGTATTGGGTCAGATAATAACCATGAACATATATTACAAAAAAAAGATCGGCCTGGATATTCCGCGATATTGGGCCGAAATAGGAAGGCTTTCAATACCGGCAGCTGTGAGCTTTGCTGTATGCTCGCTGCACAATGAACTCCCTTTGGCTCCGGGCTTGGGAGGATTGTTCATAAAAGGCATTATTTTC
The DNA here is from genome assembly GCF_009881055.1 of Peptoclostridium sp. Classification (GTDB taxonomy): domain Bacteria; phylum Bacillota; class Clostridia; order Peptostreptococcales; family Peptostreptococcaceae; genus Peptoclostridium_A. The sequence goes on from NZ_WXFG01000021.1 coordinate 29,394, forward strand.
TCTTGCATATTCATGTTGACCGTATGGGTCAAGGGTATGAACGACTTTGAAAAGGGGCTGCTGATTATGCCGCTAAAGAGAGTGCTGTTGAGGGGGGAGAGATGATGATGGAAAAAACACTCAGAAAATGGCTAAAGCCGCTTGCAAAAGTGGTACCTCTTCAGAATGTCATTGTTTTTGAGAGCCATAGCGATTTTTGCGACAATTCGAGAGCCCTGTTTGAATACATGATGAGCGAGGGGTTGGACAAAAGATATAAAATGGTCTGGCTTGTTGAGAATCCGTCAGATTTTAGGGGGAAATTCGGCAATGGGGTTAAGTTTATAAAGGTGGATTCCGAGGACGAGAAGACAATGCTCAACTGGGCGGAAAAGCTTGTGTACTACTATTACGCAGCCACTGCAAGATTTGCTTTCTATTCTCACAGAAGGCCGCCCTTTAAGCTGAATAAGGGAGAAGTGTTTGTTAATCTGTGGCACGGAACGGGACCCAAAAATGCCAACTGCGATCTGGGCATGAATTTCGACTATGTAATATACAGCAGCGACACTTTCAAGAAGGCGTATGTAGAGTCCGACAAGTGCAAGGAGGAGCAGCTGCTAGCCATGGGGAGCCCAAGAAACGACCTGCTCTTTATAAAAAGCGATGCATTGTCCAAGCTCTCAGGCGGAAAATACAGAAAGAGCGTAGTTTGGCTGCCCACATACAGGACACATATGACTGGAGAAGAACACTATAAGGCAGACAAGACTTCGCAGACAGGGATACCGATTATATCCTCGCAGAAAGAGCTTGAAGAGTTGAATGAAGTCTTGAAAGACAACGATATGCTGCTCGTTATAAAGTTCCATCCGGCGCAAAACCTTGAAAATATTAAAAGCCGTTCTCATTCAAACATGCTGTTTCTTACGAACAAGGACCTGAGTGATAAGGACGTGCAGCTGTATTCTCTGCTTGGGGAAGCTGATGCTTTGATAACTGATATTTCATCGGTTTACTTTGATTATCTGCTCACCAACAAGCCCATAGCTTTCACGGTAGACGACATATATGAATACAAGGCAGGGTATCTTGTCGATAATATTCTCGAATACATGCCGGGCAGGCACATGGTGTCTTTTGAGGACATAAAGAGTTTTCTGGCTGAAATGGCGATATCAAAAGACGATTACGCTTTGGAGAGAATGAGAATCAACAAGTTGGTCAATAAGGACACCGAGGGTGAGTTTTCCAAAAAGATTGTCGAGCATTTCAATATAGTATAGAGGTCGGGTAAGCGGCTCTACGAGGTGATTTTATGGATGCAGAGGTTAGTATTATAATTCCAGTTTTTAATGTTGAAAAATATATCGGCATATGTCTGAAGAGTGTCATAAATCAGACGCTCGGAAATCTGGAAATAATACTTGTGGATGACGGTTCAACGGACGGCAGCGGTAAAATATGTGATGAATACGCAGCCAGGGACAGTCGCATAAGGGTTATTCACCAGGAGAATAAAGGCGTTTCCGCAGCACGCAATGAGGGCTTGAGGCTTTCCAGCGGCAAATATGTGGGATTTGTTGACGGTGATGACTGGATTGACGATGATATGCTCTCATTTCTGCTTGAGATGGCTGACACGCACGATGCTGATATTGCCACCTGCGGCTACTATGTAAACAACAAAGCAGATCCCGGTTTGGACCTGGAATGCAAGCCTGAGATTATTTCACAGGAAAAATCCATACTCATGAGCCTGGAGCTTAAGGAATTTTGCTTCGACTCGGGTGTTTTCAATAAAATATTCAGGAGTAAAATTTTAAAGGAAAACGGAATAGAGTTTGAAGATGAAATAGCAATTGGAGAAGACATGCTTTATCTGTGCAAGTGCATTATGAGCAGCGGAAAAATAGTCTATTCTCCGATTCCAAAGTATCATGTTTTCACTAACAGCATGAGTGCCACAAGGAGGCCATTTAATTCGAAGAAGGCATCGCTTGTCAAGGCGCATGAAAAAATGGAGGAAATAGTAAGCCTGAAGTATCCGCAGCTGCTTCCAGCAATTCGCAAAAGATCTGTATTATCAAGCTACAGGCTGCTTTGCGAGGCCAACGTCAATAAATCCTTTAATGAAGCTGAGGCAATAAAAATATTGCAAAATGACATTAAAAAGAATATTACATACGCATTGAAATGCGCGGATGTGTCGCTGAAAAACAAGCTAGGTCTTGTTCTGATTGCAGCCAACCTTACGTTGTATAGGCATGCCAATTTTCTGTATGAAGCTGCTTTGCGTTTGTTTAACTACAAGTTGTGAGAAAAGAAGCGTTCAGTGTGATTTAAGAGGTGATTTTATGGAACCATTGATAAGCATTGTCATTCCCATATATTGCAATGAAGGATATCTTCGAAGGTGTCTGGATAGCGTCATCAATCAGACATACAAAAATCTGGAAATCATACTGGTGGATGACGGGTCGACTGACGGGAGTGGAGCAATATGCGATGAGTACGCGGCAAGAGATGGCCGCATAACTGTCATACATCAAAGCAACAAGGGGGTTTCGGCAGCACGCAATTCCGGGCTTAGAATATGCCAGGGCAAATATATTGGATTTGTAGACGGCGACGACTGGATCGAGAAGGATATGTTTTCATTCCTGGAGGGCTTGGCTGAGCTCAACAACGCTGAAATCGCAGCCTGCGGCTACTATTTGAATGACGAAGCCGACCCTGCTTTAGCCCGCGAATGCGAGCCTGAGCTTATTTCACAGGAAGCTGCTATAGTGATGAGTCTGGAGTTGACTGAATTCTGTCTTGACGCCTCTGTATACAACAAAATTTATAAGCGGGATATCTACAGGGTTAAAGGTATTGAATTTGACGAAGATATCACAATTGGAGAAGACATGTTGTGGCTGTGCCAATTCATAATTCACAGCGAAAAAATCGTATATTCGCAAACCCCAAAGTACCATGTTGTTGCGAATGCAGATAGTGCTACAAGGAAGCCGTTTAATTCAAGGAAGGTGTCGCTCGTCAGGGCGCATGATAAGGTTGAAGCGGTAGTTGGGGAAATTTACCCGCAAATTATTCCGATAATCCGCAAAAGGTCAGCATTATCAAGCTATAGATTGCTGCGAGAAGTGGGCAAGAGCATTTCGGCAAACAATTTTGCAGCTGTAAAGATTTTGCAAAGAGACCTGAAGGAAAAATTCTGTTATGCGTTAAAAGGCAATGAACTCTCTGTAAAGGGAAAAGTGGCGGCTGCGCTGATTATGTTGAACATTGGCGCATACAAGCTTTTTAGGTGGTTATATGAAGTCGTGATAAATATTTTCCATGGTGGAGTGTAAAAATTCATTTATTAAGGAGCCAATCTCTGTGTTGGTTCCTTTTTTAAAAAGCGAGGTGGGATTGGTGACTTTGGAAGTCTTGGTATCGACCATGCATCAGTCTGATTTGGAAATTGTAAACAGGATGAACATCAGAACTGATGCCATAATAATAAACCAGTGCGACAGGAATGATTATTTTCAATATGAAGACGAAGCAAAAAAAATCAGAATGTACTCTTTCGACGAAAAAGGGGTTGGCCTTAGCAGAAATAGCGCTTTGATGAGAGCTACTGCAGATATATGCCTTATGGCCGACGATGACGTGGTATATGACGATGGCTATGAGAATGTGGTACTCGATGCATTTAAAAACAACCCGAGAGCCGATATGATGATGTTCAATGTTCCCACTCTAAACAAGGACAGAAAAGATGACTTGAATATACAATCGCATGCGCGTGTCAATTTTACCAATTTCATGAGATACGGAACATACTGCATTGCATTCAGAAGGGAAAGCGTCATTAGAGCAAACATATACTTTTCGCTGCTGTTTGGGGGGGGAGCTAAATATGCTTGCGGAGAGGACACCATATTCATAGCAGACTGCCTGAAAAAAGGTCTGAAGATATATTCCAATCCAGCCAGGATAGGTACTGTCAAGCAAGAGGAATCTACATGGTTCAAGGGATACAATGAAAAATATTTTTTCGACAGGGGTGTACTGCACAAGAACCTGTTCAAGAGGCTGTCGGCTTTAATAAATGTCCAGTTTGCAATCAGAAAGTACAACCTATACAAGAGCGACATGGACTTTTGGGGAGCGATAAGACATATGAACCGTGGAAGCAGGGAGTGGGAAATATAAGCGGAGGTTTTTATACAAAGAAGTTTATACCTTTTAATACGGCGGTATAATAATATTATAATAACATTAAGAAATCATTAAGAAAACATAAAAAGTTTACAAGTGGAAGGAAGTGCTCAAAATTGGATAATATAGCAGTTTATGCGGATCCAAAGTCTCCGGTGGCCGAGGCGTACAGAAGCATACGAACAAGCATACAGTTTGCAAACATAGACCAGACCATAAAAACGATAGTTATCACAAGCGCAAAATCAGGCGAAGGAAAGACAACGGTAGCTGCCAATATAGCCGCATCGCTGTCTTTGCTGGGGAGTAAGGTGGCTGCAATAGACTGCGATTTCAGAAAGCCGTCTGTCCACAAGATGTTTGGCATATCAAACAAGAAGGGGATAACAGATTTGCTGCTTTCACATGCCGAAAATGAATACGAAGGCTATATAAGAAAGATACCGGGCTCTGACATAGATATCATAACTGCAGGGCAGATACCGTCGAATCCTGCGGAGATTCTCAGCTCGAAGAGTATGAAGGGCCTTTTAGGAGTATTAAGAAGAGATTATGATTATGTGGTGATAGATACTCCGCCTGTTGGCATAGTGACTGACGCGTCGATAATATCGACTTATACTGATGGAACAATACTAGTGTGCAGCTCAGGATATGTCGAAGTAGATATGGCAAGAAAGGCAAAACGGACTCTAGAGAATGTTAACGCCAGAATACTCGGCATAGTCTTAAACAATTTCATTGGCGAACACAATAAAGATAATTACTACTACTACGAATAAGGGTGATTTTATGCATGAAAAAATCGAACTTCGTGATTATATCAATATATTTTATAAGAGAAGAAAAACCATATTGACAATGACTATAGCTGCTATTCTGATTAGCGCCGGCTTGAGTTTTTTTGTACTTGACCCTGTGTATGAATCGAGTACGCTTCTGATGGTCAAAAGACAAACTACCGGACAGGAAGTATACTACAGGTATGATGATATTATAATAAGCAAAATGCTTGTTAACACCTACGAAAAAATCATACAGTCGAAAACAGTTCTCTCCAAGGTTATAAGCAACCTCAATCTAAATATGGGGGTCGGGGAATTTAGAAAGCTTATTACAGTAAATTTGCTTGAAGAAACTGAAATGATGGAAATCGTGGTGGAAAATAAAGACCCTGAAAAGGCGGCCATGATTGCAAACAATATAGCCTTCGTTTTTGCCCAAGAGGTATCAAGGATAATGGAGATACAAAACATAACGGTAATAGACGTTGCGGATATACCAACTGAGCCGGCAAAGCCCAACAGGATATTGATAATAGTGGCTGCGACGCTGCTGGGGCTGATAGGTGGGCTGTTCACAGCATTTTTGAGAGAATATCTTGATGATACAATAAAAACTCCTAATGATGTTGAAAAATATCTTGGGATACAGTTGATGGGAGTTATTCCATTTGACGGTGAAAGCCAAAAGAAGCAGAAGTGGCACATAAGTGCTCGTGGTGTCCCGGAGGAAAATGAGACATAAAAAAAAGGGGGGAAGAGTTATGGATATGGATGATAGCAAAAAAATCTCAAATATGAATATGATAGATATGCAGAAAAAATTCGCCTGTCTGTTTTTGAAAAGAGCAATGGATATAGTGGGATCTATTTTTGCAATCATTTTCTTTTTCCCACTGCTTCTATTGATAATGGTGGCAGTAAAGCTTGATAACCCGCAAGCAAACATATTTTATGGTCACGAGAGGGTCGGACGTGACGGAGTCATGTTCAAATGCTGGAAGTTCAGGACAATGGTACCTAATGCCAAGGAACTGGTTGAGCAATTTACAGAAGAACAGAAAAAAGAATATGAGGAAAACTTCAAGCTTAAGGATGACCCCAGGATTACAAAACTCGGTTCGTTTCTCAGAACTACAAGCATGGATGAGTTGCCTCAGTTTTATAACATACTAAGGGGCGACATGAGTCTTGTGGGGCCAAGGCCTATAGTGCCGGCTGAGCTGGAGAGATATGGACGGTATAAGGCTGTATATTTGTGCGTGAGGCCGGGCCTTACAGGTATGTGGCAGGTAAAGGGCAGGAGTGACACTACATACGAGCAAAGAATCAGCATGGATGTTGAGTATGTGAGAAACATGAGCATATATTTGGATTTAGTTCTGATAATTCAGACTGTGGTTAAGGTGATAAAGAAGGAAGGGGCGTATTGATGTGGACGAAGGCGGAACAATGATAAGTTTTGTAATACTAACATGGAATTCAGAAAAGTACATAGGAAACTGCATAGAATCTATTTTGGAAAATGTTATGTTGCAAAACGAAGTCATTGTTGTAGACAACGGTTCACAGGATAGTACAAGAGAAATTGTCAAAAATTATGAGAGTGTAGTCCTTGTGGAAATGGGCGGCAATATGGGGACAACTGTCTCGAGAAATGAAGGGATAAAGCGCTCAAGCAAGGAGAGCAAATATATTTGCATACTCGATTCTGATACCGTGGTCCAAAGTGGCACCTTTGAAAGACTTGTTGATGTTTTCGAAAAAAACGAAGACATTGGTCTGGCAGCCCCCTTCATGTTTTATGCTGACGGAAGGAGACAGAATTCATTTAAAAAGTTTCCTACGCTATTTCAAAAGCTAAGCAAACTTTCACCTGTCGCTACTATGTACAGATGGGGTGAAAAAGACGAATCATATGATGATTGGGAATCCGACAAGAATGACGAGTTTTTCGATGTGGATTATGCAATTTCAGCCTGCTGGCTTATTAAGAAGCATGCATTAGAGCGTGTAGGTCTCTTTGACGAGAAAATATTTTATTCTCCGGAGGATGTAGACCTTTGTCTGAGAATATGGAAGAACAACTACAGGGTTGTTGCAGTTCCCAAAACCAGGATAATACATCACTATCAGAGAATAAGCAGGAAAAATCCGCTTAGCAGGATGGCCGTAGAACACCTAAGGGGCCTTCTATACTATTTTAACAAGCACGGGTACTATATAAGCAGAAGGAAACTCTACAGGAATATCGGGAGGTGAGTTACAGAGTATGAACATACTTTTCATAACTATATATTTTCCGCCTATGAATAATTCTGCCAGTATAAGGAGTCTTTATTATGTAAACTATCTGAGAAAACTCGGGCACAATGTGGGAGTCGTAACCTGCAGATATAACGAGGATCACATATATCATGATAGTGCACTGAATGAGAGAATAGACGGGGATGTGCGGATTTATAGAGAATCGGCAGGATACGTGTATTCAAAGACATACGCCAAAAAGGGTGAATCTGGTGATGGAGGTCGGGGGGGAGCATCAGGTACGGCAAGGATTAAAGGCGTTTTGAAAAAGTACATGGCAGTCCCCGATTCTTTTGTTTTTTGGCAAAAAAATGCCATCAAAAAAGCAGAGGAATTAATCGGAGCGGGGGAATATGACATGGTATTTTCAATGCATGAGCTTCCGTCCAGTCATATGGTGGCATACAGCATCAAAAAAAGAATGCCTGGAATACGCTGGGTAGCCTACTGGAGTGATCCATGGACCGTCCAAAGCAGTGAAAGAAACGACCAACCGCTTTTGAGAAAGCTTTACGAAAGGGGCGTCGAAAAAAACGTTGTGATGGAAGCTGACATATGTCTGTTTACTTCGGAGCAGACGAGGAATATGTATGTGGACACATTCGGGCTTGAGCCCGATAAGACGGGAATTGTGTACAGGGGATATGACGGCGCATACTACGATAAAATCAGGGGACTAGGAGCACCGGAGGGTATATTGCCAGACAGGATTAACATAGTGCACACCGGAGCCATATACACACAGCTAAGGGATGTGGATCCGTTCATAGACGCAATAAGAACAATAAAATCAAGCAGCCCTGAGCTTTATGAGCGGCTCAATATAGTTTTGCTTGGGGAAATCGACAACATCAAAAACATACAGAGCTTTGAAGATTTGGATATCATAAGCATAAGAAAGAGAGCGCCGTTTGAAGAAGCATTAAGGTACATGATTTTTTCTAATGTCAACATATTATGGGGAAACAAGGCTTCAAGCCAAATACCAGGCAAGGTCTATGAGTACATGGGTACAGATAGCTGCATACTTACAATACTCGGAGACGAGCTCGATCCGCTGCTGGATATTATGAGCGAGGCCAATCGGGGACCTGTAGTCAGAAATGACAGCAAGGAGATATACAGAGCTGTAATGGATATCGCAAGCCGCATGGACACGGGAACAATGCCGGGCGGCTGGAGCAACAGAAACGAAAAATACAGATGGGAAAATGTGGTGGCTGATTTGGCAGAAAAGATTGCAGTGAAAGCCTGAAGAGGGGAATTTAAATGCGAGAAACATACGGATTAAGAGAATATCTAAATATAATATGGAAACAGAAAATAACAGTCACAGCTGTCACGTTGATAATCATGTCAATAGGCGCTGCATTTAGCTTCTTCCTGATTGAGCCTGTTTACGAATCGGGCACGACCCTGGTGATAAACAGAATAGAGAATGAGACTGAAAGATATCTGGATTTTGACGATGTGGTATTGAATCAGAAACTCGTCAACACCTATGGTAAGTTGGCCAAATCGGACGCAGTGATGAAGAAATCCATGCAGAAGCTCAATATAAGCATGGATATAGAGGAATTCAGAAAAAATGTTTCTGTAACCATATACCCGGACACCGAGATAATTGAAATATCGGTTCTAAACACAAATGCAAGAGATGCGGCAAGGATAGCCAATGACTTGGCAAGCTCATTTATTGATGAAATTAAAAGATTAATGGAGCTTGAGAATGTCAGGATTATTGATGCGGCTCAGGTACCAAGCAGTCCAGCCAAGCCCGAAAAGATGGTCATAATGATTGTGACGGGCTTCATAGGAATGATGGTTGGGTTGTTTATAGCGTTCTATAGAGAATATCTCGACTATACAATAAAAACTCCCCAGGATATAGAACGTGAGCTTGGAATCAAGGTTATGGGTGTTGTTCCAAATTACAAACAGACAGGATATAGGGGACGTACGCTATGATTGCGATTATTAAAGTATTTTGGATATTTTGCTGCTTTAACCTGGCTTTGCTTTACATTTCAAGCAAGCACAACAAAACAATTGCACATTTGATGCTGGCAACATTGCTTGTAAACATAGCATATCCTTTGTATATAGACCTGAACAAGGAATATACAGTATATATCACATCTATGGCTATCGTACTTATTTTATACAATGTTATCATATCAACTTATAACAGGGACTCTTTTCCCTCGGACTTTTCGCTGGACATATCAAAGGAAATGAACATAGTAACTGTCAGCCTGGCCATGATATATGTAATTACAGCATTCCAATTGCTAGTTCTTAAAATATACAGGTATGAAACATACGCTTATATATTTTTCAGCTACGTGGTGGTTCAGCTTATAATTGTATTTTTCTACAACATCAGAAACAAGTTTGAAAGGGATACTTTAATTACGTTTATTAGTTTTTTATCTCTAGGCAATTCATTCCTCGGATTTTACGAGGCTTTCAACGGAGTGTATCGAGTAGGCGGACTTGTCGGATACTGCAACGGAGCAGGGAATCTGGGCGCCATACTGCATGCCGTATTGCTGTATAAATTCTGGAACAATAAAAGCCTTTATAATTTAGCTGTTCTGGTGCTCAACCTGGAATTTACTTATCTTACCTACACCAGAACTGGATATATTGCGATTTTTGTTGAAACAGTAATTTTTGTGCTATTCCTCATATTCAAAGACAGCGACAAGAAAGCAGTCGTTAAAAAGCTGTTTTTTGCAGGGATTTCAATCGCTGCCGTGGTTTCGCTTTATGCTGTGTATATTGACGACATTATCGGCATGTATAATGAGATGTTTAACTACAGGGGTTCGACGCAGTCCATGAGATTCGTCCAATTTCAAAGAGTGTTCAAGGTTTTCTTTGAATCGCCCTTCATAGGGATAGGAGCCGGACAGTATGCTCATTACTATCTGATGACACATTTCATATCGGATTTTGATATACACTCGCAGTGGCTCAGCATAATAACAGAACAAGGCTTGTTAGTCTTTATAAGCTATGCGTTTTTTTACACTGCAGTATTCTTGATGCTGTTCAAACGATGCAGGGGAGAAGATTTGTGGTTTGCAATAGCCATATTCGCTGGAAACAGCATAGCCATAAATTTCAATGTGAACCAGTATTACGGGATAAACATATATTTATTCTATTTGATAGTGTGTGGATTTATTTTTTCAAGCAAAGTAAAGGAAAAGAAAAGCGATTAGTTGACAGTGACAGTGCTGTAGGGGAGATGACGCCATGCTCAATATATGTATAACGGCTGATCATGAACTTTTTTTCGGCCAAAATTATGGAACGGAGGAAGAGGTTCTCCTTGAGCCTACTTACAGGCTGATGGACATGCTGGCGGAAAATGGGGCCAGCCTAGTGCTTATGAGCGACGTACTTTCAATATTCAGGTATAGGGAGCTTGGGATGCACGAGTTTCCAGATGGTATGGAGGAGCAGCTGCTGTATGCCATCAAAAATGGCCATGACGTGCAGCTCCATATCCACTCTCATTGGCTCACCTCGACATATAGACAGGGAACGTGGAATTTCGACTACACAAAATACAGGATTCATGATTTGGGGTTTGAAGAAAGAGATGATGGGATACCTAGCGCGGTGGAGATAATACGGAAGGGCAAGAACTACCTTGAAGAATTGCTAAGACCGGCAGACAGCAGCTATGCATGCAGAGCATTCAGGGCCGGTGGATGGAATTTGCTCCCGGAGAGGGAGCTTTTAAAATCCCTAGCAAGTGAAGGCATATGGATTGACTCTAGCATATTCAGAGGTGGACGCCTGAAGACAGGGATACATGGCTTTGACTATACGAAAGTTCCCAAAAGCATAAACTGGTGGATTGATCCTGACCTGGGCATAGAGCATGAAGCACAAAAGGGCGACGGAAGAATACTTGAGATGGTCATAGGCTCATACTACGGGAGACCTGGATTGCTGGCGAAAAAAATAGAAAACAGCGTCAGGGGCAGGCTTAGAAAAAGAAGACTGGGAGAGACCCCGCAGAGAGGAACGGCCTTTTCGGATTCTAAAGGAGCCTTTGAAACTTTCGTAAAAAGGCTTGAGAACTACATTTTCCAGCCCATAATGCTAACATATGACGGCTTGTGCAAGGAAATTATGGTGGACATTGTAAAGCAGTATTTGAAAAGCTTTGACTGCGAAAACAATGACTATTACCTGTCGGTCATAGGGCATCCCAAAAGCATGAGCAATATTGGAATGCTAGAGCTTGAAGGCTTTTGCAGGCACATGAATAAAGAATATAAAGGAATGGTAAGATTCGTGAACACGTCAGACATTAAAATCTAGAAGGGGTGAGCTGTTTGAGGGCTGCATTGATAGGTAGTTGCGCGCCGCCTTTTGGCGGAATTGAAGTTCATATAAAAAGGCTCGCTGATGTGCTGGAGAAAAGCGGCATAAAGGTTACTATATACGATATAGAAAACGTCAGCGAATCGAGTGACAGGCGCTTGAAGAAGATAGCCAGGGCAAAGTTGTGGGTGCTCTGGTATTTTTTTACAATAAAAGAAGACATAATACATGTGCATACGCTCAGCTGGAAGCACAGGGCGGCGATGACTTTCATATCAAAAGTCAGGAGGAAAAAGATAATATTAACCTTCCACAGCTTCAGGTACGAAATTGAAAATATGGGCTTTTGGGAGAAGAAACTCGCACGTTATGTTTTAAAAAATGCAGATCTGATAATAGCCGTTTCTGAGAAGGTGCAGGAAAAGCTCGAGCTGTGGGGATGCAGCAAAGACAAGATTCGCTGCATCAACGGCTTTCTGCCTCAAACTGCTGGCAAAGGGATTCTTCCGGAGTATGTAATGGAATTCATAGCCGCGCATGAAATGATAGCCTCAGCCAACGGCTCAAACATGAATTTTTACAGGGGAGAGGATCTGTATGGGCTTGACATGCTTGTGGAGCTGTGTGGACGAATTTCGCAAAAATACGATGTTGGTTTTATTTATTGCATCTCAAAAGGGTATATAAACAATCTAGATTACTACGAGCATATTAAGGATGTCATTCGGGAAAAGGGCATAGAGGACAGATTCCTCTTTGTGCATGAAAACCTTGAGTTTGAAGCTGTATTGAAAAAATCGAATTTTTTTATAAGACCGACGAATACGGATGGATATGCTCTCTCGGTTGCTGAGGCTTTATACAGCGGGGTGCCCAGCATAGCAAGCGATGTCTCAAGGCGGCCCATTGGAAGCATATTGTTCAAGACACGCGATAGTGAGGACCTGTATCAAAAGACGGTTGAATTGATAGACAATATTGAGGAGCATGAAAAGCGTCTTAATAATTTACCGAAAGAGGAAAATACGGAACTGATTCTTAAAGTTTATAAGGACATCCTGGGTAAGGAGGGGTAGAATGAAATGCAAAATAATAACTTCAATAGAAGAATTCTACAAGCTCGAGCAGCAATGGGAAAGGCTTCAGGTGATAGATGCAGATGCGACAATATACAGCACCTTTAGATTTGCAAAGGCATGGTGCGAAGCTCACCGAGATGACAAGGACAGGGGACTTTTCATAATATGCATAATTGAGGGAGATGTCGTGCTGGGCATAGCTCCATTCGCAATTGAGCATCACAGCAAGTGGGGATTAAAATATAGGGAGCTTGTATTTTTGGGTATGGGGGATTTTTTTACGGTTTTGGTTGACCATACAAAGGAGAATCCAATGTCCATATTCAGGAAAATATTTGATTGTGTAGAAGAAAATAACGATAACTGGGATAAGGTGAACCTACAGAATATAATAAACGATTCAAAACTGGGCCTCTTCTTCCTGAAAAGCAGGAAATATAATGGTTTGCTTGGCTATTCACGCTATAATCTTGAATGCCCGAATATCAATTTTGATAGATTTGAGAGCTTTGAGCATTATAAGGATTATTTCATATCAAAGAGCATGAACAGGAATATGAGAAAGCTCAAAGAAACGGAGGACTATGAAATAGAGGTTTGCAAGGACACGGATGTGTACGAATTGATGGCAACCCTTCATATAGGAGAGCAGGAGTATCTGAGAAATGAAAAGAATAGATTGGATAGGCAGTCACTTTTTGCCGATGAGAGAAAATGTGCGTTTATAAGGAACATCTACAAGGGAAATAACAATCTGATGACGTTTTTTTTAAAGAGCAACAACCATAACAAATACATAGCGTATGAGGCGTGTTATATATACAAGGATGTTTTGCATTCCTGGAATTCGGCATACGACCCTGAATTTGAGAAATTCAGCGTTGGAAGCGTCCTTTCCCTGGAGATAATTAGACACTGCTTCGAGAACAAAATTGCAGCCAAGCTTGACATGGGCTGTGGAAGGTATCCTTGGAAATTCGATTTCACCGACAAGTTTACGTCGCTATATCAGCTCGAGTTTTGGAATGAGGACAGGGATAAAGGCAGATACCTGAGGAGACTAAGCGACATGAGGCAGGGTGTAAGCTATATTCTGGGCAAAAACTCTTGAGAGTAGGCGAAAATTCATGAAAAACAGTTTGATGGTAAAGACTGGGGGGGTATACCTGGGGCTGTCGATGGTTTCAAATTTTATCAATCTACTGTTGACTCCCATATATACAAACAACCTGACACTGGTTGAATACGGAAGCTATTCGATAATAACTTCATATCAAAGCTTGTTTTCAATATTCATTGCTTTGGGAATTTTCTCCGGGATGAAGAGGTTTTTCAACGAGTATGATGACAAGAACAGGCTTAAAAATATTGCGCTTACATTCTCTTTTATCTGGGGCGCTGTTATATACGCGCTCAGCTTGATTTTTGCCGGCAGGCTTGCGAGCGTAATGTTTGCGGCGGAAGCGCACGGTGTTGAGTATATTGGATATATTGTAATAAGCACGTTGCTTTTATGCATAATAAGCATTTACACAGCCTATTATTCTATGCAGTACAAGGCATTAAAGGCGAGCTTGATTGAGATTGCAAAGCTTGGATTGACTTTGGCTTTTGCATTGCTTTTTGTGGTAGCCAAGGACGGAGGCATAATTGGGATACTAAAATCACAATGCCTCTCCTATATTATAGTGTTGTCCATACTGTTTTTGGCGGATTACAGGCACATAAGGATTGAATGGGGAAAAGGCGAGCTGAAGGATATGTTGTCATATGGGATTGGAATGGCTGGCGCCTCGGATTTTCTGGAGTGGCTTCTAACTCTCGTGGACAGGTACTTTCTAAAGGCGATTATGGGATACGCGACTGTTGCTGTGTATTCGATAGGTTACAAGGTGGGAATGCTAATAATGCCGTTTCTAGTTACGCCTTTTATTAATGCGCTAATACCCTACAAGTACAGCGTTTACAAGGATAAGGACGGGAAGCGAAAGCTTGAGGAGCTTTTTGACTTATATAACATTGTAGGTTGGTTCGCGGTGCTGGGAATCTCTATTTATGCAAACATAACTATAAAAATACTTGCAACGGACGATTATTCGCAGGCTTTCATGATAGTTCCATTCATTGTTATGGCGTACTTGCTTGATGGGAGCTGTGAATTTTATTCTCTGGGGATTCATATCGAAAAGAAGGTTTTCTTGAACCTTGCAATACCCGGAGTGGCGACGCTTTTGAATATAATGCTGAACCTGGCGTTGATTCCGCGTATCGGAGCTTACGGAGCCGCTATTTCTACATTAATATCGTATTTTGCAATGACTATAATGTATTACTTTGGAGGAAGGGTATATTATAGAATGGAAATAGGCGTGGGGAGATTTTTTAAGGCAGGGATTCCTTTTTTTGCTGTATACACATTGTATTTATTTTTTGAGTTCCATAGAATGGATATGCTTTTGGAATTCTTTTATAATTTAATGCTTGTGACTCTGTATTTGTTCATAAGCTTTGCATTCGGATTCGTACCAAAATCGTATACTGTCATTTTAAGCAGTATAATAAAGGATAAATTGGGCAAAAGGGAGGCGGTTGAGGATGAAGATAGAAGTTTGTAAGTGGTATGGGAATGCAGATTCTCCAGTACTTTTGTGGATAGACGATCTTGCCAATGCCTGGGTGGATGTCAGCGGAAGCGGTTCCATTGAGCTTGGTGAAGACTGGGGCTATGCAAAACACGGTGAAAATTCTTCTTTTGATTACCTCGAGCAAAAATTGCTTTTACGACATCCGAAGATCAAGACGACTTTTTTTGTGCCGGTTGGAAAAAGAAGTGGTGTGGTGTCGGATTCAAGTATAAAGGTGATATCAGAAGCAATAAATTCCGATGAGGAGACAAAGGCATTCTTCAGAAATATAGGTGAGAATCCAAAGTTTGAAATGGCTTATCACGGGACTACTCACGGCATTGCCAGGGAAAAAATGGAAGATTTTGTCCAGGAATGGTCGACCTTCGAAAGTCTGGAGGAAGCTTTAGAGACGATAGAGAAAGGAAGAAGTATATTCTATGAGGTTTTTGGCTTCTATCCCAAAGGAGGCAAGTACTGTGGATACGAGCCGGGCAAGTATGGGGACGAGAGCATAGACAGAAGCGGATTTTTTTGGTGGTGCAGGCATTCGAATGTTGATCTTATAGAATACGGCGATAGTGAGCATGGGGGGAGCGATAAAAATCCGCTGACAAGTTACGATATAAAAACTTTTGGGAAAAACGGCGTAATAGACATACCTACTACGATTGGTGGACACATGCTTAACAGGTATCTAAATAAAGACGAAAGGATTATAAAGGGCACCGTCAAAAGACTGCTCAGAAGGCAGCTCATCGAAAAAGAAATGAGGAAGATAGACTATCTCATAAAAAACAAGCTTTTGATAAGTATAGAAGAACACATTTCTCCGGCAAGAAACGACGGCAGAAGACAGCTTCTGAACATATTTGACGATATGGAAGGCTTGAATGAAATATTCGATTATATTTCGGGGAAAAACGTATGGTACTGCACTGGAAGCGAATTGGCTGAATACTACTACTGCAGGGAGAACAGTGTCATAGAGCAGAGTGGAGATGAATTCGCTGTTAAATTCAAACCTGGAAATGTCGAGCTTTCATCAAAATTCTTGAGCCTGAAAGTGGAGGGAGGCGGCGTTGAAAAACTTATACTTCCAAATGGAAAAGAAGTCTCTAAAACAAACGGCGTATTCAATATTGAGATAATGGATGGTGTATATAAAACGACAGAATTAAAGTAAAATTTACAATCGAAGGGCAGCTGCGAACAAAAAAATAGGACCTGGGTAGGATGTTTAAACTCAAAAACTAATTATATAATTCAAAAGACAATAAAATTATACAAAGCAGGTATAAGTAAAAAATTTGAAAGGAGGAGAGTGCCAAAAATAACCTGCATAAACCTAAAAAAACGGAGGAAAATAAATATGAATATCAAAAACATGAGAAAAGGTGTAGCGCTTTCGATAGCGGCAATTATGACAATGGGCAGCTTGGGAACAGTTTTTGCACATGACTACAATAGAACATACAGCAGCTCAAGCCAAACAAGCAGTGACGCTGTCATATATAATTATCTGAACGCGGATTTCTTTAAGGAATATTTCAAAGTGGATTATTCCAAGGATTCTGCAAAGCTTAAGGCACTTCAACTTGAGGTGAAGAAGCTACTTGTTAAAAAAGGTGTAAGTTTGGACTCGAAAAGAAGCGTTAAGAGATATTTGCTAAATAACAAAGGTGAAGTCTACGCCATAATCAAGGCCCTGAACGCATCGAGCTCAACATCTTCTACAACAACGGCATCAAAGCCAACAACAACAACTACAACAACTACAACAAAACCAACAACATCTACATCTACAACAGCATCTACAACTACAACAAAGCCTTCAACAACTACTACAGCTTCTACAACTACAACTACAACTAAACCATCCACAACAACTACGTCTTCTACGACAACATCATCAGCTTCAATATCAGGAACATCACTGATTAATGACGCTTTCGACGGCCTATCCAATTGGAACAAGGAAACTTCAACATCATATGGTGTGACTATAGTAAAAGACCCACTGAACTCAAGCAACAACGTTGCAAGATTCGAGCTTAGAGACACAGATTCAAAAGTGTACAGCGGACTTAGAAGTGAAATAGCTTCAAAATGGAAGGCTGAGCCGGCGGGAAGCGAAATCTGGTACAACTGGAAATTCATGGTTGATCCTGCGCACTCAAACAGCTCTGATTGGGAAATACTAGGCCAGTGGCATCCGCAGCCAGTAGACGGAAACTGGGGTAACGCTGATGAGTATGTAAACGGAAGACCTACAATATCAATTCAATACCATGACGGCTACATGTATGTGGTAGTTCACAATCTAAAGGTTGGCGTTACAGAGATCAGATCTGAAAAAGTTGCAGTCAAGAAAGGTCAATGGGTAGACCTGAAAACTCACATAAAGTGGTCACAGGGAAATGATGGCTACATAGAAGTGCTTGCAAATGACAAGCCTATGGCATTCGTTACTGAGTACAATGCCAACTGGGATGCTAAAAAGCTTCCTGGCGATTACAGATTGAACATACCTACTCTTCTGAATTCTGCGGGAGATTACCTAAAGCTTGGTTCATACCGTAACACATCTTCACAAACGGGAAAAAGCATAATATATTATGACGATTTGAAGATAACAAGGGTAAAATAAATACAGAGTAAATTATTTAGTTCTAAAGAGCCTTAACGGGCTCTTTTTTTTATTTATATGTGCATGTATTTGGGTATAAAACATTATGATATTGCAACGATTGCAAAATATGCGGATGGAGAGAAATTAAATGAAAATAGTTATAGTCAATGACTATGCAAACATAAAAGGAGTTTCGAGTGCTCTAGCCATTGAGAGTGCCAGAGCCCTTGCCCAAGCTGGTGAGAGTGTGATATTTTTTTGCGCAGTAGGGCCGATTGATGAAAAGTTAATTCACAAGAACATAACAGTTATAAGTATGGACCAAAAGGATATCAGAGAAGACGGCTTCGAGAATATTAGCTTATGGAACAGGAAGGCTTATGTGTCATTGGGACGTTTGCTAGGCTCAGTAGATAAGAACAATACTATAGTTCATTTTCATTCGTTTGTGAATATACTTTCATCAGCTGCACTCAGAGTAGTTATGGACAGGGGATTCAAGTGCGTGCTCACACTTCATGATTATTTTATTGCATGTCCCAGCGGCAGTTTCTATGACTGCAGAAATGAAGCTTGCTGCGAGCTCGAAGGCCTCTCTGCAGCATGCATAAGGAGCAATTGTGAAAATCGGGGGCATATGCACAAACTATGGAAATGCTCGCGTCAGGCGATACAGATGAAAAAGGGCAGGGTGCCTGCAGGCGTTGATGCCTTTATAAGCATTTCAGAGTATAGCGAAAGAATAATCCGTCCATATCTGCCTGATTCAGCCAGAATATACAGTGTGAAAAGTCCGATTAGTATAAAAAATGAAGGTCCGGAGAGGGTTGCGGAAAGTAAAATTTTCACTTTTGTGGACAGACTAGGAGCTGAAAATGGAGCCGGCATATTTGCAAAAGCGGCATCATTGGCTGGTGTTGAAGCCACATTCATAGGAGTTGGGCCTATGAGAAAGCAACTTGAAGAAATATTGCCGGGCGCCTTATTCAGCGGGAGACTGAGACCTGAAAATGAAATAAGACTGCTGCGCGAATCGAGAGTGATGGTTTTCCCCACACTGCTTAATGAGACGCATGCTTTAGCTGTACTAAAAGCAAAGGCTCTTGGAATTCCAGCAATAGTATCGAGCGGTTCTTCTGCGGAAGAGCTTGTTGAAAGCGGCGAGGACGGTTTTATATTTGAAAGGGGAAGTATAGATGATCTTGTGCAAAAGCTCAAGGTTATGGGAAGTGACTCTTTGGTTAGAAGTATGGGAAGGGAAGCTCACAGAAGATACTGGGATGCTCCTTGGACCCCTGAAAACCATGTTATAGAGCTGATGAAAGTATACAATGATGTCTTGGGAGGAATTTGAGTATGCAGAGAAAAAAAATATGTGTGTTAGGACTTGGATATATTGGTTTGCCTACGGCTGCGATGTTTGCAACACATGGACATAATGTAATTGGAGTGGATGTCAGAAGCAAGGTTGTAGATGCACTCAACAATGCTAAGATAACAATAGAAGAGCCATATCTTGACATATTGGTGCAGGCGGCTGTCAAATCAGAGAATCTTATAGGCCGCACGGAGCCAGAGGAAGCCGATGTTTTTATAATAGCAGTGCCAACACCTATAACAAATGACAAGAGGGCTGATATGAGATATGTTGTTGAAGCGGCCGAGAGTATAGTACCGTACGTCAGAAACGGTAATATCGTAGTTCTTGAATCGACCTCACCTCCGGGAACGGTAAGGGATGTCCTATGTCCAATACTAGAGCGCAGCGGGCTTGTTCTTGGCGAGGAGCTTTATGTGGGACACTCTCCTGAGAGAGTTTTGCCAGGGAAAATATTAATGGAGCTGGTGGGTAATAACCGCATAGTGGGAGGCATAAACAGGAAAAGCGCAGAGAAGATAAAAGACATATACAAGACCTTTGTAAATGGTGAAATTTTTCTGACTGACGAAACCACTGCAGAAATGTGCAAGGTAATGGAGAACACATTCAGGGATGTCAACATAGCACTTGCAAATGAATTGGCCAAGATATGCGAGGAAATAGGGATAGACGTATGGGAGGTAGTAAGACTATGCAACAAGCACCCGAGAGTCAACATACATCAGCCTGGGCCTGGCGTAGGCGGACACTGTCTGGCGGTGGATCCATGGTTCATAGTCGAAAAAAATCCTAAAACTGCAGAGATAATAAAAATGGCAAGGCAGACAAACGACTCTATGCCTCGTTTTGTAGCGGATGCAATAGATGGAATGCTAGGAGAAAGTGACTATTCACGCAAGATATGTATTTTGGGGGTTACATATAAGGCAGATGTTGATGACACGAGAGAGAGTCCTATAATAGACCTCATTTCAGTACTCGGCAGCAGAGGGTATGAAGTCGCTGCCTATGATCCGCATGCAAAGAAGTTCGCATGTGAAGCGAGAAGTCTTGAAGAGGCGGCAAGTGAAAGCGAAATGGTTGTGCTGGGGGTGAATCATGAAGCCTTCAAAAAAATCAATTTCACAGAGCTTTGCAGGCTTACTAGGGGAAAAGTCTTTTTCGATCTTCGCAACTTCATGAACAAGGAAGAACTCGAAAGGGCTGGATTTAAAGTCAAGGTGCTAGGCAATGGCAAGGCGGATGTGCAGGAGGTTGCAGCGGAAGATACGGCGGAATAATCACTACCTAAATAATTAATCCAGCTGGGACAAGGGGATGATATAACACCCCTTGTCCCAAAACTTTTATGGAGATGAATTCAATGGGTGAAAATGGAATTAATGATAAATATATTATAATTGTGGGCTGCGGAAAGCTGGGGGCGCATCTTGCCGGTTTGCTTTTTGAATCGGGGAAAAGCGTTGTGATGGTAGATATGAGGCCATCGGCGTTCGGCAGGCTGCCGGATGGCTTTGGAGGATTTATGCTTGAGGCGGATGCCACGGAGCTTGACACATTAAAAAAGGCCGGGATTGAAAATGCAGACGTTTTTGTAGCTACAACAGATGATGACAATACTAACATAATGCTGACTCAGATAGCTAAGACCATATATGGGGTTAAAAAGGTTGTGGCGAGGGTGTATGAGCCGCACAGGCAGAAGGTTTATGAAGAATTCGAGCTTGAGACTATATGCCCGATGATTCTTTCGGCGGAGGCTTTCAGGGATTACATAGAGAGCGACGGAGGAGGTGAATAGCTTGCATATAATGATTGTAGGTGGGCATAGCAAGGTTCACTTTCTGGTGAAAAAATTCATTGCAGAAGGTCACAAGCTGATAGTGTTACACAAGGATGAGGAAGAGTGTAAAAGACTGGCTAAGATTCATAAGGCGTCAATTGTGCACGGAGATGGCACTGATCCGGCGGTGCTCGAGGATGCAGGCGTTGTTGGCTGCAATGTGGTAATAGCAATTTCAAATAGTGATGCTGAAAATCTTATTGTCTGTCAGGTAGCAGGCAAAATTTATGGAGTGGAGAGGACTCTGGCGGTTGTAAACGACCCTGAACACGTAGAAGTTTTTAAAAAGCTGGGGGTTCATGCCGTCATAAGTACAGCAGACATAATATTCGGAGTGATAGATCAAGAGGTCTCCGTTGACGAGATAATAAGCCTGATGCCTATTGAAGCGGGAAAAATAGACATTATGGATATTGAAATAGGCTCTGATTTCATAGCTGCTGGCAAGAGCATTATTGAGCTGGATATGCCAGAGGATTCCGTAATCGGCTTTATTGTAAGGGGTGAAATCCAGATGGTTCCAAAGGAGAATACCATTATAAGGGAGGGGGACAGGCTGATAATTTTGTCGCTTAGAAGCGTGCAGCCGGCGTTAATTGAAGCAATAAGAGGAAGGGCTGATTGATTTGGCATATACAGATGTTCTAGGGGAAAGGCGAAGGCTTGTCATAAGCTACACGGGCAAGATACTTATGGGGTCTTCGCTCATATATATATTGCCCTTGCTTTTGCTGCCTTTTTATCCACAGGAGTCTGTGTATGCTGTGGGATTTTTAATTCCAGCTGCTGTGGCACTGCTTAAAGGGTACATAATGAGCCTGCAAGAAGGTAGCAAGCAGGAGGGAATTACTGTAAAAGATGGCAGTGTTATAATCGTTGTAGCATGGATTTTGACCATTATAATTTCAGCACTGCCATTCTTGATATCAGGGGGGCTGAACTTCACTCAGGCAGTTTTCGAAGCTGTGAGTGGATGGACTACCACTGGCCTTTCAGTTGTAGATGTACAAAAAACTCCGCGCATAATTCTGTTTTGGAGAAGTATAATGCAGTTTTTCGGTGGAGCCGGACTTGCTGTAGTAATGCTCTCGGCAATAATAGGGCCATACGGTTTCGGACTCTTCAGCGCCGAGGGTCGGGAGGATATAATACCCAATGTCGTTAAGTCCGCAAAATTCATGATGATAATATATACAGGATATTTTGTAGTTGGATCGGCGCTCTACATGGAAGCGGGAATGTCAGCGTTTGAGGCCATAAACCATTCTGCGTCTGCTATATCAACAGGTGGATTCTCCACGAGAGTCGGGAGCATAGGAGAGTATGAAAGCTTAAATATAGAGTTAATAACTATACTTTTAATGCTTCTTGGCAGCATCAACTTCGGCACCCATTACATGCTAATGAAAGGTGAGGCCAGGAGGTTCTTCAGACTTGGAGAAATTAGACTGTCAGCATTTTTGCTTGCGTTTTTCATACCGCTAGTGTTTTTCTTTTCTGCATCAAAACTGTACGAATCCTTTGGAAAGGCGGCCAGGGTTTCGTTTTTCGAGCTCATATCAGCATTTACTACTACCGGATATTCAAGCGTAAGCTACGGCGGATGGGACGATTTCGGGATATTGGTTTTGATGCTGCTAATGATAATAGGAGGAGGCACATGCTCTACGGCGGGCGGTTTAAAGCAATATAGGGTGCTTTTGCTCATAAAGACTTTGCATTGGAATATGGCGCGTTTTTTTGCTCCGAAGAATGTAATCAGACACGAGTACATAGAAAGAGCCGAGGGTCCATATGAGATAAGCAGCGAACATATAATAAACACGGCCTGCTTTACTATTATGTACATAATGCTTTATTTGGCGGGAGTGGCCGTGCTAACTATAAACGGCTACAGCCTCAGAGATTCGATGTTCGAATTCGCTTCGGCAATGAGCACAGTAGGCCTTTCTATGGGAATAACATCGCCGAATGCGCCAGAAATAGTCCTGTGGACAGAAAGCGCTGGAATGTTCCTTGGAAGGCTGGAGTTTTTTGTGGTGTTCTACGGGATTGTAAATCTAGTGAAGCTTTCCTATGTACGAAATCCGGTGAAATAATTGACCTTTAAATTTCGTTGTGTGATTTCCTTGGGCTTATGCATTCTGAAATCTGTGATTTTGAGAACTCGCTATGTTTTGATTTTTTACATACTTGCGCGGAGAAACCTGATAAAAACGCAGGATTTTGTTAAGTGAGTTTAGTTGATTTCCAGGCAAAATAAAAGCGTATAATTTAAAGGAATTTTTGACTGTTTGAGCGGAGCGAGTTGTCAAAAATCCAAATTATACGCTTTTGTTGCGCCGTATGGAAATCTCTAAACGAAACGTAAAATCCAAGTTTTATCAGGTTTCACTTTAAGCCAGCAGCATCCTGTCGCTTACCTCATCCCCGCAGCCGGCCTTCTCAAACATAGAAAGCAGTTTCTCCTGGGTGAGGTTTTGCTTTTCTTCGCCGCAGATGTCTATTGCGATTCTGCCCCTTTGCATCATGAGAAGTCTGTTGCCCATTTTCATGGCGTGGTTCATATTGTGAGTCACCATCAGAGTTGTTATCTTCTTCTCGGTGACAATCTTTTCGGTAAGGTTGATTATTACCTCCGAGGTCTTCGGGTCGAGTGCTGCTGTGTGCTCATCAAGGAGCAGCAGCTCAGGTGAAGTCATCGTAGACATTATCAGGGAAAGCGCCTGTCTCTGGCCGCCTGAAAGGAGGCTTACCTTGGTGTGGAGCTTGTCTTCAAGTCCTATGCCTATCTGTGAAAGCAGCTCCGCAAAAAGTCCCGCCTGCTTCTTGCTGGCTCCTCTTGAGAGGCCATACAGCTTGCCCTTGTTGTATGCGAGAGACATGTTTTCAAGTATTGTCATTGAAGGGCACGTACCCTTAGAAGGGTCCTGGAATACCCTGGCTATCGACTTGGCTTTGCGGAATTCGGGCATGTGGGTTATGTCAGCTCCGCCAAGGAAAATCGAGCCTTCGTCAGGATCTATTTTGCCTGAAACCAGGTTGAGCAGAGTCGATTTGCCGGCGCCGTTGCCGCCGATTATTGTTACAAAGTCGCCTTCGTTTATTGTGAGCGAAAGTCCTCTGTAGAGGTTGTTTTCGTTTACAGTTCCTTTGTTAAAGGTTTTGTACAGATCGTTTAGCTGAAGCACCTGCAAACCCTCCTTTCAATAGCCTTCTAAAGCCGGTGAACCTGTGAGCGTTGCCAGCAGAAAGGGCGAACACTATTATTACGCAGGTCACAAGCTTAAGGTCGGTAGGCGATAGTCCAAGATTGAGTGCCGCGCCTATGCTGAACCTGTATAGTATGGAGCCAAGAAGCGCCATTGTAGTAGGAAGCATTATAGGGACTCTCCTGAAAAGAGTCTCTCCGAATATTATTGAGGCAAGGCCCATTACAACTATTCCTGTTCCCATACCTACATCGGCGAATCTCTGGTACTGAGCCATTATGGAACCTGCAAGGGCCACAAGTCCGTTGGATATCATAAGTGCAAGTATCTTCATCTTGCCTGTGTCTATTCCAAGTGAGGTTATCATATCAGGGTTGTCGCCAGTGCCTATTATCAAAAATCCAAGCTTTGTCGACAGCAAGAAGTCGAGCAACAGTTTCGATGCCACTGCGAATGCCGCTATGACAATAAGCGGATGCATCTCCAATGAAAATATAGTCTCATTGTTGAAAAGCGGAAGGTTCGATTTGCCCATTATCCTGAGGTTTATCGAGTAAAGCCCTATCATTACTAGTATTCCTGAGAGAAGATTGGTTATTCCAAGCTTCACATGAAGAAATCCTGTTATAAGTCCTGCGCCAAGTCCGGCTGCAAACGCAGCAAGACACGCTATGAAAGGATTTACGCCGTTTAATATAAGTATAGAGGCGACGGCTGCTCCCGTAACGAAGCTGCCGTCAACCGATAGGTCTGGAAAATCGAGTATCCTATATGTTATATATACTCCTAGGACCATTATTGCGAATATCAAGCCCATCTGGAGCACATTTATTGAAAAATCCAGCAACTGAGTCATCTCCCTTCAATGAAAACCAGTCAAAGAAATAAAATAATCTGACAAACTATCGAAAACTGTTTTACAAATAACTATTTTACAAATTCCGCTCTTGCTTTGAGATCTTCTGGAATTGTAATTCCAAGCTTTGCGGCAGTAGTCTCGTTTATAACAAGTGTAGTGTCCTCAAGGAGTCCAACAGGTATTTCGGCTGGTTTTTCTCCTTTTAGTATCTGGGCAGCTATTTTGCCTGTCTGAAGTCCAAGGTTGTAGTAGTTGATTCCCTCTGTAGCAAGCGCGCCGCCTTTAACTGCGCCGTCCTCTGCACTTATTACAGGTATCTTGTTTTCTATGCACTTGTTGGCTACAAGAGGTATTGAGGATACAACAGTGTTGTCAGTAGGCACATATAGCGCGTCTATATTTCCGATTGCAGAGTTGAGTGCCTGGTCTATATCGTTCACAGATGTGATTCCAACTTCAACTATTTCAAGTCCAAGCTTTGCTGCTACAGCTTTTGCCTGATCCACCTGAACTACAGAATTGGCCTCACTTGTGTTGTATATCACGCCTAGTTTTTTAACGTCTGGAACTAGTGCTTTTATCAGCTCGAATTGCTTTTCCATTGGAGCAGCGTCGCTAGAGCCTGTGACGTTTCCGCCCGGCTTGTCAAGAGAAGCCACAAGGCCTGCACTTACAGGGTCAGTAACGGCCGTAAATACTACAGGGATGTCTTTTGTAGCGTTGAATGCAGCCTGAGCTGAAGGCGTAGCTATTGCAACTATCATGTCCTTCTTGGCAGCTGCGAAGCCGTCTGCTATTGTCTGGGCGTTTGCCATCTCGCCTTGAGCGTTCTGGAAGTCTATCTCGAGGTTTTCACCTTCAACGAAGCCCTCTTCTTTGAGCGCGTCAATAATACCCTTTCTTGCATCGTCAAGTGCAGGGTGTTCAACAATCTGAGAAATACCTATGCTGTACGTTTTGTTTTCTGAATTTGCAGATTCGTCCGGAGCCTTTGAGCAGCCCGCTAAAAGTGAAGTGGACAAAAGAATTGAAGCACAAAAAATAGATATGAGTTTCTTTACCATACTACCATCCTCCTGAGATTTGAAATTGTGATTTGATAAACTGTTTGCTGCTGTTAAAATCCTACGCGCCCCAAGGGCCTACAGTGTTGCCTAGCCGTTTCCAACGTATGTGAAAAGGCTGTATGAGGAAGATTATATATTCTAGGGTTTATAAAGTCAACCCTGCTTTTGCAGATAAAAACATGAGGAAGCGTGGGATGACAGGCGTCCTGATAGATTGACAAAAAATAATCATACAAAAACCGTATAAGTTTTCTGAACATTCAGCATGGGCAATTAAACAATTTCAAAAATACGAATATTTATGATAAAATGATGTAAATTGAATTAATAATTCAGGGGTGTTGCTTTGTGACAGATGTATCGTTCGGTATAAATGTAAAAGGAGAGCAAGGTCAGTTTGATTTCTTCAAGCTCGTGTTTCAAAACTACCCTGGCGTAATGCTAATAATAGACCCGGATTCTGGAATTATAATCGAAGCGAATGATGCTGCGGAAAGTTTTTACGGGTATGACAGAGAACAGATTATAGGTATGGACATATGCAATATAAACAGATTTCAAAAATCGGATGCAGAGCTGAGGCTTAAGGCTGCGCTTGCGGGTGTTGGAATGTCGAATATGAGGCACTACACAAGTGATGGAACCGAGAAGAATGTCAAGGTTTTCCTGGCTCCGCTGGAGATTGCAGGCAAACTGCTGCTTCACGCAATAATATTCGAGGCCGGCGAAGGCAATGGCGAATTCGAAAGTGAAATAATAAGCAACAGAAAATATCTACACATGGCGCTGCATGACGATCTTACGGAGCTCCCAAACAAACGCTTCTTCAAGATGAAGGTTGAGGAGGAGATACTAAAGGCCAGCGTCGGAGGAAGCGGTTTTGCGCTTGTGTTCCTGGACCTTGACAATTTCAAGTACATCAATGACACACTGGGTCACGTTACGGGCGACAAGATGCTCAGTCTTATAGGCAGTAAGCTCAAACATTCCGTAAGAGGGGCGGATTTTGCTGCCAGATTCGGAGGAGACGAGTTTGCAATAGTTCTTCCCGGAGAGCAAAAAAGAGAAGAGGCTGAAGAAATAGCCCAGAGGATAAAAAAATCAATAGAGGACATCATGGAGATCGAAGGGCAGAAGCTGCAGGTTTCATGCAGCTACGGCATAAGCATATACCCTGCCGACGGCGAGGGCTTCGTCGAGCTGCTAAGGGCTGCCGACAAGGAGATGTACAACTGGAAGCAGAGCGTCGAGGAACATCAGGAGGACATATACTCAGATTTCATAGTGAAAAAAGAAGACGAGGAAAACTAGATATAAAAAAACCGCATTTAACAAAATGCGGTTTTTTTATGCTCTTATTCTGATTTGAAATAGACCTTCTCGTTTTCGAGCAGGGGTATAGATCTGTGCGCAAGACCTATTACCATATCATCGAGATGGAGCACTCCGATGCTCATGAATAGACATATGCTTATGTGCTCGTCGCAGCGGGCTATGCCTATCTTGCCTCCCACGCTAAAGCCGGTTGCCTTTTCGGAAACCTGATTTATGGCTTCCCTAGCAGCGCCTATTATGGCGCCCTCGTGTATGTGTACGTTTTGAATTATCCCGGTACGTTTTGACGCTACAAGAGCTCTTTCGATTATCTTCGGTATGGACTGAATCAGATTGCCGCCGACATCCACGCCTGTTGAAAGAATACCTGCTTTTTTATAATCTCTTACAAGTTTCTCTTCCTCCTCGCGGGTTGAAAGGGCCAGTTTAACTGCGGCCTTGGCCACGTCTATGCTTTTTATCATGTTTTTCACCTGCCTGAAAGTGATGATGGCCAGCTGTATGCATATAGAAGCCATTCATGTCACATTATAGCATAAATGCATGCAGCCTATTAAATAAATTATTCCCATAGCAGTGCCAAAAAAACCACTTAAATGAATATTTAATAATATAGAGGATTCTTTATTATGGAGTATTTGAGGAGGCTTTGGCATGATTGTGGTAAGGGATATTAAACTTTCTAGGGATTTCTCGCTCTCGGAGTTCGCGTGCAGGGATGAGAGAAGGAGCGTTTATGTGGATGCGGAGCTGGTGGAGAGGCTACAGGTTCTGCGGGATTATTTCAAAAGGCCGGTAGTCATAACGAGCGGCTACAGGAGCAAGGAGTACAACAGGAGAGTAGGCGGCGCCGATGGGTCGCAGCATCTTGAGGGGCGCGCGGCAGACATCAAGGTCATTGGGGTGGGCATGGAGGAGATAGCAAGGGCGGCTGTAAAGGCTGGCTTTCGTGGGATTGGCATATACGGGAGCTTTGTACATGTTGATGTGAGAAAAAATCTTGTAAACGGGGCCGGAAGGCCATACGACATATGGCGCGTGAGATAGAAATGGTAGCGGAGAGGGTACGACTTGTAATATGAACTGGAATAAATATTTGATATAATATATATTATGATAATAAGCATATTAGTTTACAGGCGAAAAGCCCTATATTGAAATAATAGCATTATAATTTGGAGGTTTTGATGGATAATACTGGTTATGATAAATTGTTATATGAAAGACTGTTGTACAGAAAACAATTCATAATGATGCCTTATACAATGGACGGGCCTTCGGATTGGAAAACATACGGGATATACAAGGAAAGGCTTGTGCTGCATGTACATCCGGAACTTGATATGACGGTTGTTGAAAATGAAAACAGAAGGGTTATTCTCTTGGGATACATTTTAGATTGGCAGAATCCTGAGTTTGGCAATGGTGACATAATCAAAATGTTGCTTAGGGAAAATCGGGATTTTGAAAGCTTTCTTGAAGCCACATTTAACCTTGGGGGAAGATTTGTACTTATATATGAGGATAAAGAATGCTGCAGAATGTACCACGATGCGGCAGGTCAGATGGAGGTATACTATTACAAGGGAAGTAAAGGTCTGGCTTGCGGAACCCAGCTGCCGATAATGAATCGGTATATAGCACTTGAAAATAACATGGCCAACGGAGTGCGGGATTTCTATGCGAGCGAAGCTTTTGCAGACGCCTCTATGCAGTGGATAGGGGAAGACACAATATACAATGGCACAAGGAAACTAAGTCCTAATTTCTATCTGGATCTCATTAATGGTGAGGTTGTCAGATATTGGCCTGTGAAGCCGCTGAGAAAAAGATCTATTCAAGCTTCTAGTGAAATGGCATGTTGGATGCTGAAGGGATTCATGAATGCTATATCAAGAAGGTCAAAACTCATAATGCCTATAACTGCCGATTGGGACAGTCGCCTTATGCTGGCAGCCACAAAGGATATCAGAGATAGTGTGACATATTATACTGTTAGATATCCTTGGCTGGATGATGAAAGCAAGGATATTAGGATCCCAAGGAGCCTGTTTGAGGAATTTGGGATTCCGTTTAAGGTGCTGAATCCAGGTGATGAGGCGGATGCTGACTTTAGCAGAGCGTTCATGGATAATACCGCATACCCTATAGCGAAGAATATTCCGGAAATATACAACATATTCTACAAAATGTTCAATGACAGCATTAACGTCACAAGCCAGGTGAGTGAAACTATAAGAAATTATTGCGGCACCATAAAAACACCAAACGGCAGGCTTTTTTCAACATACATAGGATATGATGGGAATAACGAGTACGCAGCAAAAATGTGCGATAAATGGATCAAGAAGAATTTGGAGCTCGCCAAGGAAATGAACATAGACCTGCTGTCACTTTTTATATGGGAGGAGGGGCTTAATTGGGAGGCTTCGCAACGAACCCAGGCAGATATAGCAATCGAGGAGTATTCGCCGTTTAGTTGCAGGAATCTGCTTGAAATGATGCTTTCGGTGAACGACTCCTATAGAAACAAGTATAACTGCATCCTCTACAGAAGGATGATTGAGATAATGTGGCCGGAGATACTTTACGAGCCTATCGATCCCTCGCTTAAGGGTAGTTTGAAAGGTGTCCTGGTATCAATGGATATGTTCTATTCTGTAAAAAAGATTTTCAAGGGGCTTTAAAAATCAGGGAGATTGAAATCTCCGTAAATTAGGAGGATGCGATGCTAAGGGAAGTGGATGCTAGATTAATAACACAGGCTGTAAAGGAGATGTGCATAAGCGCGAACATCAATCTTCAAGAGGACGTGCTTGATAGCCTAAAGGGAAGCGTGGAGACAGAGGAGTCGCCTGCAGGAAAGGGCATACTTGAGATAATAGTTCAAAACGCCAATCTGGCAAGGGAAAAATACGTACCTATATGTCAGGATACGGGGATGGCTGTCATATTCATAGAACTTGGACAGGATGTGCATATAGTAGGCGCAGGTCTCGAGGAGGCAATAAATGAAGGCGTGAGGCAGGGCTACAGCGAAGGCTATCTTAGAAAATCGGTCGTTTCAGATCCATTGCTAAGGGTCAATTCGGGAGACAATACGCCTGCGATAATATACACGCAGATTGTAGAAGGCGACAGGGTGAAAATTACGGTGGCGCCTAAAGGCTTTGGAAGCGAGAACATGTCCAGGGTAAAGATGCTCAAGCCGTCGGACGGGATAGAAGGAGTAGTTGATTTTGTGGTTGAAACCGTATCTATTGCAGGCCCTAATCCGTGTCCACCTATAGTAGTCGGCGTTGGAATCGGGGGAACAATGGACAAGGCTGCATACCTTGCCAAGAAGGCACTGCTTAGAGAGATAGGAAAGCACAGCGACAAGGAGCATATAAGAGAGCTTGAATTAGAGCTGCTTGAGAGGATAAACTGTCTGGGGATAGGGCCGCAGGGGCTCGGAGGAAGGACAACCGCTCTTGCTCTGAATATAGAAACATACCCAACTCACATAGCGGGGCTTCCTGTAGCAGTAAACATAAACTGCCATGCTTCAAGGCATGAGGAGCGCATTATATAGTAAAAAATGTCGGCAAACAAAAAGCTCCCGCTCGTCAGGGAGCTTTTTTCTGGGTGATAAAATACAATATTTTCTCAAATAAGATGATAATGGATGATATGGGCCGGATATTTTATATTATTAAGATTTATATATATAAAAATAGCTATTACGCGGTGTATTTCAAAAATGCTCAAAAAAACGTTTGCAAGAATAGAACAGTTATGTATAATATATTGGGGGCGGTTTTTCGGAACGCCTATTGACTTATAAATATCTATTGAAAAGCTTTATTAGGAGGATTATTAGAATGGAAAACAATCAAAATTGTAAGATTGTCACAGCAGATCCGTCGGCACTTGGCCTTTTCGGACTTGCAATGGTTACGCTAGTGGCTTCGTCTTCAAAACTTGGCTGGACAAGCGGAGTTTCTCTTGTAATACCTTGGGCGATATTCCTTGGAGCATTTGCTCAGCTTTTTGCATGTATAAACGATGCTAAAAAGAACAATGTTTTCGGAACTACTGCATTCGGAGGATATGCTTTCTTCTGGTTTGCTGTGGGAACTACTTGGCTTATACAAAACGGCGTTTTCGGAAAGGCTCTTGCCGAGTCAGCCGATGTAAAGCAGCTTGGATTTGCATTCGTAGGATACCTCATATTCACGCTTTTCATGACAGTAGGAGCAATGGAAACTCACAAGGTTCTGTTCATGATATTCGTGCTTATCGACTTCCTTTTCCTTGGACTTTCATTCAGCACTCTTGGAATAGCTCCGGAGCCTATGCACCTGCTTGCAGGATGGTCTGAGTTTGCAATAGCAATGCTTTCATTCTATGGATCGGCAGCTGCAGTGCTTAATACTCACTTTGGCAAGGTCGTGCTTCCTGTAGGAAAGCCTTTTGGAATATTCAAATAATAAAGAAAGAGCCGGGCTCTCGCCCTGACTCATACAATTTTTCATAATGCAATCATATAAGAAGGGGTTCTCTTGAAGGTGTCAAGGGAGCTCCTTCTGTTTTTTATAAAGCGGCTTTGCGTACTCCAAAAATACGTACAAAAACTTATATTTTTATCGTGATGTATGTGATATTATAAACAGAGTAGATAAATTATGTTTTAATTTTTTAGAAAGAGGGGAATTTGCATGAGCGAAGTCATAAAAATAAATGCCCCGCTTACAAAGGAAAAGGCAATGGAGCTAAGGGCTGGGGATATGGTGCTTATAAGCGGCAGCATTTATACCGGAAGGGACGCTGCCCACAAGAAGCTGATGGAGGCCATAGCAAACGGCGAGCAGCTTCCTTTCGATCCTAAGGATCAGATAATATACTATGTGGGGCCTACTCCGGCAAAGCCGGGAGCTGTTATAGGCTCGGCAGGGCCTACTACAAGCAGCAGGATGGACAAGATGACTGTTCCGCTTTTGGAGCGCGGCCTAACTGGCATGATAGGCAAGGGAGCCAGGAGCGAAGAGGTAATTGACGGAATGAAAAGAGTTGGGGCAGTCTATTTCGGGGCTGTAGGCGGAGCTGGAGCTCTGATATCAACGTGCATAAAAAGCTCTGAAATAGTTGCTTACGAGGAACTCGGTCCAGAGGCTATAAGAAGGATATACGTGGAGGATTTTCCGGCTGTTGTTGTCATAGACAGCAAGGGGGGCAACCTTTATGAAAGTGAGAGGGCTAAGTACAGCAAGGAATATGTAGAAGGCAAGTCAAAATAGCAAGTCTAAATACAATATTTTAATATGCGGAGGGACTTTATGGATTTCAACAGCATGTCGATTGAACTTCACAAGAAGCATAAGGGCAAGATAGAGGTGTGCAGCAAGGTAAAGGTTGAAGACTCTGTGGACCTTTCTGTGGCCTACACTCCTGGCGTGGCTCAGCCTTGCAGGGAAATAGCCGAAAAGAAAGAAATGGTATACGACTACACTTCAAAAGGCAACCTGGTTGCCGTAGTAAGTGACGGTACTGCAGTGCTGGGTCTTGGTGATATTGGTCCTGAGGCTGCAATACCTGTAATGGAGGGCAAGGCCATACTATTTAAGGAGTTTGGAGATGTTGACGCTTTCCCAATATGCCTTTCAACAAAGGACGTCGATGAGATTGTAAAGACTGTAAAGCTCATGGAACCTGTGTTCGGAGGTATAAACCTCGAGGACATATCAGCTCCAAGATGTTTTGAGATAGAGAAAAGGCTCAAGGAAGAGCTTGACATACCTGTTTTCCACGACGACCAGCACGGAACAGCCATAGTTGTGGCTGCTGGGCTTATAAACGCGCTCAAGCTGACTGGCAAAAAGCTTGAGGACATGGAGGCGGTTATAAACGGCACTGGATCTGCGGGAATAGCAATAGGCAAGCTGTTGCTTAATATGGGCATCAAAAACATAGTATTCTGCGGAAGAAAAGGGGCCATATACGAGGGCGCCGAAGACATCAACTGGGCACAGGAAGAGGCTGCCAAGCTTTCGAACATACACAATGAAAAGGGAACTCTTGCCGAGGTGCTAAAGGGCAAGGATGTTTTCATAGGAGTATCAGGTCCTGGTGTGGTATCGGTAGAAATGGTAAAATCGATGAATAAGGATGCTATAGTTTTTGCGATGGCAAATCCAATACCAGAGATAATGCCTGAGCTTGCAAGGGAAGGCGGAGCACTGATAATAGGAACAGGAAGATCTGATTTTCCAAACCAGGTGAACAACGTGCTTGCGTTCCCAGGAATATTCAGGGGAGCTCTTGACGTAAGAGCCAGCGAAATAAACGAAGAAATGAAGATAGCTGCGGCGTATGCAATAGCTAACACAATATCGGAAGACGAGCTCGAGCCTGAGTATATACTTCCAAAAGCCTTCGACAAGAGGGTTGCAAAGAACGTGTCTGAGGCGGTTATGGAGGCTGCCAGAAAGACAGGTGTGGCAAGGGTCTAGAAGTAACCGCCCACATGCTGAAAATATAACTTAAAATGCTTGTGCATGCAGAAAATATTCTGGGGTATATAATATATCTCAGGATATTTTTTTTATTCGAAGCGAAACAAAGTCGGAGCAGGCAGAAGATACTTGAGAAGCTTTTGATTCTCAGCGGCAAAGTATATGACAGGCTTAAGGCTCAGGATGTCAAGAAGGTGGTCGAGTTCCTGCAGAAAAACGGAAGAAATGATCTGCTGTAGCTTGCCGGCTCGAAAAATGCATGTTTACGTAATTTTCAAAGTATTATACAATATTATCATTATCGAATGAGAGAATATACTCGGTATAAATCTTTTTGAAAGGATGTAATTTATGGGTTCCAACGTGAGATTCAAAAATATAGATGATATTAACCGAATAGTTGTAAAGATTGGAACGTCTACGCTGACTTACCCAGGAGGCAAACTCAACTTCCACAGGATAGACCAGATTGCACGCGTGCTTTCAGACCTCAACAACCAGGGCAGGCAGATAGTGTTTGTGACATCTGCGGCAATAGGTGTTGGGATTGCAAGGCTTGGAAAGCCGGAACTGCTAGCTAGCGTTCCAGGCAAGCAGGCTGCCGCTTCGGTAGGCCAGGCGATGCTCATGAAGATATACCAGAGGATGTTCAACGACTACAACCAGATAGTGTCTCAGGTCCTTCTGACAAAATATGTAACAGATACCGAAAGGACAAGGGTGAACGCCCAAAACACCATGAACACACTGCTTGAGATGAATGTAATCCCTGTAGTCAACGAAAACGACACCATAGCCACTGAGGAGATAGTGTTCGGAGACAACGACACTCTGTCTGCAACTGTAGCTGCGCTCATAGATGCAGACCTGCTCATACTGCTTTCTGACATCGACGGTCTTTATACGGGCAACCCTAAAACAAACCCTGATGCCAAGCTGATATCGCGCGTTGATGACATCACCGAGGACATAGAAAATCTGGCTTCGGGCAAGGGCTCGACTCTAGGAACGGGCGGCATGATAACTAAGATAAAAGCGGCGAGCATAGCGTATGCGCACGGCATAGACACAATAATAGCAAACGGAGACAACCCCGAAATACTCTACGACATACTTGAAGGCAAGGCTGTAGGGACTCATTTTGTGGCTCCATCAAACAGATAGGAAAGTACATCATATTCGGCAGTCGGCAGGTTAGATAGTCTGAAAGGTGGATGATGCCTTATGTGTAAGAATGAGAAGTATGACAAGGAAAAAGGCGTATACATGTGCAAGCTCAGCGGCAATGTATGCATAAGCAGGGAAAAGGGTCTTATGTGCCCTATGTTCATAGAGGCCGGGGAGCAGCCGACTGAAAGAAAGCTCAGGATGCTATGGGAGAAGAAAAAGAAGGCTAGAACCCAGCACAGAAAAGAATA
Source organism: Peptoclostridium sp. (assembly GCF_009881055.1). GTDB lineage: Bacteria > Bacillota > Clostridia > Peptostreptococcales > Peptostreptococcaceae > Peptoclostridium_A. Next base: position 64,968 of record NZ_WXFG01000021.1, read on the forward strand.
AGAGTAATTTAATGAGACTATTGAAGGGAGTTTTGCGCATGCGTGAGGCTCCCTTTCTGTATGCAAAAAATACTTTTCAGCAAAAATAGTGTGTGTTGTTTGTGCACGCCACATATGTTATAATATCTCAAAGTCTTTATACAGAGTACACTTGTGTCTGTTGTAGACACAGCTGGATGGGGGATATTATTATGCAGGAGAAAAATAGCGGCTATCTTATAGTAGACAAGGAAATACTTCCCGATGTGTTTGAAAAGGTGGTCAAGGCAAAGGACATGCTGCGAACTGGGAAAGCGAAGGGAATAACCCAGGCATGTAAGCTTCAGGAAATAAGCAGAAGCACCTTCTACAAATATAAGGACTATGTATTCGCCGTTTCGGAAGCTATGCGAGGCAGGAAAGCGACTATAATAATGATACTCGATCACACGCCGGGCGTACTTTCGAATGTGCTCAACAAGCTTGCGGAGCTAAAGGGCAATATTCTTACCATATCTCAGGATATACCAATAAATAATGCCGCCAATGTAAGCATAACTCTTGACATAAGCGAGCTGGAAATTGAAATAGATGAGCTGGTAAGCAGGATAAATGAGATTGAAGGTGTTTTCAAGTCAGAGCTTATGGCTGTGGAATAAAAACAATTACAACTACTATGGAGGGAATTCGTAATGATAAAAATTAAAGTTCCGGCAACTACTGCAAATATGGGGCCGGGTTTTGATGCGATAGGCATGGCGCTCAACCTATATAATGAGGTGGAAATAGAAACACTAAATGAAGGAGTTCAGATTATATGGGACAACCCGGAGCTTGAGCTGCCGCTTGAACAGAACATGGTATATACAAGTATGATGCATGCGTTTGAAAAATACGACTTCAAACGCAAGGGTGTCAAGATAAGAATAAAAAGCTGCAACATACCTCTGAGCAGGGGCCTTGGAAGCAGTGCTTCATCTATAGTAGCCGGAATAGTCGGGGCAAATGAGATAATGGGCAAAGTCATGTCATACGATGATATAGTAGATATGGCGACAGAGCTTGAAGGCCACCCGGATAACGTTGTGCCTGCAATAACAGGAGGAATGGTAGTATCCATATATGACGGAGGCAAGGTGACATATTCAAAGATTGATGTGCCAAAGGAGATAAGGTTTGCAGTGATGATACCGGGTTTCAAGGTCAGCACTGAAAAAGCAAGGGGTGTAATGCCTGAAAGCTATGGGAAAAGCGACTGCGTCTTCAACATATCAAGGGTGGCAATGCTTGTCAATGCAATGAACAAGGGCGAACTCGACAAGCTCAGAGTGTGCTTTGAGGACAAGATACATCAGCCATACAGAAAAAATCTGATAATGGGAATGGACGAAATATTCGAAGAGGCGAAAAAGCTGGGTTCTATAGGAGAATTCATAAGCGGATCGGGCTCTACGCTTATAGCTGTTGTAAAGACTGACAACGAAGGCTTTGAGGAATCCATGAGAAAATATCTGTCAAAAATAGATGGGAACTGGGAAATTAAAATGTTAGAGACAGACTACAACGGGGTAAGTATATAAACATAACAGAATAACAGAACATTAATATTTCCACCTGATAAAGGGGATGGCCAATTGGCGGCTTTGACTTATGCAAAGACCGTAAAAGTCATCTCCTTTGTTTTGTGCCGGTCAGGTTAGCTTTCAGCTGCGATATTGCCAGCAGGGTAGATTTGCGAACTAAAATTAAAGAATGGATGATTATGTTCAGATTATGCACGAACTCAAAAAGGCCTTACAAAACATTAGGTTTGGGAAAATAAGATTTATTAAAAAAGTTGATAAAATGTGTTGACGAAGAATATGAAAGCTGGTATATTAGTCTATGTCGCCGAGAGCGGCAGCAAAACGAAACGAAAAGCAAGCAAAAAGAAACGAAAAAAGTGTTGACTTGGAGAACTTGAAGTGATAAGATAATCAAGTCGCAAATTGAACCTTGAAAACTAAACAGCAGGTTTATTTTTTAAAGATGGCTAAGCCATCAAATTATTTAAAGTCAGTGAGGCATCGGAAGATGTCACAATGAG
>NZ_WXFG01000029.1 GCF_009881055.1 Peptoclostridium sp.
GGCAAAATATTTAATTTAAGTAATAAAAAGCCTGGAAGGCTCATGTTTAAAAGCTTTCCAGGCAAGCATCCAATAGAACAATATATCTTTTTTAAGGAATCATACACATAATTATTGACAGACTCCAGGATTTTTTTGATTATTCTTCTTCCGTTTTCCACATATGCTTCAGATGCATGTAATTCTCTTCGAATTCAAATTTGAGCTCCTTATAGCTGTCTTCGCCGCTTTTTTTGAATCTGACAAAATAACAGTCATATTCGATTTTTTCATCGCAATACTCAAATTTTTCATTAAAAAGCTTTTCGATTTCTATCTTATTTTCATGAAGCTCTTTTTCAAGCTCCCTTCTTTCCTCTTCGTATTTTCTTTTTGTTGTTTCCTTTTGTAGCTTTTTTTCTTCCTTTAAGTGATGTTCCCCTATAGCTGGATTAGTAACGAATGTCATGGTCTCAACCCCCCTGTTTAAGTGATTAAATACTTTCTATTTCATTTCTACCCACTTTAAAGGCACTTTATACAGGGGATTTATCAATTTAAATTATTTTTATACCAATCTACATATCTGATTTAAACTCTATATGCCTCGCCTCAGCTTTTCTGCGACCGTGGCTATAAATTCGCTGTTTGTAGGCTTGCTCCTTTTCATGTTTGACTTCACTCCAAAGAGCTGCTCGACAGTCTCCAAATCCCGCTTGTTCCATGATACCTCAATTGCGTGCCTTATTGCACGCTCAACCCTGCTTGGCGTTGTGCCGTATGTAATTGCTATCTTGGGGTAAAGCTCCTTTGTTATGCCGCTCAGGAGCCCCACATTATGTACCACTAGTCTTATTGCCTCACCGAGATACAAATATCCTTTTATATGCGGTGGCATACCTATATCATGCAGTATGTTAGTGATTTCATTTTCAATGCTCCCTGCGCATTGCTCCTGCAAGGCACTAATACAGTCATGCTGCAGATACTGCCTGCCGGGCTTGAGTTCGGCCTTCGCGATTTGAATTATTCGTTCACGCAGCATATCCGCGCAAAACGGCTTTACCATATAATACTCGGCTCCAAGCTGTATGGCCTTTTGTGCTATGTTCTCCTGACCCACGTTTGATACGACAATTATCTTTGGCTCGTAATCCCTACAGCTTGCCTTAAGTCTTTTGATTACCCCAAAACCGTCAAGATATGGCATTATTATATCGAGCAGGAGCAGGTCGGGCTTTTTCTGGTTTACCAGCTCGACCGCCTCCATACCGTCGTTTGCCACGCCGATTATTTCAATTTCCTCTTGTTCTGATAGGTACTCAATCATTATTTGGCAGAATTCCCTGTTGTCATCAGCTATTGCAACTCTTACCTTGCTACTTCTCATCCCCATTTTCAGCCTCCTGTGAATCTAAGGCTACCCCCAGAATTTCTTTAGCATTTTGCAGTGTCGTCTTCGTTATGTTCATCCCGCCTATAAGTCTGGCTATCTCGCTAATCTTGCCATCCAGCGAGAGTTTTTCTATCCTTGTGACAACAGCATCGCCCTTTGTCACCTTTTCAATGCTGAAATGAGCATCTGAGTTGACAGCTATCTGAGGCAGGTGCGTAATGCATATGACCTGTTTTATCCTTGAAATTTCCTTGAGCTTGCTGCCTACAACCTGAGCCGCAATCCCGCTGATCCCTGTATCTATTTCGTCGAACACCAAGGTTTCTACAGGCTCAAATTGAGTAGTTATATTTTTAAGCGTCAGCATGAATCTTGAAATTTCGCCCCCCGAGGCCACCTTGTAGACCGGCATGAGCTTTTCTCCCTTATTGAAGGAGACCATGAAGGCCACATCGTCCTTTCCCGTTTCGGTGAAAGCGTCCTTTTGTGAGAATTCAATTTCGAAATCAACATAGCTGCTGTTAAGCGACTTGTACTCCTTGCGCAGCTTTTTTGCAAAATCCTCGGCCGCCTTCTTTCGCAGTCCGCTCAGCTCGAGCGCAAGCACTTCAAGCTCCTCCGTTTTACGGCTCAGTTCAATTCTGAGGCGCTCAGCCATTTCGTCCCTGTTTTCCAGCTCACTTAGCCTTTGTTTTATTTCATCCAGATACTCAAGTATCTCATCCGCCGTATTGCCGTATTTTCGCTTGAGACTGTTTATCTGAGATATTCTCGAATCAAGCTCGCTCAGCCTCTCTTCGTCCAGGCTTATCCCTTCACTGTAGCGTCTGATATCCTTGGACAGGTCGCTTATTCTGTAGTAGATATCCTCGACCGCAGCTGCAAATCTGCCCAGCTTATCGTCGTAGGCTGATATCTCGCCCATATCGCGCATTACGGCTGAAATCATATCAGTAATGTTGTACTCAGAAGCGTATAATGACGAGTAGCATCCCAAAAGCTTCTTTTGAATGTTTTCTATATTCCTCGCCATCTCAAGCTCTTTTTCTATCTGCTCAAGCTCATCCCTGTCTATTCCGGCTTCCTCAATTTCATTTATCTGAAATCTCAAAAGATCCATATCCCTTTGTGCCTGGAGCTCGTTCTCGCCCTGGGCCAGCTTGCCGATTTGCGCTTTTATATCCCTGTATTCGCTGTAAAGCCCCCTGTAGGAATGCATTACCTCGCCCAGGTGCTTGCCGGCATATCTGTCCAGGTATCCGACATATCGCTCCTTGTTGAAAAGCTCGTGGCTTTCATGCTGGGAATGTATGTCTATAATCTTATCCGATATATTGCGGAGAAGGGATACCTTAACGTTCCTTCCGTTTATCCGGCTTATGCTTTTGCCGTCCTCCATTATTTCGCGGGTTATGATTATAATTCCATCCTCCATACAGTCAAACCCCATATTGGAAAACTCTTCCCTCAGCTCAACGCCTTCAATATGGAAGGCCGCCTCGACTACAGAGCTTTTCTCGCCTCTTCTTATATAGTCCTTGTCCCATTTTTCGCCCATGCACAGTTGTAGTGCATTGAGAATTATCGATTTACCAGAACCCGTTTCTCCCGTCAATATATTAAGGCCGTTTTCAAATCTCAGCCTTGCCTCATCAATAAGTATGAAATTCTTCACATAGAGCTCTAGGATCATATCCAAATCCCTCTTTCAGTCTGCTTAAAGCAGCTTTTTAAATCTTTCCAATATATGGTCCATATCTTTTTTGTCTCTTACAAGTACAAATACAGTGTCCACTCCGCCTACAGTCCCAACTATTTCTCCAAGCTCAAGGCTGTCTATGGCGTGAGCCACTATAGGGGCGGCTCCTTTGACAGTCCTGAGACAAATTATGTTTTCAGAAAAATCCATGGACATTAGAGTCTCTTTGGCTATTCTGATAAGTCTGTCTGAAGATTTCTTGTCATCCTTTTCAAGATAAGTGTATTTGTACTTGCCGCTTGGGCTTAGTACCTTTACAAGCTTAAGCTCCTTTATGTCCCTTGATACGGTTGCCTGCGTAACATTTATACCTATTGTCTTCAGTTCGAGCGCAAGTTCATCTTGAGTTTCAATTTCCTTATTTTTGATAAGTTCTAAAATCTGAGAATGTCTGGATAACTTCAAAATCGAATCCTCCTTTTTTGGCTGGGTTACATTAATTGTCTAAATCTGAATGTGATATTTCTACTATCTCATTTACCAAACTATCCAAATCGCTGCTGGTATGATTTTCAGATTTTTTAATGTACAGCAAATACTCGATATTGCCTTCTGGCCCTTTGACAGGCGAATAATCTATGCCTAAAACCTCGAAGCCTACCTCCTGCACAAAACCTGCTATTTCACCCACCACTTCCCTGTGGACATTTCTGTCCCTGACTACGCCTTTTTTGCCAACTTTTTCACGACCAGCTTCGAACTGTGGTTTGACCAGAGCAACTATGCGGCCTCCCTCGTCGAGCAGCTGCCTTACTACAGGTATTACAAGCTTAAGCGAAATAAAAGATACGTCTATTGATATGAAGTTGATCTTGTCTGCGATGTCTTCCGGAGTTACATTTCTGATATTTGTCCTCTCCATGCATACTACACGCTCATCGCTCCTGAGTTTCCAAGCCAGCTGCCCGTAACCAACGTCTACAGAGTAAACTTTTGTGGCTCCGTTTTGAAGCATGCAGTCAGTGAATCCGCCTGTGGAAGCTCCAACATCCATACATACAGTCTCTCTTAAATCAATATCGAATGCATTGAGCGCCTTTTCGAGCTTAAGGCCTCCTCTGCTGACATACGGCATCAGCTTGCCTCTTACCTCAATAGTGGCCGATTCATCCACCGGCATTCCCGGCTTTTCCGCCTTCTGATTGTCTACATAGACAATCCCGGCCATTATTGTCGACCTTGCCTTTTCTCTGGAATCCACAAGCCCCTTTTCGTAAACCAATACATCAAGTCTTTTCTTCATTACATATCCTTCCCTGTTTGAGAACCGGGCATACAGCCTGATATCCTGTCGGATACGCTTTGTGCGTCCAAACCGTATTTGTGCAGCAATATTTCCGTATTCCCATGCTCTATGAATTTGTCTGGCAAGGCTATATTTGTTATCCTAAGTTCCGGAATCAAATCTGAAAGCATGCATTTAAGCTTGCTACCAAACCCTCCGCTTAGAACATTATCCTCGATTGTGAATATATGCTTGAACTTTACGGCTATGGAGCTTATATATTCCATGTCCATAGGGCTCAAGAACCTAGCATTTATTACAGCTGGTTTCATGCCTTTGTTTTTGAGCAGCTCCGACGCTTCAAGCGCTATCTCCACACCTTTGCCAATTCCAACTATGGCTATTTCTTCTCCGTGCTTAATTACATCCCATCTCCCAAGCCTCAGCTCACTTCTGCTGACAGCTGCAGCTGAGGCATTGCCCCTTGGGTACCTTATTGCTACCGGCATGTTCACAGTCATTGAGAACTCAAGCATCTGCTCAAGCTCCAAGCCATCCATGGGAGCCATAGTGACAATATTCGGAACAAGTCCCAGATAGCTAAGATCGTATACTCCATGGTGGGTTTCCCCGTCATTGCCCACAATTCCTGCTCTGTCCAGCATGAAAGTAACCGGGAGCTTTTGCATGGCGACATCGTGTATTATCTGGTCGAATCCCCTTTGCAAAAAAGTTGAGTACACCGGAAAAAACGGCCTGTGCCCGCCTGCCGCAAGTCCTGCGCAGAACGTCACCGCATGTCCTTCGGCTATTCCAACATCGAAGAACCTTCTTGGAAGCTCATCCCTGAACTTCCTCATCCCCGTACCGTCAGGCATTGCGGCGGTAATTGCCACTATGCGTTTGTCCTGTCTTGCCATTTGCAGCAGCTTTTCGCCTGCAACATCTGAATATGTCCTGGCAGCCGATGGCTGAACTCCTTTTTCTATGTCAAAACTGCCCACGCCGTGATACTTGTCTGGGTGATTCTCTGCATGCGCATATCCTTTGCCTTTTTTTGTTATTGCATGTATGAGCACCGGACCCTTGATCCCCTTCACGCTTTCAAAAAGCTTTGTAAGCTCCTCTATATCATGTCCGTCTACAGGTCCAAAATACTTTATTCCCATTTCTTCGAAAAATATTCCCGGAAGCATAAAATACTTCATGCCGTCCCTGACTCGGAGTGCGGTCTTGTATACCTTGCCGCCGATTTTGGGGATTGACCTGATTATGCCCTGAACCTCACCCTTAAATGTGTTGTACACCTTATGGGTTCTCAGCTTATAGAGATAGTTGGACAAGCTGCCCACGTTTTTAGAAATTGACATGGCATTGTCATTTAATATTACTATCATATCCGACTTTACATGACCCAGATGGTTGAGAGCCTCAAAAGCCATGCCCCCAGTAAGCGCGCCGTCTCCGATTATTGCCACTACCGAATTGTTCTTTTTCTCTAAATCCCTGGCCACCGCCATGCCAAGCGCCGCGGATATGGAAGTGCTGCTGTGCCCTACGTCAAATGCGTCATGCTCACTTTCGCATCTTTTGGGAAAGCCGGCGAGCCCATCATACTGCCTCAGGCAGTCAAAGCCGTCCCTTCGTCCTGTTATCATCTTATGCACATATGACTGGTGCCCAACATCCCATACGAACTTGTCCTCCGGAGTGTTGAAGCAGTAGTGCAGTGCAAGAGTTATTTCCACTATTCCCAGGTTTGAAGCCAAATGTCCGCCTGTTTTTGAGACCTTTTCAATTAGAAATTTTCTTATCTCTCCTGAAAGCTCTTTCAACTCTTCAGGATTCATTTTCTTTATATCTGAAGGACTCTGTATGCTGTTCAAATGCTTATACATTCCGGTTTCTACCCCTTTTTCTTTCTCGCATTCTTTTTGATTTTCAACAATTCAATGCCAGACACGCTTTCAATCAGATAGAGCAGCTTGGCAAATTCGAAAACTATAAGATCGGACTTTTTTATTCCAAACTCCTTCCCCAGAGCCTTGCCGCCTATCGTAAGTGCTGCGACAATACCGCTCAGGGATATGCTCATTATAGTGGCATCTTTTATGTCGTACGTAACGGCTATCTGTGCTATTATTATGGCACTAGCCGCGCCGCTTATTATGCCGCAAATATCGCCTATGACGTCGTTGCATATGCTCGAGACTGCACTCGCATTCCTTACAACCTTCACAGCAGTGCCGGCTCCCTTTACCCTGTTTGCCGCCATTGAGTGGAAAGCCTTCTCAGTAGACGCTGCAACCGCTATGCCCACGGCATCAAACAAAACGCCTATCAATATTATTACAACCAGAACGCAGAATGCTATTGCTATGCTTGCATGCCTGAGTATGGTTTCGGATATCACGCTCATGAATACCGCTATAAAAAAACTGACTACGCCTATAGAAACTGCCCATTTCAAATTGCTCAATAAGCTGTGGCCTTTGCCCAAATATAACACCTTCTTTGTTCCGGTAATTCAATCTCAAGCCTTATCTATATTATAAAGTTAATCCTAGTATTTTAGGATACTAGGATTATAATGCTTGTTTATTAAAAAGGGTGATGGCCGGCTGGATAAAACTTACGGCTTAGGTCCAGTAGGATTTCCCAAGAGGCTACTACCTGTCGCCAAGATAGCGGTTTCCCTTTAAAGCCTCTTTAGCATTGTCACCAGATGCAAAACTGGATCACCACTTAGTCCGCACTGCAATCCCCAGCCTGCCCTTCAGCCTAGGAGTTTTCCTCAACAACCATCACAGTCCTTAGCCTCTTTTGCAGGATGGGTTTCAAGCAGCGATGATTCATTCCTTCGAGCTCAGAAGGAACAAACCTGATCTGCTTATCTCCCCACCCCACTCAAGGCAGGCTACGCTACTTTCAGCCTTTTCAGACCTTCAGCAGGTTTCTCCGGCCTTGCGGGCCGGTCTCCGCGAAGCGAGGGTCTACGCCTGCATGCCATTGCAGATCGCCCCCTACTCCTTACTCCCAGAAATGACCCCCGACTGGGCGTCAGAAGCCAAAACAAGGAACTTCATCGATGTGCCCTTCGACGGATTTTTAGCCCCGCCTTCCAGACTGCAATGACTGACTAGGATACTGCATCACCCTTAAAAAGCCATTATACCAAAACCTAGCAATTTTTTCAAATCATTAAATTTGCCACTATTATTCCAAGCACTGCTCCTGAAAGAACTTCGATAGGAGTATGTCCAATCAGCTCCTTAAGCCTTTTTTCAATATATATCTTCTTATGCTGGTTGATATCCTCAAAGAGCTTGTGTATATCCTCCACCAGAACATTGAGCAGCTTTGCCTGCTTACCGACAGCTCTTCTGACATTTGCAGCATCATACATTACTACGAGCGCCAATACAAGAGCCATGGCGAACATATCGGAATCGTAACCCTCAACAATTCCTATCGCAGTAGCAAGGCTTGTCACAAATGACGAATGCGAACTTGGCATTCCGCCGGAACCAACAAATCTTGAAGCATCAAGTTTTTTTTCAAAAATTAAAGTGAGCAGCACTTTTATTACCTGTGCAATAAACCATGCCGTTACTGAAATTATGAAAACCTGGTTGTTGACAACATCTCTGAAAAAAGACACTATAGGAGTCCCCCCATCAAAATTCTCTATCTATATTAAATTTATTAAATTTAAAATTCCCTGTCTGTAATATAATCTGCAAGCCCCAACAGAAATTCAGCTTCGCTTCCAAAGAACGATATTGCAACTTTTGCTTTTGCAATTTTATCGAATGCAATTCGCTTTGATTCCTCAAGTCCGTACATCGAAGGATATGTGGATTTTTCCTTCTCAATGTCGCTGCCGACATTCTTGCCGAGCTTTTCCTGATCCCCTATGACATCTAGTATGTCATCTACTATCTGAAATCCCAGGCCGATATTTTTTGCATATTCCGTTATTGCCTCCAGGGCTTCTTCGCTTGCCCCGGCAAGTATGGCTCCCGCCCTCATGGGCCTTATTATGAGCTGTGCCGTCTTGTTCATGTGTATGAATTCAAGAGTGGCTTCGTCAACTCTCTTGCCTTCAGACTCAAGGTCAGCTGTCTGTCCGGCTATCATGCCGAAAACTCCTGCGCCCTTTGCTATTTCATTGGCTGCTCTTATATGCCTCATGCAGTCTTCTCCGCTATTTACTGAGGCTTCAAGCATTGTCTCAAATGCATAATTTAGGAGTCCATCACCTGCAAGCACTGCTATTCCCTCGCCATACACTTTATGGTTGGTTGGCTTTCCCCTCCTGAGGTCATCATCATCCATAGCAGGCAGGTCGTCGTGTATAAGCGAATAAGTGTGTATCATCTCTATTGCGCATGCGAACGGCATAGCCTTCTCAATGTCCCCGCCGCTTATTCTGCATGCCTCCAAAAGGAGCATAGGCCTTAGTCTTTTTCCGCCTGCCGCAAGGCTGTATTTCATTGAATCAAAAAGTATTCCATGCGGCCCCTGCACATTAGGTATTGCGCTTTTAAGATTGTCCTCTATGAAGCTGTGCCTATTGCCAAGCTCTATTTTGAAGTCCATGTTAATCCTCCTGAACATTGAAATTTTCTTCAATCCATTCTCCGTCTTTATCCACAAGCTTTGCTATTTTAAGCTGGGCCTTTTCCAGAAGTCCGCTGCATATTCTGTACATCTTTATGCCCTCTTCATACAGTCTGAGAGATTCATCAAGCGGAAGGCTTCCCGCCTCGAGCGTTTTCATTATTTCTTCAAGCTTTTCGTAAGCAGTTTCATAATTATATTTGCTCATAAAATAATCAGTCCTTTGTTATTTTATCGACAGTGCACTGAGCAGTACCGTCGCAAAATCTTACTTTGACAGTTTCACCCTCATTAAGGCCTTCGACTCTGCCTGCGAGAAGACCATCCTTATGGACTATAGCATAGCCTCTTGACAGTATGGAAAGCGGATTCAGATTGAAAAGGTTTCTTCCGGTAAGTTCAATGTTCTCGCCCATGCCTTTCACCTTCCGATTTATCTCTGAACTGATGCTCGTGAAAGCAGCATCCAGAGCAATCATTCTGTCGTCAAGCAAACTGTACGGCCTCCTGAATAGGCTGCTCCCCTCTATCCTTGAAAGCTCAGCCAGCTTCTTTTCCATGAGACCTTTCATATCGCCGTATATCTTATTTTGTATACTCTCAAGACGATAGTTGATTTCAACGAGCGATGGAACGCTCAGCTCAGCCGCAGCTGATGGCGTCGGGGCCCTCATGTCGGCTGCAAAATCACTTATTGTAAAATCAGTCTCATGTCCAACTGCCGAAACAACTGGCACATCCGAAGCTGCTATCGCCCTTGCCAAAGCTTCATCATTAAACGACCAGAGCTCCTCCATTGAGCCTCCGCCCCTACCTAATATTATAACATCAATGTTGCCCAGTTGATTCAAAATTTGAATCCCTTTTATCATTTGCCCGGCTGCCCCTTCGCCCTGCACAGCCACGGGGTAGAGCACAACATCGACCTTTGGAAATCTCCTGGCTATTACATTTATTATGTCCCTTACTACTGCGCCAGACTCCGATGTTATAACTCCGACTTTCGATGGATACTTGGGCAGCATCTTCTTCCTTGACATGTCGAATATGCCTTCCTTCTCAAGAACTTCCTTGAGCTTTAGGAATTTGGCATACAGCTCGCCTACTCCTTCAACTTCTACGGTTCTTACGTACATCTGGAGCTGGCCGTCCTTTTCATAGAGAGTTATGCTTCCTCCGACCGTTATGCTCATACCCTCTTCAAGCTCCTGCGTGAGTTCTCCGGCATACTCCCTGAAAATCACGCATCTGAGCTTCGAATCCTCATCCTTGAGCGAAAAATATATGTTTCCGCTGGCATGTGCCTTAAAGTTGGATATCTCGCCCTTTACTCTTATGTTACAGAGTATGGGATCGTTGCTTGTCAGCTTTTTTATATACGAATTGACGTGGCTTACCGAAAGAGCCCTCAGTTTCATCCTATTCATCCCCATGTTCATTCTGATAAATATCATAGCCTATCAGCGCCGCTCCAACCGCACTATCCTGTGCATATTCCGGATTGCACCAGTAAGTTCTTATTCCCTCAACCTTGAGCATATCACTTAGTCTGCTCGAAAGGAATCTGCTTGAAGATACGCCTCCGGCAAAGAGCACATCGCTGCAGCCATGGCTCTTTGCTGTGTGCGACAGCGCCCTGTAGAGCTTGGTGCATATCGCATCCATGGCCATATATGAAACCTGTTTTTCAATCTCTCTGCAGCTGTCGGCGCTGTCTATTATTTTGTAAATAGCAGTTTCTATGCCCGACAGATTAATATATCCCTTATCATGCGATATCTTGAGTTTGGGCGTTTCTCCGTCAAACTCGAGCGCATTTTCATCAATCCTTCTGCCGCATGGAAAATCGTATCCAAGCCTTACACCTATTCTGTCAAGAAGCTGTCCCGCGCTGATGTCTCTCGTTCCTCCGATTATTTCCATTTCATACCCGGCAGTTTTTGAGCTTACAAGCAGTATTTCACTTGTGCCCCCAGACAGGTGTATTGACACAAAGCTATCAACATCCAGTCCGCTGTCCCATTTGGCTGCCCTTATGTGGCCTTCCTGGTGGCTAGTCGCATATAGACTTGCACCGGTGATGCCAGCAATAGACTGGGCAAATCTGTAGCCAGGGCTGAAAACAGGCATATACGAGCCGTCCACCGGTCTTGGCCTGCTTGAAGCGCAAACCGCCACAATTTCGCTATCTCCTGTTTCAGCGCGCATATTTCCAAATAGTTCACCCAGGTTGTTTATGTGCTGGAATACTCCTTCCGACTGCCTTACTCCTTTTTGACCTGCTCTTACTTTTATCGCGGATTTTCTACTGAGCATGAGTTCGCCATTTAAATTTATAGCTGCTATAGAAGTTGTATAGCAGCTTGTGTCTATTCCAAGTATTATTTTATTCTTCGATTTCATTGGCGACACTTCCCAAAACACCGTTTACAAACGCCGGAGAGTTCTCGCCTCCATATGTCTTGGCAAGCTCGACTGCCTCGTTTATTGAAATGCTTTTGCTTATATCTTTCCTGTAAAGCATTTCAGCAATTGCCACACGGAGAATGCTCAGGTCAATCTTCGAAATCCTTACTATGCTCCAACCCTTCGAATATTTCGAAATCAGCGAATCCAAAGTCTCCTTGTTGTCTACCAGCTTGATTCCAATATCCCTGATGAATTCCGCTTCAGCATTCTCATTTTCATTCTCGGCTATGAAGGCCTCAACATTCTCAATGCTAAAATCCTTACTTATTTCCATCTGGTATGCAAGCTTCATTGCCATATCTCTGCTTATTTTCCTGCTCATCAAAACCCTCCATTTACTTTAAAGCACAATTAACCCTCTGAAATTTCAGAGGGTTAATATTTTTACTGTATATTTTCCTGAACACTTTCCTTTTTGAAACTTATTCCCTGAACATGCAGGTTGACCTGTTTTACATCTAGCCCTGTCATGTTTTCAACTGCATTTTTCACATTTTCCTGAACCTTCCATGCTACATCAGGAATGACCACCCCGTGTTCAGTAAGTATGAAAAGATCGATATACACCTTGTTTTCCTCTACGACAACCTTAACACCTTTGCCTAGGTTTTTCTTTCCGAGTATTTCGATTATGTCGCCTGTGATGCTTCCGCTCATCTCGGCAACTCCCTCTATTTCGGATGCCGCAAGACTGGCTATTGTCGATATTACATCTTCTGATATCTTGATCTGACCATACTCTTTATTTTCCATATGGCAATCCTCCCGAGAACATTTACTGTCTTATGGTATAATTATACCAAAACAGCGTGTTTTTTTCAAACAGTCTATTCGTATTTTCTGAAAGCCAGAGTACCGTTGTGTCCGCCAAATCCAAGCGAGTTTGATATCGCAATTCTCACATCAGCTTTTCTGCCTGTATTTGGAACATAGTCAAGGTCAAGTTCCTCATCCTGATTGTCTATGTTTATTGTCGGAGGTATGAACGAGTTGTGTATAGCCATAGCACAGACTATAGCCTCGACAGCTCCAGCGGCACCCAGGAGGTGTCCTGTCATTGACTTTGTTGATGACATTGCAAGCTTGTATGCATGCTCTCCAAATACCGACTTCACGGCAAGAGTTTCAAATCTGTCGTTATACTCTGTGCTTGTGCCGTGTGCATTAATATAGTCAACCTCTTCTACGCTTGCACCCGCATCATCTATGGCCATCTTCATAGCACGAGCTGCCCCTTCGCCAGTTTCTGAAGGCGTTGTTATATGGTATGCATCAGCTGTTGAGCCGTAGCCAACCACCTCTGCGTATATTCTTGCATTTCTTTTGAGTGCATGTTCAAGCTCTTCGATTACAAGCATTCCTGCGCCTTCGCCCATTACAAAGCCGTCCCTGTCCTTGTCAAAAGGCCTTGAAGCTCTTTGAGGCTCGTCGTTTCTTGTTGAAAGGGCCTTCATGCTGCAAAAACCCGCCATCGAAAGAGGCGTTATCGGCGCTTCTGCGCCTCCGCATATCATAACGTCGGCATCTCCTCTTTGTATTGTCTTGAATGCATCGCCTATTGAATGAGTACCCGAAGCGCAAGCAGTGACTACACATGTGTTAGGACCCTTGGCTCCAAGTATAATAGCCACCTGACCTGCCGCCATGTTCGATATCATCATTGGTATCAAGAACGGGCTCACTCTGCCTGGTCCCTTTTCCATAAGCTTGGTATGCTGCTCTTCCATAGTCTCAATTCCGCCAATGCCAGAACCGATTATAACGCCCATTCTTTCGGCGTTTACTTCTTTTATCCCTGCATCCTCATACGCCATCTTCGCTGAAGCAACTGCGTACTGAGTGAACCTGTCCATCTTCTTTACTTCTCTTTTCTCGATAAAGTTCGTCGGTTCAAAATCGTTGATCTGGGCTGCTATTTGAGTCGCAAGTGTCGGCGCTTCAAATCTGGTTAGCTTGCAAACACCGCTGACACCCTTCTCAAGAGAATCCCAAAATTTTTCTTTGCCTATGCCAATAGGTGTAACACATCCTACTCCAGTAATTACTACCCTTTTTTTCATTAAATTTACCCCCGACTACTTGTTTTCTTCTACGTAGCTTACTATATCACCTATAGATTTGAATTTTTCTGCATCTTCATCTGGAATTTCAACGCCGAATTCATCTTCAATTGCCATTATTATCTCAACAGCATCTAGTGAATCCGCCTCAAGATCGTTTATAAGAGAGCTTTCTTTTTTTATTGTATCCAGTTCATCAATACCAAGCTGCTCAGCTACTATTTCTTTTATTTTTTCGAATACCATTTTATATTCCTCCTCAAATTTTATGTTTTAGTTTTAATTTCTATATATTAATATTAATGACTAATTGCTGTTTTGTCTACATCACAAACCCGCCGTCTACATTCATAACCTGTCCTGTTATGTAGTTTGACATGTCGCTTGCAAGGAATAGCACAAGATTGGCAACATCCTCGGGCTCTCCGAATTTGCCAAGCGGTATGCTCTTAAGCATGGACTCCTTTACGTCGTCTTTTAGGACGTCCGTCATGTCAGTGGCTATGAAGCCTGGAGCCACAGCATTGACATTTATGTTTCTAGACGCCAGCTCTCTGGCCATGGCCTTTGTAAAGCCTATCACGCCGGCTTTGGATGCGCAATAGTTGCCTTGGCCGGCATTGCCTGATATGCCGACTATGGAAGATATGTTTATTATCTTTCCGCATCTTTGCTTCATCATTTGTCTTGTTACAGCCTTTGTACAGTTAAATACCCCTTTTAGGTTGACATTAATAACATTATCCCAGTCTTCCTCACTCATTTTTATAATGAGGGCATCCTTAGTTATTCCGGCATTGTTTACAAGCACGTCTATTCTGCCAAACTCGTTCATGACAAGCTCGAAAAACGCTTTTACATCTTCAGGGCTTGAGACATCAGCTTTTCCTATGATGGCCCTTGCGCCCATTTTTTCAATTTCTTCCTTGAGAAGCCTTGCCCTATCCTCACTCCCGGAATAGTTTATGGCAACATCGGCTCCAGCGGCTGCCAGCTTAAGCGCAATTGCACTTCCGATTCCTCTGGAACCACCTGTAACTACAGCCACTTTACCCTTCATGTCTATCATTTCAAAACCTCCTAGAATCAGGCTCTTTTTTCAATAAGCTTTTGAAGCGTTTCAAGATTTTCAACATTGTCAACGCTAACTGAAGCCTTCTTGGCCTTGGCTATCTTGTTAATAAAGCCAGTCAGAGTTTTTCCCGGCCCAACTTCAATGAATGTATCGAATCCGTCGTCTATTAGTCTGGAGATCGAATCCTCCCAAAGCACGCTTGAGCTTACCTGGCTTACGAGAAGCTCCTTCACATCGCCCGGCCTTGCATAGTCTCCAGTCACATTGGATACCACAGGAAAGTTGCCTTCTGATAGCTCTATGCTCTCGAGCTCCTTTCTCAGTTTCTCTCCAGCTCCAAGAAGCATCGATGTATGGAAAGGACCGCTAACACTGAGCATTACAGCTTTTTTTGCGCCTCTTTCCTTGCAGAGCCTCACCGCTTCTTCTATAGGGCGCATCTCCCCTGATATGACTATCTGCCCAGGGCAGTTGAAGTTGGCCGCCTCGATTATACCAAGGCTCTTGCACTCCTCAACAACCTGTACGAGAATTTCTCTGTCAAGTCCAAGTATGGCAGCCATTGTTCCACTGTCGCTCGATACCTCGTCCTGCATAATCTGACCTCTTTTTTTGACAAACGGCACTGCCTTTTCAAAATCAAATATGTCTGCTGCAACAAGGGCTGAATACTCTCCAAGAGACAATCCCGCAACAGCACTTATTTCAAGAGGAAGGCTTTCTTTCAAAATCTCATACATGGCGATGCTGTGAACAAGTATGGCCGGTTGTGTGTTTTCTGTGAGCCTCAGGTCTTCTTCAGGACCTTCAAACATGAGCTTCTTAATGTCCACACCGAGTATTTCATTTGCCTTGTCTACGATTCTTCTTGCCGTTTCAAAAGACTCATATATGTCCTTGCACATGCCTACATATTGAGCGCCCTGTCCCGGAAATACTACAGCCAGCTTACCCATCGCAATCCTCCTATAATATCCTCAGACCCTCTATGACTCTTTGAGTGTCATTCATTATTTCTTCAATAATTTCCTTGCACGGCTTGATGTCACACACCATGCCAGCTATCTGTCCAGACATTACAGAGCCGCCGACAACGTCTCCTTCTCTTACTGCTATCCTGAGCCTGCCTACTCCTTTTTTGTCCATTTCTTCAAGTGATGCTCCTTCTTTTTCCATTTGGAGCATCTCCTTCATGAGTTTGTTCTTTAGACATCTTACAGGATGGCCTGTTGACCTTCCAGCCACTATGGCATCCCTGTCCTTGGCCTCAACAAGCATTTTTTTATAGTTATCGTGCGCTGTGCACTCAGTGCTGCACACGAATCTTGTTCCCATCTGAACGCCCTGAGCTCCAAGAGCAAAGCTTGCAACCATGCCTCTTGCGTCTGCTATTCCGCCCGCAGCTATAACAGGTATGCTCACGCTGTCTACAACCTGCGGCACTAGCACCATTGTAGTAAGCTCACCTATATGTCCGCCGGCTTCCGTACCCTCCGCTATTATGGCGTCAACTCCGTACTTTTCCATCCTCTTGGCAAGTGCAACCGAAGGCACTACAGGTATTATCTTTGTGCCAATCTCCTTCAGCTTGTCTATATACTTGGCTGGATTTCCTGCTCCTGTAGTTATTACAGGTACTTTTTCGCTGTATATTACTTCCATGACTTCATCCACAAACGGTGAAAGCAGCATTACGTTCACACCATATGGCTTGTCAGTCATTTTTTTTATCTTTGTTATCTCTTCCTTGACTACCTCAGCAGGTGCATTTCCTGCTGCGATTATTCCAAGGCCTCCCGCATTGCTGACTGCCGCAGCAAGCTCAGACGTAGCCACCCATGCCATTCCACCTTGTATTATCGGGTATTTTATATTTAAAATCTCGCAAACCCTATTCAAATTTATCTACCTCCACTGAAAACATAATTGCTATATACTCCACTTGAGGACCGCCGCTCCCCAGGTAAGTCCAGCGCCAAAACCTACCATGAGGACATTGTCGCCTTTTTTTATCTTGCCGCTCCTATGTGCCTCATACAGTGCAAACGGTATGGATGCTCCGGACATATTCCCGTATTTGTCAAGGTTCACAAACATTTTCTCTTCCGATATTGCCAACCTCTTTGAAGATGATTCAATGATTCTGGTGTTTGCCTGATGAGGTATCATGACATCGATATCACTCATCTGAAGACCTGCTGACTCTACAACTCGCTTTGCAGAATCTGCCATTACCCGCACAGCAAACTTGAACACTTCCGGACCTGACATTTTCAGGCAGTTAAGCCTCTCCTGTACAACCTCACAGGTAGCCGGCATTCTCGAACCTCCTGCGGGTATTATAAGAAACTCCGCACCACTGCCGTCAGAGCCGAGTTCAAACGATGCGATCCCCTCGTCTTCGCCTACTTCTGCAATTACTGCGGCTCCAGCGCCATCTCCGAAAAGAACACACGTGCTTCTGTCCTTCCAGTCGAGCACTCTTGACATGGTCTCGGCGCCTATAACCAGTATCTTCTTGTATGCGCCTGTTTGTATGAACTGCGCTCCTGTAACAAGCCCATATACAAAACCCGAACAGGCTGCGCCAAGGTCAAATGCAGCAGCCCTGGTAGCGCCGATCTTGTCTTGTACAATACATGCCGTAGAGGGCATATTGGAATCAGGAGTCAGAGTTGCCACTATAATAAGATCCAGTTCCTCCGCCTTGATGCCTGCAGAATCCAGAGCTTCCCTGGCAGCTTCTACCGCAAGGTCGGAAGTCGCCTGGCTGTCTGATGCTATTCTTCTTTGCCTAATACCAGTTCGACTGGTTATCCATTCATCAGTAGTGTCGACTATTTTCTCCATCTCGAAGTTGTCTACAACCCTCTCAGGTACATAGCCGCCCACCCCGATGATTCCAGCTTTTTTCATATTGTTCAATTCACCAGCTCCCAGATTAATATTACTCATAAATTTGCAATTGATATAGTAGGTGTTAGCACCTGATACTAACTTCTACTATATATTATATGTCTATAAAAATCAAGATATTTTAGGCTCAACCCTTTGCAACTGTTAGCTTTTCAAGCTATTCACCATGAAGGGAATTCTTGATTTCCCCTACTACATTGCCATCGACATATTTCATCGCATATCTTATTGCATTTTTTACCGCCTTCGCATCCGAGCTTCCATGAGCCTTTATGAGCGCTCCATCCACGCCTACAAATGGAGCTCCTCCATATTCCGAGTAGTCAAGCTCGCTTTTCATTCTCCTAAGGCCGTCCCTGACAAGCAGAGCTCCCAGCTTAGAGAGTATGCTTTCCATGAATACACCTTTGAGCTTGCCCATTATAAAATCAGCTACGCCCTCAATGAGCTTTAGTATGACATTTCCTGTAAAGCCATCGCACACTACTACGTCAGCCTTGCCCTCCGGAATCTCCCTGGCTTCAACATTGCCAACAAAGTTTATACGGCTTTCCTCCTTGAGAAGCTCATAGGCAGCTTTCGTAAGCTCATTCCCCTTACCTTCCTCAGAGCCGACATTAACTATAGCTACTGTTGGCGATTTGACACCGAGAACCTGTTTTGCATAAATCGAACCCATTATACCAAACTGAGATAGATTCAGCGGCTTGCAATCGGCGTTCGCGCCAGCATCAAGAAGAAGCGTAAATCCTTTTTTGCTCGGCAGTGCAGTGCAGAGCGCCGGTCTGTCCACCCCAGATATCCTGCCTATAACCAACAGTCCTCCTGCGAGCAAAGCCCCGGTATTGCCTGCAGAAACAGCAGCATCAGCCTTTTTCTCTTTGACTAGCTCAAGTGCAACCATCATTGATGAATCCTTCTTGCCTTTAACAGCCTTCACAGGTTTATCATCATTAGTTACAACCTGAGTTGTATGTACTATTTCAAGTTTCCCCTTGTCATAGCTGTATTTTTGAAATTCTTTTTCCAAAACAGCCTTGTCGCCGGTAACAATAATATCAGCACCATACTCATTTATTGCATCAACTATGCCCTTGACTGTAGAAAAAGGTGCATGGTCCCCGCCCATACCATCTATAGCTATCTTCAACTTCATGCCTCCTTGTCCGCAAGCTCGTCAAATATGAATTTGCCTCTGAATACCTGTTCCTGGGCCTGATTGTTAATCTTTACATGCACATAATGTTTTCTTCCGCGCTTCCTGGCAACCTCAGCTTTTGCCACCAGCTTCTCCCCAGATTTTATAGGGGTGATTGTCTTTATATTTGCAACCCCAAGAAGCACAGCGGGCGCATCAATGACAGCCATCGCAAGCGACTCTGCCTGACCAAAAATGTAGTGACCTTTTACTATGCCCGATTTGCTGTATATCATATCATCCGTAGTTTCTAGTATGGAAATGCCTATACTGCCTATTTCCAGATTCACTAGCTCTCCTACAATTTCTCCGCCAATCAGAGTTGTCACTTTTTCAACATTTGATTCGGCTATTTTTTTGACTCTCTCCCTGTATTCTGGTATTCCAAGGGTAAGCCGGTCAAGCCTCACCGTCTGTATGCTGACATTGAAATATTCAGAAAGCTCCTCATCCGTATAAAATGGATCTTCCTTGAGCATATCTATGAGTTCGCTTTGCCTTTCGCTTTTTCTTTTTTTTCTCACTAAACTCACCTCTACAAACCATCAGGTAATGCATCTTCAGTCTGGTAAAAAAAAAGCATGTAGACTATGCTACATGCCCTCCCAAACTTATTCAGAAACTACTACTTCTTTGCCTTTGTAGTGTCCGCATTCCGGGCACACTCTGTGAGGCATCTTTGGTTCATGACAATTAGGACAAGCCACAAATCCTGGTGCCGTCATCTTCATGTTTGCCGCTCTTCTTGAACGTGAATCACATTTTCCTGTTTTACGCTTTGGTACTGCCATTGGTATTACCTCCTAATATTAATTCTATAGCAAATCTTTTAATTTTTCAAAACGAGGGTCTGTAAGCCTCTCATCCTTTTGCTCTTTGCTGCACTTGCATTCCTCGACGTTCAGATCGACTCCGCAGTCTGGGCAAATCCCCTTGCATTCATCGCTGCAGAGCAGTTTCTGAGGGGTGTTGATGATTATAGTGTCCCTTATTATGTTGTGGAAGTTGAGCACTTCCCCTTCATACAAGAAAACATCCTCTTCTCCCTCAAGAGCCTCTTCCTCTTCAGCTTCGTGAACAAGGAACCCTTGAGCCTGAGCATCTATCTCCACCTGAATATTCGTAAGGCACCTGCTGCAGGAATCCTCTATTACTGTCATGATTCTGCAGTCAAGATACATGCCTTCGTCGGTATTGGCTATGCTGCCTTCTACCTTCACAGGCGCAGTGACCTTAACTCTTCTGCCGTCAATATCGATTGAGTCTATTTTTTCTTCAAAATCCAGATATACTATATCCAGTTCTCTAGACTTCAATTCTCCTAGGCTAATATTTTTCATGCACTCACCTCAACAAATTGCCAAATTTATTATACAAATTCGCAAGTTCTTTGTCAAGTATTTTTACTTGATAGATAAAAAAGGTGGAGTTAGATCCACCTTTTATTATTTCGTCCAAACTATTTTGCTAGCGCAGCTGTGTCTCTAGCTATCACAAGCTCTTCATTTGTTGGGATTACGATTATCTTAACCTTTGAATCATCTGTGCTTACTACTGTTTCTTTTCCTCTTACGTTGTTCTTTTCTTTGTCTATAACTATGCCAAGACCTTCAAGTCCTTCGCATATATCTTCTCTCATTGATATAGAGTTTTCTCCAAGGCCTGCAGTGAACACTACAGCATCTACTCCGCCCATTTCAGCCATGTAAGAGCCTATATACTTCTTAACTCTTTTAGCGAAAGCTTCAAGCGCAACCTGAGCAAGCTCATTTCCTTCGTTGGCCGCATTCTCAACATCTCTAAAGTCACTGCTTATGCATGACATTCCAAGTATGCCCGACTGCTTGTTAAGAAGAGAATCAACCTGAGCAGCGTTTAGGTTCTCCTTGTCCATTATGAACTTGACTATTGCAGGGTCTATGTCGCCGCATCTAGTTCCCATTATTGAACCCTCAAGAGGAGTAAGCCCCATTGAAGTATCTACTGATTTTCCGTACTCAACAGCAGTTATGCTGGCGCCGTTTCCAAGGTGGCAAGTTATTATCTTAAGGTCTTTTATGTCTTTTCCAAGTATAGATGCAGCTCTGTCAGAAACATACTTGTGTGATGTTCCGTGGAAGCCGTATTTTCTTATTCCGTGCTTCTCATAAAGCTCGTATGGAAGTCCGTATAGGTATGAAGATTTTGGCATTGTCTGATGGAACGCAGTGTCGAAAACCGCAACGTGAGGAACATTTGGAAGTATCTCTTTACAAGCATCTATGCCCATTATGTTTGCTGGATTGTGAAGCGGTGCCAGGTCTGAACAGTCTTTTATTGCATCCATAACTTCTGGAGTTATTAGAACAGAGCTTGCAAACTTCTCTCCGCCGTGAACAACCCTGTGGCCTACAGCAGATATTTCGCTCATGTCTGCAACAGCGCCGTGGTCCTTGTCTACAAGAGCCGAAAGCACGTGCTTAAGAGCATCTTTATGGTCCTTCATAGGATCTTCTATTACTATTTTCTTTCCAGCAGCCTCATGAGTAAGCTTTGAGCCTTCTATTCCTATTCTCTCTACAAGTCCTTTTCCTAGAACCTCTTCATTTTGCATGTTGATAAGCTGGTACTTGAGTGAAGAACTTCCGCAGTTTATTACTAGAACGTTCATTTATTGTGCCTCCTCGATTATTATGTATTATTTTTTATTGTAAAAGTCGATTAATTAAAATAATCAAACTTTTTCGACTTTTTGATACCCATTAACTATTTTATAACATTTCGAGCTAATTTTCAAAAAGTAAATCAAAACACGCACAAGATAATTTTATAACATCATCAGAAATAAATAAAGACTTTTAATAAAAAAGACTTCAACCAAAACTGTTTGGTCAAAGCCTTAATCTGCATAATTGGCGGGAATATGTGGGAATCGAACCCACCCAGGAGGCTCTTAACCCCCCGAACTGGTTTTGAAGACCAGAGGGCACACCAGCACCCATCTACTCCCAAATTTTCTTGTTGAACAAAACTTATTATATCATAAGCTTTTTTGATATTCAACCCACAAATATATAAAATATCTATAATTTATTTCATAACAAACATAGACAGCTTTATTATTTTTAATAGAGGAAGAGGCGCAGCAGTTTTTATACCGGTGCAACGCCTCTATTCCTATTATATTCTTTAATTCCTGTGTTCCTATGAGAGGACGCGTTTTTCTCCTATCCTTCTTGTAATCCTCTTTCTGTCGAAATCCTCCAGCAGAAGCATCGCGTATTTCCTGCTTGCGCCTATCATATCCCTGAATTCAGCGAGCGTAATCTCGCCGTTTTCTTGAATATGCGCCTTGAGAAGCTCCAGAGCCTTTTCGTATATGTCTTTATGGAAAACAATGTCTTCAGAAACCCTTACCAGCATGTCTCCCACCATGGACTCAAACACCTGAACGTATTCAGGCCTCTCGCCAGTTATTACGTCAATCTGCTCAGGAGAGAAACCGCCCTGCCTTATAGTCGCTTCCATCTCATGCCTTATTTTCAGGTCGGCTTCACTGAATTCAACTTTGAAGCCGCTTATAGAAGCCAGATTTTCTTCAATCCTTATGTCTCCGCCTGCCGCAACCTTGTCCAGGAGAATGTCAAAATCCTTGCTCTTTAGCTTGCTTTCGACTCTTGAGCGGAGCTCCTCTTTTAGCATTCCTCTTTTAAGCCTGCTGGTCTTGTGGAACTCCTCGAGCGTTCCGCATATTTTTTGCTTGAGTCGCTCATAATGCTCAAGATGGATGTAGAGACCATTTATATCAACAACACGCCCGTCTGCAACAAGGCCTTTTATGTTTTCAGCCACTATGTCCTCATTTTCTCCCAGCGTCTTGGCTATCTCCTTAAGAGCAGGATAGTCCTTTGAGTTCGTCCTTATGTTTTCTTCCACAACGTATTGGAGATCCCCGCTTTCCTTCATATTGAGCGAGCTTAGCACGTCCTCGTCAAAACGCTTGTGTTTTTTTGGATTAGTGTCTATTATTGCACCGCCACCCACAGTTATCATAGGCGAATAGTATCTTATGACAAAGCGGTCGTCCTTTTTAGCTACAATGTTATCCTCAAGCCTTATCTGGCAGAAGCATTCTTCACCGGGCGCGAGCTCTTCCCTGTCAAGAAAAGCTACCCTGCCGAGTATTTCTTTTGCGCCGTGGTACAGCCTTATTCTGTCCCAGTATCTCAGACCCCTGTCCAGATTCTTAATAAGCTTAAGCTTGACATCTACCATCATGGAGCTTTGCATGGAGTTTGGCTTTGCCAGAACGTCGCCTCGCTCTATTTCCTCCACCCTTACGTTTGCAAGGTTTATGGCAACCCTTTGGCCTGCATAAGCCGTTTTTTGCGACTCTCCGTGCACCTGAAGGCTTCTTATCTTAGTCTTTATCTCGCCCGGATATATCATCATGTCGTCATCGAGGTTCATCTTACCCTCTATTAGTGTGCCTGTAACTACAGTTCCAAAGCCCTTGATGCTGAATACCCTGTCAATGCTGAGCCTCGGGTTTGCATCAATGTTTTTGTCCTCAACCTCATCAGTAAGCCTGTCTATTTCCTCTGTGAGTTCCTTTATGCCGGTGCCGCTTATAGAGTCCACCTCGACAATGTCGGCATTCTCAAGGAATGTCCCTTCCAGCTTTTCCATAACATCTTCCTTTACAAGCTCCTTGAACTCCGTATCTACAGTATCTGCCTTCGTTATTACTACTAATCCCTTTTTTATGTTCAGGAGGTTGAGTATCTCAAGATGCTCTATAGTCTGGGGCATTACGCCTTCATCTGCAGATACTACAAGCAGGACAAGGTCCATTCCATGGACGCCTGCCAGCATGTTTTTGATGAATTTTTCATGGCCGGGAACGTCAACAATGCCCGCTCTTTTTCCGCTTGGAAGGTCAAAATTGGCAAAGCCCAGATCTATTGATATGCCCCGTTTCTTTTCTTCCTTCAGCCTGTCTGTCTCCTTGCCTGTCAGGGCTTTTATAAGAGTCGTCTTGCCGTGGTCTATGTGTCCTGCCGTTCCAATTATTATGTTCTTCATAAATCCTCCCTATCCCAGGATGTTTTTCAGCTGGTTGCATATTATTTCGTATTCTTCGTCAAAGAGAGTCCTGACATCTATTATATATTTCTCGTCATATATCCTGCCTATTATATGATCCTCGCAGAGCCTGAGGCTCTCTTCCAGCCTTGACACGCTCATGCTTTCAGGGACAATAGATATAACCCTGCTCTCTATTCTCTCAAGCGGGAGCGAGCCTCCTCCCACCTGTGAATGGCCGACTTCTATGTTGACCTCAGCCGCAATGCCGAGCCTGCCTATCATACCATGAAGCCTTTGCGCTTTTTCTTCTATTTCGTCTATTGTGTATGTAAGCATTCTAAGTGTCGGTATCTTCTTTATGGCTATTTCTTCCTCGATATAGTATCTCATTGTGGCTTCAAGGGCGCATATTATGAACTTGTCGACCCTTAGAGCCCTGGTCATCTGGTTTTTCTTCATCTTCTCTATATATTTTTTCTTTCCGACAATTATTCCCGCCTGAGGACCGCCGAGTATCTTGTCACCGCTGAAGGTCACAATGTCTGCCCCTTTCCTGAGCGAATCCATTACTGTAGGCTCGTATGATAGGCCGTATTTAGAAAGATCTATGAATACGCCGCTACCCAGGTCCTCTATGACAGGTATGTCGTATTTGTCTCCTATCTCCCTTAGTTCCTCAAGCTCGGGCGTGTTTGTAAAGCCCACGACTCTGAAGTTGCTTGTGTGCACCTTCAAAAGAGCGCCTGTATTTTCAGTTATGGCTGCCTCATAGTCTGATGCGTACGTCTTGTTGGTTGTGCCAACTTCCACCAGCTTTGCGCCGCTCTGCTCCATTACGCTAGGTATCCTGAAGGAGCCTCCTATTTCAACAAGCTCCCCCCTGGAGGTTATGACTTCCTTGCCCTGGGCCATAGTTCCAAGCACAAGCATAACTGCTGCAGCATTGTTGTTTACAACCAACACGTCCTCCGCTCCTGTGATTTTTCTCACTATATCCTCAAGATGGGAGTATCTCGAGCCTCTTTTGCCGCTTTCAATATCATATTCAAGATTTGAATATCTTGAAGCGATAAGCCAAAGATCCTCCTTGATTTCCTCGGCCATAGGAGATCGGCCCAGGTTGGTATGCACTACAACCCCAGTGGCGTTTATGACCCTTTTGAGTTTGAGGGCGTATTTCAGCTTCAGCTGGTCCTTTATCTCATTAATGAGTATTTCCTCATTTATATCGAAGCTTTCCATCTCACCTTCGGCAAGTGCTAGTATTTTCTTCCTTGCCATGTCAATTTGTTCCCTTATCACCTCTACTATAAGGCTCCTTGGGTACTGCTTTTCAAGCTCTATTATGCATCCATTGCTCAGGACCTTGTCTACAGAAGGCAGTTTTGAAAAAAGCGTCTTTTTATCCATATGTATTATTGCACCCCTTTGAACTTTAATCTTTTATCAATATATTATGATTATATAACACTTGAAAAATCTAACCAACACCAAAAGCTCCTATTTTCTCGATTGCGCAAAGCTAATGGGGCTCGAGGCCCCATATTATATTACTATTATGCTTTTTTCTTCCTTGCTCAATACCCTGCCCACTATCTTTGCCGCAAGGCTGCCGCAGCTTATCATTTTGTCGGCCAGAGCCCTGGCATGTTCCTGTGGAACTGATACCAGCAGGCCTCCCGACGTCTGTGGATCGTACAAGATGTCCATTATAGGTTCGCTTACACCCTTGCAGAGCACATCGCCCTGGATGAATTTTTTGTTCCTGTACATTCCCGCCGGGATTATCCCCATCTTTGCGAGCTCCTCTGCCTCAGACATTACAGGCACATCCCCAGAGAATATTTCAAGCGTCACTCCGGAGCCCTTTGCCATTTCAGCTGCATGCCCCAGGAAGCCAAAGCCGGTTATATCAGTAACCGAGTTTACTTCAAAGCCGTCGAGCGCCTCTGCGGCATACTTGTTGAGGTGCGCCATTATTTTTACAACCTCATCCACGGTGCTTTTTTGCACCATGTCGGCCTTCATGCCGGTGCTTACTATTCCCGTGCCTATGGGCTTTGTAAGGATGAGAGCGTCCCCCGGCTTTGCACCTGAATTGGCCAGCACCCTGTCTGGATGTACAAGTCCTGCAACCGAAAGACCGTATTTGGGCTCCTTGTCATCGACAGTATGACCCCCAACCAGTATTGCACCAGCCTCTATCACCTTGTCTGCTCCGCCCTTTAGTATTTCTCCCAGAATCGACATGTCATAGCACGATGGGAAGCATACTATGTTCATGGCTACTATCGGTTTGCCGCCCATAGCATACACGTCAGAGAGCGAGTTTGAGGCCGCTATCTGGCCAAACAGGTACGGATCGTCCACCATCGGCGTAAAAAAGTCAAGGGTCTGTATAAGCGCCTTGTTGTCGTCCAATTTATATACAGCAGCATCATCAGATTTATCAAAACCTACAAGAAGCCTTTCATCGAACATTTTGGGAAGTCCGATAAGCGCCTTGGCCAGATCCTCCGGCCCAATCTTGGCTGCTCATCCTGAGGCTGCTACCATCTGCGTGAGCTTTATGTCCTTGCTGCTTTTCATATTTCCACCTCCGCAATTAACTAACATATTTGAGTATATCACAATTATCTATCCCTACAAATACACTGATATGATATTGCTATAGAAAATAATGTTGAAAAAACAAAAGAAATTTTCATTTTACCGTTATCATGTCCTTTATGCCCTCATACTTCTTTTGTCCTATCCCCGAAACGTTCATTATATCCTCTATGCTTTTAAAGCCCTGCCCCTGCTCTCTGTAGGCTATTATGCGCTCAGCTATCACCTGCCCTATGCCCGGCAGCTGCATGAGAGCAGTCTTGTCAGCGGCATTTATGTTAATCTTTCCGTCAGCGTTTTGTGCTGCGCCTCCGCCAGAGTTAGACATACTATGGTTCGCGCCGGCATTTAGAGCTTCCTCACCGATTTTCAGTATTACGTAGTGATTTCCATCTTCAAGCTTTTGCGCCAGATTAGTCCTGTTTATGTCAGCATCAATCGTAAGCCCGCCCAGCTTTTCAACGGCATCTATCAGCCTAGCTCCATAAGGAACTTCAACTACACCATAGTTTGCCACTTCGCCGCTTATGAAAACCTTCACCGTAGCAGAGTAGTCTTCTGCAGGCTCGGTTCCCATTCCATTTTCCACCTCGCTGCTTTGCTGCTTTTCGTTTTCCGGACTGACTATGTACTCGGAGGCCTTGCTCCTAGCACCGTAGACTATCAAAAAAGCAGCTGCAAGCAAAATTACAACGTACAGATGTTTCTTTTCTATCTTCATAATAATCACCCCCTATTCCCTATTACCCAATAAGCCACTATATGCTATACTATTATTAGTTTTTTGATAACTTTATGCTAAATTAAACTCACGGGAGCGTATTGCATGAGAAGATACCTTTGCATAATTATTTCATTTATTGTTTTCATATCAACGAATATCACTGCTTTTTCGCAAGGCGAGGATGAGCTTGGCCTCACCGGCGAAGCAGCAGTCCTTATAAATGCCGACGGAACTGAAATTCTCTACGAAAAAAACGCCCATCAGAAAATGTATCCCGCCTCGACCACAAAGATTATGACAGCGCTTTTGACAGTTGAGAACTGCAACCTTGACGATGTTGTTACAATAGATTATGATCCTGGTTACATAGACGGCAGCAGCATGTATGTCAAACAAGGCGAGACCTTCACTGTAAGACAGCTGCTTGAATTCATGCTCGTTCGCTCGGCAAACGATGCGGCAGTAGCTCTGGCAAATCACATAAGCGGCTCTACAGACAAATTCAAGGACCTAATGAACAAGAGGGCAAAAGAGCTAGGCTGCAAGGACACGCACTTTAACAATCCAAACGGTCTGCCTGACGTTGATCACTATACAAGCGCCTATGACCTGGCCCTGATAGCAAAGGAAGCCATGAAGCATGAGGATTTCAGGAAGACCGTGAAGCTTGAAAAGGTAAGCCTGCCCCCTACCGAGCTGACTCCCGAATGGAGAGTGTACAGAAATACAAACAAATTCCTATGGAGCAACAGCACCATTGATTACAAGGGCGGCAGCGTAAAGCTAAAGTATGATGTGATAAACGGCATAAAGACAGGCTATACGAATGTGGCCCGCAACTGCCTTGTTACTTCGGCATCAAAGGATGGGCTTAATGTCATTTCTGTTGTTTTAAAGGCCGAGGGGAGAAACGTCTATATTGACTCCAGAACTCTTATAGATTACGGTCTTGATAACTATCACGTTGAAAATGTCATCGGCGAAGATGAGGCTAGAGGAGAAAAGCACATATTCCTCTCCAACGAGGGCAGTTTGAAGTATGGCCCGCAGAGCAATTTCAGCATAGTGCTTAAAAATGGCGAAACACTCGACAAGAGCAATGTTAGAACAAATACAGTGCTCCACGACAAGCTGGACTTCCCTGTGAAAAAAGGAACTGAGATTGGTTATATAGAAATATACAAGGATGATTCGCTGCTATCAAAAATCAAGCTGGTCGCACTTAATGACGTAACTTTGAAATTCGACTACCTTATGCTTAAGATAGTAGGCCTTAAGGCAGCCAAGTTCATTTCATTATTATTGGCTTCACTGTTTTGCCTTTGTCTTATTATCAGATTTATCAATCTGAAGAAAAGAAGAAAAAAATCGAGAGCAAGGAGAAGGGCTTCGTACGATATTGACAACATATAGCGACATGCTTAAGTTCAAATATATATATTTATGTTTAAGTCTTATTATTTTGGGAATCCAAATAACAATGAACTTTATTATTAAGGAGGAGATTCCAATGATAAGATTGCTTTTGGACAAGGCTGGTTCTGGCAAAACCAAGAAAATGATTGACATGGCTAACAATGAAATCGGAAATCTCAAGGGAGAACTGGTTTACATTGACAAGGACAACAGGCATATCCACGACCTGCATAGGAGCATACGCCTCATTCCTGCCAATGAATATGAAATCGGAAGCCTTGGCAACTTTTCCGGATTTCTGAGAGGAGTAATAAGCCAGGATTACGACATCGAAAGGATATATATCGACGACCTCAATAAAATCGTATCTGAAAGTTGCAGCAATCTCGAGCCTTGTTTTGAAGAGCTAGATAAAATTTCTCAGAAGTATGAAATTGATATCATAATCTCCGCCACATTAGAAAATGAAAATGAAGCTTCAAATTACGGACATTATTCATTGCTGGGCAGCATGCCTGCTATGACAGTTTAATTGGTTATAAAACAAGGGAATAAAAAAACTGTGGAATCAGAATCTGAAACCACAGTTTTTTATTATTTTATTTGAATATCCTGCTGCAAAGAGTGCACCCTGTCGGAGAACTCGCAACGCCGCCAAGCGCTGTTTCTCTTAGCTCCATAGGCATTCTTTTGCCAACCTCGTACATTGATTGTACAACCTCATCAAACGGAACTATGCTGCCTATTCCTGCAAGCACAAGTTCCGCGCTTATTAGTGCATTTGCAACGCCTATCGCATTTCTCTTCTGGCATGGAGCCTCGACAAGGCCTGCTATAGGATCACATATAAGACCCATTATATTCTTGAGGCATATTGCAGCGGAATCCAAAGCCTGCTGTGGCGTACCACCCATAAGCTCAACTATCCCAGCTGCAGCCATGCCCGCAGCTGCTCCTGTTTCAGCCTGGCAGCCGCCTTCAGCTCCCGAAACCGTCGCATTTCTTGTTATTATCACACCAATAGCTGCAGCTGAAAAAAGCGCCTTTACTATTTCCTCGTCGTTCTTGCCAAACTCGTCTGCCGCCGTAATAAGAGCGCCTGGAAGTATTCCGCATGAGCCCGCCGTGGGAGCAGCCACTATAAGACCCATTGAAGCATTTACTTCCATCACTCCCATTGCTGCTCCCATTGCTTTTGATACAATCGAGCCGCAAACAGGCGGAGTGCTTTCTCTTCTCATCTTTAGCTTTTTTGCCTCGCCGCCTATAAGGCCTCCCATTGAAACAAGGTCTTCCGTAACTCCTCTTTCTATTGCATTCCTCATGATTTTGTAGCTTTTATCCATGTCAGCTATGATTTCTTCTCTGCTTCTTCCGTATAGCTCCATTTCTCTAAGTATGCACGCTTCAGCTATGCTTATGCCTTTTTCTGTACACTTTTCTAGCAATTCTCTTCCAGATTTAAAATTCAAATTTATTCACCTTTCCTCAACTGGATATTGTCCAAATTTTACGCCTTTTTTAAAGCCTTATTATGAACGCATCCTGAATAATAGACGTGTCAAGCTTGATGTCATTTACCACTTCATCAGGTATGTCATTGTCCGCCTCGATTATTGTGAATGCATTTTCGCCTTTTTCTTCTCTGTAAATTCTCATGAAGGCTATATTAATGTCGTTCTTTGCAACGCAGTTTGTAATGTGTGCTGCAGCTCCCGGCTTGTCCCATTGCTTGACTATTAATGTCGAGAATGCACCTGTAAATTCAAGATCAAGTCCGTTTATTCCAACTATCTTTATATTGCCTCCGCCAATTGACTCTCCTATGACTTCTAGGGTAGTGCCGTCGTATTTGGTCATAACAACCTTGACCGTATTTGGGTGTCGCTCTTCACCCAGGTTTGTAGGGATGAATTCAAATTCAAGTCCATTTTCCCTGGCAATCTCAAAAGAATTTCTTATGCGCTCATCATCAGTTGCAAATCCCATAAAACCGCCTACAAGAGCCTTGTCAGTGCCATGTCCCTTGTACGTCTGCGCAAATGAACCGTGAAGATAAAACTTTACGCTTTTTATTTTTTCATGAGCTACTTTTCGAGCTGCCAGCGCTATCCTGGCTGCACCTGCAGTATGTGAGCTTGACGGACCTATCATTCTCGGACCTATTACATCGAATACACTATAATTTTTCATATTTTCCCTCTCTCATGCCGATAATATTATGACTGCCGATATAATCGGCAGTCATATGTATGTGCTTTATTAGCCAATAACAGCTATAGCTTCTATTTCAACCTTTACATCCTTAGGCAGTCTTGCCACTTCAACACACGCTCTTGCAGGCTTGTGGTCGCCGAAATACTTTTCATACACTTCATTTATTTTGCCAAAATCATTCATGTCCTTTATGAAAACAGAAACCTTAACTACATCCTTTATTGAAGCACCTGAAGCTTCAAGTATAGCTACAACATTCTCAAGCGACCTTGCAGTCTGCTCCTGTACATCCTCCGAAACAAGCTCCATCGTTTCTGGAACAAATGGAATCTGGCCTGACACGAACACCATGTTCCCAGCCTTCACAGCCTGAGAATACGGTCCAACAGCTGCTGGTGCCTTCACTGTGCTTATAAACTCTTTACTCATATCAATTCCTCCCATATCATATATATTGTTTTTAATCTTCTGCAAATTAGACTAGTGTATTTATATTATATTATATTACAAAAGCCATGCCTATAAAAGATAATTTAAAAACAAAGACCGCCTAACGGCGGTCTATTGCGTACAACTACAGCTGCTCCTTTAGCATGTCTTCGTATGTCTGCCTTCTAACTGCAACCTTTACATCGTTCTTTGAAACAAAAATCACTGCAGGCTTTCTGATGAGGTTATAGTTGCTGGCCATAGAATAGCCGTAGGCACCTGTGTAGAGCACAGCAAGTATCTCATCCTCTTCAATTAGTGGCATTTTGATTTCGTTTATGAGTATGTCGCCGCTCTCGCAGCTTTTTCCGGCTATGGCTACAGTCTCAACTCTGTCATCCTCGACTCTGTCCACCAATACTGCGTCATACTGGGCCTGGTAGAGCGCCGGCCTTATGTTGTCGGCCATTCCACCGTCCACCGCCACATACTTTTTCACTCCCGGTATTTCCTTTATAGCGCCTACACTGTAAAGTGTAACACAAGAGTTGTTGACCATTGACCTGCCCGGCTCTATTATTAGCCTTGGCTCCTTTATTCCTAGCCTGGCGGCATTTTCAGAAGCCGACTTGAGTATTGTTTCAACGTATTCTTCTATTTCAAGAGGATTGTCGCCGTCTATATAGTAGCAGCCAAAACCGCCACCCATGTCCAGCTCCTCAAGCTGAGCTCCCGTTTCATCCATTATCTCCTTGTACAGCCCCAGCATTACGCCGCCGGCATCATAGAAAGGATCGAGGTCGAATATTTGCGAGCCAATATGACAGTGAATGCCCTTAAGGTCAACATTCTCAAGCTCCTGCGCGTACTTGGCAGCCTTGATGTACTCCTTGTCGACTATTGAAAATCCGAATTTCGAATCTATCATGCCTGTTTTGATGTAGTCATGCGTATGGGCGTCTATCCCCGGCGTTATTCTGAGTATTACGCTTGTGACCTTGCCCCTGCTTCTCGAGATTTCGTCTATGAGACGGAGTTCCCTGAAATTGTCTGCTACGAATCTGCCTATTCCGAGCTCGACTCCAAGTTCGATTTCTTCCCTGGTCTTGTTGTTTCCATGGAAGAGGACTCTTTCCATAGGAAAACCTGCCTTCCAAGCAGTATAGAGTTCTCCTGACGACACTACATCAAGGGAAAGCCCTTCCTGAGCCATTATCCTGCATATTTCAAGCGTCAGAAAAGCCTTGCCGGCATAAGTTACAATATTCTTTCCTCTCTCGAAGCTGTTTTTGAAGCGTCTGGCATTGTCCCTTATATAGTCCTCATCATATACGTATAGCGGCGTACCGTACTCTCTTGCCATGTCGGAAAGCTTCCTGCCCTGCAAGCAGAGACTGTTGCCCTCCACGCTGTAATTTCCAAATGTTATCATTAGCACCTCTCCCGGCTTACAGATTGAATTCCTTTGCTATTATTTCCACAGCCTTGCTCTTGTCTTCCCTCTTTATGGCGCAAGTTATCTTGATTTCAGACGTTGTAATCATCTTAACCTGAATGCTGTTTTCCTTGAATATCTTGAATATCTTGGAGGCAACTCCCGAAGTCGTCTTCATGCCTATACCAACAACAGAGAACTTAGTGATATCCTCATCTACTATTATATCCTCCTGTCCGGCAAATTTCGATACAGTACTTATGCATTCGTCCAGATCCTCTGCTGGTATTGTGAACGACAGGTTGACTTTACCATGCAGCGGAGCCGTCTGGCTTATTATGTCTATGTTTATCTTCTTGTTGGCTATCGACTCGAATATGTCCGCAAGCAGATTTATGTCGAAATTTATATTTTCCAAAGTAACCGCCACATCAGCGTCAGATACTGCAATTCCTGTTATTGGTTTGTTTTCCATGTTCTTAACCTCCCTAATATAAGTTCCCTTAGTATCGCTGCAGCTCATACCCACATATATTGGTATGTTGTATTTTTGAGCCAGTTCAACCGACCTTGAGTGCATAACCTTAGCTCCCAGAACAGAAAGCTCCACCATCTCTTCATAGCTTATCTCCTCAAGCTTCTTGGCTTCGCTATAGAGCCTTGGATCTAATGAATATATGCCCTCTACGTCAGTATATATCTCGCACACCCCTCCAAGTCTTGCAGCTATTGCAACGGCTGTCGTATCCGAGCCGCCTCTTCCCAATGTTGTGAGGTCATAAGATTCTGATATCCCCTGGAATCCTGCAACAACCACGATTTTTCCCGATTCGAGATGTCTTTTTATTACACTGTCATCTATGCTTTGTATTATTGATTTCCCGTATGTCCCATCAGTTCTTATGGCTATTTGATATGCATTCAGCGACACAGCATCATGCCCCATCTCCTGTATCGCCATCGAAAGCAGCGAGCTTGAAACCATCTCGCCTGTTGATATAAGCGCATCCAGTTCTCTTTTGCTTGGTTTTTCGCTTACGCTCTTAGCTAGCGCTATAAGCTGGTCTGTGCTTTTCCCCATAGCCGATACTACAACTACCATTGAATCTCCGGCTTTCTTGCGTTTGATTACAGTCTCTGCTATGCGTTTTATTTTTTCTGGCGTAGCAACCGAACTTCCCCCATATTTTTGTACAACAATATTCATCTCAACACCTCCAAAAATTAAAAAAAATGCAACAAAGGTTTTGCCCAAGCTGCATTCTAGTAAGCACTCGACAAACCCTTTTAGCTCTCCATCCGGATTCGGATGACAACCATACGCATGTTCTGCGCACAGCCAGGACGGTTAGATGGCAACTAATCCTCCTTCGGCTTCAATTCCTTTCATTCCTCTTCACAGCTTGCCGGCTCCGCGGAAATACTCTTAATTAAAGCGCCTCTAAACAAGGTCAAATCCAATAACGAATATTAATTTGTGTAAAACACTTAACGTCTAATATTCTACTATACATATCTTTATTTTTCAACATCATTTTCAAATTATCAGAAAATAATCTCCAGTATCATATTATGCCCATTATAATATGGTATGCAACCGGCACTAGTATTGCCGGAAGTAGGTTTGCTACCTTTATCTTGCTGGCTCCGAGTATGTTAAAGCCTATTCCCATGATGAGCAGGCTGCCTACAACACTCATTTCTGAGATCACCTGCTGCGTTAGTATGCCCTTTAGAAAACCCGCTCCCAAGGTTATCGCCCCCTGATATAGGAGAACAGACACTGCCGATATCATCACGCCTATGCCCATTGTGGATGCGAATATTATCGCCGATACACCATCCAGAACCGATTTTGCAAACAGTGTGCTGTGATCTCCCTTGAGGCCGCTCTCGAGCGCTCCCACTATCGCCATAGCGCCGACGCAGTATATAAGCGTGCAGCTTACAAAACCTTCTGCTATCTTGCCCCCTCTTCCTTTGAAGAGTTCTTCCAGGCGCTCTCCGAACTTTATGAGTTTTTGGTCTATGTCTATTACTTCTCCTATAACTCCTCCTATAACTATCGAAAAAATTACAAGCAGCAGGTTGGCCTCCTCAAGCGCACCGCTCATTCCAATTAGAACTACGCACAGCGCTATGCCCTTAATCACCGTGTCACTGAATTTCTCCGTGTTCATCCCCCTGATCATTATACCTGCAATGCTCCCCGCCACTATTGCAGCCACATTTACTAGCGTCCCAATCATACAAGCTCCCCCTTTTCAAAAAAAGACGGGGATACTTCCCCCGTCTTTTCTTTATCTCTATTTGACTACTATATTCACAAGCTTTCCAGGCACGACTATGAGCTTTGCTATGCTCTTGTCTGCTACAAGCTCCTTGATTCTGGCATCTTCGAGAGCAAGCTTTTCCATTTCTTCCTTGGAAACTCCTGAAGGTATGCTCATCTTGCCTCTGACCTTGCCGTTTATTTGTATTACAACTTCAACCTCATCCTTCACAAGCGCATCCTCATCGTATGAAGGCCATGACTGCTCGTGAACGCTTCCCTGCTTGCCGCTCATCTCCCAGAGTTCTTCAGCGGCGTGAGGTATGAAAGGAGATATCATGAGTATAAGGCTCTCAAGCGAAGCCTTGAGGAGCTCCGGCTTTCTGTCAGGCAGATCCTTGTACTTGTACATCTCGTTTATAAGCTCCATTAGCGCAGATATAGCCGTGTTGAAGTTGAACCTTCCGGACACGTCGTCTGTTACCTTCTTTATTGCCGCATTGAGCGCGTAGCTCATCTGCTTGTCTTCTTTTGTAAACTCCGAAGAAGCAGCTGCGCCTTCCATCTCGAGTATATCGCCAGCAAGCCTCCATATCCTGTTTATGAACCTGTAGCAGCCCTCTACGGCCTGGTCTGACCACTCAAGGTCTCTTTCAGGCGGAGCCGCGAACAATATGAACAGCCTTGCAGTATCGGCGCCGTATTTTTCTATTATTTCGATAGGGCTTACAACATTGCCCTTGGATTTAGACATCTTTGAGCCGTCCTTTAGCACCATTCCCTGAGTGAGCAGGTTCTTGAAAGGCTCTTCAAAATCAAGCATTCCGCAGTCCCTAAGCGCCTTTACAAAGAATCTCGAGTACAGAAGGTGAAGTATTGCGTGCTCGACTCCTCCTATATACTGGTCTACAGGCATCCACTTTTGTACTAGCTGCTTGTCGAAAGGCAGGCTCTCATTCTTAGGGTCTATAAATCTTAGGAAATACCACGATGAATCTATGAAGGTATCCATTGTGTCGGTTTCCCTCTTGGCCTTTCCGCCACAGCATGGACATTCAGTATACATGAACTCCTCTGATGTAGTAAGCGGAGACTCACCCTTGCCGCTGAATACTACGTCTGTTGGCAGCATCACTGGCAGGCTGTCTTCCTTTACTGGCATTATGCCGCATTTGTCGCAGTATACAACAGGTATAGGGCAGCCCCAGTATCTTTGTCTCGATATAAGCCAGTCTCTGAGTCTGAAGTTTACGGTCTTATTTCCTATGCCCATTTCTTCCAGCTTGGCTGTAATCTTCTCTCCAGCCTCCTTGTAGTCAATTCCGCTGAACTCTGCTGAATTTATGGTTTTGCCATCTTCGTCTATTACATCTATTATCTCTATGCCGTATTTCGTTGCGAATTCCCTGTCCCTGTCGTCGTGCGCAGGCACAACCATTATGGCGCCGGTTCCGTAGTCCGCAAGTACATAATTGGCGATGTATATAGGCACTTTAGCCCCATTTATAGGATTTATAGCATATCTGCCTATGAAAATACCCTCTTTTTCGGCTTCAGTCGAGGTTCTCTCTATCTCGCTCATCAACTGCATTTTAAGTTTGAACGCTTTCACCGGCTCCTCATATTCAGTGCCTGCGACAAGCTCATCGACATATTCATGTTCAGGCGCAAGCACCATACACGTAACGCCATATATGGTGTCCGGTCTTGTTGTGAATATCTTCATGCTCTTTTCAAAGCCTTCTATAGGAAAATCGGCCTCGGCTCCTATGCTCTTGCCTATCCAGTTTTTCTGCATGGTCTTTACCTTGTCAGGCCAGCCGTCAAGCTTGTCAAGATCAGCAAGCAGCTCCTCTGCATAGTCTGTAATCTTGAGATACCATTGCTCAAGATCCCTTTTGACTACAACAGATGAACATCTTTCACATTCGCCGCCTACCACCTGCTCGTTGGCAAGCACAGTCTCACACGATGGGCACCAGTTTACAGGGTACTTCTTCTTGTATGCAAGACCTTTTTCGAAGAACTTGAGAAAAATGTACTGTGTCCACTTATAGTAGTCAGGATGGCATGTGCCTACCTCCCTGTCCCAGTCATAGCTAAGTCCAAGCAGCTTCAGCTGAGTCCTCATCTCATCCATATTTTCCATTGTCCACTTGTAAGGATGGAAACCGTGCTTTATTGCCGCGTTTTCAGCCGGCAATCCAAAAGCATCCCAGCCCATAGGGTGGAGCACATTGTATCCGTTCATTTTAAGGTATCTGGCCACTACGTCGCCTATAGAATAGTTTCTGACATGACCCATGTGAATCTTGCCCGAAGGATAAGGGAACATTTCAAGCACGTAGTACTTCGGCTTGTCATTTTCAACTGTTTTGAAGGCTTCAGTTTCATCCCATATTTTCTGCCATTTTTTTTCAATACTGCTAAAGTTATATGTTGACATACAGCACCTCCTGTTTTTTCTCAAAAAATAAAAAGTCCTCTCATCCCGGTTAGGGACGAAAGGACTAGATCTTTTCGCGGTACCACCCTAATTGGACTGATTAATAATCAGTCCCACTCTGAGGCTTTTTAAAGGCAGCCAACCTGAGAAACTTCATCTGGCAAGTTCAAGGGCTTCATATGCTGGTTTTCACCGTCCACCAGCTCTCTGAAAATCAATGAAAATCCTCTACTGCTCCAGACTTTCTCTTTATATTAACTGTTCATTAGAAATTATTATATAAAAACTGTTGCCCAATATCAAGTGCTAAGATTAAAATTAGAGATTTTCAATCTTTTCGTCCTTGGCATCCTTCCATATCCTCTCGAGATCATAGAACTTTCTTTCCTCTCCCTTGAATATATGGACTATTACATCGCCAAAGTCAAGAAGTATCCAGGTTGCGCCTGAAAGTCCTTCCCTGCCCCTGGCAAATACGCTCCGCTTGGCAAGATTGTCTTCAATCTCTTTGACTATGGCCTTCGCCTGCCTATCCGAACCTGCAGTGGCAATGACAAAGTAGTCGGCAATAGGCGAAAGTCCTGTAAGGTTGAGTATTTTTATGTCATCGCCTTGTTTGTCATCTATGGAGTCATAAATCGTCTTAACAATCGCCTTGATTTCATCATTCATATAATCACCTCTTACTCTACAGGAAATAACTGCGCCTTGATTTCATCATATTCATCCATGTCCGGCTGATAGTAAGCCACACCGCCTATTGTAGCAGGCTCTCCCGGGAAAGTAACCTTTGTTATGTCATCGGCATTGACCTTTTTACCCTTGTAGGCTATCTTTATCATGTCGTTGACCTTCATGTCGGATTCCACATACATATGCAGCGTCTCGATATAGTCAGGCACTTTGAGTATTCCCGTAGGGCTTAGTGCTTTTTTCAGCAGGGACTGCATAAAGGCCTGCTGCGCCTGTATTCTGCCCAGGTCTTGGTCAGGATAGCTCGGGTAGCCTCTGTTGCCTTTTCTGAATCTCAGAAACTGCATAGCCTTTTTGCCATCAAGAGTCTGGACACCCTTTTGAAGGTCTATGTGAAGCTGCGGAGTTGCATAAGGATCATCGTATTTCATCCTTATTGGCACGTCAACTTCAACCCCTCCTATATCATCAACAGTCTTGAAAAGCGCCTGATAATCCACTTTTACATAGTGGTGCACTGGCACGCCCAGTAGCTCCTTGACCGTCTTTACCGAAAGATCAACCCCTCCATATACGTTCGCTGCATTTATCTTTGTGTAGCCGCTCCTGCCCCTTAGCTTGACCCTTGTGTCCCTGGGTATGGATATCATGGCTGCCGTGTCAGTCTTGGGATCGAGGGTGAATAGTATCATCGTATCCGTTCTTGTGGCTTCGTTGCCCTCCCCCTCGAGGCTGTCAACGCCGAGCAGGAGTATGTTTATTCTGCTCTGGTCTTTCTCGTCAAGCTCCACCGGATTGCCCGCAAAGTCATCCTGAGCTGGAGCGCTGTCTATTTTCGATGTTACAAAAATTAGTCCCGCACTCATTGTCATTGTGAATATAATGAACGATATGGCAAAGACCTTAAAAAAATATCTCATTAATTAGCACCCCGCATATTCTCCATCTGCTCCAATATGAAATTCCTGGCTTCAACAGTTCTTGTATGGAGTATTTTTTTTTGTGAAATTACATGCTTTATTGTATTGTCAAAGGAAAGGAGAATCGCACTGTCCAGATCCTCAAATGAAAGCTCTCTGAGCAACTGAACCCCTGGATATTTCCTGCCTTCCTCAA
Source organism: Peptoclostridium sp. (assembly GCF_009881055.1). Lineage (GTDB taxonomy): Bacteria > Bacillota > Clostridia > Peptostreptococcales > Peptostreptococcaceae > Peptoclostridium_A. Next base: position 39,126 of record NZ_WXFG01000029.1, read on the forward strand.
TAAAATCCGCCAGATATACTATCTTTTCAACCAGTGTCATGTCTGTTTTTCCGGTTGTATGAAAACGAATGGCTGAGAGCACCTCGGTGTCATCCACACCGAACTCTGCCCTGGCTAGGTGTGCTCCGATAACTCCGTGAGCCAGTTCAAGCTGCTTTGCTTCTATTTCGTCAAGCTCCACACGATTGCTCCTTACATATTCAAGCAGTTCCCTTGAATCCATGTCCTTGCCGCAATCATGCAAAAGAGCTGACAACTCTACCTTGGACACATCTGCGCCATACCGCTCTGCCAGCCTTCGCGCCATCTCAAGAACGCCCATTGTGTGCTTATATCGTTTGTGGCTAAGCTTCTCCCTGAGTTTTTCGCTCATATCGTCAATATTCATTCTAATCACCTGTACAGTTCATACTTGTATATATACTTTTCCACTTCTTCCGGAATAAGGTATTTTATCGATGCACCTTTTTTTGCTCTTACCCTTATATCGGTTGAAGATATGTCAAGCGAAGGCACGTGCACATGGAGTATTTGAGTATTGTATTTCTTCTGCGTCTTGTCTATTTCTTTTTTGAACTCCTCTATGTCGATTCCCGGTCTTGTAGCGCCTACCACTCTGCAAAGCCCGAAAAGCTCGTCCACGCGGCTCCAAGATTCGATATCACACAGAGCATCCGCTCCCATTATGAGAAATATTTCATAATTTCTGTATTTTTCCTTGAGAATTTTCAGCGTATCAACAGTATATGAGAGCTGTTCCCTCTCAATCTCCACGGGAGATACCTCGAACATGGCATTGCTGTTTGTCGCAAGTATTGCCATATTGTATCTGTGCTGCTTGTCTGCTATTTCGGTTCTTCTCTTGTGCGGCGGATTCCCCGAGGGGACAAACAGCACCTTGCTCAGTCCAAAAGCTTCCCTTACAGCCTCAGCCATGGCAAGATGTCCGTTGTGAATCGGATCAAAAGTTCCACCCATTATGCCTATCCTGTATGCAGCAGTTTTCATGTCTAGCCTCCGTTTGAAATCACTAAATTATTATACATCATTTCGCATACAATTTGAAGTCATTAAATGAATTCTGAAGTCCAGGCATTTGAATACAAAAAAAATACCTGTTCAAAACAGGTATCGCTTTTGACATGCAGCATTATTTTTTTGGAATATTTATGACAGGTTTGTCTTTTGATTTTCTGTATATTGTAAACTTAGAGCCTATAGCCTGAACAAACTCAGCCCTGAGACTCTGTGCAACTTCGTTCGCGCATTCCTTTACGTCGAGGCCACTGTTTTCGAGTACTGTCACCTTGACAATTTCTCTGGCTTCAAGGGCTTCGCTGAGCTGCTTTAGAAAAGCGTCCGAAACTCCCTCTTTCCCTATCTGCGTTATGGGCTTAATCCCATTTGCTATAGACCTTAAATATGCCCTTTGCTTTCCATTAAGCACGCGGTGTACCTCCAAAATTTATTCGTAATATTCAAATTCAAGCTCGTATATCTTTACAAGGTCTCCGTCTTTGATTCCCATAGCCTTTAGCTTTTTGAAGATGCCTTTCTTTTCAAGCACGGCTTGGAAGTATCTTATAGACTCCATGTCCTCGAAGTTGACAGAGTAGAGCAGATTGTCAAGCGCCTTGCTTTCAATCACATAGGCTCCGTCCTCAAGTCTTATTTCAATTTCGGCATCGCTTTGATAAAGTGACGCAAGGTTTGAAATTATCTCGTCCTTGGAAACGACTTCGACTTCCTCAACCTCTTTGAGTAGCTGAGCCGCATAGGCCACAACCTCGTCTACGCCTCTTCTCGTAGCTGCAGACATTGAAAACACCCTGTAGCCTTTGTTTTCTATTTCCGCCTTGAATATCTCGTAGTTCTCCTCTGCTCCCGGAAGATCCATCTTGTTGGCAACTACAATCTGCGGCCTCTTGGCAAGCATTGGGTTATATTTTTCAAGCTCGCTGTTTATCTTTTCGAAGTCGTCAATTGGATCCCTGCCTTCCATTCCGGACACGTCGACAATGTGGATGAGCACCTTTGTCCTTTCAACATGCCTTAGGAAATCATGTCCAAGTCCTGTGCCCTCGTGGGCTCCTTCGATAAGACCAGGTATATCCGCCATCACGAAGCTATCTCCAAACTTGGTCTGGACAACGCCCAGATTTGGCGTAAGCGTAGTGAAGTGATAGTTTGCTATCTTCGGTTTTGCCTTTGTAACAATAGAAAGGAATGTCGACTTACCTACGTTTGGGAATCCCACAAGACCCACATCCGCAAGGAGCTTGAGCTCGAGCACGACAAATCTTTCTTCGCCGAAGGTTCCCGCCTTTGCAAAGCTCGGAGCCTGTCTTGTTGCCGTTTTGAAGTGCGTGTTGCCTTTTCCGCCTCTTCCGCCTCTGGCAACTATTACAGAATCGCCATCGTGCTTTAGGTCTCCTATTACAAGGCCTGTCTTCTCGTCCCTTACTATTGTTCCCGGAGGTACGACAATGACAAGCGGTGCACCATCCTTGCCGTGCATGTTGCTTCCCTTTCCGTCATCGCCCGGATCCGCCGAATACTTGAGCTTGTACTTGAGGTCCATTAGAGTCCTGAGTGAATTGTCGGCCTTTATTATTACGCTGCCGCCGTTACCGCCGTCTCCTCCGGCTGGTCCTCCGGCCGGTACGTATACTTCTCTTCTAAATGCAACTGCGCCGTTACCGCCGTTGCCTGCTTTGACAAAAATTCTCGCCTTGTCTACAAACATATATAATCACCCTTTTTTTAATAATACACGACAAAGCTTTGTATTTACAAACTGCATTAAATAAGGAGTGTCTAAAGACACTCCTTTAAGCTGCTTATTCTGCAGCATAAATACTAACTTGTTTTCTTTTCTTGTCTTTTCTTTCGAACTTAACTACTCCATCTACAAGTGCAAACAGAGTATCATCCGATCCTTTGCCAACGTTGTTTCCAGGATGTATCTTTGTTCCTCTTTGTCTTACAAGAATGCTTCCTGCAGGAACTGTCTGTCCGTCAGCTCTCTTAACGCCAAGTCTCTTTGATATAGAGTCACGGCCGTTTTTAGAAGAACCTACTCCTTTTTTACTCGCGAATAACTGAAGATTCATATTGAAAAGCATGTGCTACACCTCCTTGCACTCAATCGTAACGTAGGAAGGATATCCTTGTTTTATGTTATTCATTCCCAGAATCATGGTTTCGACTATGGCATCAATCTTGATGCGTTTTTGCGAATCGGCTTCTTCGAGAATTCTACAAATGAGATAGCCGTCTTCAATCTCGTATTTGCAGTCTAACCCTACGTATTCAACTAGTCCCATTATCGCTGTCTGGGCAAGCACGGATATTGCACAGCATACAATATCACGCCCATATTCATCAAAATTAGCATGTCCTGAGACTTCGAATCCCTCGACATGTCCGGCTTTATGCCTCTGGATGCTTATTTCAATCATCTATCCTACTATCTTTTCTATCTGAAGCTTTGTGTAAGGCTGACGATGGCCTTTTTTAACTCTGTAATGCTTCTTAGCCTTGTATTTGAAAACTATGACTTTTTTAGCCTTTCCGTTTTCAACAACTTTCGCCTCAACCTTTGCACCTTCAACTACAGGAGCTCCAAGCTTTATGCTTCCATCCTTAGAAAAAACAAGAACCTTGTCAAGAGTAACTGAATCACCTTCATTTACATCTAGCTTTTCTACGAATATAACATCGCCTTCCTGAACCCTATACTGCTTTCCGCCAGTTTCAACTATTGCGTACATACCGCACCTCCTCTTTACCAGACTCGCCAGAATCAGGTAGCCCTAAGGCTTTAAAAACCCATTCTGAGCGGTTACCTTATATATGTTACCAGAAGTAAAATGTTTTGTCAATTCAAACTAGCTTTGTATTTCTTCAAATACTCTGTATTTTTTCGCTTTTTCCAGCAACTCTTTCAGGCTTCCCATAGCTGCAATTTTGAACCCGCCCTGGTACATGTCAAACGAGCCGACCAAGAGTATTACCAAGCCGTGCTCCCTGGAAATTTCCCTGATTTCCGCAAAAGAGTTCTGTGAGATTGTTTCATAGAATTGAATATCAAGCTCGAACATTACACATTCGACCGCGGCGTGAGTCTTTATTCTGCGCACTTCTTTTTCGAGCAAGTCAAGCAGGGCCAGCCTTGACGGCAGTCTCCCATTCCCTTTGCAGCACAGACATTCCTCGAGCAGATGCGCCGAAATATCCTTTTTCTCATTTTTTCTTGATATTTCCATTATCCCCAGTTCGGTATAGCCGTATATAATTGTCTTCCCACGCTCAAAGGCAAAGAGTGATTTCATCTTTGAAAGTAACTCGGCTCTGTTTTTGGCTGACTTCATATCTATGAAATCTACAAGTATTATTCCACCTAAGTCCCTTAGCTTTATCTGTGTGGCTATTTCGTCTGCCGCTTCCAAGTTGGTTTTATATATCGTATCCTCTGCACTGTGGCCCTTTATGCTTTTTGCCGTATTAACGTCAATCACTGTCAGAGCCTCGGTTTTTTCAATAACTATGTTGCCTCCGCTTTTGAGCCATATCCTCTTGCTGCTCAGGCTCTTTATCCTCTTTTTGATTCCCAGATAGTCGAATATGTCGCTGCTCTTGTCGAAAAGCTCTACTCTGGAAACGGCTTCTTTGCCGTGCGGCTTCAAATATGAAATCAGCTCATTGAATAGACTGGTGTCATTTATCATGAGCTGGCCTACCTCGCCTTCTAATACGGCTTTAGCGGCCTGCTCTGCGATTGAAGGTCCCTGGTATATGAGCTTTGGCCCCATTCCGCTGCGGCCCTCCTGACTTACAGACTCCCATATTCCTTGTAGTTCATTCAAATCTCTTATCAAATCATCTTGTCCTACGCCCGATGCCTGAGTTCTTATCACAAGACCGAAATCTCCTCCTGCGATACTTTCGCCCAAAGATAGAAGCCGCTCTCTTTCATTCTGGCTTTCTATGCTTTTTGACACTCTGACAACCTTTTCAAGCGGCAAGTACACGCTGTACCTTCCCGGAATCGACACGTCCAGCGTCAGCTTGGCTCCCTTGCCGCCGTCTGCGTCTTTAACAACCTGAACTAGTATGTCTTCGCCTTGCCGAACCTGACTTTTTCCGCTCAGCTGCAAATATGCATTCTGGGCTTCTCCTATGTCGACAAATGCCGCATTTATTCCGCCGACCACCCTCGTGACTCGCCCTCTGTAGACTTTTCCCACCAGGCTAATCTCGTCTCTGCTGCAAATTGAAATTTCGACAATTTCCTTGTCCCTAAGCCTGACTCTGGTGGTTTGAAACATTCCTTTGTCAATTATCAGCTTATCCAATCCATGCACCGCCATTTACATTGGAGCGACAAGCTCGCCGTCGCGCAGTGTGTATATGTCAATCCTTTGTATAGTTGACTCATCAACATCGAAGCGAAGGCCTGTGTTGTCAAGTATTGTCTGTAAAAGCAGCTCAGGCTTGAGGTTTGAAACAGAACCGCACGTTAGCACGGTTCCAAGATATACTTTGTTGTCTTCAACCATAAGTATTCCGATATCCCTTATCATAGCCTTTACGTCAAGCTGTTTTATGTCGCCTTTCTTAGTCTTTTTCTCTACAAATATGTTTTCAAGCCTCATATACTTATCGAGTTCGCTTTGAACTCCCGCTTTGTCCATATTCTCAAGCAACTCTATGCATATTACATACCGTGCATGAGTAACCTCGCCCATTAGCGCGTTTACCTTGCCCTCCATGAGCTTTGAAAGCACAAACTCTATTCCGTCCGGAAGAACCTTGTTCAGCCTGGATTTGAACTCCTCAGCATCAATGTCCTCTTCTATTTCTATGTCCACATACTCACCCTGGCTTGCGGTTCCCAGGGAGAGCGCCTGTGCAAATGAAATCTTGGGGTGCTGGTTGAAGCCCTGCGTGAATTCAGGCTTTATCCCCGCTCTTCTAAGCGAGCGCTCAAGAAGCCTCAGGAGATCCAAGTGAGATATATATATCATGTCTTTTTCTTTTTTGAATTTACTTCTTATCAGCGGCATTAGCATAAACCTCCTGCAATATCCAAGTTGACTCCGCACCCGGCGCAGCCCTTCCTGCAGTCTGAAGTCAGCTCGCCTCTTTTGGCCTTTTCATTTTCATTTATTAGAAACTGTTTGCTTACACCTGTGTCTATGTGGTCCCAAGGCAGTATCTCATCGTATTCTCTTCTTCTGTTGGCATAGAATTCCATGCTTACCCCGTTATCTTTGAATGCTTCTTCCCAAAGATCAAACCTGAAGCTTTCCTCCCAACCGTCGAACTTGCAACCCTTCCTGTATGCATCAAGTATGACCTTGCCAAGCCTTCTGTCTCCTCTGGCAAATACAGCTTCAAGGAAGCTAGTCTTGGTGTCGTGGTATTTGTAATTTATATTTTTGTTCCTGAGTCTCTCTGAAAGGTATCTTTGCTTTTCTCTCAGCAGAGCGATGCTGTCCTGCGGCTCCCACTGGAAAGGTGTGAACGGCTTTGGCACGAACGATGATGTGCTTATTGTCACATTGAAATGCTTGCCCAGTTTCCCGCCGTTCGCCTCTCTGAAATAGTCTATGACATTGTATGCGAGCACTTTTATGCCGTGCAGGTCTTCCTCTGTTTCCGTCGGAAGGCCTATCATAAAGTAGAGCTTTACGTTTTTCCAGCCCAGAGTGAATGCCTTCTTCATTGTTGTCTCAAGGTTTTCTTCGGTAATGCCCTTGTTTATTACGTCTCTTAACCTTTGAGTACCTGCTTCTGGAGCAAATGTTAAACCGCTTTTTCTTACTTCCTGGATCTTCTGAGCAAGCTCGGATGAGAAATTGTCAAGCCTCAGAGAAGGCAGTGAAAGCGAAATTTTCTCCTTCTCGGCATACTCCCTGAGTATATATTCAGTCAGCTCGTCTATATGCGAATAGTCGCTCGTGCTGAGCGATGAGAGCGATATCTCCTCGTAGCCCGTGCTGTCTACCAGCTTCTTGAGATTGCTCTTTAAGCTGTCCATGCTTCTTTCTCTGATTGGCCTGTATACCATTCCTGCCTGGCAGAACCTGCAGCCTCTCGTACACCCTCTGAAAACCTCCAGCATTATACGGTCGTGCACAATGTCTATAAACGGCACAATTATCTTGTCCGGATAATATGAAGTGTCCATATTTTTTATGATCCTCTTGCTGACAGTGGCCGGCACTCCGTCCTTAGTGCATGATATTCCTGAAATAGTCAGATCCTCATTGTAGGAAACCTCGTAAAAGCTTGGAATATAGACTCCATCTACGTCCTTTGCTATCTGGAGCAGGAACTCTTCTCTGTTGCCGCCCTCTTTCTTCCACTCCTTGTAGCTTTGCATTATTTCGGCTATGGCTTCCTCAGCTTCTCCAAGCACGACTATATCAGTAAAATCGGCTATGGGCTCAACATTGTATGCGCATGGGCCTCCCACTATTATGAAAGGATCTGCATTCGTTCTATCCTTGGCCAGAAGCGGTATTCCCGCAAGATCCAGCATATTTAGTATGTTTGTATAAGAAAGCTCATACTGAAGCGTAAAGCCAAGAAAATCAAAATCCTTAACAGGATGTCTCGATTCCAGGGCAAAAAGAGGTACGCCGTTTTCCCTCATCAGCTTCTCCATGTCGGCAGCGGGCGCAAAAACTCTTTCGCAATAGACGTTTTCCATGCTGTTGAGCAGATTGTAGAGTATCTGAAGTCCAAGAAAGCTCATTCCAACCTCGTATGTGTCGGGAAATGAAAATCCGAATCTCACCGTGTTCCCATCCACTTGTTTTTTGCATGCATTTACTTCATTTCCGATGTATCTGGCCGGCTTTTCGACCTTCTTGAGCAGCTTTTCGATATTTACTCTCTCTGTCATAATTATAAAATAACCTCCAAATTAGAAATTGATTTTCTTCCTCCGCATGGACACGTTGAATACAAGGCCAAGGGCCATAAGGCTAGTCACCATGGAGCTTCCCCCGTAGCTAACAAGAGGCAGCGTAACGCCTGTTACAGGCATTAGCCCCATTGTCATGCCAATGTTTTGAACTATCTGATACAGGAACATGAAGAGCACGCCTGTGCTTACAAGTGTGCCGTAAAAATCCTTCGAATTCCTGGAAATGGATATTATCCCTTTCAGAAAAAAGTAGAACAGCACAACAAGCAGGCAAGCACCTATAAATCCGAACTCTTCTCCAAGCACTGCAAATATGAAGTCCGAATCCTGCACCGGCAAAAAATCATATTGGTTTTGAGTCCCTTTGAAGAGCCCCTTGCCGAAAATTTTGCCCGAACCTATCGCTATCATCGACTGTATTACCTGGTAGTTACCTTCAAAGCTGGGATCCCCCGGATGTATGAACGCATCTATTCTGACTTTCTGGTGGGCTTCAAGAAAAGGATATATGGCTGGTATTGACAAAAGACCGGCCGCAGCAATTTTCGCAACCATCTTTAGATTTATGTCGCAGACAAACAGCATTCCGAATATTATAGACATGAAAACTATGGCAGTACCCAGATCCGGCTGCTTAAGTATAAGCAGCACTATGGGCGCTGCATATGCCGCTATCGGAAGGAGATCCTTGAAGTTGTTTATTCTTCCCTTCTTGTCCTCCAAAAATTTGGCAAACGACAGTATGAAGCCTATCTTGACAAGCTCTGAAGTCTGCAAATCTATGAAGCCGAGATTTATCCAGGACCTGGCTCCTGCCCGTGCTATACCAAGGCCCGGCAGGTACACTATAAGCAGCAAGAGTATGTTGGCGATATAAATTTGCTTTTGATACTTCGCAAAGCTGTTGTAGTCAAAAAGCAGCATGACCGCCATTATCAGCATGCCTATAATAAACGAGGCTCCCTGTATCTTGAGCTGTCTGTTGAATCCCTCTATGTTGGAATGCGTCGCGCTGCTTAAGGCAACCATTCCTATGCAGAATATAGCACAGATTATGGCCAGCAGCTTCCAGTCAAAAGCCTTTAATTTTCTAAATTCCATCTGTTCCTCCAGGAGTCTGTCCGAAAATAAAAGGAAATTCCATAACGGAATCCCCTTGTCATAGTTACCTTCTCATGTCTTTAACCTTTTTTATTGGTATGTTTGCAACTAGTGCCGAAAGCACAGTGCCTTCGGTTGTATTCCTGGACTTGGTCATTTTAATCTCCAAGCCCTCTTCATCGATCTCTATGTAACTTGAAATTGTTCTTATAAGATCTTCCTTTACGCTCTCTAAAAATTTGTCTGAGCAGTTTGCCCTGTCATGAACTAGTACGAGTTTTAGACGTTCCTTCGCTATGTTCTTGCTCGATTTAGAGTTTTTACCAAAAAGTTTGAATAAATCCATCATAGTCATTCACCCCTATCTAGCCAACCCAAACATTTTCTTGACCTTGCTCAGTATAGTCTCTTGTACATCAAGGTCCATGAAAGGTACCTGCTCGCCTAATATCCTCTTTGCAATATTTCTGTAAGCCTTGCCTGCTAGTGACTTTGCCTCCACAACCGCCGGCTCGCCCTTGTTTGTGGTTATAACTACATTCTCATCATCCGGCACGACACCTATGAGCTCAATAGCAAGTATGTCAATGATGTCGTTTATGTTCATCATGTCGCCGCGCTTGACCATTTCATTTTTTATTCTGTTTATTATGAGCTTTGGATTTTCTATCTCGCTTGCTTCCAAAAGCCCAATAATCCTGTCGGCATCCCTCACGGCAGAAACCTCAGGGGTTGTAATTACTATAGCTCTGTCAGCACCTGCTATTGCGTTCTTGAAGCCCTGCTCTATGCCTGCCGGGCAGTCTATTATTACATAGTCAAACATTTCCTTAAGGTTTGCAGTGAGCTCCTTCATCTGGTCCGGCGAAATAGCATCCTTGTCCCTTGTCTGGGCCGCCGGGAGAAGAAATAGTCCTTCAAACCTCTTGTCTTTTATGAGAGCCTGCTTGAGCTTGCAAGAGCCTTCGACAACATCTACTATGTCATATACTATCCTATTTTCAAGCCCCATAACTACATCAAGGTTTCTAAGGCCTATATCCGCATCTACAACCGCTACCTTTTTGCCTTCAAGGCTGAGCGCAGTCCCTATATTTGCGGTTGTAGTGGTCTTGCCCACACCGCCTTTTCCAGAAGTTATGACTATTACTTCACCCATCAACTAGACCTCCTAATTATTTATATATCTATTTCCTGTTTAGGCACGGTTCTATAATAATATAATTTTCCTTTATGAAAGCTATTTCCGGTATATCAGGTTTCTCGTCATGTCCCTCATCAGGCGGTATAGCAATCAAGTCTGCTATTCTAAGCTGCATGGGTTCCAGATTGTTTGCCACAACAAAGGCTTCCCTGTTGCCAGCGGCTCCCGCATGGACTACTCCTCTTAGAGCTCCTATTACTACTACATTCCCGTCTGCAATAATATGGGCTCCTGGGTTGACATCCCCTATTATTACTATATTACCACTAAACTCAACTCTTTTTCCAGACCTAAGTGTCGATCTGATGAATTTTGTGTCACCGCTGGGTATATATTCTATTGCAAGCTGCCTTTCTTCCTCGGCAATCTGCATTCCAAGCTCGCCTTCAATGTATTCCTTTAACATTATATACTCAACATCATCGACTCCGCTACAGTTAATAGCATATATCCTGGCCCCGTCAAAAAATCCTTTTGCGCCTTTAACTTTCTGACCTATGAGTTCCTTTGCCGTCTTGTAGTCGCAATCGCTTCTTATGTTTATTACAAGTCCGTTTTTAGTTCCCTTAAACTCAATTTTTTCTGTTTCGAGCATATTGATTCCCCCACAAATACATAATGTCTACAAATCAAAGCTTATTGAGTCAAACCTCCGGAATAGTCTATTTTTTCCTGGCTGTAGTCAGTTTCAAGCCCCATGTACTGTCCTATTACATCCCGCGCTATAGGTCCGCCGTATCCACCGTGCCCGCCCTGGAATATAAGCACTACTACTGCTATTTCAGGTTTGTCATACGGAGCAAACGAAACAAACCATGCAAAATTGTCATACGTGTCCTTAAATCTGTTTATATCGCTTGTCTTGATTTTGGGGTTGAGCTTTTGAATGGCAGCCCTGAGGTAGTAGTCTCTGTCGAGCTTCTCTTCAGATTTTTTTTCCATAGAGTCTGCAAGCTTCATTACCTCGTCTTTCCCAACTCCAAAGCTTGAAAGGTGCGAGAGCAGATACTGTGCCTCATCAGCTGCCGGAACTCTTCCGCTTTTTTGCGCCGTTCCTGTCTTTCCGCCAACTTCGACAGGGAAATTCCCGAACGTGCTGCTGGCAGTACCTTCCTCCGTTACCTTCTTCATTCCTTTTTTGATGTGCTCGAGATTCTCAGCGTCATCAAGTGGGATTTTGACTGATGCCCTCTTTATTTTTTCTATATTAAGTTTATCATAAGATTCTATTTTGTCCACGACTGTGACCTTGTTTTTATATCCGCCGTTAGTCAGCGCAGAAATATAGTTGGCCATCTGTATAGGTGAGTATGAGTTTTCACCCTGACCTATGCTTATATTGAAGCTGTCTCCCGTGCTCCACTTCGCCTGTGAAAAATAGTTGTATTTCATTATGTCTGTTATCTCGTTTACGCTTTCTTCCTTTACCTTGAGGCCTCCAAGTCTCTTTATTATCTCGCCTCTGCTTGGATTTTCCTCTGCCCAGCTCACCATCGTGTCTATGCGCTTTTTATACTCATCCGGGTCACTCTCGCTTGTTATATCCGCAAAGGCATTCTCAAGCTTAATTTCAAGAGTGCTCTCAAGCATCAGCTTTGTAGTTTTGAGCTTGTCAGCCGGATTTGGAACCTTGCCTGAAAACTCCTCGATTTGAATTCCTGTCTTCTCGTCAAGGCCAAGCAGTTTGGCGAAGTAGAGTATGTCCTCTATTCCCATCTGTACAGGCAGCGGCTTGTTGGCACCATAGTCAAACCCTACGCTGAGGGAATAGAAATAGTAGTTGCACGACACCTCGAGCGCCTTGTAAAGATCTGTAGGTCCGTGGCTTCCTTTTCTTTCGTTCCACAGCCAGCAGCCAAAGCTCCTGTTGCCCAGCATTATATAGCCCCTGTCTGTTATCCTGTAATTCGGGCTGAGCCCCTTTTCTAAGCCTGCAAGTCCTGTCACCATCTTGAATACCGAACCAGGCTGCACCGTTGTCATTGTGGCAACGTTATAAAGGGGTCTTGGCGCCAGAGGATCATTTTTGTTCTCCGGAAGTAGTTTTGCCATGTCCTCGGAGGATATGCCCGTAGCAAAAAGGTTCGGATCAAAGTCCGGATAACTGGCCAGGGCAAGGACATCACCCGTTTTTACGTCGAGAGCCACTACAGCTCCCGATGTTGCCTTGCTGTATACCCGCTTGCTGTCCCTTAGCCTCGAACTGCCCCATTTGCTTGTATATACTCCGCCCTGCCTTATAGTAGAGAGTACGGTTTTGAGCGATTCCTCGGCTTTCTTTTGGAGCTCGAGATCTATTGTAAGATAAACCGAGTCTCCTGGGACAGGATCCTTCATCTCGAGCCTTTTAATGAGCCTTCCAGCTGCATCCACCTGGACTCGCTTGTAGCCGTTTTCGCCCTTGAGGCTTTCTTCGTATTGCTTTTCGATGCCGCTCTTGCCTATGGTGTCACTTTTACTGTATCCTTTTTCATCTACATATTTTTCTATCTCGTATGGCAGCGATATTTTACCCATGTATCCAAGTATATGCGATGCCACATTGCCGTTTGGATAGTATCTTACGGGCTTGACCTCGACGCTCACACCTGTAAGCTCCATGCTCTTTTCCTCGATCTCTGCCACAGTCTTTTGCGACACGTCGTACGCCACCTCGACAGGCTGGTATTGAAGATATCCCTTAGACTTGACAAGGTCGCGTATTATCATGACCTTCCTGGCATCAGCATCATTGTATTCCGAAGGAAGCTCGTAATACTTTCTTATTCTCTTAAATGCCTCGTTTGCATCTATACCTTTTTCCTTTTCTATGTCTATGTCATATCCGTAGAGCCACTCTTTCTTCCTCACTTGCTCTGCAAAAAGCCACTGGGAAACGTATATCGGAGGATAGTAGCCGTTTTCGTTGAGCAGTTTTTGCAGCTCAAACTTGTCTATGTTCCTCGATTCAGGCGATATGGCTCCGCTGGCAATGAGCGAATCCACGATGTAATAGAAGCTTTCCTTGGCAGTGTATGATTTAGGTATGGCGTTTTCAGCCTTCCATTCCCTTATTTTTCTGTCGAATGTAAATGAGAACTTGCCGTTTACAAGTTCTATAGGAAACTCATCGGCATATTTGTCGCCATTCTTTTCAAGTATGCCGATTATCCCAAGTGCTATTGAGTTCATGTTGTCCTTTGCAACTTCGTTTTTTGAAATCTGCACAGTAAAGCTCGGCCTGTTGCCTGCAATAAGCCTTCCGTACCTGTCCTTTATCTCGCCTCTTGGCGCCTGGACTGTTATCTTCCTGAAGACTTTATCCTGTGCCTGCTTGAAATAATCGTCACCCTTGACTATTGTCATGAAGGAAAGTCTTATTACAAGCACTGCAAATATGCACATGAGCACTGTCTTTAGAATATCAAATCTGTCGCTTTGTTTTTGCATCATAAAAAATCACCTTAACAATTTCGGCATATTAGTATAAGGATACACTTCTTTTTATCTTCTCATGAAACTTCAGGAAAAAAGCATACGCCGGCAGCGCAATCACACTGTTTATAATAGGGAACACAACCATGTTCCTCAGCAGTATGCTGTATATGGAGCCTTGCAGATATTCTCCGAAAACAAGCAGCTTGATTCCCGAATATAAAATACTGGCAAAGCTTATGAGCACAAATATTGTAAATCTGCTCTCTTTGAATATCTTGTCGCTTATGAAGCCGTAAAGCTCCGATATTGCATACATAAAAAGCGAGCTTACACCGAGCGTAATACCTACAAGCATATCGCGCGCAAGCCCTGCAACAATACCGGATGCCGACGACGCTCGCTTGTCCAGCGTTATTGCGCATATGCAAACATATATCAGGACAAAGTCAGGCGCCACGCCAAATATTTTCAAATTGTTGAGTATGCTGTTTTCCAAAACGACTATCACAAGCGATATGAACGTGGCATAAATTGCTCCCATGACTAACCTCTCTATCTTATTCTTTCGGGGCTTACTACCATAACCTTGTCTATATTTTTAAAATCCACATACGGTTTGACTTTCACATTTTTCACCAAGCTCTTCTTGTCTTCCTCGACCTGCTGAATTTCGCCTATTGGTATGCCTTCCGTATACATTCCAAGACCCGAGGTGACAAGCATGTCCCCGGGAGAAACGTCATAATCCATGTCAAACATGTACCCGACAAGAAAACCTTCACTGTCCTCGAATGTGTCTACAGTTATGTTCTTTCTGATAACGCCCATGTAGTCAGGCTTTCTCAGGACCTTGAAACTTACGGCGGACTTGTAGTTTATTATGGATATTGCCTTTGAATAGTTCTTTGAGACTTCATACACTATCCCCGCGAGGCCATCTCCCGTAAGCACTATACTCTCATTTTCTACGCCGTCGTTGCTGCCGGCGTCGATTACAAAGCTTTCATACATGTTGCCGTCATTTTTTGCAATAACCTTAGAGCTTACGTAGTTCTTCACAGGAACGTTCTGCACATAGTTGAGCGACCTTTTCAGATCGGTAAGCTCCATTAATTCCTCCTGCGACAAATCCAGCTCTATGACCTGCTTTTTTAGCTCCTGGTTTTCCTTTTTAAGCCGGGCGAGCTCCTTCATGTTTTTGCCGTACGAGAAAATGCCGTCGGCATTGGAGCTTATGCCGGAAAAGAAGCCTCCGGCCGTTTTTTCCATAGGCGAAAAAATTTCTATTCCAATAGACGACATGAATCTTGCAGCTGCGCTTCCGGCCAGTGAAAACGAGATAATTAAAATTAGAATGATAGCTATTGCAACAATAGCTATCATTTCTTTACCTGCCTTTTTCTTTTTAAACATAAGTTTTATCATGACATCACCCGGACTATTTCTTCGTCGATATTAGCACTTTTCTGAGCGTATCTATTTCCTCAATGGCCTTGCCTGTGCCCAGAGCTACGCAATCCAAAGGATTCTCGGCTATTCTGACAGGCATGTATGTCTCTTTGTTTATAAGTACGTCGAGCCCTTTAAGCAGCGCTCCGCCGCCCGCAAGCAGTATTCCGTTTGTCATGATATCCGCCGCTAGCTCAGGTGGAGTCTTCTCAAGTGTCGCCTTGATGGCGTCTAGTATTATAGTCACCGGTTCTTTAAGCGCATGCCTTATCTCCTCGGCATTGACTTCCACCGTCTTTGGAAGCCCCTCTACAAGATCCCTTCCCCTAATGAACATGCTCTGCTGCTCACCTTCATATTCATGGGCAGATCCTATTGTAATCTTGATTTCTTCGGCTGTCCTCTCGCCTATCATTAGGCTGTATTCCTTTTTAATATAGCTGACTATTGCCTCGTCGAATTCGTCTCCGCCTATCCTTACTGATTTTGCAGTCACAATGCCCCCAAGAGAAATAACGGCTATCTCGGTAGTTCCTCCGCCAATGTCAACAACCATGTTGCCGGCTGGCTCCGCCACCTGCAGACCTGCGCCAATAGCTGCCGCCATCGGTTCTTCAATTAGATAAACCTCTCTTGCTCCAGCCTGCATCGCTGCGTCTTCAATGGCTCTTTTTTCGACCTGAGTAACCCCGTAAGGTATGCATACTACTATCCTTGGATTGAACATCGATTTTTTTGGGCTGGCTTTTCTTATGAAGTATTTGATCATGCTCTGAGTTATGTCAAAGTCAGCTATTACTCCGTCCTTCATAGGCCTTATTGCTACTATGTGTCCCGGAGTCCTGCCTATCATTTTCTTGGCTTCTTCGCCTACCTCAAGGACATTCTTGCCGCTTTCTTCAACTGCGACAACTGATGGTTCCCTCAGAACTATCCCCTTGCCCCTTAAATAGACGACCGTATTAGCTGTGCCAAGGTCTATTCCCATGTCGTTAGTCTTTATACTAAAAAGATTAAAACCGAAGATTCCAGTTCCCGATCTTTTTTTTCCCTTTGCCATTTTTGTTTCCTCCCTAAATAAGTGAATGCTCCTTGAAGCTATAATATACGCCGTCGCCGAGTATTATGTGGTCTAATATCTTGATTCCAATCAGGCTGGAACATTCTAAAAGCCTCTTGGTTATATTCTTGTCCTCTGCGCTGGGATCCGGATTTCCTGAAGGGTGGTTATGTATCAATACTATGCTGTTGGCACTTCTCCTGATGGGTTCTACAAAGACTTCCCTTGGATGGACTATTGACGAGTTGAGCGAACCAACTGAAACATCAGTATCGCATATGACTTCATTCTTAGTATTGAGCATTACTACCTTGAATATTTCCTTCTTGAGATATCGCATCTCTTCCATATATATCCTGGAAATATCTTCAGGGTGAGTTATCCTGGGCCTGTGTCCCATTGATGATCTCGAAAGTCTCTTGCCCAGCTCGAGAGCCGCTACAATCTGACAGGCCTTGGCGTTGCCGACTCCCTTAACCTTGCTGAGCTCCTCTATGCTTACGTTGTAAAGGCTCCTTATACCCTCTTTGTCCATGTTCACTATGCGCTTGGCCAGATCCAGTGCTGAGACATTTTTGCTCCCCGTCCGAATCAGTATGGCTATAAGCTCTGCATTAGTAAGACTTTCGGGTCCTTTGAGGGTAAGCTTCTCCCTCGGCCTTTCGCATTCGGCCATTTCATTGATCATCAAACTGGTTTTTGTATCCACGGCGTTTTCCTCCTTTGAATTATATAACATTTTCAAAAAAAATAATAGAGTACTGCGAAAATATTATATGCAGGCCTCAAGTACCCTTATACCCATATAGCTTCTATTTCTTCCTCATTTTGGTTTTTGTGCAAAATAAAAAAGACATCCCAGATTACTAGATGTCTTTTTTATTTTGCCATATGAAATTGCCAAGCCCTTCTTTTTTAAGCGTATCGTACAGCCGGGATATAGGCAGTCCCACAACATTGTTGTAGTCACCTTCTATCCTCTCCACAAAAATAGCACCAATGCCCTGTATTCCGTAGGCTCCGGCCTTGTCATGCGGTTCTCCTGTGCCAATATAGGCTCTGATTTCCTCATCGCTTATGCTTTTCATGAATACGAAGGTTTCCTCGCAGAATACCTCGGTTTTGCCCCTGCCTACAACCGCAACGCCGGTGCATACCTGATGTCTTTTTCCGCTTAGCTTTGAAAGCATTCCATATGCATCCTCGGGGCTCTGCGGCTTGCCAAGTACCCTGCCGCCGTAAGCAACCACCGTATCTGCACCGATAACAACACAGTTCTCTTCCACTTTACCTTGAACAGCGAGAGCCTTTTTAAGCGCCAGCTCCTTTACAATATCACAGGGAGCTTTCCCACTCTCAAGTGTTTCATCTACTTCCTCGACGACTATGTCAAATTTCAGGCCCATCTGCTCCAGAAGCTCTTTTCTTCTGGGTGAAGCTGAAGCCAGTATTATCCTATTCATATTCCCTCCGGCTGCTATTTCTCATCTGCCTTTTCGGCAGCTGCGTTCTTCTTTTCCTGAGCTTTTCTGACCTTTTCCATTTTTTCAGGATTTCCGGATATTGCGCTTGTCGGGCACTTGACCGGACATATATGGCACTGCTTGCATTTTTCATAGTCTATAATGGCCAGCTTGTCTATGACATGCACAGCATCAAAAGGACATACCTTCTGACAAATCCCGCAGCCAATGCAGCCCACCTTGCACTTGTCCTTTACTTCCTTGCCGAATTCATGGCTGTTGCACTCGACTATTACTTCCTGCTTGTACGGCACCCACTTGATTATACTCTTGGGGCATTGCTCAAGACACTTGCCGCAGGCTACGCACTTATCCTTGTCTATTACAGCTATTCCGTCTACAATTGATATGGCTCCAAAGTCGCAAACGTTCTTACATGTGCCAAAGCCCAGACATCCGTAGCTGCAAGACTTTTGTCCATTGTTCGCAAGGACAGCCGCCTTGCAGTCGTGTATCCCCTGGTAGTCAGCTTTCTGATGAGCATTTTTGCAGTCACCCTTGCATATCACATGCGCCACGCGTTTTTCCATCGCATCAGCCTGGACTCCCATAATAGCTGCGATATTGCCTGCCGTTTCGCTTCCGCCCACCGGACAGGCATTCACGGCAGCCTCTCCGTTTGCAATTGCCTGTGCCAGAGCGGCGCATCCAGGATATCCGCAGCCTCCGCAGTTTGCACCCGGCAAGGCGTTGTTTATTGCTTCTATCTTAGGATCGGACTCGACAGCAAACTTCTTGGAAGCGTATGCAAGCCCAACTCCGAAAAAGAGCCCCATCGAACCCAGACCAATCACAGTTTTTAATATATCGTTCAAATGAAATCCCTCCTATACTAGTCCGATGAATCCCAGAAAGGCAATGGACATGAGCCCTGCTGTTATAAGCGCTATTGGGAATCCTTTGAATGCAGCGGGAACATCCGAAATTTCGAGTCTCTCCCTTATTCCGGCAAAGAGCACTATTGCAAGTGTAAAGCCTATGGCTGCACCTGCGCCGTTTATGACAGTCTCAACAAGCCCATAGCCGCTTTGAACGTTCAATATCGCAACACCCAGCACCGCACAGTTAGTAGTTATCAGAGGAAGAAACACACCCAGCGCCTGGTAGAGTGTGGGACTCATCTTCTGTATAACCATCTCAACAAACTGTACAAGTGATGCGATTACAAGTATGAATGCTATAGTCTGCATGAATTCGATGTCAAGCTTTATAAGCAGCTTTTGAACGAAGTACGTTATAAGTGAAGCCAGCGTCATTACGAACGTAACGGCCATTCCCATGCCGAGTGCGGTCTCCACTTTTTTGGAAACGCCAAGAAAAGGACATATGCCCAAGAATCTAGACATTACGAAGTTATTTACTAGTATAGAGCTGAGTAGTATTATAAATATTTTCATGCTTTCACCTCTTTCAGTATGTCTACCTTGCAGAAGTCAGCTTTTTGAATCCTGCCAGGAGTATTCCAAGAGCCAGGAATGCTCCTGGAGGAAGTATCATTATTAGAGCCGGCTTATAGCTGCTGCCGAGAATCATATGTCCGAATATAGTTCCGTTTCCAAGCAATTCCCTTATGCAGCCAAGTACAGTAAGTGCTATCGCAAAGCCAAGGCCCATAGCAAGGCCGTCCATCATTGAAACAACAGGATTGTTCTTTGAAGCGAAACTCTCAGCCCTCGCAAGTATCAGACAGTTGACGACTATCAGCGGTATGAAAAGCCCCAGCGCCTCATCGAGCGACGGCAGATAGGCCTTAATGAGCATGCCTACAAGTGTTACAAAAGTCGCTATTACGACTACATACGCCGGTATTCTGACCTTTGAGGGTATCAACTTCCTTATTAGCGATATTGCAAAATTCGAGCATAAAAGCACGGCTGAAGTAGCCAGTCCCATGCCAAGACCATTCTCAGCCGATGTAGTAACCGCCAGAGTGGGACACATTCCAAGCACCTGTCCGAAAACAGGGTTTTCAGTCACAAGACCATTTTTAAAAATCTTACCTAGTTTCAAGATACCACCTCCAGCTACTTATTCGTTTCGAGCACTGCCTTTGCAGCTTCATTTATTCCCGTTGTAACAGCTCTTGATGTTATAGTTGCTCCCGATATTGCAACAACTTCATTTTCCTTAGGCTGTCCGCTCTTGATAACATCTATTGGTTCATTTGTATTCATACCCGTATACTGGTCCTTGAATTCTCCGCTGGCTTTGCTTCCAAGTCCTGGCGTTTCTTTGTGATTGCCTATGCTGACGCCTGATATGCTTCCATCCAGGTTAAGCCCAACTATCACTTCCACAGGCCCCGAGTATCCTACAGGAAGTGTTCTTGCAACATATCCCTTTAATTCAGAGCCGCTGTATCCTTCATAAAGCTCACTTACTATATCCGAGCCGAAATCTGCGCCCTCAATCTTTTTGAATTCTGTGGCCTCGGGCAGTACTGTCTGCCTTGATTTTTTGGCTGCCTCTTCACTTTTTTGAGCAATCAGAGGCTCTGTTACCTGGTTTGTGTAGCTGAGTACAAGTGCGGATATTGACGCTACAATAAAAAGCACTAGTCCCAGTCTTGCCATTTCCTTCATTATTTAGCCACCTCCCCGAAAACCTTAGGAGTTGTATACCTTTCAATAAGCGGCGTGGCTACGTTCATTAGTATTATTGAATACGAAACGCCTTCCGGATATCCTCCGTAAAGTCTTATGACAGTAGTCAGCACTCCGCAGCCTACGGCGTATATTATCTGGCCTTTGGGAGTTACTGGAGAAGTTGAATAGTCAGTGGCCATAAATACAGCTCCAATTACAAGCCCCCCCGCAAACATGTGGAATAGCATGTAGCTTATGTCAAAGCCTCCAAGCAGCAGCGTCAATATTGCCACAGTTCCCATATAGTATACTGGGATTATGTATGTTATGACGCCTCTGTAAAGCAGATAGGCCCCGCCTATAAGCAGCAGCACAACCGATGTTTCTCCGACACAGCCTCCCACATTGCCTATGAAAAGGTCCTTGAGGCTTGCGGCTGCCATTGCCGCCTCCTTGCCCTGCTCGCTCAGTATGCCCAGAGGTGTAGCACTTGAAACAGCGTCCGGGCCCGGATTCACCCACGATGTCATCTGCACAGGCCATGAAGCCAGAAGAACTGCTCTGGCTGCTAGCGCCGGATTCATGAAATTGTGGCCTATGCCTCCAAAGAGCTGCTTAACAATTATAATTGCAAACAACGAGCCCACTACAGTAAGCCACCACGGAGCATTCGGCGGAAGGTGAAGAGCCAGAAGAAGTCCGGTTACTACGGCAGAAAGGTCTCCTACCGTAACCTTTCTTCCCGATAATTTTTGAAAAATCGCCTCAGCAGCTACTGCCGCCAATATGGCAGGTACTATTACAACCACCGCTCCCATCCTGAAAAAATACAGAGCTCCCAGCGTCGCTGGAATAAGAGCTATTATGACATCCCTCATTATGTGGGATGTCGTGGTGCTAGAAACAATATGCGGAGACGATGATATCGTCAGTTTGTTTTCCATAATATTTCCTCCCTGCTACTTATTTTTGCTTTCTTCTGCTAGCAACTATTTCACGTTTTGCCACCCTGATTGACTCGAGCAGAGGCCTTTTTGACGGACATATGAATGAGCAGGAACCGCACTCAATGCAATCCATCGCCTTGTACTCCTCCGCCTTTTTATAGTCGTACTTGAGGGAATAGGCGCTGATGTAGAGAGGCTGCAGATTCACAGGGCATACCGTAAAACATCTTCCGCACCTTATGCAGTTTTCGGGTTCAGGCCTTTTTGCTTCTTCTTTTGTAAGACATAGAATACCCGATGTCCCCTTTGTCACAGGTATCTGGACGCTGCTTTGCGCAAGGCCCATCATAGGACCTCCAGATATCACCTTGGCCGGCTCTTCCTTAAATCCTCCGCACTCATCAATCAAATCGCTGTAGAGCGTGCCTATTTTAACTATCAGATTATGCGGGCTGTTTATCGCCCCCCCTGTAACTGTAGTTATTCTCTCAATCGAAGGCATTCCGGTTTTTATGGTTCTGGCAATTTGTGCTGCTGTGGCAACGTTGTTAACCACAACCCCGGCATCCATTGGCAATCCTCCCGACGGAACCATCCTGCCCGTACATGCATAAATAAGCTGCTTTTCAGCACCCTGGGGATATTTTGTCTTTAGCAGCACTACGTTTATGTCCTCGCCGTCCTTTATTTCGTTTTGCATGCCGTTTATGACATCTTTTTTGTTATCCTCTATACCTATATACGCCCTGCTTATTCCAAGCGCCTTCATTATAGCCCGGGCTCCGTCAATAACATCTTCAGGCGTTTCGAGCATGAGCCTGTGGTCTGCAGTAAGGTAAGGCTCGCATTCAGCGCCGTTGAGCACAACTGTGTCGACGTTCTTCTCGCTCGGAGGCGAAAGCTTCACATGCGTGGGGAATGCCGCTCCTCCCATGCCCGCAATTCCCGCTTCCTTGATCATCTGTATAATCTCTTCGGGCGATAGCTCAGACAGGTCTCCCTTGGGAGTCACGCTCTCGTGGAGTTCGTCCTTGAAGTCATTCTCGATTACAACACAAAGCACCTTTGTACCGCCCTGGAGCGGCATCTCCTTGAGCGCTTGTACAGTTCCCGACACTGATGAATGTACAGGTATCGACACGAAGCCCTGTGCCTCGCCGATTTTTTGCCCTACCTTTACATACTCACCCTTGCTTACGACAGGCACGCAGGGAGCCCCTATGTGCTGCAGCAAAGGAATATACACGACACCTGGAGGCTTGGCCTTTGTAGCCGGCATATTCTCAGTCTGCTTTTTTCTATGCGGCGGATGTATTCCTCCCTTGAATGTAAAAAGCTGCATACTTTTATCCTCCTTGTGAAAAATCTCAAAACAACAATTTATGTAGGTTACTGTTTCTTCCCAATTTTCTTTAAAGTATAACACAAAGGACATGTAGCTTTATTCTTAATTAATTTATTAACGTTTAGGTGTGTACCTAATCAAATTATTTTATTTAAGCATTAAAATTTATTTTTTATGTTCGCCAGGATATCGTTTTCATATTTCAATGTTTTTTTTGTCCCGAAAAAATGCATTTTCATGATAAGGCTGAAAAATATGTATTTTCTTGAAGGTTTGCATGCAAAAAAAACAAAAACAGTCTATTGTATTCAGTATATTGTGGACTTTTTTTAACAATCTGACTTTCCAGCTTGCTTCCGCTGTTTCTTGGAAATAAAAAAACACCAGGTATTACCCTGGTGCCAAGATTCTATGTATAGTTTTTTTAGTTTACTATTCTCTTTGCCCATTTGTAAGTTTCGCTGTAAAATCCGCTGTTTAGATCTGAAACTATTACTTTTCCCTGTGCCGAGGATGCATGCACGAATTTGCCGTTACCTGCATATATTCCGGTATGATTGACATTGCCGCTTCGGTCTGTAGTGAAAAACACAAGATCACCCGCTGCAAGACTTGACTTTTCTACAGTAGTCCCAAGCTTGCTCTGAGCCGTAGAGTTATGCGGCAGCTCTGTCCCAGCTGCACCCTTGTATACATATCTTGTGAAGCCTGAACAGTCAAAAGTGCTTGGTCCCATGGCTCCCCATACATATTTGCTTCCAAGAAGATTGAGCGCGTAGTTTGAGATTCCGCTTCTTCCCTCTCCTCTCGAAACAACTGCTGTCTGCTGCGTTTGCGTACTCAGCATAGGCACATTTGCATAAATCGAGTATATGTACGCTGTTTTTCCATCATATGTAACTCTGTACCAGTCGCCTGTTTTCTCGATTACATTCAGCTGAGCTCCCTTGCTCAACTTGGCAACTACGCTGCTTTGAGTGCTTGCTTCCTGCCTCAAATTCACACTGTCTGCATTGACGTAACCGTCTATGCCTTCCTTAACTATCCCAGCATAGGCACTGCTTATCCAGCCTTCATTACCGTCAGTAAGTCTTATTTTATACCAATCCTGAACATTTGAAATTATTAGAACTTCATTTTCATTGTAGAGTTTAGAGATTATAGTAGATGTGGTTGATGCTTCTTTTCTGACGTTAAGAGAAGTGGCTTGTACCTTTCCGATACTGAATGGCTGTGCAAAAACGCTGGAGCTGCCCAAACCCAGGGCTATCAAGATAGCAAAAAAGGCCCCAACTTTTTTAATCATTTGTAGCCTCCCTTTAAATTAGTGGTGCGAGCGAAGGGGGTCGAACCCTTACTTTCCTACGAAAACAGACCCCTCAAGCCTGCGCGTCTGCCAATTCCGCCACGCTCGCACATATTCAATTTTTAAGAAGCTCAAAACCTAGAGCCTGCAGCGGCTTTGTGCCCGCCAACAATATTTATTATAAATACTTACAGGCTCTATGTCAACATTTTTTTATTATTTCTCTACAGCAACATCTTCAATGCCCATATAAATGTTGTATTTGCTTGGCTTGAAAGCCCCCGAAATCCTGGAGTTCACTACTGCGCTGCTCTTTTTCATGACAAGCCCAAGATAAGGCATCTTGCTGTTGTATGCGCTTTGCAACTTGCTTACTTTTTCGGCTTTTTCAGTTCCTGTGACACTGCTTTCAATCCCGGCGATTAGCATATCTACACCCGGATCAGAAAATCCCATAAAATTACCGCCGCCCTGAGTACCCAGCACATAGCCAAGCTGTCCCGCTGCCGGAAGCTTGTAGCCTGCAAGAGCCATGTCATAATTGCCCGATTTCAAATCCTGGCTGTACTCATCCCAAGGCTTTTCAACAACCTCTATTTCCACTCCTGCATCCGTCAGATTTTTTTTAATAACAGATGCCGCTTTAACCCTCTGCTCATTTTCGCTGTTTACAAGCAGTCTCAAAGGTGTTTTTTTGTCAGGATTTTTTTTGAAATACGCCTTAGCGCTTTCCGGATTATGCTTATACGCATTTGACTTTTTATCCTTGCTGCCGCTTTTGGGGATAATCGGCAAGTCCGCGACATCGGCATAGCCCATATATGCTTCCCCGGCAATCTTTTCCCTGTCTATGGCGCTTGCCAGCGCTTTTCTGAAGGCCATATCTGCAAAACTGCCTTTGCCCAGATTGAAGGCCAGAATGTCAAAGCTGTAGTTGAAATAGTCATATACCTTGATTCCCAGCTTGCCGTACTTTTTGTCATAGTACTGCTCATCATTGTAGAAATCAATCTCCTGAGACTGGAAATACTCTTTCTGGGCCTGAATATCTGGGACTATCAATATGTTTATCCCCTCGATGGACGGCCTCTTGCCATAATAGCCTTCAAAGCTCTTGAGCTTTATCAGTTTTCTTTTATTAAACTCAGAAATTTCATATTTGCCGCAGCCTATCATGTTATTTTTGTCCAGCAAAAGCTGCTCCTTAGAAAGTTTAAGAAGCTTATGCTTTGGAACGATTGGAAAAACAAGTTTTTCGACCTGCGAAGCTCCCGGCGCCGCGAATTCGATCAGCACAGTGCCACTGCCCTTTTCCTGCACTGATTTTATACTTGATGCAAAAATATAGTACGGGCTCTCGGGCATGGTTTTTATAAGGTCGATTGTAAACTTGACATCTTCCGCAGTAAGCTCCCTGCCGTCATGCCACTTGACGCCGCTTTTGAGAGTTATAGTCACCGCACTCCTGCTCACCTCCCAGCTGTAGCTGTCCGCTAAGACGGCCTGCACTTCCCCGCTCGAGTCAATTTCAAAAAGACCCTCGTACACAAGATTTAGAGCCTGGCTAACCGATTCATTCTGTGTCAGCAGAGGATTTATGTTACTGAAAGAAGTCACCGAAATATTAAGCTCGCTTCCGCCTGCGGCCGCAGCAGGGCTTCCGATTTTGCCTTCCGCCTCGCCGGAGGCATCCTCCTGCTGACAGGCTGCAGAAAGCATGCAGGCCAATCCTATCATTATTACAAGAAATATTTTTTTCATTGGATCACCTTTTGTATATTTTTTTATACTTGTTATAATTCTCCATAACCCTTTCAACGTACGCGCTTGTCTCAGGATAAGGTATTGAGTCCAGTCCGCCCTCCCCGTTGCTGTATGAAGAATCCGACAGCCATTTTTTTACGTTGGCCGGTCCTGCATTGTAGGCGGCAATGACGAGCCTTTCATCTGAAAACTCCTCGCTTAGCTTGCTTATATACCAGCAGCCAGCTTTAACATTCACATCAGGCTCATAAATAGAGCCTTCCGAAAACTCGACCTCACTCCTGGCATGCTCGAATGTTATGTCCATTATCTGCATGAGTCCCTTTGCCCCGCTTGTAGAGTTTGCATACGGGAAAAATTTGCTTTCAGCCCTTATTATGGCGAACACAAGCAGGGGGTCGACCCCATACTCTCCGGCATATCTGTAGACCTGTTCTTCGTAATGCTCCGGGTACGCTAGCTTTCCCAAGTTGTTTGAATTTAGTGCAAATACGGACAAAATGATTGTTATTGCCAAAATCATGGTGCATATTCTTCTACTTCGCGGCTTCAACTACTACATACCTCCAAACCCTCCAGAAAATCATCCACCTTGGCCTCAAGCTCATCAACAGTCCCTGAATTATCCAAAATGAAATCAGCGAGTCTTTTCTTGTCTTCCTGGCACATCTGATGTGCCAGCCTAGATTCGGCCTCCGTCCTGGTCATATCGTCTCTTTCCATTATTCTCTCTATCTGCACATTGCTGTCACAAGTCACAAGCAGCACCAGGTCTACCAACTTGTCGAGGCCGGTTTCAAGGAGAAGCGGCGCATCGAGCACAAGCAGCTTCTCTCCTGCCTTGTCAAACTCTGCAATGCGCTCCTTAATGTCGTTAATTATTCTAGGGTGCATTATGTCATTCAACTCGCACAGCTTTTCGTTGCTGGCGAACACAATGGATGCCAGCTTCTTGCGATCAAGGCTGCCATCACTTTTTATTATTTCGGAGCCGAACCTTTCAGCAAGCACCCCAAGCATGGGGCTGCCCCTTCTGGTAATCTCCCTCGAAATCTCATCTGCATCTATAACCTTTATTCCTCTTCTTTTGAAAATGTCAGACACAGTTGTCTTTCCCGTCCCCATAGAGCCGGTTAGTCCTATAATTGTCATATCAAGCACCTTCAAGTTATTTTGTATCGTACCATGACTTGCCGCAGCTGAGATCCACGTCAAGAGGCACGCTGAGCTTCATTGCATTCTCCATTTCTTCCCTGAGTATAGCTTCAACCTTTGTCTGCTCAGCTGCATAGGCTTCGACTATGAGTTCGTCATGCACCTGGAGTATGAGTTTCGATTTGAGCCCCTCTGATTTGAGCCTTCTGAACACGTTTACCATGGCAATCTTTATTACGTCTGCCGCACTTCCCTGTATCGGCGTGTTCATGGCCAGCCTTTTGCCGAGATTTTTTATTATGGCGTTGTTTGATTTCACCTCGGGAATGTACCTTCTTCTGTTGAGGAGAGTGCTCACGTAGCCATGCTCAAGGGCATATTCGACAATGCTCTCCATGTACTGCTTGACTCCGCTGTACCTGCTCAGATAGCTGTCTATATACATCTTGGCTTCCTTCACAGGGATATTAAGGTTCTTGGAGAGTCCGAAATCGCTTATCCCGTATATTATGCCGAAGTTTACGGCCTTGGCCGCATTCCTCATTGCCTTGTCAACCGCTTCTATAGGTACGCCGAAGACCTCCGATGCAGTCCTGGTATGCACGTCCTGGCCCTTCATGAAGGCATCCTTAAGCTTTTCGTCGTCGCATATGTGGGCCATTATCCTGAGTTCTATCTGCGAGTAGTCCGCATCCGCAAACAGGCAGCCCTCCTTGGCCACGAACACGCGCCTTAGCTTCCTTCCGACCTCGAGTCGAACTGGAATGTTTTGCATGTTCGGCTCTGTGGAGGATATCCTTCCGGTTGTCGTAATAGTCTGGTTGAATGTTGAATGGACCCTTCCCGTCTTCTCGTTTACAATGCCCAAAAGACCGTCCACATATGTTGACTTTAGCTTCACAAGCTGCCTGTACTCGGTTATAAGGTCTATTATATCGTGCATGCCGCTGAGCTTTTCCAGCACCTGCGCATCGGTGGAATATCCTGTCTTTGTCTTTTTAACAACCGGCAAATTAAGCTTTTCAAAGAGTATCACTCCAAGCTGCTTTGGCGAATTTATGTTGAACTCCTCACCCGCAAACCTGTGTATGTCCTCCTCCAGCTTTGCTATAGTAAGCGAAAACTCCTCCCTGAGCTGCACGAGTATATTCTGGTCCACAAGAATGCCCTCGTATTCCATGCTGCCAAGAACCTCAACTAGAGGCATTTCTACCTCGTAGAGCAATCTCTCCATGCCGCATTCCGCTATCTTCTTCTCCTGAAGCGGCTTTACCTGGGCGCACATGCTGAGTATGCCGCCTAAATACTCCCTAAGCTCTGATTCCTCGACAATCTCAGCGCCCCTTAAAGTCTTGCCCTTGCCGAGAAGCTCCTCCTGCGATCTAAGCGTCCCGCTCAGGTATTTGCTCGCTATGCTTTCATGCGAGTAGTTCGAGCCGGCTGAGTCTATAAGGTACTCTGCAACCGCCACGTCAAACGCCATGCCTTTTAGGCTTATGCCGTAAGGCCTAAGCGCTACATACTCTTCCTTGAGGTTGTATCCTGATTTTTTCACAGCCTCCGATTCAAGCAATTCGCCCAGCCTTTCTATAAGCGCCTCGTCTCCCGTATGGTATATATTCGAACCGTCAGCTGTGAGTGACAGCATCACAATGTTTCTGTCGATTATGTTGCCTTTTTTTGATATGCACTTAAAATACATGTGTCCCTGGCTGTTTATCTGCTCTAAAAGAGCAGGCAGGCTGTCTGCATTCAGCTTTAGATTCACAGACTTGATCTCATTTTCCGGCTGCTCTGTACGATGGCCGGCTCCGAGCTTTTTTATCAGGCTTGTAAACTCAAAGTCCGTAAACATACTGGATACCTCTTTGAAATCAAAATCCTCAAGCAGCAAAGAGTCAAACTCTATTTCGATAGGCATGTGCGTAACTATTGTCGCCAGTCTCTTGCTGACAACTGCCAGCTGGGCATTTTCCTCAATTTTTTGCCTTACGCTTCCCTTCACTTCTTCAAGGTTGTTCAGAAGATTTTCAAGGCTGCCGAATTCCTTAACTAGCTTTATTCCCGTCTTTTCGCCTATTCCCGGTACTCCTGGAATGTTGTCGGATTTGTCTCCCATAAGGCCCTTGAGGTCAATCAACTGCAGCGGCGCAAGGCCGTAATCTGCAATTATCCTGTCTGCGTCATACTCCTCAAGCTCTGAAATTCCCTTTTTGGTTATGAGCACCCTTATCTTGTCGGATGTAAGCTGTAGCGCATCCTTGTCTCCCGTAACTATGAGAACTTCAAAACCCTCAGCCTCAGCCTCCTTGGAAACCGTGCCTATTATGTCGTCCGCCTCGAAACCTTCAAGCTCCAGCCTGTGAATCTTCATGGCATCTATCAGGCGCTTAAGAGGCTCCATCTGCTCCCTGAGCTCATTTGGCATGCCCTTCCTGTGCGCCTTGTAGTCGCCGTACTCCGTATGCCTGAACGTCGGCGCCTTAAGGTCGAATGCGACGCTTATATGCGTAGGCGCGTAATTTTCAAGCAGCTTGAAGAGCATTGTTGTGAATCCGTATATTGCATTTGTGTGGCGCCCGTCCTTAGTCATAAGCTCCGGCAAGGCATAGAAAGCCCTATTCACAAGGCTGTTTCCATCTATTATAACAAGTCTTTTGCTCATATTATCAGCTCCCGATATTTCTGTATTTAACAACTTCAGCACGTAAAAGCTCGATTCTATTATATAACAAAACAAGTGCAAGTTCTTAATCTATTTTCAAGATTAAGAACTTGCACTTTCTGTGTACAAAAAAATGTTATTCCCGTTTGAGATTACAACCACATCTGCTAATATGCATACTCGAGCGAAACAATCGCTTTTATCGTGAGCTCTCCCCGCGATATAGCAGCACCTGCATCTGCCATTGAACTTTCAAGCTTCACCACGGGATACGGCCCAGGATAGCTTGCGCTGACCTCGGTGACCCTCAGAGGCTCTTTTACTGTTACTCCCATCCCCTGGGCTATGGCATCAGCCTTGGCTTTGCCATTGGCAACTGCTTTTTTTAGAGCCTCCGCATAATATTTATCCTTTTCGAGCACTGAGAAGGCAACATTACTCATACCTGTTATGCCGTCTTCAACGGCCTTGTTGAGCACATCGCCCACCATCTGTATGTTCTCAACTTTAACTTCAAATGCGTTCACAAGCCTGTAGCCCTTGAAAATCTGCTTGTTGGTTTGTGAATCGTAGTCATAATCCTTGAAGAAATTGTATGACGCAGTCTTTATGTTTGACTCCTTAACTCCAAGCTTAATAATGTCCGCCTTGAATTTGTTGACTATCGCATTGTTCTCGTCTACTGCCTTTCTTGCATCCATGTTCACAGTATCCACGCTGAAGGTTATGACAGCCTGGTTTGGAACCACGCTTACCTCGCCCTCGCCTGTGACGCCAATTGTCCTCGGGCTGGCTGCCTCCTGAGCAAATGTGAAGCTGCTCATCATGAATATCGCCATAATTGCAGTTACTAAAATTCTCTTCATTGTTTTCTCCTCCTTATTTTTCTAATTATTACATAAACAATGTAAGCAAGTGCTACATAAGGCACATACGCCAAGGTGAGAATCAGCAGGTAAAGCGAGCCTTCAAACGCACTTTTAAACTTCTCAACAAGGTAGTCCCACATCCTGTCCTTTTCAGAGTATATCCTAAGGCTCACCATGGAATAGGCAACGTCCCTGTCATAGCCCTGCAGATAAGAGGTGTTCAATTCTATCTCCTGTCTTATTCTGAAAAGCTCCCTTTCAATCTCCAGCATATCGCTTACCTGGGTGGCCTTCTCAAAGAGCATGCGCAGCTGCTGCTCCTCGGCCTTGAGATTGTCAATCCTGGCTGCCAGGTCCCTGTACTGCCTGCTTATGTCAGCCTCGCTCAGGGATTTTTCCTCTAGCCTGCCCAGCTTTTCAAAGTATGCCAAGGCAGAGTCAAGCTCTCCTGATGGTATCCTAAAGCTGGCGTACGCTTCACTCGTATTCTTGAAGTACTGCGAATTTTCGACGTATCCATTTTTACTGCGCGCATAGAACACGGCCTTGGCAAGTGTCTCCTCGACATCTTCCGTCTTTATGCTCATATAGGCGTTTTTTACAACCTTGACGCTCTGCAGATCAGATGAGGCTCCAGGTAATGATGCCTCCTGCGATTCCCCTTTGTCCTGCTGCGCCATGCCCGGTGAAGCAGTTTCATTTGAGCCTCCCATACTACTGTCGATCTGGCTTCTTTGCCCCAGCAGGCCTCCTGCGTTGAGCGCCGCTGCAACTATGAGGATTAATGCCAGTGCTGCTGCAAAAATCCAGAGGTCTCCGACCTTCTTTGCCAGACTTTCGGCTAAGTCCCTCATCCTGCCCTTGCGTTTTTCCGGCTGCTCACTGGACACTTGCTCCACCCCCTTTTTTTATTATTAAAAAAATCTCTATAGGGTCTTTATACTCTTTCTGACAAGTCTTTCATCAAAAAAGTTCCGGCTAATGTAAAAAAACATTGAAATACATGACGTTTTGTATTATTATAATTGTTGTGGCAAGTTAGCCGCAGACATGCCGAAGTGGTGGAATTGGCAGACGCGCCGGACTCAAAATCCGGAGAGGTAACACTCGTGCGGGTTCGACCCCCGCCTTCGGCACCAGTAGAATCAAGGTCTTTTGAGGCCTTGATTTTTTTATTTATACCCTTAAATTACGGCTTTGCAAACATTTTGCAAACATAAGAAAAAGCCGGGTCTCCCCGGCTATCTTAAATTTTATGATCTTTATTCGCTTCAAGGCTTAGGAGATAAATCAGATATTGATTTAAGCTAATACCTTCTTTTTGAGCTTTTTCGGCTAATAGTCTGTGCAAGCTTTTAGGCGTCCGTAAAGTTATCCTTCCGCTGTAATGTTCGTCTGCTGAAAAAGGCTCTGGGATTTCCTCGCCCTTCTCGAACTTTGTCTCAATCCAAGCTTTTCTTGCATCTTCACCCATCTGCAGGACTTCTTCCAGTGTATCTCCATCACTCATGCAGCCTGGTAAATCAGGGTAGGTTATTAAGAGTCCGCCGCCTTCTTCTTCCGACAGCACCTCTATTTTGTACGGATACTTCGCGTCAAAATAATACTCCAATTTTTTTATGACCATCTATATCAACTCCCTTCCCGCTGGGATTATTTTTGATTTTAGCTAAGAGCTTTTCCTTTTTAGAAATACTACCACGCCCCTTTCAACCTTACATCTATATTTTATCGCGACACTACATGTGGTGTCAATGTTGTTCTTAGTGTTGTTCTGAATTTTTAAATGTAGGTATTGAGGTAACACTCGTGCGAGTTCGACCCCCGCCTTTGGCACCACTAGAATCAAGGTCTTTTGAGGCCTTGATTTTTTTATTTTATCTATTTTTTCGCCTCAGGTAGCGTTTTTTGTATTTAATGGCCGCAAACTCGCCTATTCTTCTGACCAAAGAGTAATTGACCGCGCTTCCGACAATGCCTATTATTGGGATTCCCTGAATGAACTTCGCAACCAAAATGGCTCCCGATAAAGCGCCGGCAGCAGTTTTCATCTGCTCCTGCAAATCAATATCCGCACCGGCATCCTCTTCAATCTTTATTTCCAGCAGCTCTATCTGGTTGTTATATTCTTTTTTTAAGTCTCCCCTTGAAACGGCTGCGCAGATTAAAAGAAGAACGTAAACCTTCTCGCCATCTGTTTTGTAATCGAATCCATAGCTCAGGGCAATTTCATGTATTGTTTTCATAATCACAGCTATGAACAGCGGTATGTCAGGCACTCCTATGCCCAACAGTCCCAAAACCGCCCCTTCTGCCGCCGAAATTGACGAGTTCGTCAGCTTCGACACATTAGCCTGCTTATCGAGATTTTTTATGTGGCGCCTGCCTGATTTTTTTACCTTATCTCTCTCCAATTCGGCATCGTTTTTGTCATAGTGCGATATTTTTTTGTTCCTGTTATAGGTTTTTTCAATATACTCGCTTCCCTTTTCAAAAACTAGCTCAAAACCCTTGAAGAAGGCCATGTCTAATGAACTCTTAATCTTTTCTGGCATCTTCTGCTCTATAGCCTCTCTCACGGGAGTCAGGCTTGCTTCAAGCAATTTGTTCTCATCCCTGTCAATCAGTTTCTTTTCTTTCTTTGCCAGACGCTCAAGTTCTTTTTTTATTAATCGAGGTTCCATGTGCCATAACGCTCCTCTACATTTATAGTCCCTTCCTGCCTATTCTCATGAAAAGCTTGATGATTTCGTTAGCAGCAAACGGCGTTATCGAAAGCAAGAGTACAATTACCCAGTCACGCTGCGAAAGCATCTGCACCTTGAAGGCACTGGTCATGAAGGGTATTGATACAACAGCAAACTGCAGTGCCAATCCCAGGCCTATGGCACCTATGAGAAATCTGTTTGAAAATGGTCCTATTTCAAGTATCGATTTTGTCGAGCTGCGCATAGTCAGGGAATAGAAAAGCTGGGAAGCCGCAAGCACCACAAACGCCATAGTCCTTGCGTATGTCAAGGCATATTCGGATATCCCTCTTGAGCCAAGGCTGTAGCCATACTCCGCAAGACCAAAATAAAAGGCAACCAGCGTAAGCAGCCCTATGAGCGCCCCGCCAAGCACAGCCCTGAATCCGCGCCCTCCTGCAAAGAAACTCTCATTAGGATCCCTTGGCTTCTTTTTCATGACATCCCTGTCTCCCGGCTCAATCCCCAGGGCTATGGCCGGAAAAGTGTCTGTTATGAGGTTGATCCACAGTATCTGCGTTGGCAGGAGGGGCACAGGCCACAGGAACATGACGGATGCTACAACCACTATGACCTCCCCAAGGTTGCACGAGAGGAGGAATATGACTGAACGCCTTATGTTGCTGTATATGTTCCTGCCTTCCTCTATTGCATGCACGATTGTCGTGAAGTTGTCATCAGTGAGAATCATGTCGCTGGCGCCTTTTGAAACGTCCGTGCCTGTTATGCCCATTGCCACGCCTATGTCGGCGCATTTTAGCGACGGTGCGTCATTGACGCCGTCCCCAGTCATTGAAACGATATTCCCTTTGGCCCTGTAGGCATTTACAATCCTCACCTTGTGCTCTGGCGAGACCCTTGCAAAAACCCTGTAGCCGCTTATTTTTTCTGAGAATTCCTCGTCTGAGAGTTCGTCTATCTCGGCTCCGGTTATGCTCTGCTCAATGGAATCCGCAATCCCAAGCTCTTTTGCAATGGCCACGGCCGTGTTCCTGTGATCTCCTGTTATCATCACAGGGCTTATTCCTGCCCCCTTGGCTTTGGCTATTGAGGCCTTTACCTCGAGCCTTGGAGGATCTTCCATGCCCACCATTCCAAGGACAACAAGACCGACCTCCATATCGGCTTCGCCAATTGGAGCTTCAACATACTTGTATGCGGCTCCAAGCACCCTAAGAGCCATGTCCGACATCTCTTCGGCAGCCTTGAGATATTCTGCCTTTAGTTCTTCCGTCAAGGGAATCACCTTCCCTCCAACAAAGGCGTAATCCGATATCTTGAGTATGTTGTCTATTGCGCCCTTTGTGTTTACTCTGTAGCCAACCGTCTCCTCGTTGAGTGTCGACATAAGCTTCCTGGAAGAGTCAAAGGGCTTTTCTCCCATTCTTTTGTGAGCAGAGTGAAGTTGCTTTCGTCCTATGCCGTGCCTTTCTCCAAGAATCACAAGGGCTACCTCGGTTGGATCCCCAGTGCTCTCGCCGTTTTCATAGGTGGCGTCTGAGCACAGCACAAGTGTCTTCATCAGCTCGATTTCGTCTCCAGATGCCTCTAGATTTTCTCCCTCCGCAGGCACATCTCTGGAGCCTCCCAGAGTAAACAGCTTTGATACGGCCATCTTGTTTTGCGTGAGCGTCCCCGTCTTGTCTGAGCATATTATGTTCACAGAGCCCAGAGTTTCTACCGCGGGCAGCTTTTTTACTATGGCATTTTTTCTGGACATCCTCGTCACGCCAAGTGCCAGCACTATGGCCACTATTGCCGGAAGCCCCTCGGGTATGGCTGCTACGGCAAGGCTTATCGCCGTAAGAAACATCTCAAAGAGGTCCCTTTTTTGAAATGCTGAAATTGCGAATATAAGTCCGCATATGCCCATCGCCATAAATCCTACAACCCTGCCAAACTCTGCAAGCCTTTGCTGAAGAGGGGTCATCTCCTGAATGTCTTCATCGAGTATGCTGGCAATCTTGCCGATTTCCGTCTCCATGGCAGTTGCCACGACAACACCTTCACCTCTGCCATATGTGACAAGTGTAGACATGTAGGCCATGTTTGTCCTGTCGCCCAAGGGCGTTTTCGGATCCGTATATATTTCTTCGGCACGTTTGTCATCCGGCACAGACTCGCCCGTAAGGGCAGACTCCTCTATCTGCAGGTTTACAGTCTCAAGCAGCCTCATGTCAGCCGGGACGAATCTCCCCGCATCAAGGAGTACTATGTCTCCCGGCACCACAAGAGCAGAGTCAATCTCGCTTGTTTCTCCGCCCCTCCTCACCAGGGCCCTGGGAGCAGCCATTTTCTGAAGAGCCTCTATAGCCTTCTCAGCCTTGAACTCCTGAATCACGCCGATTACCGCGTTTAGCACTACAACTGAAAGTATTATGGCTGCGTCGATATGCTCGCCAATGGCTATTGTTATAACCGCGGCGCCAAGCAGTACGTATATGAGCATGTCGTGTAACTGCTCAAAAAACATCCTTGCAACGCTCTTTTTGGGCTTCGCCTTAAGTTCGTTTCTTCCGTATTTTTCAAGCCTTACTTTGGATTCCTCCGCAGAAAGTCCCTCCTGCTTGCTCACACTAAATGCTTCAAGCACCTCCGCCTTAGATTTGGAATACCACATTCTGTCCTCACTTCCCTTCATGCAGCCTGCGCTAATCCCCTATTACCTTTACATATATCTTTCTGTTTCTTGGTCCGTCGAACTCGCAGAAATATACTCCCTGCCACGTCCCGAGCTTTAGCCTTCCATTCTCAACTATCAGATTGCACGACGAGCCCGTCAGTGAGGCCTTTATGTGCGCGTGTGAGTTGCCCTCAAAATGTCTGTATGATCCGTTTTCAGGAAACGCCTTGCTTAGCGCTGATATGATGTCATGTACCACATCGGGGTCAGCATTTTCATTTATAGTTATGCCTGCAGTAGTATGGGGCACAAATGCCACTGCTATGCCGTTTTTCACTCCGCTTTTGCTTATCTCTTCCCTTATTATATTTGTCACATCAACGAACTCCTGAGCCTTGCTTGTCCTTATGCTGTGTTCCATGGTCTAAAATCACGCCTTTCACCTATAATTTTGTGTTCTAAAACATAAGCCCATTTTCAGGGTGCGATGTTATTATACCCAAATAAATTGCTCGGTATAATCAGCCATCTGCTACTTAATACCCCAAAATATTTCAAATGCATTACATTTGCATTACATATTGGTAACCAATGGCTGCAATCAAACCTAAATGCTATACTTATTGCAAAGGAGGTTGTATATCAATGAAACGTTTAATTTCGGCTTTTGCCATATGCATTTTATTTGTAACGCTATTTTCTGCGCTTGCTTTTGCCGACTCTAAGAGCTACACAGTGTCACCGCAGGCGGCATACTTTAAAGATGTTCCAATACCCCTTTACGAGATTGACGGGGAAAAGGCTATAATGATCGAAGACCTTGAGAAATACGGCTACAATATGTCTTGGAGCGACTTTTCCAGGACGACCACCCTTGACTTCAACTCCGAAAAAACCGTTGCCGGCGGAGCGCTCCCCAGGTACACTGACGGCAATATATACGAAAGCGATATATCCATATACGTCAATTCAAAAGGAGTGCCCTCATTCAATACCGGTGGCTATTCGCTTGTAAGGCTTTCCGACCTTTCTGAAGTATTTGCG
Organism: Peptoclostridium sp.; assembly: GCF_009881055.1. Lineage (GTDB taxonomy): Bacteria > Bacillota > Clostridia > Peptostreptococcales > Peptostreptococcaceae > Peptoclostridium_A. The sequence goes on from NZ_WXFG01000029.1 coordinate 75,869, forward strand.
ATATCAGAAAGAGACGGCGCAGTACATATTGACGCAGAAAAATACCTGCAGCTGTTAGTCAGCTCGCCGGTCGATATCCAAAAGCTTGCCAATAGCAAAGGCCTAGAATCACTCTCACTTGTAATCCAAGGGCCACAAAGGGGCGACATCAACTTTTCAGGACTTTCACAGCTGCCAAACCTCAGAGAGCTTGACATATTCATTGACTCCAACCTCGCAGAGTGCCTCGAATCAATAAAGGATATTCGCCAGCTTGAGTCACTGAGCATTAGTTTCAGCTCCATGCCGTTTGATTATGCCGGATACGACTGGATTGAATCGCTCACGTCGCTCAAGAAGCTCTCGCTGCATACTCCGAACGAAAATATATCATATGGGTTCCTAAGCAAGCTGCCTCTGCTCGAAGACTTGTCAATAGACCTTTTCAACAACAAGGACATATCTTTCCTTGAAAACCTAAAGGGGTTAAAGCGACTCGAGATAGACGGCGGTCTTTACGAGGATTTCTCAACACTTGGAAAACTGGATAAGCTGCGCGACCTCACACTCACAGACAACTATACCAGCAAGTACAACAAAATAGAGACAATTGCGAATATGAAGGCTCTAGAAAATCTAAGGATAGAAAGCGGCGGGATGATAGACCCCGAAAGAAAACCTTTTGATGGGATAGACTGGATTGGCAACCTTACTGAGCTAAAAAACCTTTGGATAAGAACTTGCGGCGTACAGGACATATCCCCTGTATCCAATCTGCAAAAACTGGAATCTGCCGACTTTGGATACAATAAAATTTCTGACATTAAGCCTGTTGGATCGTTGAAGAACCTGACCACACTAAAGCTCATGGGCAATCCGTTTTCTGATGTATCAGCCCTATCTTCGCTTTCCAAACTGGAAGAGGTGTACATAGGGCAATCAGATGTATCAGACATATCGGTGCTTTCGAATTTAAAAAAACTCAAGACCGTATCTGCTCCGTACGCTCAAATATCCTCCATAGAAGGCTTCAATAATCTTCCGGAGCTCAAAAGCCTTGATTTGAGTGTGAATGCCATCAAGCGCATAGGCAGCCCAAAGATTTTTCCAAGCCTTGAGGAACTTGATATGTCATATAATCAGCTGTCTAGCATTGACGGGCTTTCGAACCTGAAATCCCTCAAGAAACTAAACATATCAAGTAACTCCGTGTATTCGCTTGCGCCTTTGGCTAATACTCCTTTGCTTGAGGAGTTCAGCGCAGACAAAAATAAACTTGTATCCCTTTCATTAATTGAAAAGCTGCCAGCGCTGAAAATCCTTAGCATCCAGAACAACAGCGTCTCAAGCCTTGAACCCCTTAGGAATAGGCATTTCGAGCAGTTGAACATATTGGACAATCCAGTCAAGGATTATTCTCCCGTATACGATATGTACTACGGCAATATAGCAATGCCTCTACTAGATGACAGGGACGGAAGCTACACAGTAAAGGGCACTTTGATAGCAGACCCAGAGAAGGCCTCTACAGTCAATATATCGATTATGGCAATCGGAGCAAGAAACGAAACCCTACTTGCCCAGCAACCGATTCAGATGTCTGCAGGAACAAAAAACTATGACTTCACTATTCAAATCAAAAATAGCAGCTACAGCAAAAGCAGTGCATATTCTGTAAACTGGCTCGTGCTAACGGCAGAGTCACAAGACTCCAGCCTGGTGTCGCAGCCATATCTGCTGGAAAAAATCCGTTTCGGCAAGCAGGTTGTCGAGGAAGGTATAGTTCTGCAATTGAAGTAAGAAAGCAGGGGATTCCCCCTGCTTTTTGTCATAAGTAAGTATGTAATTCTTATCTAAATCTTCCCTGCCGGAAGTATTTCTACCCAGTAGTTGTCCGGATCATTTATGAAGTATATGCCCATGTCTTGATTCTCATAGCAGATGCAACCCATCTCCTTGTGCTTTTTGTAGGCATCATCGAAGTTTTCGGTTTCAAACGCTATGTGGAACTCGTTTTCGCCAAGATTGTATGGCTCAGTTCTGTCCCTTAGCCATGTAAGCTCAAGCATGTGAGGAGTCCTGCCGTCACCAAGGTATACAAGAATGAAACTTTCATCCTCAGGCACGTGCCTTTTGACTTCAACAAGCCCTAAGGCCTCCTTGTAGAACTTAAGGCTCTTTTCAAGGTCAAAAACGTTGATATTGTTGTGTGCAAATCTGAAATCCATTATAAAATCCCCCTTACTGAAAATTCATTTTTAATGCAGCATTATCTTTGCAATACCTTCAAGAGGTATTATATCACAGTAGCTCGCCTTTACACATGCACGTTATTACAGTGTCTGTGCCTGAATTCCATGGTGGCAATCATCGCTCTACTCATATTCTATTCTTTTTTTCACTATTTTAAACAGCTGCGACTGCACCTGCGGATAAGTCAAGCTTTCAGGAAGGTCCTCAACAAACTCGATTTTAGCTATCTCGTAATCAGGCAGCTGCGAAAGCTCCCTGATATTCGCCATATAAAACATGCTGAGCACCTTCCTGTCTCCCTCCAGGCTGAATGCCCCGATTTGCTCAATGTCGTAATCAGTGGCCCCCGTTTCCTCGTAAAGCTCTCGCCTGGCCGCCTCAAGCGGACTCTCTCCCGCCTCCCTGTGTCCCGCAGGCATCTCAAGCGTATCCCTTTCCCTGTGCCTGCAAAACACCCATTTGCCTTCATAGCGTGATGCAATAATTACATATTTTATAAGCTCTTCGTCTACCCTGTCATGAAATATAATCTTCATATCGTCTCCACCACATTTATTTGCAGCCTTGCCCGCTCTCCACATCACTAAGCTGTATGTCCAAAGCCTTAACCGAAATCTGAAGCTCGGTTACAAGCAAGGCGAGAGAAAGGATAAGCAGCACTAGGCTTAGTCCAAACACATAGTCTGCGAATATTATATTACCCATGAAAATTAAAAACATACATACTACGCAGAAGAAAAAGCTGAGGGCTCCGAAAATTTGCATATACTTTATTATGTGGAGCCTCTTTCTAAGGTTACATATCTGGGCCAATATCCTCTTATCCGCATTTTCTAATTCGCTGCTGTACTTTGAGTGAAGCTCGCGTACCAGCTGTGCCAGCACAAGGAACCTGCTCGTATACGCCAGCATCAGCAGAGATATTGCCGGAAAAAGCAGCGCAGGTGTTGTCAGTGTAAGTTCCATAAATATCCTCCAAAGTTTAGTTTACGTCCAGCAGCTTTTCGTAGACTGTCATATATTCTCCACCCACGCTCAGCTGATATTTCATGGTATAAACTCCTGTGGATGCAAACGTAACATCCTGTATTCCGAGAGTGTAGAGGAATCCGCTTTGTCCCTGCGGCATCAGGTATGGCTCATTCTGGGGCGAGGTATATATTGTGTTTCCTTCAGAATCTACTATTAACAGCCTGTCTACATACGATTTGCCTGATTCAAGCCCGCTCACATCAATATACGCATTGAAGCTGTAGGTTCCAGTTTCGAACCTGCTGAAGGGATTTCCAATTATCCTGTCTATCAGCAGTGTCCTGCCGTAGTCGTCCTGTATCTCAAGCGCCTGTTCAGGAGATTCGGCCTCTCCATAATAGTCGCAAAGTATCATGTCCACCTGCGGCTTTGTCACACTTGCCGTCCATGTCTTATCATCCCACTCCACAGCAAAATTGAGATTTTCCGCCATTTCCCTCAGCGGAAGCATTGTCGAGCCGTTGAAGTTTATTGCAGGAATGTCGCTCTTTACCTCCTTACCGTTGACCATTACCTTGACTATGGGGAATCCCTTGAAGAATCCATTGATGCCATTGGCACTTGCATACCCTCCCAAGAAAACCGTAATCCCCAAAGCTAGAATCAATATCTTATTCTTCATATAAAGCCCCCCTATTTTCAGCATTATCTGCGGCCAATTTTCCCGGAAATTCTTAAACTTTTTGTATTTATATCCAATTCCGCGGCATTCAACCCACATCATTTCATTCAGAGACTACCGCCGTATAATTTCTTTTTGTTTATGCCCACCGTAATATGGTAATTCTATATAATATACAACAACATGCGAGGTGGAATATGGATAGAGACGACTTTGGCTTAAGGCATCTTTCGATGCTTTCTGATTTTTATGAGCTGACAATGGCAAACGGCTATTTCGAGAACGGCATGGACGAGCAGACAGCTTATTTTGACATGTTTTTCAGAAAAATCCCCGACAACGGAGGCTTCGTGATAGCCGCAGGACTGCAGCAGCTTGTTGAATATCTCCAGAATTTGAGATTCAACGAAGACGACATAGATTTTTTAAGGTCCAAAGCTATTTTTTCCGAAAGCTTTCTCGACTATCTGCGGAATTTCGAATTCAAATGCGACGTGTGGGCAGTACCTGAAGGCACCCCCGTGTTCCCGCACGAGCCTCTTGTGAGCGTTAGAGGGCCTGTCATACAGGCGCAATTCATAGAAACCATGCTGCTCCTCATAATAAACCATCAGAGCCTTATTGCCACTAAAACAAACCGAATTGTAAGAGCCGCGTCAGGTAGGGCTGTCATTGAATTCGGCTCCAGGCGAGCCCACGGAAGCGACGCTTCGCTCTACGGAGCACGTGCCGCTTTCATAGGCGGCGCCGTCGCAACATCCTGCACTCTTGCCGACCAGAAGTTCGGAATACCCTCTGCCGGCACTATGGCACACAGCTGGGTGCAGCTGTTCGACTCTGAGCTCGAAGCTTTCAAAGCCTACGCCAGGATATATCCTAAAAGCTGCGTCCTGCTCGTAGACACCTACAACGTCATGAAATCAGGCATTCCCAATGCAATAAAAGCTGCCCGAGAAGAACTCCTGCCAAAGGGCTGCAGACTAAAGGGCGTTAGAATTGACAGCGGCGACCTTTCGTACCTTTCAAAGCAGGCCCGCAAAGCCCTTGACGAAGCCGGCTTTGCCGACTGCAAGATAATGGTGTCTAGTTCTCTTGACGAGGACATAATCCGCGAGCTAATACTTCAGGATTCGCCCATCGACTCCTTCGGTGTGGGCGAAAGGCTCATAACCGCTAAATCCGACCCTGTTTTCGGAGGCGTCTACAAGCTGTGCGCTGTGGAAAAGGACAACCATCTACTTCCCAGGATAAAGGTCAGCAACAACATAGAGAAGATAACGAATCCCGGTTTCAAGAAAGTTTACAGGCTGTATTCAAACGAATCCAACAAAGCTCTTGCCGATGTGATAACCCTGTTTGACGAAACAATAGACTCATCGGAGCCCTATGAGATATTCGACCCCCTCTTCCCATGGAAGAAAAGCATCCTGGAAAACTTCCATACAAAGGAGCTGCTTGTTCAAATATTTGACAAGGGCAAGCTGGTGTATAGCCTGCCATCAATGGACCAAATCAGGGAATACGCGGCATCAATGGCCGAAACGCTGTGGCCGGAGCTTAAAAGATTCGAGAACCCGCACCAGTATTACGTGAGCCTCTCGAGAAAGCTTTGGGAGCTCAAGGACGGCCTCATACAGGAGCACTCCCAAAAATAGACTAAGGCTGCAGCCTATCGCTGCAGCCTTGGTACTTCTATTATGAATTCGCTGCCCTTGTTTATTTCGCTTTCCACCCTTATGGTTCCATTGAGCGAAAGGACTATATGCTTTACTATAGCCAGTCCAAGACCGGTGCCTCCGATTTTTCTGCTCCTGGCCTTCTCGACTCTGTAGAATCTTTCAAATATCCTTGGAATATCCTGCATTGGTATGCCTATCCCTGTATCTTTCACTCTTATTTCAATTGAATTCTTTCTCTCCACAACAGACACAAAAATGCTGCCGTCCTCCGGAGTGTATTTGACAGCATTCTCGATAAGATTGAGAAACATCTGCTTTATGTAATCCCGGTTGGACGGTATAACTATGTCCTTCTTTTCGAAATAGTTGCTTATTTTGATGTTCTTTTTTTCAGCAAGCGATGCGATTATCTCGCATACCTCTTCATAGACCTCCCAAAGGTTTATGTCCTTGAGATTTGTGTTGTTTTTATTCTCGTTGCTTTCAATGAAGGAGAGGGTGAGTATGTCGTCTATGAGGTTTCTGAGCCTGTTTGTTTCTATCTCTATTATCTCAAGAAATCTGTTTCTGGCCTCAGGCTTGATGTCGTCGTATCCCTTGAGTGTCTCGACAAAACCGCTTATAGAAGTGAGGGGTGTTTTGAGCTCATGCGTTACATTCGCCACAAAATCCGACCTCACCATTTCAAGCCGTTTTCTCTCGGTAATGTCTTCTATGTTGATTATTGTTCCTATCGCCGTGTCGGCCTTATCCTCTATTATTATCGGATCGACCCGTATATTCAGGAAGTGACCGCCGTCATCCTCAATGGCCTGCATGGCACTTTCCCTTTTTGAAATGAGGTTCTTCATAACTGAAAGCATATATTTGTCGCGCACTATGAAATCCAGCACCTTGTCCTCAGTCTCATCCTTGCCGTACCTTAGAATCTCCTTGGCGCTTTGATTCATGAGCATTACGTTTTCTCTGTTATCTACTGCTATTATTCCGTTTGATGTGCTCTTGAGAATGGACTGCAGCTTAACATTATTGTCTTCGAGCTCAATTATGTTGTGCTTTATTTTTTTAACCATGTAATTGAAATTGTGTACAAGCTTTCCCAAATCTCCTGTCATGTCCTTTTTTATTTCGACCGAAAAATCGCCCTTGCTGACGCTGTCGGCGGCCAGCATTATGGACTTCAGGTATGACCTCAGAACCAGCAGATATCTGAGTGTGACGCTAAGACATATCACAAGGAATATTACAATAATGTACATGTCATCTATTGTTATGATGTTGAGCTTGTCATTCATTTGAATTTGTATCCCACCCCTCTTACAGTTTCAATGTATTTAGGCTTCTTGTCATTGTCTTCAATCTTTTTCCTCAAGTGCCTTATGTGGACATCAACAGTCCTGGTTTCGCCGAAGTATTCATATCCCCATATCTTATCCAGAAGGAAGTTCCTTGAGAGCACTTCTCCTCTTTTTTGGGCAAGCAGCTTTAGAAGCTCGAACTCCTTGAGAGTCAGCTCTATCTTGCTGCCATTCTTGTATACCTCGTAGTTTCTAAGGTCTATCTTGATCTCTCCTAGCTCTAATACCTCGTCCTTTTTTTCCTTTCCCTGCTCATATCTCCTCATCACAGCGTTGAGTCTTGCTATAAGCTCTTTTATGCTAAAAGGCTTTGTGATGTAATCGTCCGCACCTACATCAAGCCCCTTTATCTTGTCGTCCTCCATATCCTTGGCCGTAAGCATTATAATGGGCGTACCGCCAATCTCCTTGTCGGACCTTATTCTTTTGCACACCTCAAGACCGTTTATGCCCGGAAGCATCAGATCCAGAAGGACAAGGTCAGGCTTCATCTCCTTTGCCTTCAGATAGCCTTCCAGGCCGTCGTACTCAACCTCAACATCCATTTCGTTGAGCTCAAGATTGAATCTGATAAGCTCGACAATATTTTCCTCGTCATCTATAACAAGAACCCTCTTGTTCATCAAATCTCCCCCAAACTACTTTTGTTTAGTATGAAAGCCAGCCTCTTTGAAGTGGCATTGTCGCGCCTGTATGAATGAAGCTTGTCAGCACCACAATAGGTGCACACGTCAAGACGCCTTATGTTTGCACGATTTATGCCGCAGGCTGCAAGCGTCTCCTCGTTTATCCCCCAAAGGTCAAGATAATATCTTCCTTCCCTTATTATATACAAATGTGAGGGAATATTCGTAAACTCCAGGTTAAATTTGTCTGCGAGCTCCCGGTTGACCTCGTAGCAGCAGGGGCCTATCGAGGGCCCTATTATGCATTTTATGTCAGTCTTGTCGCAGCCATAGTTATCTGCCATAGACTCTACAAGCTTAGCCGCAAGCCTGCCGTATGTCCCCTTCCATCCGCAGTGCGCAAGACCCAACACACCTTTTTTTTCGTCTATGGCGGCTATCGGCACGCAGTCCGCAACAAATATCATTATTGGAGTGTCCGACAAGGATGTGATAATGGCGTCTGCCTCCTCGACTACGCCGACATCGCCTTCTTCTATCAGTCTTATTTTCGTGCCGTGAACCTGGGTGCTGTATGTCAGCCTGTCCCTGTTAAGATTATATTCCCTGAAAAACATATTTACGTCGTCTTGATTTTTCATGTCAACGCTTGAATCAGTAAAATAAGCTGCAATTCCCCCGCCAAATTCCATGCCCAGCTTTTCAAGATAGTTCACAGCCATCACCTTTTTTCGCCCAGAATTTTTTCAAGCTCCTCTAGAAAGGAGTTAACATCCTTAAACTGCCTGTATACCGATGCAAATCTCACGTACGCAATCTCGTCGAGCTCCTTGAGCTTTTCCATTACAAGCTCGCCTACCTTTGTGCTTACAACCTCGCTCGCGCCGCTTGAGCTTATGGAGCTTTCTATGTCGGCAACCGCCCTTTCCACATCCGCCAGAGCCACGGGCCTTTTCTCGCATGCGCGGAGTATACCCTTTATAATCTTGTCCCTGTCAAACAGCTCCCTTGTGCCGTCCTTTTTTATAACCATTATGGTGACATCCTCTATCTTTTCATATGTCGTGAAGCGTTTTTTGCAACTTTCACATTCCCTTCTTCTCCTGATGGAGTTGCCTTCGTCCGTAGGCCTCGAATCTATGACCTTCGATTGCATATAACCGCAATAAGGACACCTCATACATTCCCTCCCGCTATATTATTCTATATTATTAGTCTATAGAGCCATCTTATGTTCTATTGTACCACACAGGTCATAATTGTAAAAAAAAAGAAGATAAAATTATCTTCTTCTTCTTAAAAAAGTTGGTATGCTGAAGCTTCCGTCTTCTGTGTCTGCAAGCTCTTCAATCTCGCTCGATGAAGCCTCCTGCTCACTTAACTCGTCAGATTTTTGTTTTTCCTTTAGCTCAAAACCTGTTGCAATTACAGTTATCTTTATCTCGTCCTTGAGGTTCTCATCTATTACTGCTCCAAATATGATGTTTGCATCCTCGTCGGCTGATTCCTGTACTAGCGATGCAGCTTCGTTGACATCGTAAAGTCCAAGGTCCGGACCTCCTGTAATGTTCAGAAGCACTCCTTTGGCTCCCTTTATTGAAGTTTCAAGCAGCGGACTCTGTATTGCCTGCCTTGCAGCCTCTACAGCCCTGTCTTCGCCGTTGGCTCTTCCTATGCCCATGTGAGCAAGTCCCTGGTCCTTCATTATCGTCTTAACATCCGCAAAGTCAAGGTTTACAAGCCCTGGAACAGCTATAAGGTCAGATATGCCCTGTACACCCTGTCTTAGTATGTCATCTGCTATCCTGAAGGCTTCCAGCATTGATGTTCTTTTTTCAGCCACCTGAAGCAGCCTGTCGTTTGGAATTGTTATAAGTGTATCCACGCTGGCCTTGAGCGTATCTATTCCGCCAAGCGCATGGTTGAGTCTTCTTTTGCCCTCGAAAGTAAATGGTCTTGTTACAACACCAACAGTAAGGATTCCCATCTCTTTTGCTATGCTCGCAACTACAGGTGCAGCTCCTGTTCCTGTGCCGCCGCCCATTCCAGCAGTTACGAAAACCATGTCGGCTCCCTCGAGGCATTTTTGTATGTCTTCTCTGCTCTCTTCGGCTGCCTTTCTTCCAATATCGGGATCAGCTCCGGCACCCAGCCCTCTTGTCAGTTTCTCGCCGATTTGTATTTTTTGCTCGGCTTTTGATGTAAACAGTGCCTGTTTGTCTGTATTTATTGCTATGAATTCAATCCCTTTGACGTTGCCCTCTATCATCCTGTTTACTGCGTTGTTTCCACCGCCACCAACGCCAATGACCTTTATTTGAGCGAATTCATCCATCCCCATATCAAATTGTATCATTGATTATCCTCCTCGCTGTATGTATTGAACAAAGCTAAATATTATATGTTTATTTTACTCTCTTGCATGATATTAATACAACCCCCAAATATTAACTTGTCTTTTTTTTATCCATCATTTTGCCAAGAAGCACACGCCTTATCACTGCAAAGTTGTCGAACAGCCTTCCTCCGAAAACTATAATAGGCGCATAGTAAAGCGGCACTCCGAGCTTATCGCCCAGGTAGGCCAGAAATCCGGCAAGTATAGCATTAGTAAAAAAGCCCGTTATGAAAATCGAATTGTTGTATTTGCCCTCAAGGCTCGCCCTTATGGCCCCAAATACGGAGTCGAGCGAAGCCAGTATTCCTACCGATATATACAGTGTATAGCTGTCCGGGTAGGTAAACGGAATATAGAATCCTATGAGTATTCCCAGCACCAAACCGATTATTGCTGCAATCAAATTATTCACCTTCTTTTACATATCTAAAGTACAGTTCGCCGCTGTATTTTTCTATCTTCATTTCATCAGCTACGGCAATTTTAACATCTATGCCCCACACCTCTTTGAGTATGTAAGCATATGACTCTGGAGCAAGCATAGAGGCTTCAAGATGTTTCGGATCTCCTATAGCCTTTATTACAAAAGGCTGGCCGTATGTCGAGCCGTTTATTGTTATTGTGGGTCCGGCACACTTAATCTCCGAGGTGCTGATAACCCTCTCGCCATTTATTGATATGGCCTCCGCTCCTGCCACCTTAAGGTCATTGACTATCTCAAGTACGTCCCTGTCATGCACGAGTATATCGTTGGGATCTTCGCCGTCCTCAAGCTCGCGTTCGCCATCCTTGAGGCTGACTATTATGCCCGGTCCCATGACATCCTGCATGCCCGATACGAGCTTGAGCTTGTCATGTTCTTCCTTAATCAGGCTTTCAATAGCCTCGCCGTTGCTTCCTATTGCCCCTTCATACTTAACTATATCCTTTTTCCTCTCAAGAACCAGATCCTCCAGTTTTTTTACTTCGATTTCAGCCGAATCTATCTGGTATCCAAGCTCTCTTATACTGTTCAATGTAACAAACAGATTGTTTGGATCAGAGCTTTTAATCTGTATTGATATGGAAATACCAAATACAAACATTACTGCCACAAGCAGTATGGTTTCCATGTTAACCTTTTTCATTTTGTCACCCACAGTTCTAGCTCACAGGTTGCGCATACTTGAACTCTATTTTGTTTCCGTAACGTAAAATTTCAACAACATCCGCCTTTTTGACGTCCACCTTGAGGCCCGTATACTGCCTTATCTCCCACACTATACCGTATCTCATGTTAAGCGCAGCCTCCAGCGTATCGGCGTTGCCTATTGCCTTGATGTAATAAGGAGCCTTTACAGGCTTGTCATTTATTACGATGTTGTCACCCGCATCTGCCGAAAGGTGTATCTCGGTGCTGGCTACTATCCTTTCGTCGTTTACTGCTATAGCTTCAGCTCCTGCTGCGTTGAGCTTGTTGATGAGTGAAAGCAGCATTTCATAGTTGTATGTGAGCATCTGCTCGTCCTGTCCCGGCTGCGAAGCATCTATAATCACTTCGATTCCGGGGCCCACGACATCAGTATAGCCCGCTAGTATTTCATATCTTTGTATATCTTCCTTGAGATTCTTAGTCACAGTGCTGCTGCTCGCCTGCGATTCTTCATACGCCTTTATCTTGTTCTCTAGTATGCCCAGTTCCTCCTGCAGGTTCTCGCGCTTGTCCTTGAGCCGCTTGAGCTCGGCAGAAAGCTGCCTTGCCTTTTGCGAGGACACAACTCCGCCTGTTGAGGTTTCAGCTGTCTTGATCTGTATTGTCATCATGATCCCAAGCACAAGGCTAAGAAGCAGTATTGCAATCCTACCATTTTTCAAATCATTCACCATCCAGGGTCTGTTTATACACGGGATATCCGTTATACCTCATATCTATAACGCCATAATTTATATTCTTCTTGTAAAGGTCAATCAGTATGGCCCTAAGCAGCGGAATCTTGTAGTCCAGCTTCTGCGCATCTCCAAGCAGCACTACCACTCCAGTCATAGTATAAAGGCGTATATCCCCTTTTTTGTCTATCCCAATTTCAGAAATATTCTCTAGTATATTGCTGCCAGAACAGGTATTGAGCAGCTCTAACAGCTTAGGCATTACGTCCTTTTTCCCAAGCTTTATCTTGTTGCCTATCTTGAAATTTTCCATTTCAATTCCGGAGAGTATCGGCCTGTCGAGATTGTTGATATCATTTTCCACTCTCAGTACATTCCCCTCTTCATCTATGATAACATAGGAGCCCATATACGGTATACAAAATAATTCCATTCTTTCCATTACGTCTATTGTCAGCTTGTCCGGGAACTCCCTTTTAGCTTTGACATTTTTTACATAAGGATTTCCCTGCAGAGCCTTTTCAATTTCCGACAAATCATACAGAAAAATGTTGCCGCCCTTGGCTATTCCTGAGGCTTTTAAAAGCTCGCCCTTATTCAGCTTTATGATTCCGTTTACCTCGATGTCCTTGACGTTGAAATACCCGAACATTATAGCGGTGTAAAACGACGAAACCGCAACTACGAGTATCACAAGTGCTGTCATAATAATATTTTTTCTCAATTGTTTCACCCTTCGCAAATGTAAACATGCCGTCTGGTAGCCCTGCAGCCCAAAACACTACTTGTTTTTTATACCCTTTTTTTCTGCCATTAAGCTTTTAATTTGCTCGTATATGGTGTCAGACGCATGCGGATTCGAAATCCGGATACTGTTTTGGCTCATGCTCTCAAGCAGCTTTTCGTCGCTAAGTATGCTGAACACAGCCTCTAACAGGGTATCGCCGTTTAGGTCCTTCTCGAGTATCATTTCGCCAGCCCCTGAATTTTTTACGCTCCTGGCGTTGTACTCCTGGTGATTCTCGGCCGTGTAAGCCTTTGGTATTACAATCGAAGGCTTTCCAAGGCATGTGATTTCAGATATTGTTATTGCCCCCGCACTGCATATTACCAGATCGCTCGCTGCGAGTATATCCGACATATTATCTATATAGTCAGTCACCACTTGATAGCCTTTAAGCTCGATGCCGCGCAGCCCTTCCATGAACTCGTCATAGTGAAGCCTTCCTGTGGCGTGTACGAAAGCATAGTCCTCTGCTGCAAGTGCGGGAATCACACTCTTCATTGCGGCGTTTATAGTACCCGAACCACCGCTGCCGCCTACAGAAAGCACCATCTTCTTGCCTTCGGGTATGCCCAGCCTTTCCCTTGCCTGCGCCATGCTGGCGCTGGTTATCTCGCCCCTGACGGGATTGCCGGTCAGCACCACGCTCTTGCTCTTTGTAAAGAATCTTCTCGAATCGTCAAAGCTTATCAGCACCCTGTCGGCAAACCTCGAGAGGAATTTGTTTGTTATGCCTGGAAATGCGTTCTGCTCATGTATGAGCGTTGGTATCCCAAGCAGCGCTCCCGCCAGCACTACCGGTCCGCAGACATATCCGCCCGTGCCTATCACAACGTCCGGCTTGTTTCTTTTTATAATGGCAAGCGACTGCGCGAGCCCCTTCATAAACAGGGCCACTCGCTTTGCATTTTCAACCGAAAGCTTTCTTTGGAATCCCCTGACCTGCACAGTCTTGAATTCATATCCCTTCTCGGGCACTATCCTGCTTTCAAGGCCTTCCTTTGTTCCTATATATAAAATTCTGCTGTCATTTTCATTTTCCATTATCTTTTCAGCTATTGAAAGCGCCGGGTATATGTGGCCACCCGTTCCCCCTCCAGAAATAACTGCCTTCATACTATTCAGCTCCTATTCCATCTTGCTTATCCTGCCTGGTTTTTGCTTCATTTGCCCTTGAATACCTGGATACGTTCAGCACCATGCCCACAGCCGCCATTAGTATCACCAGGGATGTTCCCCCATAGCTTATAAACGGCAGGGGTATTCCCGTCGGAGGCATTGATGATGTTACAACTGCAACGTTGAGCAGCACCTGCACCCCTATCTGGGATGCAATACCTGTAACCAGCATGCACGAGAAAAAGTCAGGCGCGTTCATGGCCACCTTTATGCAGCGGTATATGAGGAATACGTACACCATCAAGATTATTATGCAGCCTATGTAGCCCAGCTCTTCGCCTATTATTGCGAATATGAAGTCGTTTTGCGGCTCAGGTATGTATAGGAACTTTTCATTGCTCCTTCCAAGTCCAAGCCCGAAAAGCCCCCCGGTTCCCAACGCATAAAGCGACTGTATTACCTGGTAGCCGTTCCCGAGTTCGTCCTTGAAGGGATCCATGAATGAGGTGACCCTCTTCCATCTATAGGGGCTTATGAATGCCAGTAGTCCACCCGCTGAAAGTCCCGCAGCCACGGTGCCTATAACATACTTAAACTGCAGTCCCGCCGCAAAAAGCATGCACACAGACGTGATTATTATGCTTCCCGCTGTAGAAAGGTTTGGCTGAAGCACTATCATCGCAAAGAAAAAACCGGCTATCATAATGGGATTCAGCGCCCCAAGCAGTGACTTTTGTATAAGCTTTGGCTTAATATATTTGGCTATGAGTATTATTGAGGCGAATTTTGCTATCTCCGAGGGCATTATTGTAAGCGGACCTATTAATATCCACCTCTGGGCTCCATTAAAACTTGTTCCAAGGGGAGTGAGCACTATTACCAGCAGAACCGCAGCTGTACCAGCAATCGTCCAGCGTAGCTTCTCTATCTTCTTGTAGCTGAAAAAGGACATAAAAATCATGACAATAGTTCCTAGGACTGCAAAGAAAATATTCTTTTTCAGGAAATGGTAAGGATCTCCATATCTTTGCGATGCGTTGACATAGCTTGCGCTGAAAACCATTACAATCCCAATGGCCACCAGCAGAAGCGTCGCTAAGAATATATACTTGTCGAACCCCTTGATTTTTACAGGCTTCCGCGTCTCCTTTACCTGCTTTCTTGTCCTTGTCATAATATGTCCCCCCAAAAGCCTAAAGCCTCATCACATTTTCCTTAAAATCTCTTCCCCTTACCTCGTAGCTAGGATACATGTCCCAGCTGGCACACGCAGGCGAGAGCAGGACTATGTCACCCTGCTGAGCAAGAGCGAAGGCCTTCTTTACGGCCTGTTCCATGTTTTCAACTCTGTAGGTCTGTTTGAATCCAAATCTGGCTGCCGTATCCTCCAGCTTTTGGGCCGTCTCTCCAAGCAGCACCAGGCCTTTTACCTTGCCGCCAAACTCCGCCACAAAATCATCGAATTCGCCGCCCTTGTCCATTCCGCCTGCAATAAGTATAAGCGGTCTTTCAAAGGACTGTATTGCCTTTATTGAGGCGTCGGGGTTAGTCCCCTTCGAATCGTTTATGAAATCTATGCCATCAAGGCTCCTGACAAACTCCAGCCTGTGCTCGACGCCTTCAAAGCTTCTCAGGGCAGAGGCTATCAGTTCAAACGGCAGCTTCATCGAAGCCGCTATAGCCACTGCAGCCAGGGCGTTTTCAAGGTTGTGAGGCCCCGGTATTTTAAGCTCCGAAGCGTCCATAAGGCTTACGGCGCCTTGCTCTGTCTTAACTACTATCTTGCCGCCGTCCACAAACACTCCGCGCTCCAGCTTTTCCTTCCTGCTGAAGAATACTACATTTGATTTGCAAAGGCCTGCAAGGCTTCTCGTCTGTTCGCAATCGTAGTTTAGGACCGTATAGTCATTATCGTCCTGGTTCTCGAATATCCTGGCCTTGGCTGCTATGTAGTTTCCCATAGTCTTGTGCCTGTTGAGGTGGTCCGGAGTTATGTTGAGTATGGCGCTTACTCTTGGCTTGAAAGTCTCTATGGATTCAAGCTGGAAGCTGCTGAGCTCAGTGACAAGCACCGAGTTCTCATCGGCCTTGTCTACAACGTCGACTACAGGAGTGCCTATGTTGCCCACAACAAATGTGTTGTAGCTTGAGAGCTTGAATATCTCGCCTACAAGGCTTGTCGTAGTAGTCTTCCCGTTAGTGCCCGTTATGCCCACGAAAGGAGCCCTGGCATACCTGTATGAGAGCTCTATCTCGCTTATAACCGCAACTTTTCTTTCCTTGAGCTCCACTATAAAAGGAATGTCAAGCGGCACTCCCGGAGATATAACTGCAAGCTCGTAGCTATCAATGTTTTGCGGATGTGAGCCCAGTATGAACTCTATGCCTAGTCCTTCAAGTTCGCCCAGCACTTCCGGGAGCTCTTCCTTGCCTTTTATGTCGTTTACCGTGAGCAGTGCCCCCTTGGAGTGCAGGAACTTGATAGTAGCTATGCCCGTCTTTGCCAGCCCCACAAGAAGCACTTTTTTGCCATGTAAATCCATTTTCGTCCACCTTCCAACTGTTAGTTTGTCTTTATATTATATAGGCCTATATGAAAGCCAAAAATGCGAGTATGCCAAGCACAAGGCTTGCAATCCAAAATACGCTTACCACCTTTGTCTCATGCCATCCCACAAGCTCGAAGTGGTGGTGTATTGGGCTCATGCGAAACACCCTCTTGCCAGTGAGCTTGTACGATACAACCTGTATTATAACCGAAAGCGACTCAGCAAAATATATGCCTCCTGCAATCGGTATTATAAGCGAAATGTTCATGAGAACTGCCGCTGCCGCTACCGCTCCGCCAAGTGCCATTGAGCCCGTGTCTCCCATGAACACCTTAGCAGGATACGCATTGAACCTCAGAAAACCCAGACATGCCCCAAATACGGCTGCACACACTATGGCAACAGAAGTATAGCCAAGCAGCGAAGCCACCGCAGTGAAGAATACCGAGATTACGAGAGTAACCCCTGAAGCCAGACCGTCAAGCCCATCGGTGAGGTTGACGCTGTTGACCGTGGCAACTATAACAAGCACCGTGAAGGGAATGTAGAACATCCCAAGGTCGAGCCTGTAGCCGTCCATGAACGGCACGAATATGCTGCTGCCCGAGTCGGCAACGCTGTACTGGTAGAACACAAGTACAAGCGCCAGAGCAAACTGGCCAATCAGCTTTTGGTAAGCCCTAAGGCCGAGCGACCTTTTGAGAACCACCTTTATATAATCGTCTATAAAACCTATGAGTCCAAAACCTACTATTGAAACAAGCGCCATGACCATGTTGGCGTCAAGCTCGCCCGAAAGCAGAGATGCCCCCAATATTCCCGCCACCATTATTATTCCGCCCATTGTAGGCGTACCATTCTTTGCCAGATGGCTCTGAGGCCCGTCGTCCCTTACGGTCTGTCCGAACTTGAGCCTTCTTAGCATCGGAATGAACATAGGGCCTGTTATAACCGTGACTGCCAGCGATGCCAGTGCTATCAGCATCAGCTTTTGAAAACCAACCATTATTAAATGCTCCCTTCTTGGAGATGATTTGCTATCTCCTCCATCTTCATACTTCTTGATCCCTTGACAAGCACCACGTCGCCCGGCTTGACTACTCCGTCGAGATATTCCATGGCGCTCTGCCTATCATCAAAATGCAGTGCATTCGCAAGGCCGCATTCTCTGGCCCTGCTGGAAATATATGCCGCCGCACCGCCTACGCTCACAAGCAAATCCACCCTGCCTGCTGCATATTCTCCCACTATCTCATGGCCTTCTCTTGAAAATTCGCCCATTTCAAGCATGTCAGCAAGCACAGCTATCTTTCTTTTACCCTCATATCCGGCCAGAAAATCTATCGCCGCCTTCATTGAATCAGGGTTTGCGTTGTATGCATCATTAACTATTATAAAGCTTTTTTCCACTATATCCAATCTCATTTTTTCGTTCTCAAACTGCAGCAATCCGCATCTTATCTCGTCAAGGCTGAGTCCGCATTCAACGCCCACAGCCATCGCAGCCATCGCATTGTATACGTTATGCATGCCCTTGGAAGGTATGGTAAACTTCTCTTCGTTTCCATTCCAATTTACATGAAATTCAAGATTTTTGCCCTGTTCGCTCACTCCTGTGCATGCAATGTCGTTTCCCGGCTCAAATCCGAATTTAATCAGCTTGTAGCCTTCAGGCATTAGCCTTTTAAGATGCTCGTCATCACCGTTGACAATCAGCGTACACGTCTCGTCGAAATAGGAGGTTATCTCAAGCTTCGCCTTCATTATGTTTTCCTTGGATCCCAGGTTTTCAATGTGGGAATAGCCGACGTTTGTTATCACAGCAATACTTGGCCTGACTATCGAAGCCAGGTACTCGATCTCTCCAAAACCGGACATGCCCATCTCAAGCACTGCCGCCTGGTGTCTTGAACTCAGCTCGAACATGGTCAGCGGAAGGCCTATGTGATTGTTGAAATTGCCGCTGTTTTTATGCGTAATGAGCTTTTGCGAGAGCACGCTCCATACCATGTTCCTAGTGGATGTCTTGCCGCAGCTGCCGGTCACTCCGATGTAGGGTATGTCGAACCTGTCCCTATAGCCTCTTGCAATATCGCCAAGGGCCCTAGTAGTATCCTCAACCTCGAGCACAGTGCTGCCTGCATAGAATGACTTGTCGGCAACCCTTTCCGGCTCCACTATAAACTTGCTTGCACCCTTTTCGCATGCCGCCCCTATGAAATCGTGCCCGTCAAGCCTCTCGCCTACTATTGCAACATAAGTTTCATCCGGCGAAATCTTTCTTGTGTCTATTGAAATCCCGCCCAGCATAGCCTGAGAATCACCTGCCGCAACAGTCCCTTTGCACCACGCGGCCGCCTCATTAAAGGTTACATCCTCCATACCTACTTGACCTCCTCAAGATAAGCTCTTGCAATTTCCCTGTCGTCAAAATGAATCTTCTGCTTGCCGATTATCTGATAGTCCTCGTGGCCCTTGCCGGCTATTATTACTATATCCTGAGGCTCCGCCATACTTATTGCCGCTTCTATGGCCTCTTTTCTGTCCTCGACTACTGTATAGCCGCCTTTTTGCTTGTCAAGCCCCGCCACTATGTCCTCAATTATCTTACGAGGATCCTCGGTTCTTGGATTGTCTGATGTTATGACTGTCATATCGCTCAGCCTCTGGCTTATTCCACCCATTATCGGCCTTTTCGTCTTGTCCCTGTCGCCTCCGCAGCCTACAACCGTTATAACCCTGCCCTTAGCAAACCCTTTGGCAGTCTCTAGTATATTCTCGAGCGCGTCCGGCGTATGTGCGTAGTCTACTATCACTGTGACTCCGCTTGGACCCACTATGCTTTCAAACCTTCCTGGAACACCGCTGCAGCTGCCTATTGCTGAAGATATCTCATCCTTTCCTATGCCCATAAGGTACAGCACCGTTGCCGCCGCCAGAGTGTTGTAAACAGTGAATTCTCCCGGAATCGCCACCTCGATGCGGCACTCAAAATCCGGAGTGACCATGGTGTAGCTAGTTCCCGTTGCGTCCATGCTTATGTCCATGGCCCTGATATCTGCCTCTTCATTTATGCCATAGCTGATGCAAGCCGTGTCCAAGACTTTGAGCCTGTCATGCAGCTCTTTGCCGTGCATGTCGTCCACATTGATTATGTTTGCCTTCGATGTCATGAAGAACAGCTTTTCTTTGGCCTTCATGTAACTTTCAAGGTCCTCGTGGAAATCAAGATGGTCCTGCGTCAGATTAGTGAACACCGAATACTTGAAGTCGCAAAAGTCGACCCTGTGAAGCTCAAGGGAATGTGAAGACACCTCCATGGCGCAGCTCTCTATACCGCAATCGAGCATGTCTCTGAAATAGCTTTGAAGCTCCACGCTCTCGGGTGTTGTCCTTTCAGACTCGGCGTCCACCCTGCCTGTGTATGTCCTTATTGTGCCTATAAGACCACACTTGCTACCCAGGTAGTCCAGCGCCGACTTTATAAGATATGTCGTTGTTGTCTTGCCGTTAGTGCCCGTCACACCTACAAGACCTAGCGCGCTTGAAGGATTGCCGTAAAAATTGGCGGCTGCCCTTGCCATTTCCCTTCTGGTGTCATCTACTACTACAACGCACGCATCCTCGAGTCCGAGCTCCCTTTCCGCCAGGAAAGCCCTGCAGCCGGATTCGTACGCGCTTTTTGCATAGTCGTGCCCGTCGGAGGCGAACCCCTTTATGCATATGAAAAGACTGCCGCTTCCCGCCTTTCTCGAATCGTATGTAATGCTGCCTATTTCAGTTTCAAAATCTCCGCTGACACTTACCATCTGGGCTCCTGAGAGCATCTCGCTTAGCTTCATATGAACACCTCCGCATTATTTTGCCAATATAAACCTTCAAAAAGGCAATGCATACATGCGCATGCATTGCCTTACTCATCAGTTTGATTTGAACTCCACGCTAACAGCCATGCCCGGCTCAGCCGGCATGTTGGGCTTTGGCTCCTGGCTCACGGCCGTGCCGCTGCCCGTAGCCTTGAGCTTGAGACCCATACCCTGGAGTATGTTGGTCACTTCCTTTATTGTCTTGCCTGTAAGGTCTGGCATCACAACAACGGATTTTCCGCCTGCCATTGCCGCCTCGCTTAGCTCAAGCTTCATGTAGAGTATGACGTTCGAGCCCGCCGAAAGCTTCGTTCCGGGGCTCGGGAACATATCAAGCACCATGTCGTCCGGGTTGAATACCGTATTGGACGGCTCTATCACGTAGTTGAGCCCATTATCCGATAGCAGCTGCAGGGCCGTAGATAGCTCCATGTTCCTGACCTCAGGCACAATCGATTCCTCCACCATGCCGCCGTTTTGCGAGTCGCCCAGATAGAAGTTGGGCTTTATATTCAAATATCTAAGTACATCGTATATTACTTCCTTTGCTATAGGCGCAGCTACCGTTCCTCCAAAATGCGAGGCTCCACGCGGCTCATCAACTATTATCAAAACGGCTATTTCCGGATTTTCAGCCGGAGCCATGCCTACAAAAGACGCATAGTAGAAGCCCGGTTCATATCTGCCGTTTACAACCTTCTGTGCAGTTCCTGTCTTGCCTGCAACTCTGTAGCCTGGAATGAATGCATTTTTGGCTCCGCCCTCCACGACTACAGACTCCATTATGTTTCTAATCGAGCGCGCCGTCTTTGACGATATAACCTTTCTCACCTGCTCAGGCTCAACTCTGCTTATTACGTTGCCCTTTGAGTCTACAAACTCCTTTACAACATGTGGCTTCATCATTATACCATCGTTTGCAATGGCGCTTATTGCCGAAATAAGCTGTATCGGCGTTGCCGAGTTCGCCTGTCCAAAAGCTATAGTCGCAAGCTCGACAGGGCCAACGTTCTGCTCGTTGTGGAAAACACCCACCTGCTCGCCTGGAAGATCTATGCCCGTCTTCGACATCAGCCCGAAAGCCTTTATGTATTCATACAGCCTGCCAGTACCCATTCGCCTAGCCAGCTCTATCATTACAGGGTTGCATGAGTTCTGCACCGCCTGCGCCAGAGTCTCGACGCCGTGCCCCCGCGGATATACGTGGCACTTTATCTTTCTTCCGAGTATCTCTACATAGCCGTTGCAGTAGAAGGTTTCACTTTCTTTTGTAAAGCCCTCCTCCAGCGCTGCTGAAACCGTTATAGGCTTGAATGTTGAACCCGGTTCATACGTTTCGTTTACAAGAGGATTCTTCCACATGTCAAACCAGCCCTTGGACTTGTCCTCGCCGTATGAGGCAAGCAGGGATTCGTACCTTGGATATATCGGATTTCTTGGATTATTCGGATCGTAGTCAGGCTTTGACGACATGGCAAGAATTTCGCCCGTTTTCGGATTCATGACTATTCCCATGACGTTCTTTGCCTGGTTTTCCGCAAGAGCCTTGTCAAGCGCCTTGTCGAGATGGTGCTGTATGACCTCGTCTATTGTAAGTATAGCTCCCTGGCCGTCCTTGGGGTTGTTGTACTTGCCGTTGTCGTAGGGAATCTCCTTTCCAGACGCGTCAGTTACGCTTATTATCCTTCCCGGAAGACCCTTAAGCTCCTTGTCGTACTCAAGCTCAATGCCGGCCTGCCCTGCGTTGTCAGTGGACACATGGCCTATTACATAAGGCGCGAGATTACCATAGGGATAGAACCTCTTGTTGTCCTTAACGACCCACACACCGCCTATTTCAAGCTTTTGTATCTGCTTTGCGGGCTTTTCGTCTATCCACCTTGCAAGCCTCACAAGGCTCTTCTTGTCGGACTTGAGCATAGACTCGACTTCCTTTTCCTCAACGCCAAGGGTCTTTGAGAGCCTCTTGGCAGCGTCGGATTTATCCTTTATGGCGGAAGGCTTTGCCCATACCGTGTATTTTGTTATGCTTATCGCCAGCTCCTTGCCGTTCCTGTCATATATGGTGCCCCTTTTCGCCTCCACAGGCAGGTCCCTGACCTGCTGGGCAAGGGCCTTTTCTGTGAGCCAGTCTGCTTCGACAAGCTGTATGTAGCCGAGCCTTGCTATCAAGCCTAAAAAAGCCAGCATCATGAGCGATAAAAGCGCAAAAAGTCTTCTCTTGTTTTTTATATTCAAATCCGCCAAACCAGTATTCCCCCCAAAGCCCTATTCAACGTCAATATACACAATCTGTCCGTCAGCAGGATATTCCATGCCCAGCTTCTCGCGCGCCTGCTTCTCGATGGTGGCGCTGTTTGTCTTCATTTCTATCTCGTAGTAGAGCTCCTTTTTTTCATTCAACTTCTCATCGAGCTGCTTGCTCAGAGAGTGCGACTCATAGTTGAGCCTTGATATTACGGAGTATCTCGCCATTATCAGAAAAACAGCCACGGCTATGAAAGCTATAGCACCATTCCTGAGAAGTGCTGCATTTCTCTTGCTCCTGTTCCTTGCGAGCCTTGCACCGTCGACATTGGAGTTTTCATCCCTGGCGCTGCGCTTTTTCCTCTGCCTGTATTTTTCGAGGTCGGCAATTTTCTTGCCGTCACTTGCTTTATTTTTGTCTGCTCTCAAATGCACCACCCCTTAGCGCCTAAACCCTCTGTGCAACCCTGAGCTTGGCGCTCCTTGACCTTGGATTGCCTTCAATCTCCTGATCGCTTGGTATTATAGGCTTTTTAGTGATTATCTTGAGCTCCTGCCTCTTGCCGCACACGCAAACCGGGAATTCCACCGGGCATACGCAGCTTTTGGCGAGCTCCTTGAAGGTGTCCTTTACTATTCTATCTTCCAGCGAGTGGAAGGTTATTATGCATATCCTGCCGCCCTTTCTCATCACAGAAGTCGCGTCTTCAATAGTCTTTCTTATCACATCGAGTTCTCTGTTGACCTCTATTCTGATTGCCTGGAATGTCCTTTTAGCCGGGTGCGGGCCGTCCTGCCTTGCCTTTTGAGGTATCGCGGCCTTGATGACATCCACAAGCTCGAGTGTCGTGTTTATCCTGTGAGCCTGCCTTTTCTCCACTATGAACTCGGCAATCCTTGCGGCCCATCTTTCCTCGCCATACTCCCAAATCACCCTCTCGAGCTCCTCCTTGGGGTATGTGTTCACAATCTCGTAGGCGCTCAGCGGATTCCTGCTGTCCATTCTCATATCGAGAGGTGCGTCCTGCATGTAGGAAAAACCCCTTTGCGCCTCGTCGAGCTGGTGCGAGGACACTCCCAGATCGAGCAGCAGCCCGTCGATTTCGTCTATGCCCAGATTTTCAAGCTCTTTCTTTATGTTTTCAAAATTGCTGTGGACAATCCTGACCCTGTCCATGTAGGGAGCCAGCCTTTCCTTAGCCACCTCTATTGCGTTCTTGTCCTGGTCAAAGCCTATAAGCAGGCCGTCCTTTGAAAGCCTCTTTGCAATCTCAAGCGAATGGCCGGCACCGCCGAGCGTCCCGTCCACATACACTCCGTCAGGCTTTATGTTCAGATTATCTATAGATTCGTCGAATAGTACCGATACGTGTTTGAAGTCCAAAATTGTTCTCTCCCTTTATTAAAGCCCAAAATCCCGCTCATTATTATAGTTATTTAGTCCCTTTTTTTGATTTTTTAGCGCTAACGGCAGCATTGTTGTAAATGTTTGCAGTTCTCTTTATCTTCTTTGCCCAGCCTTTGTCCAGCTCCCAGTCCCTGAAATACTTGTGCGCAACCAGACCGCCCACTATCAGCACAAGGCTGAGTACCTGGGCTGCCTTAAGCGGTCCCAGCATCAGGCTGTCGGTCCTTAGGCCCTCTATCCAGAGCCTTCCGAGCGAATAGAATATGCAGTATTTGATTATGAGCTCGCCCTCGTATACCTTCTTTTTCCTTATGCTCCAAAGATATATGAAAACGCCGATATTCCATATTGATTCGTAGAGGAAGGTAGGGTGCACGCCCACGCCGTTCACCGTAATGGCCCAAGGAAGACTTGTAGGACTTCCGTAGGCCTCCTGGTTTATGAAGTTGCCCCACCTGCCAATTGCCTGCCCGAGTATTATGCTGGGCGCAGCGATGTCTGCCATCTTCCAGAAATTGAGCTTCTTGTTCCTGCAAAAGTAATACCCAGCAAGTATTCCGGCTATGACGGCCCCGTGTATTGCCATGCCGCCCAGTCTGGTGTTGACTATCTTTGAGAAATCACCCTGGTAGTAGCTCCAGTTGAATATCACGTAGTAAGCCCTGGCGCCTATAATTGCCATAGGCACCGTAATCAGGAATAGATCAAGCATAGTATTCTCCTCTATTCCCTGCCTCTTAGCCTCGCGAAGTGCAAGCACCATTCCTGTCAGTATTGCAAAGGCCATTATTATGCCGTACCATCTTATGTCCATTCCATATATCTTAAACGCTACCGGATCTATCATTGAAAAAACCATTTGAAAAACCGCCTCCGTATTCCGTTAATATTGTATGAAGCCGTATGTATTGTGTAAATTCGCCGAGTCTAATTATAGCACATTTTATAATTACATTTAATCGAAAGCACAAAAGCTAGGTAAAAACCTAGCTTTATTATAATTCTACTTGTTTCCCAAGTCAATTTCATTTAGGGTTTATAACCGACAGAACGCAGTTGTCCTCACGTATGTGGTCGTAGAGTCTTTTTTTGACATCCTCAAATTCTATGCTCTTTAAAGTCTCCAGATAGCCAAGGAGGTTAATTCCCTTGAAATGGTACGAGATGAAATTATTGGCTATGAACTCTAGTGAGTCGAAATACTTGAGGAAGTTGCCTATCTTCTTTTTCTTTATCCTCTCGAAATACTCGAGCTCAAGGCCCTTCTCCCTGTACTTGCCTGCGTATTCCATGACCTTTTCCTGTACCCTTTGCGGGTCCTTTGACTCTCCGCCTATCATGGTGTAGCCATGGTCGGGAGTAAGAGTGTAAGAGCACGAGAAGCTCTCGTTTATTAGCCCCCCAAGATAAAGCTCCTCATGGAAGCTGCTCCCCTTCTTGTAGAGCATATCCAGCAATATCTCGGTTGACAGTTCTCTTCTCAGAAGCGCCTCTCCGCGTTCTCCCACACTGGTCTCCTTGAAGCCTATGTTGAACATCGGCATCGAAACCGACAGCGACTCCTGTATGCTCTTTTGTGCCACAGCCTCCGGCTCCTGCGGATAGAACCTTTCAACCTCCATGCCGAGTATCTCGCTGCCGTAGCTTCTTTGAGAGCTCCTCGCGGTCTCGAGAACCCTGTCCCACTCCAGGTCGCCCACCACGAAGAGCGCCATGTTCTGAGGGCTGTAGAAAGTGTTGTAGCAGTCGTAGAGCTCCTCTTTTGTTATCCTGTATACGCTCTCGACAGTGCCCGCTATGTCTATCCTGTTGGGATGGTTTATGTACATCGCCTTGAGCGTGTTGAAATACACTCTCCAGTCAGGATTGTCGTCGTACATCTTTATCTCCTGGGCTATTATCCCCTTTTCCTTTTCAACGTTCTCATCAGTGAAATGCGGACTCTGAACGTACTGTATCAGGTGCTCGAGCGCCTCGTAAAAGTTGTCGGTTGACGTAAAGAGATAAGAGGTCATGTCGAAATTGGTGTAGGCGTTGGCGCTGACGCCGAGCTGCGCAAATTTGTCGAAGGCGTTGCTCCCATCCTCCTGCTCGAACATCTTGTGCTCGAGGAAATGGGCTATGCCCTCGTTCACCCTTATCTTGCCGTTCTTGCCAAAAGGCACGAACTCCAGGTCGTTTGAGCCGTAATTCGTTGAGAACACAGCGTACTGCTTTGCAAAGCCTTTCTTGGGCATGAAGAATATCTCAAGTCCATTATCCAGTTTATCGTAAAAAAGCTCCTCATTGAGAACCTTGTTTTCTATCCTGTTCAAGAAATCGCCTCCCTAATTTTTCAGGAAAAATATTGTATCCATTTTGATCTTTTCAGAAGCCTTCACGACATCCTCCACGCTTACGCGCGAAATCTTGTCGATCATCTCCTCCGGAGTCTCAAATACGCCGCTTACCAGCTGCCCGTAGTAGAACTCAGAAAGGCCGTTTATACTGTCAGCCATAGACCTTATAGAGTTTGTCATGGCGCTCTTGCTGTTGTCCATCTCAAGCTGCGTGATGCTGCCGGCGCTCATGTCGCCTAGCTCCTTCCTGATTAGCTCTAGCGCCTTTTCATAGTTTTCGAATTCAATACCCGAGGATATCAGCATAAGCCCCTTGTACTTTTCAACAGATGCATATATATAATAGCACAGGCTCTCCTTCTCCCTTATATTGAGGAACATCTTCGAGTGCGGCCCTCCGCCAAGCACGCTGGCGTACACTGCAAGCGGATAGTACTCGGGGTCAAGGTAGTGTATGTTGGTCCTAAAACCCATGCACAGCTTGCCCTGGGTTATGTCCATGCTCTCGCTTATATTCTTCACCTCGGCAGGTATGTTGTAGACCTGCTCATCCGGTATTTCAATGAGCTCCCTGTCCTTTTCAAGCACTCCATCAAAGAAGCTCCTTGCTGCGGCCTCCGCCCTCTCGCTGTCAATGTCTCCAACAACAAGCATGTCTATTGGCGATGTTCCTATAATTTCCCTGTAGTGACTGTAGAGGTTCTGAGGTGTTATCTTTTCGATGTCCTCCTCGTATCCGTCCTCATGTATGCTATAGTTTTCACCCTTGCACATCTCCTCCACGCAGCGCTCCACGGCGTAGTAGGCCTTGTCGTTAACCCTTCCCCTTATGGCATCGCGCAGATTCTGCGCCTCCACGTCGAAATATCCCCTGCTGAAGGCTTCCTCCTCAAGCAGCGGATCGAATATCATGTCCTTCATGAACATGAGGCCGTCCTCGAATATCGCCTCATCTATGTACCTGTCGTTTGTCATAACCAGCTTAAAGCTGAGTATGTGCTTTTCACCCTTCTTGCCCACTCCGGCCACAAGGTTAGAGCCGTAGAGCTCGTCGAGCTTTTTGGATATCTCTACCTGGCTTTTATAATTCCTGCTGCCGCACTTAAGCACATACGGCAAAAGCGCGTTCTTAGTCGCTTCTTCCCTGTTGAGCGGTCTTTTTATGTACACGCTTACAAGATTAGTCTTGAACTTGTCTGTCTTGACTATTATTAGGTTTACACCCTTTTGTATCTCTATCTTTTCGTAGTTTTGCACCATTGTCCCTCCTCATTTGCACTATCTATTTGAAATTTGCTGTTTGTCAGATGCAGTAAAAATTCAACTAGTGTAATTATACCATTTTTTAATTCCATATTCCCAAATACTTTTCCAAATAGTGACTCTAGCAGGATAATTGTGCGCCCTCTTCCATTTTGCGATTTCCATTTCATCTTATTCAGCCTGCAAGCCGGAAGCTTTGAAACTCGCTATCGCTCAGACAGTCAAAGCTTTTTTCCGGCAACATGGCTGAATTTCGATGGGAAATCCCACAAAACGTCATAAAGTCGCACTGCTTTATCCTGCTTAGAGTCACCTTCGGTCTGCAGACAAAATTTCTTCTGGCATAGGAAAAATCTTACTTCAGGTGCGTAATTTGTTGAATAAATCCCTTCCATGATATATAATGTTTCTGCATGTTTAAAATCAGTACGATAAATTTAATTATGAAAGCCGCAAGGCTTTTCAATAAAAAGTGAGGGAGATTTTTTAATGAAACTTGGAATAGTGGGACTTCCCAACGTGGGAAAAAGCACCCTTTTTAACGCAATAACACAAGCAGGCGCCGAGTCTGCAAACTACCCCTTCTGCACGATAGACCCCAACATAGGCGTCGTGTCGGTACCTGACAAGAGGCTTGACGTGCTTGCTGGCATATACGGCTCTGAAAGGATACTTCCAACGGCAATAGAGTTCTGTGACATAGCCGGTCTTGTAAAGGGCGCAAGCAAGGGCGAAGGCCTTGGCAACAAGTTCCTCTCGCATATAAGAGAGGTGGAGGCTATAGTTCACGTTGTAAGATGCTTTGACGATCCGAACGTAGTTCACGTTGAAGGCTCTATAGGACCGCTAAGGGATATCGAGACAATAAACCTCGAGCTTATATTCTCGGATATAGAAATGCTTGAGCGTAGAATACAAAAGACACAAAAGGCGGCCAAGGCGGACAAGGCGCTTCAGGGAGAGCTGGCACTACTCGAGAGGATACAAAGCGCGCTCGAGGACAATAAAATGGCAAGAAGCCTTGAACTGACAGACGACGAAGCGGCGTTTGTAAAAGACCTCAACCTGCTGACATACAAGCCTGTAATCTACGCCGCGAACGTGTCCGAGGAGGACCTTGCCAACGACGGAGCTACAAATGAAAATGTGGCAGCCGTTAGAGAGCACGCAGCACAGGAAGGCGCAGAGGTTGTAGTGGTATGCGCCCAGATAGAGGCTGAAATCGCCGAGCTGGAGGACGAAGAAAAAACAGCATTCCTTGAAGACCTTGGACTTTCAGAGTCAGGCCTTGACAAGCTAATAAGAGCAGGCTACAAACTGCTTGGCCTTATAAGCTTCCTTACAGCAGGTCCAAAGGAGACAAGAGCCTGGACGATTGTTAATGGCAGCAAGGCTCCACAGGCTGCAGGAAAGATACACACTGACTTTGAAAAAGGCTTCATAAGAGCCGAGGTCGTGGCCTACGATGACCTCGCGGCTGCAGGCAGCATGGCAGCGGCCAAGGAAAAAGGCCTTGTAAGAGTCGAAGGCAAGGAATACGTGGTGCATGACGGAGACGTTATGTTGTTCAGGTTCAACGTGTAACCTGCATCCATACTAAATACTATTGATTTTACGACCTAGCTCATACAACACCTCTGATTTTTCAGGGGTGTTTTGTGTATCTGCCAATGCCCAACTCTTTGAAAGGATGTGTTATTATGTTCTGTACAAATTGCGGCTCCAAACTGGAATCAGATTCGGTTTTCTGCAGCAGCTGCGGCGAAAAGGTTGTCGGAATAGCAGCCGGCGAAGAAATACAATCGCATGCCGAGTCTGCAGCAATAGCTTCCAGCAAACCCAAAGAAGCCAGCAACAATCTTGTGGGTTTTTCGCCGAAGATCAACGACCCTGCTTTTAAAAAATACCTGAAAAACTCAAACCAGTGGTCATTCTTTTTCTCCTTGGGACTTGCCGTCATAGCAATTGTGGGATTCTACATAGCTGGCGAGCTGGAGGCCGACGGCCTTTCAAATCCAGAATCGCTCTACATAGGCTGCGCTATAGGAACAATGTTCATAACGATAGCCATTTTTCAGATTCTAGGCAGAAAGCGCAGCAAGACATGGGACGGCCAGGTCATCGACAAGACAGTGAAGAACAAAGCAAAGGAAGTCAAATCCGGAGGCGGCTCTTACATCAAACGCTATACCGAATTCACAGTTTTCGTAAGAAGCGACGGCGGCAAAAAGTACGTAATAAGCGTAGATGACGATGACACGCTCTATAACTATTTCAATGTCGGCGACAGGCTCAGGTATCATGGAGGCCTCAACAGCTACGAAAAATACGACAAAACGGGCGATGATATAATATTCTGCGCCGCATGCTCCACTCTTTGCGACATAAAAGAAGACACCTGCTATCGCTGCAAGTGTCCTCTTCTCAAATAAACCGCTATTAAACCATTAATACTGGCGACAAAGATTCACACCTTACCGGTGGTGGAGCTTTGCCGCTTTTTCTTTTCCAGATTATTTTCCTACAGGCTTGCCGCAGCTGCGGCAGAACTTGCCTCCCGGCGTCAGCGCAGTACCGCAGTATTTGCAGAATTTCGGGGCAGGCTTTGCTGCAGTCTCATCGCCTGCGCCATTGCCTATATTGACCGTTTCAGACAAATCGGCCACTGCCGGCTCAGCCTTGACTGCAGCGCTTCCCGGATTGTCGCCAGGCGCTATGAGAGTCAAAACCGCTTCCTTAAGTTGGTTTTCATCAATGCTGGCCCAAGCCACACTTTCTCCGCCTTCTATACAGTACAGGTAGTCTCCCACTCTTAGGAATGCTGTGCTTAGAAGCTGCAACGAATCCTGGTGGTAGAACATGCTGTTAATGCCGAGTATGCTTTTCTTTCCGCCGAGCATATCCAGCCAGCCTGACTTTTCATCCTGAAGAGTTATGGCATTTTTCTGGAGCTTTGCAATTCCCATATCCGCGAGTTCCCCCAGCCCCTTTTTCAAATCAAAGGGGCTTTTCATGTTGAATGCATTAAGGAAAAATGGTGTCAGCCAGCGCATGTCCCTGTTTTCCTGGGCGATGGCAAGCTCATTTTCCAGATCCCTTATTTCGATTGGCTCTGATCCCACAACATGCAAAATCAGGTTCTCAAGCTTTCTCCGCCTAATAACATCGAGCAGGCATGCAAGCGACAAAAGTCCATTGCGGCTTAGCGAAAGCGCCGTATTTGTCTTACAAACACCCGCTGCGCCTATTATATCTCGTACCAGTAATGATATTTCATCTGAAGTCACTGTCTTGAGGCGAATATCATTCCCTTCGGCACCGTAAAAAGCATAGTCATTCTCTCCAGTGAGTATTGTGGTGAAAAAGAAACTCTCATCCTGCAATATAGAGCTTAAAAACGATATATTATAAGGCTGAGCAAGCCGCCTGAGCAATTCTTGCCGGCCTTCCATAAGGTCTTTACCGCCTACAGATTTCTTTCCAGATGCTTTAGAAATATCCAAAAGCGACGACAGGCGGTTGGGCTCTATCCCCAACTGCTGGGCCGCTGCCAATGCAGCTTCCTTAGGTATTGTTACTGTCTCTTGTTTAAGCATGCTTTCAGCTCCTATCTCTTGAATTTTGCTATGGATTCCATTATGGAAGAGCTCTGCTGCACAACGTCGTCCACCGAAGTTCCCATACCTTTCAGTATGCCCTCGGCCTGCGCCATAGTTATTCCGCCTTCCTTGCCCACCTGATCAAGCACTCTTATTGATTTGAGGAGCTTGTCGGATATGTGTATATTCTTGCCTGTTGCAGCCACCGCCTTGACCTGGCCTGCAATTTGGGCATCAAACTGCTTGACGAGCTGGCGAACGCCTTCGCCCTGGAGCGCCTCGGCCTCCATAAGAAGTTCCTCAGCTGCCTCGCTGGAGCCTCCCAGCTTCTGCGCATCCTCCCTGAGTTTATCTGCACGCTCAAACCACTCGTTCGACTTGTATTCCATAGTTCCCGTTACAGAGGTAATGTCTTCAAATTCCTTTACACCTTTGTTTCCCTTGTCGAGAATGTTTACAAGATCCCTGTCACCTCTTCCGTAGGCGTCCTTGCCTGTACGGTCTGTAACGGTATGGTCCATCTTCTCGGCAAATTTGGATATCTCCTTCTCGTCCACTATGTCCTTTCCGTCTAACTTCGGTAGCTCGCCCTTGTGGTGGGACTTGTAGAGCTCCTGTCTGTATACTCGCTCCACATCTTCCTTAGGAATGTCAATCCACTGGTTGGTCTTCTTGTCGAATATCCTGGCGGTTACGTCCTTGTCCATAGGCGCTCCCTTTATTCGCGCCGACTGAGGTATTACATCGTCAGCCGTAGACGCACCTTTGAAATCAGCAGCAGTATGTTGGCTGACATCAACCTTCTTGGCTGTCACCGAAGCGTCGGCCGTTCTGGCACCAGCCCCTGTGTTTGTAGCTTCCACGAACTTGATTTCACTAGGATCCACTCCGTGTTCAAGCGCCAGCCGCTCCTTTGTATTCCTGAGTGCCGACTGTGTGAACTGCTCGTTTCTCATGTTGAAATTCCCGCGCAGCTCGTTTGCTCCCGGTCCGTCGAGACTGTTGAGCTTAGTCATTGCGTACTTGTCCTGCTGCACGGAGCGCAGCGCCTGATCGTAGGCGTCCTGAGCCTCCCTGGAGCCAGGATTGCTATTTAGCCTCTCCTGGGCGCGCCTTAGGTTGTCCACCTTCTGTTCGCCTATCTTCTGGCCCTTTCTGTAGAGCGCATCCCTTGCCGATTCGGCAGAATCCTTGCCACTTGTGGACTGCTTGTACTTGTCTATCTCTTTTCTCGCCTCATCCTTAGCCTCATCCATTTGTTTGTTCCATTTCTTCTCTGCAGCCTTGTAATCTTCCGGATTAGGACCGTCGGCCTTTTCTGCCGCCTTCGAAGCGTCGTCAGTCTTTTCACCTGCATTTTTTACAGAATCATCCGCCTTTTCTGCCGCCTTGGCCGCGTCATCAGCATTCTTAGTCGCAGCTTTAGCCGTGTCATCTGCTTTTCCTCCGGCAGCCTTGGCCGCGTCGTCCATCTGTTTTGTTGCTGATTTCACGGCATCATCGGCTGTGTTTGCGGCAGCCTTTGCCACGTCGTCAGCCTGATTGGATGCGGCTTTCACTGCATCGTCAAGCTGCTTGTTCGCAGCCTTTATGGCGCTTGCGGCGTTTGCCTTCTTCAGAGCCTTTGCCGCATCGTCAGCAGTATTCGCGGTTTTCCCAAGCATCTTCTTCGCCAGATCATCTACATTCTGTCCGAAGAAATCAGATGCCTTTCCTGCCAGATTCGAAGCCCCTTCAATTGCGGCTTTGCCAATCCTGGTCTTAGATGCCATTTTTGTGGCATAAGAGCCCGCTTTTCCTGCGATATCTATGCCAAGTCCGGCAACCCTTCCTATTCCTTCGTCCACAACCGTCTGCATGACGGAATTGCTTACCGCTTCCCTCCAGCTGTCCCCTCCGGCATCAACATAATCCTTAGTAGTATACACGGAACGCGCCGCCTCGAAGCCAATTTCCGACTTGCCTGCTGTCAGCATGCCAGCCAGAACCCTTAAAGCTATAGCCTTCCCACTTTCGCCTCTTGAAATCTCCTCCGAGCTCATGGCAATAGTATCCTTTGCATGCTCCCAATTTGAATATTCTCCAGGTATGCTTCCGTTGCCGGAGATCTCGCCTCTTGTATATTTACCATACGCGTCCCTTACTGACCTGTAGGCCTTCTCATCGAGGCCCTTGCCGCTGCTAATGTCACTCTGGATACGCTCTAGCCTTTCGGCCATCTGAGATGCAAGAGAGTCTCCGTCGCCTCCGGCTTCCCTTTGCAGCCTGTCCTTAAGATGCTGTATGCGGTCTAGCTTGCGCAGATACTCGGACTGTCCGTCAGTTCTGTTCTCCATGCGCTTTCTGTCCTGCGCCGAATTGGCAAGGCTTATCCTGTGCTCGTTGTGGGCACGCTCCACATCATCAAGGTCCAGCTCCGAGCCGTAGGAGCTTTCAAATTTTCCCGTAGCGGGATTTAACCTGTACAGCTCCTGGGAGCCACTCGGAGAAGTCACAACGAGCGTTCCATCGCTCGGGTCGTAGTCCATGCCTTCTCTTTTGATTCTGAAAAATCCTCCCGGACCATAAGGGCCGCCAAAGCCTCCCGCTGCCGCTGCTCCAGCGCCCACAAGTCCCGCCAGAGCTGAAGCCGCTCCAATAACGCCTGTTTCAAATTCGTCAGCACGCTCGTCCCACTCGTGCTCCCATGGATCAAGTATGCCTTCTAGCAAGCCTTCATCGTCGGAGCCTCCAGGACCTGTTTTTCCGTATACAGCTTCAGTCGACAGCTTATACATATAA
This sequence comes from Peptoclostridium sp., assembly GCF_009881055.1. GTDB lineage: Bacteria > Bacillota > Clostridia > Peptostreptococcales > Peptostreptococcaceae > Peptoclostridium_A. Next base: position 109,637 of record NZ_WXFG01000029.1, read on the forward strand.
GTGACGCTGCCGCTCCCGAAGGCAGATATTTCTATAAACAAGCGGCTGTTTTCGGTAGTGAGCTTGTCGTAAGGAGTCTCTCCGGTGCGGCTCTTGTTTTGCTTTACAGTATATACACCCTCTACCGACTGGCCCGGATCAAGGTTGTTTCCATAAAGAGTGGTTGACGTACCCTCCTGACCCTCTGTCGCAAAGAAGCCTTCATAAACAGTCTTCATGTCGCTCTCGCCGTCTAGCATCGCAGATATGTATGCCCTGCCCAGCATGTATCCGGCCTGTGCCGTGAAATGATCCCCTTGCCATGTAATCCGTTTCTTGACCTGGATCTCGTTTTCACGCCCAAGCTCAATACGCTCGGGAGGCGGCGTCCAAGTGTACTCAGTTGCGCTATACTGTGAGCCTTCCTCGCCTCCCGAAGACTCGAATATTCGGCCATTTGCCACTTCGGTATGGAAATAGCTGTCGCCTTCATTGGGATTGTCTATAATCACATCGTCAAGCACCCACACAGTGCTTACCTTCTCAGTTGCACCAGATGGAGCATCCAGCATTATCTCCTTGACACAAAGATGCATGACGCTGTCAATGCCTTCATCGCTGACTTCCCCATCGCTCCACGTTATCTGTGTCCCGCCCGCAAGCTTTGCCACCATGAAAAGTTGTCCGGGATCATAGCTGAATGCCTGCTGGCCGTACACACTGTATTCCGTGTCGGTTAGCAGACTCTCCCTTATATGTTCAAATGAGTCGAAAACCACAGGATAAGAGCTTTCGCTTCCCTTTATGTAAAAATTCGACGCTGCAACTCCGCTTTCGTAGTCAGAGCGGTTTATCACGTAGCCCGAATAGTCTCCCACGCTCCTTGCCATTATGGGGAGCCTGTTCTGGCTAAAAGAGCTGTCGTATGGCGACTCAGCGCCGAGAGCCCCTTCGTCATAAAAGAACGAAACGCGCCCCTTGAACTTGCTGCTCAAATAGCTGTAGTCATCCGTCTTGTTGTGCAGATCCTCAAGTGACGGCGACGATATCTCCAGGTCAATCGTAGTCTCCTTGCCGCCCTCAATTATTATCTCTTGGCCATTTGGAACTATCCCATAATATGTACCGAAACTCATGCCCATAGGCTCAACCTTTGCGCCGTAGAAAGGCTTCTTTGCAATAGCAGCCTTAAGAGCCTCATAGTCGCCCTTTGCAACTCCGTAAGCCTCGTATGGGTCCATCCACTTGGGCTCGGCCTCTGCGACCTGAAGTGTTGGAGCCATGACGCCCATGAGCAGCATGACAATCATCGCAGCGGCAGGTATCCGCCTTCCTCTGAACACCACTGCAACTACTATCGAGATTGCAAGCAGAATGCCGCCCATCGTATAGCAAAGTCCCCCGCTTGTCAGGAGCGAAGAGGCTATCCCAAGAGCGAACCCTAGCATCATGCCTACCACGCAGTGGCCTGCCCTCGGCCTTGAAAGCCTACCCTTGCTAAACGAGCGCATGAACCCAACGAGAAATCCCCCCGGATTCCTGAGTGACCTTAGGCACGCCACCATGGCTGTCAGCCCGATTACGCTGTTTTCAAGGCTGGCATTGCCCGTTAGGAAGTTGTAAATGATCAGCGCGATTCCCGAACCCGCAACAAACAGGGCAAAGCCGCGCATATCCCTTATCGCAAAGGCAGGCCCCATTTTCATCTTCACTGATTTTGGAGCCTTCTTGCCCGTCAGCACCGGCATAAGCGCATTAGTCACAAACCACGCGAAAAACGCCTTGCCAATTATGCCTCCGACAGCTCCTAGAAGTCCCGCGTACATTCCGCCCTGAGCAAATAAAATAAGGCTCAGCGCAAACACAGCTCCCGAAGCCGGCATATAAAGCTTAAGGTAGGAAAGCGCAAGCCACATAATTGATATTATAATCGTAGGCAGCAGGAGCTTGGGATTCTTAAAAAGAGCTCCTATTCCGCCAAGAGCCTGCTTCATGCTCGCAAGCAGGTAGCGAAGCGGCCCCAGCGTCGCCTCGTCTAGCGGCGGCGCGTTTTGACTCTTCGAAACAGAAAGTTCACTTTGCATAAATCATAACCCATCCCTTCACAGCGTTATTTCCAATATGTACATATGCTTAGTCCCAAAGCTTTTCTACAGTGTTGACTTGTATGTCACCTTGGCCTTCTTGCACTTGCCCAGAATGTGCTCGAGCACTGCTTCAAAATCCTCCCTCGAGGCGTACACCTGGTTATGCTCGAGATTCTCGTTTACGTATATGACATTGCGCTTTGCGTGCACCACTACCCCCTTTACCTTGGAAAACTTGGAGTAAGAGCTTTGCTTTGATCCCGCCAAAAGACCCGAAGCCGTAGCCTGAATATTACCACCTGCAGCGCCTGCCAATACAGTAAGCATTGAAAGCACCTGGCTCCTTTCGAACTGCTTTTGCATCTGTATGTGCTTGACTCCGAAGTTGTCCATCTCGAACACAACGCAGTACTTTCCACCATTGGCTATGGCTACTATAGGATACGCTATAACCATAAGTCCAGTAACTATGCCGGCTGTGTAAAGCGCCACCTTCACAAACGCACCGAGAGCTTCCACCACTCCGTCCCCTATTGCCAAAGCACTTACCAGAAGCGCCGGAGCCAGGGCAGCAAGCATGAGCACCTTCCAGACCGTAATCAGTATTGTCGGGTTTTTCCACATGTTCATGTCGTAGGCCCACCTTATGACTCCGTCAGCTCCCCTTGTAACACCGGGGCTAAGCTGCACCGGCTCCTGTCCTCCTAATGCCGCACCCTCATTTTCGACTTCAAACAGCTCCTGCTGCTCATCTTCTTGATCAATATTCGCCATATCTGCAACAACAGGTTCTCCGCAATGCTCGCAGAACTGGCTCTCATCAGTGATCTGCTGGCCGCAATTACTACACTTCATGTTATCGCTCCTTTCACTATGTAAATTGTATTTAAATAATTATATCATTTTTCAGAGGTAATATTTAGTAGCATTTGCCGGTAATTTTTGCCTGCCGCCAAGCCTTGTTGAACAAATCTGATCATTGGTATATAATGGTTTTACGGCAACAAAAAAACACCACCAAGACAGTCGGAGGTGTAAATGATAACGCCTTTGCGGCGAAACTCTTAATTGGAGGTAAATCAGATGAAACCTGTTGAAACTATAGTATCTGAACTTATTGACGAAATGGAAGGCCCTCTTAAGGATACAACCGAAGACGACTCAACAGTGGCTTCAAGCCAGGTAGATGAAAGACACTATATATTCTTATCCACCCGCGATGCCTTCAACTGGATCAACCCAAAGGAAGACGTGCATTTCTACGTAAAGCTAGTACTAAGAGGCCCTGAAGGTGACAGAATCCTAGACACGGCTACCACAAAAAGCACTTCAAGAGAAGGACTTGAAAACGCAGTCCACTACCTTATCGACACGCACTTTGGCAAGGGCAAACCCAAGGACAAGTAGATGTAAAGGGGCTTTAAAGGCCCCTTTTTCATGCAACTATTCCCCAACCGCCAGAAAATCGCGCTTGAACCGTTCATAGTCCCTGACTCCTGTTAGCCTTGCTTTTTCGTTTACAATAAATGTTGGTATGCTCTCTATTTCATAAATCCTTGAAGCATTGTAAGCCTCTTCGAATCTCTGCTCATACATACCCGAATCGATAGCCTTGTTCATGGAGTCGACATCCAAGCCTATGCCTTCAGCTATCCTGTCGATTTCATTCCTTTCTGCAATGTTTGTACCGTATTCGAAATACGCCTTGAACATAGCCTTGGCATACTCGTCGTACTTGCCGTTTTCCTTTGCAAAATAGCCGCCCAGGTGGGCTCTTCTCGTATTGAACTTTCCATTTTTATTGATGAACTTTATACCGTACTTTTCACCCTGCTTCGACAGCATATCCAGAGCTTTCAACACATACTCCTTAGGATAGACGTCGAACAGATCCATTCCCTCAAGCGGCGCCTTAGGGTCCAGCTCAAAGGGCATCCATTCCGCTTCATATTCGATTCCGTCCTCCCTCAGCTTCTCCAGTAGACAAAGTCCCAGATAGCAATACGGGCAGGCGAAATCAGAAAACACTTTAACCTTAAGCATAACATCCCCTCCAGTCGTGTTCAGCTTTTTATGCACTATTCAACGATTTCCTCAAACCTATACACCTTCTTGCCGCCAACCTCAACCTTCTCAAGAAACATATCAAGAGGCCTCACCCAAATTCCATATTCGCCGTATAATGCCTGATATACTACCATTTCCTGCAAGGTCTCCGAATCCTTGGCTATATGCATAACCAGGTATTCCTTGCCCTTGAAGTGCCTGTATTTCTTCCCTAAGCTCAATTCACGCTTCCCGTTGCTTTCCGTACTAAATTCTTTGTTTACATTATTACTTGATTCCATTTTTTCTGCCATGTTTTTCTCCTCGCTATATACTATCTGCATAAGAAGTCCCTTACTGTCCATCATGGGCTTTTCGGGAAATCTCCTGCATCCATTTTCTACAATTAATCTTCCCATGACAGCCAGACATAGCGCATCCACAACATCGTCGGTTTTCTTTCTGTTTGGGCCGTCAGACAGGAACCTCTCTATGACCTTGTCCGCAGCGGGATAGTATATTCTCAGAACCTCGAGCCGCCTATTATAGCCTTCTGCTGTTGTCTTCTTTTCCATAATCGGCTGGTTGCCGTTCAGCTTTGAGAAGCAAAGCTCCGGATGGCTCTCTAGCAGCCTGTTTTTCCACTCATGATTAGCCTGCAGGAACTCGTCCACCTGCCTAATTGCCTTAGAAATGCCAATGCTCTGCTCTGAAAGGTTCTTTCCAAGAGCGGAGATGTTAAGCTCTCTTGCTCTGGCCTTGTCATCGGCATACACGGCTTGCCTGCAGGGCACCGGGAATATACTGGAGCCCTTCCTGCCAAGCTCCTTTTTCACAAGCATGTCCGGCCTTGCATCATCCCTGCTTTCGGGGAGGCCTATTGGGATGTCTATCAGGTAGGTGTCGCAATCCGGATAGGATTTGCAGACATCTCCTATGGTGTCAAACTTGTCTACTTCAAAGCCTTTGTCTGATATGCAGACCGCCACCCACTTGCCCTTGCAGGCGTCGATGCCTACGCAGCTGTATCCAGCTACCTTTCTTTTAGTCATGAGTTCTAAATATCCATTTCGTTAAGTAGTCTCTTTAGCTCTTTAAGCTCTTCCTTAGACAGAGTAACTCCCTTGCCCATTTTTTCATGATTAGGCGCCCATTCGCGAATGTCATACTTGGGATCCCTGTCGTTCCAGCTTATTAGATTCAGTTCCTTTGTCCATCCCTTTGAGGATTCTGATATTTTACCGAATTGCCCTGTGATTTCATATTTTATGTCTGCCATAATATACCTCCGTTCGTAGTCATTATATCTTGTTTGCATTTTTCATCTATACGGCTGCACTAATTAGCATGCTTTGTCAAGCTATAATCTACCCTAACAACCATTCATCATCACAAAAATCTGTAAGTTTATTTAATCTCGATTGCCAAATAACTTTTCACTTTATGCTTATCATCAACGAAATTAAACACCCTTGTTTCTTTATTTTTTAATCGCGATTACATAATAGATTCATTAGTTCGTGCCTGACACTAGTGATTTCCACTAGATATATTCCATCCGAAAATATTACTCACCTCTATGGCCTCCAAAAATAATTTGAGGACCATTTAAATTTACATACCTCCGTCATATAAATAACATGCACCCCTGTTCTTTAAATTCTTGCACTTTATCAACAAGTTCATCCGTCGTAACTTCAAGATAATCTGACAAACATTCTAAACAAAAATATTTTTCTATATTTCGCCCAATTAACTTTTGATTCAATCCTATTTCATCTTTAGAAATGTTAACATTGCATGCAAAACACTGCTTTTTAATTTTTTTCACTATATATTCAACCCCCGAATTTCAAAACGTGGAACACTTTTACCTTTGTATTCCGTATCCAAAATACCTAGTTGATATTTTATGATGCTCCTCATGCTTACTGCTGGTCTCAAACAGTATTTTTTAAATTGCAGTAAATCAATGTCATCAAAATTTCTGACATTAGGGAACAACAATTTGACATAAGCAGTACAAATTCTTTTAATAGCTTCAGTATCTCTAGTATCAGCTTTTTCTGGAACAATTACTAATTCATCGACAATTGCCCTATAACTGACATCATCTCTAAGCAAGTGCATAATCTCTGAAAAGTATTCAGAATTTAGTGCCCAATCACTAATTTTCAAATCATCGTGCATGCGCGGAATATCCCAGCCTTTGATAAAGCCATGAAATCTATCAATCAATGCACTCTCATGAAATATTTTAGGCAATTCCTCTAACATATTTCCATACTCATTCATATTTTCTTCATTTATATTTCCAAGCAGAACAACACCCGATTCAGCTGTTCCTTCATAGTTTCCAACAGTGAATATTCCTGATTCCATATATCCTTTGAGCGCAGCTCTCATTTCGTCTACATCTGCAAATGAAATAGTTTGAACTTCATCGAGAGCTACAAAATCATTCCCACATACTAATCCCTGTTGCTTTTTAGCTTGATCGTAAAACATTTTTGCGCGTGACATTACTCCACCAGATGAAAGCCAACAATACTTACTCACTCTTCCAAACAAGTATGACTTGCCTGTCCCTTTTGGCGCAAGTTCTATTAGATTTAGCCTTTTTTCGATGAAAGGTAATAGTCTTGTAAGCATAGTCAATTTCTCTTTTTCTGTGTCATAACCACCGGCATTATAATCTATTGCTCCAAGCAATAAATCTATCCACTGTTCTATAGTAAAATTATTTCTAACTTCCTTGTAATAATCAAGATCAATTGTATAAGGGCAAAAATTTTGAAATCCGATAAGCTTAATTTTACCTGGCTCTGTTTTTGAGATAAAAGGCCTATATCCAAGTTCTACAATACCCCATATTTCCTTTCCAGCAATCAATTCTTCCTTGCAACTGTCCCATACATGCTGCTCAATTAAAGTTTCTTTTTTACCCAAGCTAAAATCAGGCAAAGTAAATGATATTTCTCCAGTTTTAATGTCTATATCCGCTGAAACTTTGGCAAGGAATTTGACTCTCTCGTTCTCATTTATAATTCGATCTTTTATTCGCACCCAATCATCTTTCTTAGGAATATATTGTTTGATATACTCACTTAACTCCTCTATATCAAAACTCCCGTCATTATCCGCAAAACGCTTTAATAACCAATCACGTAAGAAAGAAGGGAGGCTTAGAGCAGAAAAAAAATTACTTTTTCTCAAATCCTTATATACAACCATATCATCAAAGTACTCCCTAAGTAAATCTTTCATGCCGCCCCCCTTAAATACCATAGTCTTTTTCATTGCTTGTCGGCTTAATAACATTAAATTTTATTTTGTCTATATATTGTTCATTAGCGTATACTTCTCCCTCATATTCACCAAGTTTAATAATGTCATATATCGGTACAGTGTAATACCTTCCATCGAATTCTGTTGATTCATACTCATTATTATTGAGTTTGACTTTGATTTTTTCGAATTTTTTCGTTACGAATATTTTTAGAACAGCTTTGATTTTGTAACTAACCGTAATAACATCTTCCACTAAATTTGCTCTTATTATTTCTTTTTCATTTTTCACAACAATAACTGGCACTATTAGTTCTTCTAATGTTGCACCTCCGTGAGTTTCTACTCTTGGGGCACCTGGAGTTTTAAACCTATCATAACTAGCCAGTATACATTGGTCATTCTCAATTGTAGCATATAAAGGAACCTCCATCCCTTCTACATATTTACAACATCTGCCACCTTGAGTCCCATTTGTTTCAGTGGGATATGTGATTTTATTGCCATACAAAACCACTAGCCTACTAGCCCCATGATCAGATACCACAATTACTTTTTTTACATCGGGCTTTGATAGTTCTGCTTTAATCTTTCTAAAAATTTCTTTGATTATATTTAATTCCTCATGAATATGTAATGGTAATTTTGAAAATTCATAATTGTAATCACCCTTGCCTTCATGTTTTATATCATCCAAATCCTTTATATCATTTGTTATATCCCAGAAACCCTCTAGAAAATCCTTATTCGAAAATGTTGTGGTTGGCAAATTAGCTGTAGTAAAGGACACATCGATACTTAATCCCATCTCTGTGCATATTTTCCCGATATACCCCATATATTCGACACCTAAAGAATCAACGAAATAGATTTTACTGCCTCTTTTGTCGATTTTTTCAAACACTTCGTTTCTTGTTTTTAAAAATAGATTATAATCTCTTCTTTTGGCATTCTCATAGACAACATCAATAAATCCGTTATATATTTTATTGTTGAGCTTCTGCAATTTATACTTTTTAAAATAATCATTATATGGCTCAATTCCGATATTATACTCCATCATATAACTTTCAAGTTCTGGATAAACTTTTGATATAATTGCCCTTGAATTATCATCAATATAATCAAGTTCACTGAGCCATGAAAATATACACTCTCTTTCAAGCGATGTTATATTTGTCAAATAATAAATTCTGTCTTCGGCTTTCATATTAACAATGGAACAAAATTCATTGATGCAACTATCATTCCCAATAACTTCTATGAGATTTTTTCTTTGATTATACAGCGATTCAAACTCATCATCTTCATATGAAAAATCAAGTATGCTAAAGTATAAATTTCTAATAAAATCCGTATTCTTTAAAGATTTCTTTACAACATAATCCAAATACTTGTTTTTAATTTCTGAAAGCTTAAGAGCAATAAAGTATAGCCACTTAATATTGTCATCCCATTTACTCCAATTATAAAATAGCAAATCAATGTTATCCATATTGCCGAATTCTCTTATCAATAAATCTTTCAAGCAATATTCATGCATATTTTCATATAGATATTTCCAATTATCTTCAGTCCCCAAATCCGAAGTAATCTCACCAGGAATTTCTTTGAATAAATTCAACAATTGAAAGCTATCTGATATTTTTCTAATATTGACTCCTGCCTCACTATAATCATAATTATAATGTCTAGTTGAAACTGGCAATTTTACTATACACTCTTCCTCACATTGATCCAAATAATTCTTAATACCATTAATAACATTACCATTTTTTTTATTTGTTATTTGTGAGTTAACCAGATTTAATGTTGCATTCTCTAAGCGGTCCCCTTTTACAAGTATTATTTGATTTTGATTCTTGAATCTAACATCTCTATCTAGTATCTCTTTCAATTTATTTTCGCAGTCAAAATAAATCATTATAACTTTTGCCAATGTGTTCATGCTAGATAGCAAAACCTGTGTCCACATTTCAAAGGATTCTTTGTTCTTTAATTTCAGATATTGACTTACACCCAGCACTAGGCTGCTTTTGTCGGTTTCTCTACAACATTTAACAAATTTTTCAATATCCGGCATGTCATCATATTCACAACAAAAATTCGAAAGTTTTATTGTAGACAATTCAATATCTAAAGATGATTTAATATTCATATAGTCTTCAACATTGTTTATATTAACAATCAGAAATTTACTCATATTAGATTGTTTTAGAAATTTTTTTATACAGTCTATGGCAACATGAGCTTCCTCAGTCATGATTACACCTACCTGTCCTTTAATATTTCCATACCAACTTCTATTCTTTCCTTTATTAATGATTTTAGATACAATTTGACATTTGCTTCGCTCATACTTTCAATTTTGGCAAGCGCTTCTTCACAACCGTTTGTATCGTATAATTTTCGCGCATAACCATCTAGAATTTTTTCCAATTGTTGGGTTTTGGGATACCACTCATATACACCGTGAGGAAATCTTGTAAGTATCGCTTCACGCGCATCATCTACATCTTTAATTATAAAATATTTATCAATTATTTTATCCTTGAAAGCTTTGTTGCGAACCACTTCATCACGCATTCTCTCGAAAATAGTCGTTCTTTTAAAATAGTCAATTGCATCTTTAATATCACTATCTGATGGCATTTTTTGCATAAGTGTTTCAAAAGACTTTTTTGCCATGTCATATTCTTCATCCGCCATACACAATATTGGCGTTCTATACCTATCCGACCATTCTCGTGGTGAATTTGTACCAGTTTTAGCCAACCATAGTTCCTTTAATTCTTCAATCAGAATTGTTTTTCTGTATTCAGTAATCTTCAAAGACGCAACATTTTGAAATTCCGAATTTGTTTTAGCAAAAACTCCGAGCGGCATGTTTGTGAAAATTTTTCCAATGTCAGCATCAGATAATCCGTTTAGATCGAAACTGCACTTTTCTTTAAACCAATCAACTTGATTATTAAAATGATTGACGAAAATCTCACCATTCGTTTGCAATGCCTCCAAGAATAGTTTTCTATTGCCGTTTCTCAAATCCTTTGATGTGAAAATTCCATAGAGACAATCCAAAAATGGCCGTAATTCAGAAAAATCGTTTTTTATTCCCTCGTAAGGCAACTTGAAATGATTCATTTTGTCAGCCCATGCTAAAATTGTATCTTTAAAACTAGTGGTTTTCATTACATAGTTATTACTAATAAGAACAATTTTATATTCTATTATTAAATCATCAATTTTCTCATTAATTGTTTCTTTATGCCACAGCCATGAAGAGTCTCCAGTCACCTTGCTTTTAAGATCTGCAATCTTGGCATCATCGCAACCTATTTCCACAGCAAGTTTTTTCAACTCCCCTGATTTATACTCATTTAAATAAATTTCCATTCCTCTTTTGCATGCTTCAGTATTTATAAACCTTCCAACCTCTTTAGCAATACCCTCATTTTGCACATAGAGTTGTCCAATTTCAATGACTATATCGCTTTCTGTTTTACCAGAACCGTTATTATTAACAAGAATGCAATAGAGATTTATTAATTTAATCATTTCAGAGTAATTATCTGGTTTTTCTTGTTGCAAAGCTATGTTTGCAGCCCATAGTGGTATGCCGATATTTCTGATAGCTGCCCTTACTTCTTCACGTGTTTTTTCAATCGTCGCACAATTAGACTCTCTTATTCCAAAAACTAAAGCTGTATTATTTAAAAATTCCCTTTCTTCTGTTGACATCTTCACAATATACTTTTCTACATATCTATTACTTGGATTTATCTGCTGTTTGATAATTTCATCAATCATCTCTACCATTTTTTCAACAGACAGAGTATCTCCTACTTGTTCGTTGCTCCACCTGTATGTTCCATCAGCATAATCCTTTAATAAAAATCCTAGGACAAATGAAGTAAGGTTACACGGCATGAATCCATACGGCTCGACTTTTAAAAATTCATATATTTTTGATATAGCTATCTTTCCGCTTTTCTCAAAGGCTGCATTTATATGTTTGTCTAATTCCACTTTGATTTTGTTTATTATATGATTGGAATCATAAGATTCTTCTCCCTCGTTTATTCTCCAAATACCTTTCATTACATTTTCTAGCTTTGTTGCATCATTTGAGGAACGATATTGTCCTGATATTTCTTGAGTGATTCCACACTTTGCCCCTTGTTTGAAATTCGTTGCATTGTACATTGTTGCTACGACATTGAAATTTTCAATTCCCATACTGAATATATTTCGGTTAAATTTATTTAATTTTGCCTCGATTTCAACAGCCCCAAACGCTTTTATTTCTTCATCTTTTGTTATTATTCTGAATTCAGCATCCCTTAACTTGGCTTTCCACTTTTCAATAATGCCTGATGCATTATTACTGTACTGATCAGCCATACTATTGTCTTTACCTCTCCAATATTTTTCCTCAGCCAGATTTGTGATGAATTCTTCAAAATCTTCATCAGATAAATCACATAATGACGTATCTACAAAAATTACTCTTTTATCGCTTATTTTTATAAGGTCTCTTATCTTTGAAATCAATATAGCTCTTTCAGTGTCGTTTAGCGCAAATGTCATAACTAATGGCAATGTATTTTCATAGTGTTTCTGATTTATCCCATTTACAATTCTTGTTATATCAGCTGTTGTCGCCGTCTGGATTTCGTATCTTAATTTTAGTGCGCCAGATAAGGATATTACTTCAGCCACATTATATTCATCTACAATATTTTTGATCTTTTTATCTTGCCTAAAATCTTCCTTATACTTATTTACGTCAACAGAATTGCTCCCAGAACGCATAGCTATATACTGAGCTTCATTGTTTCCAATAGCATGTTTGTATAGAAGTCCATCTCTTACTAAAACCTCTGCTATTTGAGCCGCCTTACCTTCGCCTAATTCTGTTCCTTCATAAGCATTGCAAATGTTTTTAGCCGTTGGCTTGAAAAGTTCCACACTGTCAAAGTTTTTTTCCGAGATTCCCTGCAACAACAGAACCGTCTTTAAGACTTTTTTCTTATCTAATGTAAGTAATTTGCTATTACCCCTCATATCATACACACTTAGAAGCGATTTTAGGCTTGCTTCCAGATTTGCTTTGCCATCCGCATAAAAATACTCCCATAACATATCTATTGTTAATAGATTTTCATCTGAAAAAGGCCCATGATTTTCAATATACCAAATGAAACCTCTGTCATCTTCCTCATCCCTTTTATTTTTAATAAATTCAAACATGCTTCTTTGATTTGAGCTAAACATAGCCGAGAGATGTTTTAAAATAATGGCAGTATAGGGATGTATAGGGAGTATCTTTTTCAAATCCTTTTCATCAATTTTTGCCAGGTTCATAACCATGTTGCTGCACACGGGTATTTGTCCATACAAGTCATCTGCCAACTTATTCCACTCATTTCGAATCACAGAATCATCTTTTATTTGCATGGCTTTCCCCATAAGCTTAAAAGCCATATTCTCTGGCAAATTAATTTCACATGTAGGATTTATAAATCTATCAATGATTTTTTTACTGTCATCTTTCTCATTAAATAAGCCTGTACTTTTATGAGTTACTATGACAAAGTAAAATGGCATTGTCTGGCTCAATTGTGCGAGATTCTGAAATCCCGTAATAGCATTTTTATTGTTATGAAAATACTCTGTAAACTCATCCCATATAAAAACAATTGATTTGAGCCCATTTCTTTCAATTATATCTTTTATCCATTCACCTAAATCTGTGGCTTCCAACTTCAGTGCCGTAATACCTTCGTTATTAGCTACCATAAAGATTTTACGAGTTAGATCCGCGACTTCATTTTCTCCATAATTCTGCAATTTATGTATTATAGACTCTGAATCATCAGAACCAAATTCATTTCTATATCTACCTTCTATATAATTATTAAAATTCATTGCATTTATTTTGTCTGAAAGCCATTTTATAATAGATTCTTTCAAAGAATCTTCGCACTTATATTTATATCCTTTTTCAGAAATTGCTTTCTTAATGCTTTCTTGGATGGCCATAACAAGAGCGCTGTCGCCTTTAATCGTTGATGAACCTACTCTATGTACAGTCAGTATGTCTCCTTGCTTTTTTGCCCCTTGAATTGTATTAAAAAGATCCATGTCAAGACCATTATCTTTGAAATACTTCAAAACTTCTTCTTCAGATGCATCTAATATTTTTTTCAGTGTAAGTACAGCATGTGATTTTCCTGTTCCATAGGCACCTTCAACCCAAATAGATCGATTTTGTTGTCGTCTAAGTATGCTTGCCGTATCTTTTAAAAGCCCTATAAAAGTACTATGAGGATAAAAAGTTGTCCAATCTACAAAACCTCCAGCAAGAAGTTCATCGCTGACTGAGGCATAATAATTTTCGTCTATGTCAAAAAAATTCTTATATGCATTCTGCGAGCTCATTCTTTACATCCCCCTTAAAACAATTCTAAAACATCTGCAGAAGTCTTATCTCTATTCAATGTGATATTGTCAAGGTCATGAGTAAAGCCGACAGTAATAAAATCAGGATGGTTTACTGATAAACCCGATAGAAGCTTTGTCATGACATCCCTTTCTATTCCAAAAATTAAGGTAGGACTTACCCCGTTGCTATCTATGTCATGATTAAGTAGTCTACTTAGTGTAAATTGATAATAATCGCCACAAGCTTCAGCAAATTTATATAAACCATATAGAATTACTTTAGGATCTGGATTTTTCCAAGATGTACGAATAATAGATGTTACTGTTTTATTTTTGCCTTTTAGTTCCACCTTACCTAACCCTATATTTTCTCCCAAAGGAGTTTCCATTAGAATCCTTCTATATGCCGATAGAATTTGATTCGATCCTCTTTTATTTACACCTTCATCTTCAAGCATTAGTATAATTGATTCGCGCGTGTACAGTTGATCAAACTCAATATTCTTTATGTACCATCCCACTTGGGGTGCATAACTTAAATTAGTTAGTATGATTCCCCAGGCTACATCGGTTTCAATTCCAATATCGTCGACTATAATTGCTGTTGATGAAAAATTTTCATTTTCCATTAATTCAGCGTCTCTTAAAAACCTTTTAAAAAAATTAAACATCGGTCCGCCAAGTAAATGATTGTTTTTGAAATTATCTTTATGCTCAAAATAACTTTTAATCCATTCCTTTTGTACCCCATGAGTTGAATAACTGTTTAAACTCTTCTTTTCTCCCATACCACTTCCCCCTTTTGGCATCATTATGGATTTATATATCAAACAACCCATATCAACTTTATGGCATTTTTGGCATTTCAAACATTTGTCATCCACCTTAACTTCATCAACCATGTTTAAATACCCTTGTACACAATTTGATTCACATACTCTACATCTTATACAATAAGCTGTCTTCCTAAATACTTGCTTGAATCCCTTGACAAATTGAGGATTTTCTCTGGCCAAGATTGAATCTATCACCGCTATAATACCAAATTCATTGTCTGTCAGTATAAAATCATATTGCTTATCTCCGTATTTTATGCAATATTTAGTTTCATCAATACTAATGATACTTCCTATTGTTTTTATCCACTCTTTCCAATTTGTTTTTGGATTCGGTATTTTTATGACTATATTGTTTCCTTCGATTTTTTCGTCGTAATTTAAAATGACATTGCCTAACTCAAGACCATTACGTCTCGCTTTCCATCCTCCACATGCAAGAAATTCTTCTTTATCTTTATCTGTTTCTAGAGATTTACTTGAATTTGTTATTATTTTCCTGATAAATGGTTTTGTTTCAGTACTTGATGATGCATTTCTGATATACTCATTTTTCAATGTTGACATCGGGCAAACTACACAACCAACACGACTATTACCTTCTTTATATGAAGGATTAAAAATTAAATCATTTTGGTAAATATACAAAAATAATTCTGCCGTATTCCAAGTATCAATGGCATTAAAGCTATATTGCCCATCGTGTTTTTCACTTTCACTAATCGTTTCGTATTTTGAACGTGAAATACTCTCATCTTTCCTTATACCAGTGAATGCCATTCCTTTGAAATTCGATTTATTTAATAATTTTCTCAACAAAATAATCTGTGGCGAAGTTTTATGTACGCTACAACACCATCTAAGTGTTTGAGAAGGTGGACCAAATATATCCCATGTATCGGTGGCTTTTAAATGTGATTTTGCAGTATGAAAACTTATGTCTTGATATCCTTTAAAACGCTCAATTTCTTCTCTGACTTTATATGTATCTTCACATTCCATATCTGTATCACCAAAAACAACAAAAAACTCATCATGCGGCAAGGCTCTTTGAACAATATCTAGCAACACAATGGAATCTTTACCACCACTAAAAGCCACATAAAAAGCATCTACTTTTGTTCTATATTCTAAAAAAGTAATGTAAACTTTTTTAATTGTATCGTTTACAAGTGAATTCATAATTTCAGAATTTTTATCAACCATTGCTTTTAAGTCAATTGGGCGCAGCGTCAATCCTTCTTCATATACTTCAAGTTTTGGTGGATTATACAAGCTACCTCCAATAGTCTTGGCAACAATACGTCCTCTATATATATATTGACTAGATTCCGCCCACATGTAAGGAATATCGTCTTGCTTTTCATAGTTCCAACATTTATCAAATCCCAGGATATCTAATTCTTTATAGTAGACCGGCCTTGGTTCCTTACTAAATTTTGATGCAGTCTTTGTCAGCAAGTATCCTCCAGTTGAAACATCCCATTCATATGTATACATATCTCACAACCTATCTTTTGGAATTCTTTTGCTTTGCAGCTAAATAAAGTACTTCAATGCCTTTATATCTTTTCTGAGCAATATATCCATTATCAAATAGGTATTGAAGTGCCTCTTCTTGATTTTTTAATGGACAACATTTGTCATATTCCGCCAATGCTTCAGTAAGTACGTCTTCTGGTGAGTTAAATCCAGCCGTTATATCTACAATTACGCTAATAGGTTTTGTAACACTGCGGGAAAATTTGATTAATTTGTAGCAGCTAAAATAGTTTTCTATAATACTCTCTAATAAAAAACTATTCCACCTATATTCCAAAGAAGGCAATATTGAAAAACTATCAATTTTGCTTACCACACAAAACCCGTTAGTGATATATTTATTGATTACTTCTTCTATATTTTTCAAATCCTCCGTTTTAATATTAAAGTTATCTTTTTTTATGAATTCCTGTTCATTAATCCTTAGGAATGTTTTCTTGCTTTCATCAACTAAAATCGCATATTGTTTAGGCAAATCATTCTCTTCAACAAATTCGCTAAGCTCAGACAATAAAAAAGCATCTTTTTCTTTTAAAAAATTTTGAACCGCTAAAGGTCCTGACATATCCTCTTCTTTTTTGCCTATGAAAGTGTATTTAAAACCAAAAACACCTTCGAAATAATATTTTAGAATATCATGCAAACACACATGGTTAATGATATTATTCTTCTGTATGAAATCATCCGCCTTATCATTAAGTATGCATAATAGCTTTTTTATTGATATAAAGCCGTCTTTGATTTCATATCGGATAATATCATCAAGTAACAGTTTATCCTCTTCTGTTACTTCGAATCTGTCGATATGCCAATAAATATTTTTCTGGACGTATATTGATCTATTATCTGAGTCTAGAATTTGCTCAATTGTTTCTTTTGAAATATGATTCAACATCTCAAAAATTTTATTTTTTTCTGTTGGTTCATTGCAGCCATATAACACTTCTAACACTTCATTATCTAAATTCAAATCTGCTCCAGTTTCAGACATTATGGTTCCATTTCTATAAATATAACCGTCTTTTAGGTAGTATTTTATTACATTTTCCAATATTTCACCGTTGTAAATATTGCTATCTAACAATCTTTCCTTGAATATTTCAAATACATTATCAATACAAATTAATTTTCGTCCTGCTTCGAAGGTGTCAGTAATAGTCCTCGTGATTTCATTAATTAATTCTTTGTCATTAACTATTGTATTTTGTGTCATGTATAAATCGTCTAAACATTGAATTGCAACGCTTCTTATTTTATCCTTTAAAACTTCAATATCGTCAGGCAATTTATAGTCAGGGTAAACCTTTGTAAGCTCCATCATGAATTTTTTAATATTGATATAACTTTCCAATTTGATGCCATTTTTGAAATAGTTATCTAAAATTGTTATAATCATATTATTTTCTTGATTTGGTTCATTCTTTGAATCGTTAAAATCCGCATTCTCATTGGATGCTATTTCAAAATCAAATCTTCTATCTTTCTCTTGTTCCTCTTTACTTTCTTCCGAACACATTCCATTATATGTATTTTCATCTGTTGTCGAATAATCCACTTCTTCTTCAAACGAATATCCCTCTACAATTTTATTTTGCTTGCCATTCTTTAAGTACCTGAGGTATTTATTCATTGCAATTGAATAATCTCTATATTTGTCTTTATATTTGTTTTTAAAAGCCCTGTCAGAAAATATTATCCCATATGCTTTATTAAACTCACCATGTGTGTGTAGATCAAATATATTTGTATTAAACTTGTTAGTTTTACGTGCATATAACACAATTTCATTTATGTTTTTAATATTAGATTCAATAATTGACTCACAATATCCTTGGTCTTTCATCCATGAAATGAATGCCTCTTTATTTGAAATATAACAATGCTGCATCTCATTTCCTAATTCAGTTTGTCCTATATGTAATTCATTGAGGTTGAATTCTTTTTTGTCCGCACACTCGCTCTGTATTTCATTGCAATAAGTATTTTTATTGCTTTGTTTACAATATTTTGTACATTCAAATAAAAGGGTCCCCTCTCGTCTGGTTTTATATATGTTGATGTATTCTTTATTCAAGCAATATACATCTTCATCACTTTTCAAGTCAAAGCCATTATCCTTTTGTTCTTTTAGTAATCCAAAGCTATAGTGAAATAATTCTCTGAGTTTTCTAACCATATTACTTCCGGGACTATATCTAATCTGCAATATATTTCTCTTGCCTTGAGCATTTTGATTTATCAGTAAAGCATCATATATAGAGTCCTCTATTGTGATTTTTATTCTATGCGTTCGACCTTTTTGTAATTTGACAGAAAAAAAATCCAATATTTCATCATGATGAATTACAGGTATGCTTATTCCATAATTTAGAGTTGACCAATCTACTTCTTTTATAAAAATAGGTTTGTTCTCTAATAAATTAATCATTTATGCAACCCCTTATTCTCATTGTAATTTCAATCTATAACCACAATTTAGTATTTTCTGGTGCGTTGAATATATTTGTTTATGGTTATTCGGACCATTATTGTATTGTGCTGTTATTTATACCAATATTGTATCATAATAGGCTTATATGACAATAAATTCTCCTTAAATGAAAAAGTAAGTTCCGTTTGTATATCTAAACGGAATTTAGTCCTGCAATTGCAATGGGTTCAAAAATACGGAAGTTGGTTTTCAATTTACGAATAATTCATCCTAGTAACATCACTACAAAAAAACCGCTATAATACATTTTAGCGATTTTAGTGGATGCGTCTTTATGTGTTTATTTTTGATTTTTTACTCATTCCACAGTTTTATAATGTTTATTCCTATAAAATTTCACCTCTAATCCTCTATTACTTCCTTAAGAAGTATCCTCTCCTTGAATCCACCTCGCTGCTCCAGCTTTTCCATGCGCACCCTCTGGAACTCCTCTAGGGCTATGCCCTTAAGGTCCATTATTGCGTGCATGACTTCGCCTATGTCCGCAAGCTCCTCTACAGTTCCGCTTTCTAGATACTCTTGGACTTCCTCCATGAGCTTCTTGTTAAGGAGCTCCATGTATTCTTCATCGGAAAGTATCTCCGTCACTGCTCGTTTTCCGCTCTTTTCTATTATTTCAGGAATCCTGTCTCTTACAAGCTTGTTGTGGACTGTCTTTTTCATCCCTAGCCTCCCAGTCAAATCCAATATGTATATATATAAATAATACTGCCAAATCCAGATATTATCAATATTGTAAACCGCATATATTTATGTTACCCATCGCCAAGAAAGAGACAACAAAAAATCCACCCAGAATATTTCCGGATGGATTCCCATGATGCCGCCTATACAACTATCTTGTTTCTTCCGCCGTTCTTGGCTTCGTAGAGATTCTTGTCAGCTTCAGCTATTAGCTCTGTCTTTTCTTCTCCCTGGAACTGCTTTACTCCGCCGCTTATTGTCACCTTGAAACCTTCGCCGAAGTCATGGCTTTCAATGTTTTTCCTTATCCTTTCGGCAACGGCTGCCGCGTTTGTTTTGTCCGTGTTCGGTAGCACAACCAGGAATTCCTCTCCTCCGTACCTTCCGGCTGAATCAAGTCCCCTTATTGTATTGGCTATGATACCGGCAACCTCGTTGATGACTTTATCACCAAAAACATGGCCTTTAGTGTCGTTAATCGCCTTGAATTTGTCTATGTCGAATATTGCTATGGAAAGCGGAGATTTGTTTATAGAAGCTTCGAGCACCCTGTTTTCAAGCTCGCCCATTATGGCTCTTCTATTCTTTATACCAGTGAGGGCATCTGTCTCGGCGCTTTTCCTTAGCTTTTCGTTCTTCTTTTTCAGGCTTATCTCTTGCTCTTTCTTCTGGGTGATGTCGAACACTATGCCCGACGCGAACAGGGGCTTACCTGCACTGTCCCTTTGAGTTACCTTGCCGCGGTCATAGAACCACTTCCAGCTGCCGTCCTTGGCCTGGATTCGGTATTCCACTTCATATACACTCTTTTTGCCTTTCATATGGAGCAGCATTGCATCCATGGCATTCTGATAGTCGTCAGGATGAAGCTTGTCCGTGAAAAATTGGTATGTGACTTTCTGCGGAAGTTCCTCCTTTGTATAGCCAAGAGTGGTCACCTTCAGCGGATTGAACACGACCGAGTTGGTCTGTATGTTCCAGTACCAGTGTCCCAGATTCCCTGTCCATGCAAAATCGAGTCTTGTCTCGGCTTCTTTTTCTCTCAGAAGCTCCCTGTTTAGCATTTCAAGCTCGGTTATTCTATTTACAAGCTCCTCTTTTGTCAGCTTTGAATAGTCCATGGTGCCACCTCCAAGACAGTTCGTTTAATTGCTATAGTTGCAGCTCCTCATCCCACTTTGCAAGGCCCGCCTTGTCCTGGCTTATGTCCTTGACCTCTATCTCCGGACTGAACTCGCCAAGCTTCTTCTTGAGCATGCTTGCCATTTTCAGCACGTCCTTGTTTCTTGTGGTTGACGTTCCTCTTACAATCTCATTAAGCGCTGGGTCATTGACTATAACCGTTATTTCTTCTCCATTATATTCCTTAAGTTCCTTGAGCAGTGCCATCAGTGCGAAGCCTCCTACTACTGCCGGCTTTTTGTAGTCTATAAAAACTGAATCCTTACATACAAATTCTTCGTCTTTGTATATGCTGTATATAACCTCTATGTCCTCGCCCTCGTAGCCGCTCGATATTCCCGCCATGTATGCTGTTATCATATTTTCCCTCCGATTAATGTAATTTCTAATGGCCGCCTGATTAATTCCATTCAGCTTCCGCATTACTCTAGTATATGCCATATTTTCTTTTTCGTACAGTCAAAAAGCCACCCGGAAAATCCATTTCCGAATGACTTTTTGACTTTGCTTAGTATTATTCAACGTGCATGTGCACACCTTCAAGCACGCCTGATTCGCTGTTTTCGCTTATGCTCTGTATTTTAGAGTTCTGGTTGAATTTTTTGAGGTTAACTCTTGCCTTGTTGAGGGCGCATATGTTGGCAGGGCCTCCTATGCAGCCTCCCTCGCACATCATGCCTTCTATGAAGTTGCCCTCTAGCTTTCCTACCTTTGCCATTGTGAGCGCCTTCTTGACCTCATTTATTCCGGCAACCTTTATAGGCTTGAACTGCACTTCAAGTCCGGCTTCCTCCACGTATTGGGCTATAGCTCCGCTTACGCCGCCGCCTGCCGCGAAGTTTCTGCCGAATACCGAGCCCTCGCTTACCTGCTCGTCCTCGCAGTCTGCCGGATCTATGCCGTAAGCGTTCAGAAGCGCGGAAAGCTCCTCGAAGGTCATGACGTAGTCTGTTATGCCTCTTAGGCTGTCCTTCTTGATTTCGTTCTTCTTTGCTATGCACGGTCCTATGAATACTACTGTTGCGTTCTCGTCCATTTTCTTTATCAGCTTAGCTGTGGCCATCATAGGGGACACTGTCGAAGATATGTTGGCCTTGAGCTCAGGAAATTCCTTCTCGATGTAGTTGACGAACGCAGGGCAGCAGGATGTGGTCATGAACTTGTCGCCCCTCCCGATTCTCTCAGCAAACTCCCTGCTTTCCACGGCTGTCACCATGTCTGCGCCGTATGAGGCCTCAAGTACGTCATGGAATCCCACCTGCCTTAGGGCGCTTTTCAGCTTGCCCATTGTGACTCCCTCTTCGACCTGGCTTCCGATTGCCGGAGCCACTACTGCGTATATGTTCTTGCCGCTTTTTTCCTCGAGTTTTTCTAGTATGGCTATTATGCAGCTCTTGTCCGATATTGCTCCGAAGGGGCAGGCCGTTACGCACTGGCCGCAGTTGATGCACTCTTCCTCGTTGATTATGGCCTTCCTCTGCTTACTCTCTATGCTGAGCGCCGCTGTAGGGCATGACGCCTTGCAAGGTCTTAGCACCTCTGATATGGCGTTGTACGGGCATGCCGTCTTGCAGAGGCCGCATTCCCTGCACAGGCTCTGGTTGATGTAGGCTCTTCCGTTGACCCTTACCATCGCGTTGGCCGGGCAAACGTCCATGCACTTGTGCTCTATGCAGCCCCTGCAGGCCTCTGTTACTGTGAATCTGTTTATAGGGCAGCTGTCGCACGCCGCGCTCACGATGTGGACTATCTGCTTGTAGCCCATTATGTTCTTGAGCTCGAACTCGTCCTCGGCGGCCGAGCAGCCAAGGCCAAGCTTTATCTTCTGCTCCGCTATAGCCTTCTCCTTGTATATGCAGCATCTGTAGTGCTCTTCCTGCTTGTCTACATAATCACTCGAGAGTTTTTCTATCTCGTCCTTGCTGAGTCTCTTTTCTCTGTAGAGCTTTATTATCTCCTGGAGTATTTCGCTTTTTTCCCTCTTTGTAACCGTTCCAAACTTGAACAATCCGCTCACCTCATCATGTATATTATCAATCCGACAGGTCAAATGTATTTTTGTTACGCTTTTTGTATACTGTATATATTATTATAATATACCTCGCCGAAGCTTTTGACAATAGTTTTTGCAAGGTTTTCAAGGGTTATTAATTTAACATTTAGCCTGGTTTTTTTGTACTTTTATGTACTTTGAAAGGATAAAAAAATGCCCGGCATTTGATTTTGCCGGACATTTCCGATTGCTTCAATATTATTTTTTTAACATATGCCTATTTCATCATGCTTATGGCCTTCATGACAGTCGGTATGACCTGTTTCTTCCTTGAGACTACGCCTTCTCTGAAGCCTCCCTGCTCGAAATCGCCAAGCACTGCTTTCATTATCGGGTGCTCCTCCTTGTATATAAGGTATGAGCCGTTCTTGAGAATGTCAGTTATCACAAGGAGCGTGATGTCGTAGCCGCTCTCGTGCTGCACCTTCTCGACGAAGTCTATGAACTCTTCCTTTCTTTTGAAAACCTCGTCTGTGTCGAGCGTGAACACCTGCGATATTCCAACCTTGAAGCCGTCGAGCGTGAACTCCTTGAAGTCGTTGTAGAATATCTCGTGCGTAGTCTGTCCGGAAAGCGATGTGCCCTCCCTGAACATGTCCATGGCGTAGGAGTGCGCGTCTATGCCCAGCATTTCACTCAGCTTCGCTACTGCCTTCCTGTCGCTTTCTGTAGTCGTAGGCGACTGCAGCAGCAGAGTGTCGGAGAGTATCCCCGATATGAGAAGTCCGCCAGTCTGATTGTCAAGTTCAACGCCTGCTTCGCCGTACATGCCGTAGACTATTGTGCAGGTGCTGCCCACCGGGATATTCCTGAAGGATATGGGCATTGTGGTTGATATGTCGCCTATCTTGTGGTGGTCGACAATCTCGAGTATTTCAGCCTCCTCGAGCCCCTTGGCGCTCTGGGCGTACTCGTTGTGATCAACGAGTATGACCTTCTTGCGGCCGGGGCTGAGTATGTGCCTTCTGTTGACAAAGCCCTTGTATATGTTGCCGGCCCAGACCACCGGATAGTTGGAATGCCTGTTGGTCCTCAGCTCATCGGCCAGCTCCTCCATGTA
Source organism: Peptoclostridium sp. (assembly GCF_009881055.1). GTDB lineage: Bacteria > Bacillota > Clostridia > Peptostreptococcales > Peptostreptococcaceae > Peptoclostridium_A. The sequence goes on from NZ_WXFG01000029.1 coordinate 133,332, forward strand.
TTCTGACTCCCTGAACTTTATTATGTCGTCCGATTTCATTATTGAGGACACGAAGTTGCACTGGCTGATTATCTTTGCCGTCGCGAAAGTGTCCTCGGGCGAGCTTATCATTGCAATGCCGGCGGCCGCGGCAGCATCCACGTATGCTTTAGGCACCTTGTTGCCGCCTGTTATTATTATGAGCCTCACCTTTTTTTCTATGGCCAGGTCTATTATGTCGTAGCGGTCTCCCACTATTACTATGCTGTTTTCATTCAGCAGCCCTACATTTTTGAGAGTCTCGTAGTAGAATGCGCCTATGAGGACTTCTCCGCTCACCGTGGCCTGCTTGTCCCCGGTGAGGAGCTCGGCATGCAGGTCTTCAAGCAGGTTGGACATGCTCGTGTCGAGGGTGTAGTGCTCTCCCTTTATTAGCGACATGGCGATGTCCTTCATTGTGAGTATGCCCAGCAGTCTCCTCCCGCCGTCGAGCACGGGAAGAATCTTTATGCTTTTGGCCTCCATCGTCTTGTATGCCTGCCTAATGGAGCTATTGGAAAGCACGCCCTGGGTCCTTTCGATTTCAAGGTCCTCTATTTGTATCTTCACGTTTTTTATCTTTTCGGGCATTTGGACGCCCCAGAAGTCGAGTACGTATTCCGTCTCCCTTGACACCTCGTCGAGTATGCAGGCTCTGGTGTCCATTCCGAGAATGTTTTTTAGTCTCGAGAGTGCTATGGCTGACGCCACAGAGTCCGTGTCCGGATTTTTGTGTCCGAATATAAGTATGCTCATAATTTATTCCCTACCTTGTCATTATTGCAATATGCACTCTTTATTATATTACATTTCCTGTAGAAGTCTATTGTCTTTTTCAACTTCGAGCTTTTTGCGTTCTATATAGTCGGTTGCCTTGGACTTCATGAAGTTTATGAGCTTAATTATGGTCATGTCGCTTGCGGATCCCAGCTTGATGTCGTCTATTGTGGCTATCGGCAGCACGCTTATCGAAGTGCCTGTTATGAAGGCTCCGTCAAAATCCTTTATCTCGGCTGCGGCTATTTCCTTTTCGATTACTTCTATGGAATGTTCCCTGCATATTTCAAGCAGATTTTTTCTGGTGATTCCCAGAAGCACGTTTTCTGACGGCGGTGTATAAAGCTTTCCGTCCTTTATGAAAAACAGGTTCGACCTGCTTCCCTCGGTTATGTTTCCATGCTCGTCAACAAGCAGTGCCTCGTATGCTCCGACTTTCTCCCTCTCCCTGTTTATGGCCTGCCTCTGCTCCCTGACCATCGTCTTTGCATGGGGATTTTCCCGCATCGTTTTGTAGAGCATTGTATGAACTCCGTTCTGGTACATCTCTATAGGCGGATAGAAGCTGTTTATGAAGTATGCCGCAAAATCGCACCCGCCTGCCACGAAGTTTGTAGCTACGAGCTTTATGTTCATGTTGTTTTCGCTGTTCCTCTCTATCAGCTGATTTATGACATCCTCCACAAGCTCTATGTCAAGGCTGAAGGTGTGTCCCAGAAGCTTTGCCGAATTTCTCATCCTCTCGACATGATCCTCAATATATACTGCGACGCCGTCCCTTATTCTCACTACCTCGTATACAGTGTCGCCCCACATGTACTCGAGCGGATTGATCTCCTTTGTTGACATGAACTTTCCATTCAGGTAGATGTAGTTTCTGATGGCTTCGTTTTTCATTTTGTTCTCCTCCCCGGATATATCATTTTTTTTATGTAGATTGACTTTTGTTTGTTCATTTGTGTATTAATAATATTATAATTGCTTTATAGGATATATACCAACTTAAGGGCCCCAACATAACAACTTTTATTTTTAAAGGAGGCTTTCATGGAAAAAAAATATATACTCTCACTCGACCAGGGCACCACTAGCTCGAGGGCCATTCTCTTCGACAATTCGGCAAGTGTCGTTGGCATTGCGCAAAAGGAGTTTCCCCAAATATACCCCAAACCCGGCTGGGTGGAGCATGACCCAATGCAAATATGGGGCTCTCAAAGCGGCGTTGCCAGCGAGGTCATTGAAAGCTGCGGTATAAGCGCGGCTGAAATTGCTTCTATTGGAATCACTAATCAGCGTGAGACTACTGTTGTGTGGGAGAAGGCCACCGGCAGGCCCATATGCAACGCCATAGTCTGGCAGTGCAGAAGGAGCGCCGCCATATGCGAGGAGCTAAGGCTCAGCGGGCTCGAGGACTACGTGCGTGAAAGCACCGGACTTGTGCTGGATGCGTATTTTTCGGGGACGAAGCTGTCATGGATACTAAGTCACGTGGAGGGCGCAAGGGAGAGGGCACAGCAGGGCGAGCTGCTCTTTGGCACAATAGACACCTGGCTGCTCTGGAACCTCACCCGCGGCAAGGTGCATGCCACCGACTATTCAAACGCTTCAAGGACTATGCTTTTCAACATAAACACGCTGGACTGGGACGATGTGATGCTAAAGGAGCTGGGCATACCAAGATGCATGCTGCCGCAGGTTCTCCCCTCCAGCCATGTATACGGCTATGCGGACAGCGGACCTTTCCACGGGCAGTCTATCCCAATAAGCGGCATAGCGGGAGACCAGCAGTCGGCGCTTTTCGGCCAGATGTGCGCAAAGCCCGGGATGGCAAAAAACACATACGGCACCGGCTGCTTCATGCTGATGAATACGGGCGAGAGGCCGATAGTTTCAAAGAGCGGCCTACTGACTACTATAGCCTGGGGCCTCGGTGGCAAGGTCGAATACGCACTCGAGGGGAGCATTTTCATGGGCGGGGCCTCGATTCAGTGGCTGCGCGACGAGCTCGGACTCATAAACGACGCGGGGGACAGCGAGTATTTCGCCGGCAAGGTGGAGGACACGGGCGGCGTCTATCTTGTGCCGGCCTTCACGGGTCTTGGTGCGCCTTACTGGGACATGTACGCGCGGGGCACTATAACCGGCCTAACACGCGGGAGCAACAGAAACCACATAATACGGGCTGCCCTGGAATCAATCGCATACCAGACCAGGGACGTTCTGGACGCCATGCAGCGGGATTCAGGCATAAGCCTTAGGGAGCTTCGCGTCGACGGCGGCGCTGTCTCCAACAACCTGCTCATGCAGTTCCAGTCGGACATGCTGGGCGTTTGCGTTAAAAGGCCCAGGGTTTCCGAGACTACCGCACTTGGGGCCGCATATCTATCGGGGCTAGCCAGCGGCTTCTGGGACGGCGTTTCCGACATTGAAAGCAGGTGGAGCCTTGACCGCGAGTTCTCGCCGCATATGGATCCGCAAAAGCGCGAGCTGCTCTACTCCGGCTGGAAAAGGGCCGTGGAGCGGGCCATGAAGTGGGAAGAGGCATAACGCACTCCTATTCCAGTGCGTAATCGATGAAATAGGCAAGGGCCCGCAAATGCGGGCCCTTAAAGGTTCTACTGTGTTAGCGATTGCTATTTGATATCGCCATGATCCTCGTGGTCTGTCGTTTCGACCACCCTATTGTGGTTGTCCACGAATACAACCTTAGGTTTGAATGTCTTCACCTCTTCGCTGTCGAGCCAGCAGTAGGCTATTATAATAACGCTGTCCCCGGGATGCACATGCCTTGCGGCCGCTCCATTCAGACAGATTACGCCGCTGTCCCTCTCGCCTTCTATGACGTATGTCTCGAGTCTGGCGCCGTTGTTGTTGTTAACTATCTGGACTCTCTCGCCGGGAAGTATTCCCGCCGCGTCCATAAGTGTCCTGTCTATAGTTATGCTGCCCACATAGTTGAGGTTGGCCTCTGTAACTGTGGCCCTGTGTATCTTGCCTTTGAACATGTTTAGAAACATACTTCTATACCTCCGCGACTATATTGTCTATTAGTCTTGTCTTGCCTATCTTTACGGCTATTGCGATGAGCGCCCTGTCGCTTATGAAGCTTAGCGGCTCCATTGTATCCGGGTCTACTATTTCTATATAGTCTATGCTTGCGCTTTCTATTCCGCTAAATCTTGATTCAATATAGCGTCTTACCGCGTCTGCGCTCTTCTCTCCCGCCGATATCAGGCCCACTGCTCCAAACAAAGATGATGACAGCGTCAGCGCATCCTGCCTCTCGCTCGGGCTAAGGTAGGTGTTTCTCGAGCTCAGGGCCAGTCCGTCGGCTTCCCTTACTATAGGACAAGCTATCACCTGCACATCCTGGTTCATGTCCCTTACCATCTTCTTTATTACCGCCACTTGCTGGGCGTCCTTTTGTCCAAAGTATGCGCGCTCTGGCCTTACTATATTGAAGAGCTTTGTCACCACTGTCGCAACGCCCCTAAAGTGTATAGGCCTTGACTTGCCGCAAAGGCCTGCAGTCACGCCGCCTTCAACTGTGACATATGTGGAATAGTCCTGCGGATACATCTCGCTCGATTCGGGTGCAAACACCACGTCGACTCCGGCCTCCTCGCAGAGCTTAAGGTCCCTTTCAAGGTCCCTCGGATACGAGTCAAGATCCTCTGTAGGCCCAAACTGCGTCGGGTTCACGAATATGCTCACCGCCAGAAAGTCATTCTCTTTCCTGGCCTTTTTCATAAGCGATATGTGGCCTTCGTGCAGGTATCCCATTGTAGGCACAAAGCCTACGCTCTTGTCTTCCCTGGATGCTCCTCTTGTTATGGCCTTGATCTCTTCAATCTTGCGCACTAGCTGCATAAAAATTCCTCCAGTTTATTTTTCCTAGTATAGCTTGCTGAGTGTTTCATCATCTATTTTGAAGGTGTGCTTTTCCTCGGGGAATGACTTCTCCTGCACCTCTTGAATATACATCTTTGCGGCCTTTTCTATCTGCTCACCCACCAGTGCGTATCTTTTGGCGAATTTAGGCACCATGTCGCTGTACATGCCTGCCATGTCGTGCATTACGAGCACCTGGCCATCGCAATCATTGCCGGCCCCTATTCCTATTGTTGGTATGCTGAGTTTTTCGCTTATTAGCTTTGCCAGCTTTGCAGGCACGCATTCAAGCACTATGGCAAAAACTCCCCCCTCCTGCAGCATAAGCGCATCCTCTATTATTGCCCTGGCCTGCTCTTCGCTCTTGCCCTGCACCTTGAAGCCGCCCATCATGTTAACCGACTGCGGCGTCAGGCCAAGGTGTCCGACTACAGGTATCTTGGCGTCCAGTATTGCCCTTATCTGCTTAAGTACTTCCCTGCCACCCTCTAGCTTTACTGCATGCACACCGCCTTCCTGCACGAGCCTGCCCGCGTTCCTTACGCTCTCCTCTACGCTCACGTGGTATGAAAGGAATGGCATGTCTCCTATTATGAGGGCTCTTTTGGCTCCTCTTGATACAGCCTTGCAGTGGTGTATCATGTCCTCCAAAGTGACCTGGAGCGTGTTCTCGTAGCCGAGCACCACCATTCCAAGAGAGTCTCCTATTAGCAGGCTGTCAACTCCGGCCGTGTCGAGCAGCTTGGCCGTTGTGTAATCGTACGCTGTCAGCATTGAAATCTTTCTGCCTTCTCTCTTTGATTCCATAAAAGAACTAACTGTAAATTTGTCTTTATTCATGTCTGCCGCGCTCCTTTAGAATTTTTTCGATTTCAACCAGCCTTTCTGGACTTTGGATGGTTTTGCCCGCTATCTGTGCTGCCCTAAGGCCCAATTCGCAGTAGAGCCTTTGCACATTTTCAAGCGCCGACTCTTCAAGAGCCGCCATGTGCCGCCTTACTGTGTCGGCGTCACCTCTGGCAATGGGGCCTGTGAGCGATTTTTCAATGCCAAGGAGTGATATGTTGTCGAGTGTGCCGTCGGCGAGCGGCCTCATCGCCTCGAAGGCCCGTGCTTTGTCGATGCCAATGTGCTCCATTATCTCGAGTACGCATGAAAAGAGCGAGACTGCGTAGTTGGATGCAAAGCATGCCGCAGCATGATAGAGAGGCTTGCTCTCCTTGCTTATCTTGAAACAGCTGTTGCCTGTGCTTTCAAGCAGCCCCTCTATTACTGTCAGTCCTTCGCCCTCGCCTTCAAGCGTGAATACTGTCCTGTGGAGCTTCTCGGCGGCCTCCTGCGGATCTGCAAACGACTGCAGCGGATGGAGCGAAGCGATTGAGCTTCCCGCCTCCCTGGCGCTTTGCAGCTCCTGCGATGAGAGCGCACCGCTAAGGTGCACCACCGTGTGACTTTCCGTAAAAAGTCCTGCCGCGGCCATCTGCTCACACACGCTTCTTATGCTTCCGTCCGGCGTGGCTATGAAAATCAAGTCCGAACCCTCAGCAACCTGCCTCGCATCGCACGCTTTCGAGGCCGTTATTCTCGCGGCCTTCTGTGCCGAGGCTGCACTTTTGCTGCTGTAGCCTGTGATTTCAAAGCCGCAGCTTACAAGGTATATTCCCAGTGCCGTGGCCGTCTTGCCTGCGCCGACAAATCCTATTCTCAGACCCACAACTTCATCTCCCTTGGCTTTTATCCATAAAAAAAGCTCTTTTTATTTTCGATTTGAATCGAAGATAAAAAGAGCTTGTCATTCCAAATAAACACGCCTTAAACAGCCTGTTGCATAACATGTGCCCCAGCGGCTGTAAAACTTGTTCTCTCTTCAGTCTCCGTCCAGAAGGATCAAAGCAGAAATTGAATTTTAGTGTGATTTCAAATCGAGTTCGACTCCTGCGGATGCCGTCTCAGCAATATTTTAACATACTCTTAAAGATGCTACAAATATTATTTTTCCGAGTCTAATATTCGGAATTTTCCGCCAAAATCACATATCATTCTGTCTGCTTCTATCTGAGCTGTGCCGAAGAGCTGCTTAGTGCTATTCCGTTTCAATCATGTCAAGGTAGGCCTGGTTGTTGCTTTTTGATATGTATATGCCCGTTGCAATTATGTTCGTTATTTCCTCGGCCATCTCGTATACAAGCCCAAGCCGGGTGCACTGGAGCACCATGTTCTCCATGCCAAGCGCCGAACCCACGTTGACTACGCCGTATATCGATATATTGCCCACTGATGCTATGTCCTTGCCCACTCCCGCTCCGGGCCGCAGGCCTCCGCTTCTTAGCACTATTCTCCCGACTTCATCCGTCCTTCCAAGGCTCGCGTCTATTGCCACCACGAAGCAGTCTGATGCTGTATAGTGCTGGTGGAACTTGTCAAGATTCAGAGCGTGCAGCGGCTCCTTGAGCGTGCCTACAATCTCGAACTCGTCATATCTTCTTAGCCTTGAAGAGAGCATGTGTCCCACAAGCGGTCCCAGACTGTCTCCTGTGCTTCTGTCGCTGCCTATGCACGCAAAGACTATCCGCTTTTTCCCGTCGATAGCCCCTTTTATGCTCTTTGCGAATCTGAAAACCATCTGGGTCTTTTCTCCGAACACCGTTCTCCCCCCTCTGCGTATAAAAGTCTTAATTATATACCCAAACGGCGATGGTGTTAAAACCACTCAGTTTTCATATTGCTGCGTTATATCGAAGGTGACAGCCCAAGCCCCGAAAGCAGCCTTTTGTCCTCTTGTATGTTGCTGCCTACCGAGGTCAGGTAGTCGCCCACTATCGCTGCGCTTGCGCAGCATCTGAAGCCCTCGCCCTGCATGTCTCCAAGCAGCATCCTGCCGCCGGCGAATCTTATGTGTGCCATAGGCAGGATTAGCTTCATTACCGCCATTGTCTTTAGAATCTCTTCCTTTGTCAGACAAGGCGAATTCTCGAGCGGCGTCCCCTTTACAGGCATTAGTATGTTTACTGGCACCGATTTTATTCCAAGGCCTGACGCCTCCATTGCCATGTCGATGCGGTCAGGCCGGCTCTCTCCAAGCCCTATTATGCCACCGCAACAAACGTCAAGCCCGGCTTTCTGCGCCGCTCTTATCGTATCCAGCCGGTCGTCGTACGTGTGGGTTGTGCATATGCTCTCGTAGTTGCTTCTTGAGGTTTCTATGTTGTGGTGGTATGTGCTGACACCGGCCTGCCTGAGCTCTCTTGCCTGGCTAAGGTCTATTATTCCGTGGGAAGCGCAAAGCATGAGGCTTGTGTCCTCCGACAGCCTGCTGTATATTGAGCAGAGCGCCTCTAGCTCATCATCGCTTTCTATGCCCCTGCCGCTTGTGACAAGCGAGAATTTCCTTACGCCCTTGCTCTCGGCCTCCCTGGCATTTTCCAGTATCTCGTCATAGCTCAAAAGGCCGTATTCGTCAGAGCCGGTCGCGTAATGCGCTGACTGCGAGCAGTACTTGCAGTCCTCGGAGCATCTGCCTGATTTGGCGTTTATTATGCTGCAAAATTCGACGCTGTTTTTGAAGCTGCTTTCCTTGACCTTTCTTGCCGCTTCGAGCAGCTCCTGGAACAGCTCCTGCGAGGAGTCTGCAATTTCAAAAAGTCTTATTGCCTCGTCTCTTGTGATTTTTTCTCCTGCAATTGATTTGTTTTCTATTTCCCTTATGAATTGCCTCATATAGTCCTCCTACGCTCCATCTTTTGCTGGCTTTTCTAGCTGGCTCTGGCATAGCCTGCGCGCCTAAGCGCCGGAACCACATATACGGCAGTGGCTGCAATCAATACGCTCTGCAGCAAATCAGTGGTGATGTAAGGCAGGAATCCCGCTGCTATCGCGGCCTGTACGCTCATGGCCTTGCCCATGTAAAGGTTTACAATCATGTAGAGATAGCTCACGCCTACCAGATAAACGAATGCAAGTCCTGCTATGACTGCAGGAAGCACGCTCTTGAAACTGATCTTCTTTTGATTTTCAGTAAACTTTCCAACTATATACGAGCAGCCCATGAAACCGAGCAGGTATCCAAAAGTAGGCTGGAAGATGTATGTAAGTCCTCCGCCGTTTGCAAATATAGGTATGCCCGCAAGACCTATGCCCACGTAGAGCAGCTGCGAATAGAGGCCGTGCCTTGAACCCAGGAACATTCCCGCGTATGCGCAAAATATGAACTGCATCGTGAAAGGAACTATCGGCGTTGGTATCTTTATGAATGCGCCTATTGCAGTGAGTGCTGCGAACATTGAAATAAGTATCATGTCTCTTGTTTGAATTTTCATGTTTCTTTTCTCCTCCCAATTTGTAAACCAATATTTTTATTATAGTTTACATTCAGGCGCGCCCATTGTCAACACCATTTACATTTCAAGTTTACAATAGATATTTACAGCCTGCAAAAAGCCGGCTGATTGTCGCTTCAGCCGGCCCTGATTTACAAAAGCATTTTCAGTTAATTATATGGTAGCTTTGCTGCTCCTTGCGGCCTATTTGCCCAGGTTGTATATTTCCACGCTGTCTGCGCTCATGTCTCTTTTTTTGATTTCAAGCAGCGCCTTTACCGTATCGAGCGATGTGAGCACCTCCACTGAGGACTCTATGGCCGCCCTTCTTATCCTGAAGCCGTCTCTTTTGGAGTCGTTGCCCTTTGTAGGCGTGTTTATCACAAAATCTATCATTCCGCTTCTTATCATATCGAGTATGTTAGGTACGCCTTCGCTTATTTTCTTGACCTGCATCACTTGTATGCTGTTCTCAGACAGCATCTTGGCGGTGCCTTCTGTGGCCATGAAATTGTACCCAATCTCCTCGAAGCCCTTGGCTATAGGCACGAATTCCTGCTTGTCGTGAGGCTTTATTGTAGCAAGTATGTTCTTTGTCTTGCTCTCTACATTCATTCCAGCCGCTATGAAGCCCTTGTAGAGCGCCTCCTGGAGCGTTCTGCCCACTCCAAGCACCTCTCCTGTCGATCTCATCTCAGGTCCAAGGCTCACCTCCACCTGAGGCAGCTTCTCTGTCGAGAATACAGGCACCTTGACTGCTATGAGCTCCGATTCCTTGTATATGCCTGTGCCATATCCGAGACCTGAAAGCTTCTCGCCCAGCATTATCCTTGTTGCAAGCTCGACTATAGGCACTCCGGTAACCTTGCTTATATAAGGCACTGTACGGCTCGAACGAGGATTGACCTCTATGATGTAGAGCTCGGATTCAAATTCGATGAACTGTATGTTTATCATGCCTGTGACCTGGAGCTCTTTGGCTATCTTTCTTGTGTAGTCGAGAACGGCGTCCTTTATTCTTTCAGAAACGTTCTGGCTTGGGTATATTGTTATGCTGTCCCCCGAGTGGACACCTGCCCTTTCAAGGTGCTCCATTATGCCGGGTATCAGCACTTCCTCGCCGTCGCATATCGCATCGACTTCTATCTCCCTGCCTGTAAGGTACCTGTCTATGAGCACCGGATTCTTGCAGTCAGCTTCAAAGGCATTCCTGAGGTAGTGCATAAGCTCCGTCTCTTCGTAGGTTATCTCCATGCCCTGTCCGCCAAGCACGTAGGAAGGCCTTACAAGCACTGGATATCCTATTTTCATCGCCTCCTGCAGACCCTCGTCGACGCTCCATACGCCCTTGCCCTTAGGCCTCTTTATGGAAAGCTTTTCAAGCAGCTCGTCGAACTTTTCCCTGTCCTCTGCGGCGTCTATCATCTGCGGCTTGGTGCCGAGTATAGGAACATTCTTCTCATCCAGGAACTTGGCGAGCTTTATGGCCGTCTGTCCGCCGAACTGGAGTATGACTCCGTCCGGTTTCTCCTTTTCTATTATGCTCAGCACGTCCTCTTCTGTAAGCGGCTCGAAGTAGAGCTTGTCCGATATGTCGAAGTCCGTGCTGACTGTCTCGGGATTGTTGTTTACTATTATGGTCTCTATGCCCAGCTTCTTGAGTGCCATGACGCAATGCACGCTGCAGTAGTCGAACTCTATGCCCTGTCCTATCCTTATCGGTCCCGAGCCTATTACCATTACCTTCTTCTTGTCGCTCACCTCGACCTCGTCGTACTCGTCGTATGTCGAGTAGTAGTAAGGCGAGAGCGCCTCAAACTCTCCGGCGCAGGTGTCAACCATCTTGTATACGGGCATTATGTTCCACATCTTTCTCATCTCGTATATGTGGTTAGGCGATACGCCCATGAATTTCGCTATGGCCTTGTCTGAGAAGCCTTTTTTCTTGAGAAGAAGCAGCCAGTCCTTGCCCATTGCATCTAAGCTGGCACCCTTTAGCTTCTCTTCCTGCTCGACTATCCATTTAATCTTGTTTATGAAGAACTCGTCCATGCCCGTTATCTCGCACACCTTCTCGAGCCTGTAGTCTCTTCTTATCATCTCGGCTATGTCGAATATCCTCTCGTCATCCGGAACTACCACTCTTTCCTTTAGCTCCTTGAGGGTTCTGCCCTTTGAGGCCTCAAGCTCGAGCCCAAACTGTCCTATCTCCAGGGATCTTACGCCTTTCAGGAAGGCCGACTCGAAATTGTTGCCTATCGCCATGACTTCTCCAGTTGCCATCATCTTAGTGCCCAGAAGCTTCTTGGCTCCCTTGAATTTGTCAAAAGGCCACTTTGGTATCTTTACTACCACGTAGTCGAGCGAAGGCTCAAAGCAAGCGTATGTCTTTTGAGTGACTGCATTTTTGATCTCGTCCAGGCCGTAGCCAAGGGCTATCTTGGCCGCAACCTTGGCTATTGGGTAGCCTGTAGCCTTTGATGCAAGCGCCGAGGAGCGCGAAACCCTAGGGTTTATCTCTATTACGGCGTACTCGAAGCTCTCCGGATGAAGCGCGAACTGCACGTTGCAGCCGCCTTCCACCTTTATGGCGTTAATTATGTCTATGGCTGCGCTTCTTAGCATCTGGTGCTCCTTGTCGGAGAGCGTCTGCGTCGGCGCCACTACAATGCTGTCTCCCGTGTGGACTCCCACAGGGTCTATGTTTTCCATGTTGCACACTGTTATGCAGTTGCCCATGGCGTCTCTCATTACCTCATACTCTATCTCTTTCCAGCCTTTAATGCATTTTTCAAGCAAGACCTGGCCTACGCGGCTTAGCGAAAGCCCCTGGGCGAGTATTTCGGCAAGCTCCTGCTCGTCCTCAGCTATTCCGCCGCCTGTGCCTCCAAGGGTGTACGCCGGCCTTACTACGACCGGATAGCCTATCTTGGATGCGAAGGCGTGGCCTTCCTCTATGCTTGTGACTATCTCACTTTCTATTACAGGCTGGCTGATCCTCTCCATGAGCTTCTTGAAGCCTTCCCTGTCTTCGCCTTCCTTTATGGCTTCAACTGAGGTTCCTATGACACGAACTCCGTACTTTTCGAGTATGCCCGCATCGTGGAGCTCCACCGCCATGTTGAGGCCTGTCTGTCCGCCCATTCCTGCAAGCAGGCTGTCTGGTTTTTCCTTGGCTATTACCTTCTCTATGAATTCTATATTTATTGGCTCTATATACACCTTGTCGGCGATTTCTCTGTCTGTCATTATTGTGGCCGGGTTGCTGTTGACAAGCACAACCTCTATGCCTTCCTCTTTGAGCGCCTGGCAGGCCTGAGTGCCCGAATAGTCGAATTCTGCCGCCTGGCCTATTACTATTGGTCCCGACCCTATTACTAAAACCTTCTTTATGCTGTTGTCCTTTGGCATCGTCTTCCCCCCCTTAAATCATTTCTACGAATCTGTTGAATATAACATCCTGCATGTCCCTTGGTCCAGGGCATGCCTCCGGGTGGTACTGCACGCTGAACACCGGAAGAGTCTTGTGCTTCATGCCCTCCACAGTACCGTCGTTCATGCTTATGTGCGTGACCTCCATGTCCTGAGGAAGAGTGTCCACGTAGTAGCCGTGGTTTTGTGATGTGATATACACCCTTCCCGTCTCTAGATCCTTTACAGGGTGGTTGCAGCCTCTGTGTCCGAACTTTAGCTTTGCTGTGCTGCCGCCGAAGGCCCATGCCAGCAGCTGGTGGCCAAGGCATATGCCTATTACAGGCTTGCTTTCTGCCACAGTCTTTATCATATCCACAATCTCCGGAAGGTCCGCAGGATCTCCGGGTCCGTTTGAAAGGAAGAGTGCGTCAGGATTTACGGAGAGTATCTCCTGCGCACTTGAAAACGCAGGGAAAACAGTCAGCTTACAGCCCCTTTTCTGGAAGGACCTTAGTATGTTGGCCTTTATGCCGCAGTCAAGCACGGCGATGTGTTTATTGACGCCTTCTATCACGTAAGGCTCCTTGACCGAAACCGTCCTTACTGCCTCCCTGTTGCAGAAGGCATCAAGTCTTTCCTTTACCTCGCTCTGAGTGAGGTCCTTGAGCGTTATTATGCCCTTCATTGTACCGTGGTTTCGCAGTATCTTTGTAAGCGCCCTTGTGTCTATGCCCTCAAGGCCCATTATTCCATTTTGCCTCAGGTAGCCGTCGAGCTTCATTTCGTATCTGAAGTTGTTGGGGTTGTCGCACTTTTCCCTGACTATGAACGCTTTTACCTTTGCCGAAGACGACTCCATGTCCTCGAGGTTTATGCCGTAGTTGCCCACAAGCGGGTATGTCATAGTTACTATCTGGCCGTAATATGAAGGGTCTGTCAGCACCTCCTCGTATCCTGTCATACCCGTGTTGAACACGACCTCGCCCACACTCTCGTGTATGTGTCCGAATGCGCTGCCCTCAAATACAACGCCGTTTTCCAGTATAAGTTTTGCTTTCATATATTATGGCCTCCCTCTCTACGCAGAAAAAGGACAGCCAAGAGAATTGTAGCTTCTCTTTTCTGTCCTTTTTATATCATTATTAATCACAAAAAAAGGCATGCACGCCATACCGATTTTGCCATCTATTGATTTTTTCACATCAAAAAAACGCGCAGTTATGCACTTCATAACTTGTCATCTCCCTTTCTGGCCTCTCTGGACCAATTTAAAGCTAAATAACAGACTTATGGAATATGTTCTTGTATTTGCATTGTAGTTAATTTTAGTTTATACAGGCACTTTTGTCAACAGCATATTTCGCATTATTTTTGTACACAAAAAGCCCCGGGTATATGGAATGCTGTAAACGCATGCCGTACTCCCGGGACTGATTTACTAACCCTGCATTTGAGCTTGAACAGCTGTTATAGCTACTGTTCCAACTATGTCAGCGGCTGAGCAGCCTCTTGAAAGGTCATTGACAGGCTTGGCAAGTCCCTGAGTAGCAGGTCCGTATGCCTCAGCCTTTGCAAGTCTTTGCACAAGCTTGTAGCCTATGTTTCCAGCATTTATGTCAGGGAATATAAGCACGTTGGCTTTTCCTGCAACTTCGCTGTTTGGAGATTTTTGCTTTCCAACCTTCTCAACTATTGCAGCATCAAGCTGAAGCTCTCCGTCAAGCTTAAGGTCTGGAGCCAGCTCTCTTGCTATCTTAGTAGCCTCTACAACCTTGTCCACCTTCTCGTGAGATGCGCTTCCCATTGTCGAGAATGAAAGCATTGCAACAGTAGGGTCTCCTCCCACTAGTGCCTTGTATGAATTTGCAGAGCTTATGGCTATGTGGGCCATTTCTTCCGCTGTCGGGTCTATGTTAAGTGCGCAGTCTGCAAATACGAAAGTTCCGTTGTCGCCGAATTCGCAGTTAGGAACCTGCATAACAAAGAATGTAGATACTATCTTTGTTCCAGGAGCCGTCTTTATTATCTGAAGCGCTGGTCTTAGTATGTCTGCAGTCGAGTGTATAGCTCCTGCAACCATTCCGTCTGCAAGACCTTTCTTTACAAGCATGCAGCCGAAGAATACAGGATCAAGCATTGCAGCTGCAGCCTTCTCCTCAGTCATTCCCTTGGCTTTTCTCATCTCATAGAAAGTCTGCACGAAATCTTCAGTATACTCAGAATTGGCAGGGTCTATGAAAGTAGCCTTGTCGATTTCAAAGCCGTTTGCAAGCTTCATTATCTCATCCTTGTTGCCCACAAGTATGACATTTGCTATCTCTTCCTTGAGTATTGTGGCAGTTGCCTCAAGAGTTCTTATCTCAAGAGCTTCTGGAAGTACTATTGTTTTCTTCTGGCTTCTTGCAGTTTCCTTGATTTTTTCTAGAAAATTCACGAAAAATCCCCCTCTTCAGATGTTAAAAATTTTTCAAATATTCACTCCTTTTATTATAAGGCAATTGAAATGACTATACAATATCAGTTCGTTATTTTTTTGATAATTTTTCATCTGTATTATTCGGCCGGAGAGTACATCTTCTCGTAATATTCGTTTATCATCCTTTTTATATCGAAAGCGTCCCAGGTAGTGCTTATGCTGCTCCTCATCATCTCTACCCATCTTTGCCTGTCCTCGTAGTAAGTAGGGGCCACGTGCTTGTCGAAGACCTCCATGAGCTTTTTCCTGTCCCATTCGTCGGCCACGGCCGGGTCTTTGGATTCGAAGCCGTCTCCGAACTGCCAGCCGTTGATTCCGTCTATGCAGCACTCAGGCCACCAGCCGTCGAGCACGCTGAGGTTGAGCACTCCGTTCATCGCGGCCTTCATTCCAGAGGTTCCGCTGGCCTCGTTGGGGCGTCTTGGGGTGTTGAGCCATATGTCGCAGCCCTGCACGAGCCTCTGGGCTATCTCCATGTCGTAGTTTTTTATGAATGCGACATTATGAGGGTATTTTTTTGTGAAGGCTATCAGATTTTCCAGCATCCTCTTGCCGCCGTCGTCTAGCGGATGGGCCTTTCCCGAAAATATTATCTGAACGTTCCATTTTTTGACCATTGCTTCGAAATCCTCTATTCTCCTGAGGAAAAGGTCAGGTCTTTTGTAGTCTACCGCCCTTCTTGCAAAGCCGATAGTTATGTTTTCCTCAAGCAGCTTCTGGCCGGTTCTCTTGTGAACAAAACCCAGGAGTCTTTTCTTGTTATCCTGGTGCAGCCTCCAAAGCGTCTCACCGTCATCAATGTGCTTGTGCAGCCTCATGTCCACCCATGTGGGCTTGTGTATTCCGTTTGTGATGGGGATAATATAAGGCCTGTCCTGGATATCCTTCCACATGCTGTTCGCGGTGATAGCATGCAGCCTGGAAACGGCGTTCGCCGTCTTGCACAGCCTCAGGCCCGCAACTGTCATGTTGAACGGGCTGCCCCCTATAAGCTCAAGCTGCTGCTCGCTCAGACCAATATTGGCCCCCATGTACATGATTGAGTTTATTGGGTGCTTTTCGTTGCCTTCCTTGACCGGGGTATGGGTTGTGAACACAATCTGCTCTCTTGTTCGCTCCAATGCCGCTTCAAAGCTCATGCCGCCTGTCAGTTTCTCCCTTATGAGCTCAAAGCCTGCAAATGCCGCATGGCCCTCGTTGAAGTGGTATACGTCTATTTCTATGCCCAGTTTTCGAAGCGCCTTTACACCGCCTATACCCAGCACTATCTCCTGTGCCAGACGTTCCTCCTCAACTCCTCCGTACAGCCTTGAGGTTATCCACCTTAGCTTGACAGCTCCGTTTTCATTCTCGGGTATGTCGGTATCGAGCAAGTATACAGGACTGTTGCCGAAGCAGTCAAGCTTCCAGACCTTGCATGCCACGTCTTTGTCCTTGACCTTTACGCTCACCTTGACTCCCGTATCCTGGAGAAAGTCGTATTCGTAGTTGCAGTATTTGTCATGCACCCTTCCGGTCTTGTCTACGGCCTGGCCTCCATAGCCCTGTTTCCACAATATCCCTATTCCTATTACGCTGCAGGATGAATCCTTTGCCGCCTTCATATAGTCGCCCGCAAGTATCCCGAGCCCTCCTGCGAATGTCTTCATGGAGCTTTGCAAGGCGTACTCCATGCAGAAATAGGCTACGCGAGGCGTCTGCTTGCATGGTTGCTTCTTCATGTCAACACCCCTCTCAATCCTAGCCTTCCAGTTTTACCTTTCTGGCCTCTTCGATTACCCTAAGCGATATCCTTTCTATCTCATCAAGCGTAGCCTTGTCCTCCCAAGCGTTCACTCTGTCCGAATCCGGGATCCTGAGCATTTCAATGAGTTTTGTATTTATTACCTTGAAGAAAAGGTCCATTATGAGCTCGGCCGAAGTGAACTGGTCTTCATACCCCTTGGCCCCAGCCACAGCTATGAAAGCGCCGAATCTTTTCTTGCTCCTGTCAATGGCCGGCTGCTTCAGATCATACTTGCTGGCGTAGAGCGACTGGAAGCGGTCTATGAACATTTTGAGCTGCCCAGATACCGAATTGAAATATATGGGCGAGACAATTATGGTAGCATCAGAAGGATCGAATTTTTTGACAGTCGACGTGCTCTCGTCATTTTTGAAGCACACTCCCGTCCTGCTGCATACTCCACAGCCTATGCAGGGCGTCATATCAAGCCTGGCTACGTCAATTATTTCATGGTCGACGCCGTTTTTTTCCATTATGCCGGCTATATACCTGGCTATGTTGTAGCTGTTCTTTTGCAGCCTCGGACTTCCGTTTACAATAAGCACTTTCATTATACTTCTCCCCTTTCATCTGACTTCTTGTACAGCAGGAGTATAAAATCGTCATCCAGACTGGATTTGCCTGCAAAATCATATATTTCCTCTTCGAAATTCCTGAAAATCTGTTCGGCTCCAAACCTGTAGCTGCTTTTCAAAAATTCCTTGAGTCTGTCTATCCCGTAGTATTCTCCCTTGCTGTTCTGGGCTTCTATTATTCCATCAGTATAGTACGCCACAAGCTCATACCCGCCAAGCTCGTATTCGCACTCCTCGTAATCAGCGTCGCTGAGGACGCCGATTGGTATTCCCTTTTCTATGTTCATCTCCTCTGCGTATGCTGTCCCCTCTTCCAGTCTTATGCCTATTGGATGAAGGTGGCCTGCATTCGAGGAGACTATGCGGTTTCTTCTTACATCGAATATAGCCGCCCTCGCAGTGGCAAAAACATTAGTCTTGTCAAAGTCTTCATACAGCATGCTATTAATTTTCGAGAGTATTGCTCCGGTACTGTTTTCCTGCTGCATCAATATTCTCAGGGCGCCCTTTATCATGGCGCTGAAATAGTTGGACAGGAGTCCGTGCCCCATCACGTCTGCAAGGAATATGCCCACCCTGTCGTCTTCCATCTCGAAAATCTTGCAAAAGTCGCCGCCGACCTGCTGCGAAGTCCTGTGCAGGAAGGATATTTCGCCCCTGCCTGACATGTTCAGACTGTTGTTGTTCATTATCAGCTTTTGCTGCTCCGATACTATCTCGAGCTCTTTTTCAAGAATCTTATGCTTTATGACCTCTTTGGATGTGAGGCTTATTTCTATGCCTATAAGTATCTGGGATGCGAATATTCCCAGTATGCTCTTCTCCTCATCAAGGTATTCCTCAGCATTGGCTGCCACTATATGGCCCACTATCCTGTCGCCTTTTTTGAGCTTATATACGGCTAGCGCTTTTATGTCCGGATCTATTTGCTTCCAGGACTCATCGGGCTCATTGAAAAGCCTGACCTCGTCGATATCGCCATAGCTGCCGCTGCCGGCTATGCTCTCGAGCACCTTCAAAAGCTCGAGCTCGTCGCCGTATCTGCTCATTGCCTGTATTTCAGCTATGCTGTCGTCGATTATTATCATACTACTCTTGCTTCTGGTTATGTCGCAAAGCAACCTGACTGCAAGGCTCAGAAAATCGTCTATACCCTCATACTCGTAAAGCTGCCTCAGGCTCCTGCTCATGCTGTTCACGGCTTCCTTGAGCCTCTTTATTATGTTTTCCACCCTCAGGTTTCTTCTTCCGTTTTCAAGAAAAAGCTCCATAAGGCTTGTAGTCGAAAGTACAAAATCAAAATCATCTGCGCTTCCCCGCTCATCGCCCTTGAAGCACGCAACAAAGCCTTCGGCCTTGTTATATAGCCTAATAGGAAACACATCTATATGCGCCGCCTCGCCCATGCCTGTAAGCCTGCTTATCTCATCGTTGAAAAAATCGCCTTTTTTAATCCGCATGCTCCTCGAGCGCGGTTTCGTCAGAGCTTCTCTCTCCAGCGCGGGAATCTGGTCTATGCTGAGCCTGGATTCAAACTTGTCTCCGGTCTCAGCGTTCATTGATATAAGCTGCATAAAGCCATCCTCAGCTTCACCAAAAAAAACAACTATCACGGCTTCATAGCTTGTGGCTGTTACAAGCGCCTCTATTACTATGTCTTTTATCTCGTTAAAGTTTTTTGCGGCGGAAATTGCTTTGAAAATTTCTATGACGTTCAGCTTGTTAAAGCTCATGCAGTATCTCACTAGAATCCCCTCCAGAAGGAACTCAAAATTTAACGAACATTCAATTATATTATATCATTATGTTGATGCATCTGGTTAATTAAGTTAGCAAATCCTTAATGTGAGAATTCGTTTGTGCAAACTGCGTTTTTCCAAGCCTGTGTGCTGCAAGTGCGGCCAAGGCACAGGCTGAAAGCGTGGAAAGGAATATCACAAGCGCCGCATCAGAGAAAAAGCTTATCGGCATTATATTTATTATTATGCTGTCTGCCGGGTCAAGCAGCCAGTAGTCGTTTGTGAAAAACACCTCATGAAATATCGTGAAAAAATATTCATAATTCGTTGCAGCGGCCGCCGCAAAAGCTGTAAATGCCGTCATGATAAATACTAGCCAGACGGCAAAGCGTCTTGAAACAGCTCTGAGTTCGCGCCTTATTGCGATTGCAATCAGAGCAAATGCAGCCACCATCCAGTTTCTCATGCCGCCAAAGAATTGGAACAGGCCCCTGACGTCTGCCATGTGCGCTGTTTCCCTTTGCGTGAATATATTGGAGCCTCCCGCTTCATAATAAAGGTTCTCGCTTTTGCCGCCCAGGTATTCGATTACTGCCCCTGTAACTCCATCCACCTCTTTCCTGCCGAATTCAGAGTAGGTACCGTTCTTTTCGTATTCATATGAATAAAACGGAGTGCTCACGGCCAGCGCGGAAAATGATGTTATGAGCACGGACAGGAAGAAAATTGCCGCCATGAGCATCCCAGCAAATGATTTCAACTAAGCCGCCTCCCTTCATCCTGATATAATGGTATAATGCAAAAAACCGCTGTATGAATACAGCGGCAAATTATTGCTACGATTTTCCTAGTCCTTGTTAACCACGCCTATGTAAGGCAGGTTCCTGTAGAGCTCAGCATAATCTATTCCATAGCCAACTATGAATTTGTCTGGTATCGTAAAGCCGATATAGTCCACATCAAGATGACATTTTCTTCTCTCCGGCTTGTCAAGAAGAGTGCATATCTTGAGTGTTTTTGGCTTTCTAGACATGAGGTTCTCAGTCAGATACTTGAGAGTAAGACCTGTGTCTATTATGTCCTCTACTATTATTACATTTTTGTTTTCTATTTCCATGTCAAGGTCCTTGAGAATCTTGACTACTCCCGAGCTTTTTGTGGAATTTCCGTAGCTGGAAACAGACATGAAGTCAAGCGACACATCCAGGTTTATCTTCCTCATAAGATCAGATACGAAAATGCAGGCGCCCTTGAGAACTCCGATAAGCAGAATGTGCTCGCCCTCAAAGTCTCTCTCTATCATCCCTGCCAGCTCTGCAACCTTTTCATCAAGCTGCTGCGTTGTAATTAGTGTTTCGTTTATAGTGTGCATATAAAAACCACCTCGATATAATATTTACATAGGGATTATATCACACATGGATTTGAGTGTGAACTCAATGTTTATTTGGATTATTGTCCGCCCTTGTCATCCTCGTCACTGATACTGTAGCTTTCGACCTCTATTACGCCGTCTGATTTTTTCACCTTGTAGTCGCCGTAGCCCTGCAGATACTTGTCAAGCTCTCCATTGAGCACAGAAGCTATGAAGGTCAGTATCACGGCATCGTCGACTATTCCAAGTCCGAGCACCACCTCGGGAAGCAGGTCTAGCGGAGATACAAAATAAACAAAGGCAAAGCTTAAAAGTCCAATTATCTTGGCTTTTTTGAATCTCGAAACCCGTCTGTCCTGCATTAGCCTGTAGAGCACGTCAATGCGCTTTAGAAATGAGATGGCGCCCCTTAGTTTTTCCATCGTAATCACCCTTGGCTTTTAATTTGTAGGTTTTGTAGTATAATGTTATATATATTATATCAAATTTTCAGACTTTTCTCGGAGGTTTTTTGCGTGGTTAAAAAAATTAGGAAGGCTTTCAGCGGTTTTAGCCCGTATATACAAGGCCACAGGGATATGTTCAAATGCTCGGTGCTCGTTCCTCTTGTTGAAAAAGACGGAAAGACGCACGTGCTTTTTGAAGTCAGGTCAAAAAATCTCTCAGTCCAGCCCTGCGAAATATCTTTCCCGGGCGGTGGGTATGAGGATGCGGACGAAAGCTTTGAGGATACGGCCATAAGGGAGACCTGCGAAGAGCTTGGGCTGCATCGTGAGGATGTTGAACTCTTCTCGCCCATGGACGTTTTCATAACGCCTTTTGACATGATAATACATCCCTTTGTAGGCGCTATTAACTACGAAAAAATAAATATTAACAGGGATGAGGTTGACCATGTCTTTCTTGTGCCTTTGGACTATCTGCTCAGTGCGGAGCCTCAGATGTATAATGCCAATCTCGACGTTAGCGTGCCTGATGACTTTCCATACCACATGATTCCGCAGGGCAGGGACTACAAGTTCAAAAAAGCCAGGTACGTTCTCTATTTCTACAGATACGAAGGTTATATAATATGGGGCATAACTGCTAAAATACTCAAGGATTTCCTAGACCAGCTTAAGGAGTGATTACAGACATGAGACTTTTTATAGGATATTTTCTGCCAAAGCGCATAGCGGAATATGTGCATTCCATAGAAAACGAGCTTTTCGGCATGAACATAAAAGGCAGCTTCACAAAGCAGGAGAATCTCCATCTTACCTTCAAATTCCTTGGCGAGACGGACGAAGCAACGGCCGAAGATACCAAAGGAATACTCAGTCGCTATTCAAAGCTGGATCTTCGCTTCAGCCTCGACAGGCTGTCGTGGTTTGAAAAGAGGGGAAGCTCGGTGCTGTATGTCGATTTGGTCGGGGATGTAGTACAGCTCGAGGGGCTGGTTGATGAACTCAACGAAGACCTGCGTGCCGCGGGATTTGAAAAAGACCCTCGAAGGTTCAAGGCTCACGTGACCATAGCCAGAAAGATTAGGCTGGATAGAATCAGCAGGGAAAAGATCAACGGCATACGCATAGAGCCTATGGAGTTCAAGGTGGAAGCCTTCAATCTGATAAACAGCACGCTCACAAGAACAGGCCCGGTATACGAAATAATAGGATAGTACGTGAATATGCTCAAATACATAAAAGGCAAGGCTGGAGAATCAATCCTCCAGCCTTTTTATTTCCTATATATTATGCTATGCTCCGCTCGATGCTATATGCCCTTTAACTCTCTTCTAAGGAAATCAAGCGACAAGAGAGCCGCCTGGTTCCTTATCCTCTCCCTGCTTCCTGTGAGAGTCAGCTTTTTGACTTTTTCGACTCCGTCCATATATAGGCCTATATATACGAGTCCTACAGGCTTGTCCTCGCTACCGCCGTCCGGCCCCGCAATTCCTGTTGTGGATATTCCTACTCTGCTGCCGTTCTTTGCTGCCGCTCCTCGCGCCATTTCAATGGCAGTCTCTTCGCTGACAGCCCCGTATTCCTCAAGAGTCGAGGCCTTGACCCCTAGAGAGTTCATCTTGGCGGCATTTGAATAGGCTACGCAGCCCTCCATGAACACCTGCGATATTCCGGGACAATTGATGAGCCTGGCGCTTAGAATGCCTCCCGTGCAGGATTCTGCCACCGCTATGCTCAGATCCCTTTCTATAAGTTCGCTGCCCACTTCAAGCTCGAGGCTTGTTTCGCCTTCCCCGTATATATACTCCCCAAGCCTGCTGTAAATCTCACGCTTTAGCGGCTCGAGCATTTCCTGCGCCTCTTCGTGTGTCCTGGTCTTGGCTGTGAGCCTGAATATGACTTCGCCCTCCTTGGCGTAAGGGGCCACTGTCGGATTTGCTCCGGATAAGAGGTCCCTTATCTTCTCGGCGGCGCTGCTCTCGCCTATTCCGCAGAGCCTGAGAGTCTCGGATACTATTGTATGGTCACTGAACTGCTTAAGATACGGCTCAACGCTCTTGTCGAACATTGGCTCCATTTCCTTTGGAGGCCCGGGAAGTATTATCATCCTCTTGCCGTCCTTTTCTATGATGCACCCCGGAGCCGTGCCGTTGTCGTTTGGTATTATTGTCGAGCCTACAGGGAAGTACGCCTGCTTCTTGTTGCCGTGGCTCAGCGCAACACCTCTTGCCTCGAAAAACTTCTTTATCTTGTTCCAGGAGTACTCGTCAAGCTCCATGTCCAGCTTGAAAAACTCGGCGGCTGATTCCTTTGTCAGGTCATCATCAGTGGGGCCAAGCCCGCCTGTGGCTATCACTATGTCAGCTCTTTCAAACGCCGCTTCGAGCGCCCTGTTTATCCTGTCCATGTTGTCGCCGACTACCGTCTGGTAGTAGCTTGCCATGCCCAGCTGTGCCGCCTTCTTTGAAATGTATTGGGCGTTCGTATTTAGAATGTCTCCGAGCAACAGTTCGGTACCTACGCTTAGTATTTCAATAACCATGAGCTCATCTCCAGTCTGCAATTTTTTATCGTGTTAAGTATATTATATGCCCTGCAGGCGTTTCTGGATAGATGCTCAACGGGAATATCTACACCATATCCCTTAGGATGCTCAATGACCTTTTGGCGTTGTCTCTGGGTCTGACCTCCACTATATATACAATGTCCTGCGCTCCCAGCTTTTTCATGTGTCCCTTGAAATCCACATTGCCACTTCCTATAATCTTATGGTCGCCATGCTCGTTGAAGTCGTGCAAATGGCAGGTCTTTACCCTGTCAAGATTCTGCTCGAAGAAATACTGCTCGCCGTATTTGTTCTCGTATGAATGGCCTATGTCCCATGTCAGGAATATATCCTGAGAATCCATTATATCCGCGAGCGCCTCCTGGATGTACCATGGAAAATACCCCGAGTTTTCTATGCATATACTGAGCCTTGGCGCAAGCTCTGAGGCCACGCAGGCCAGCGTCGTTATGCCTTCCCTCAGATTGCGCACCGTCTCGCGTATATGTTCATCCTGTACATACCCAACTCCTTCAACAAGCGTAAAATAAGGCGTTGCTCCGGTGTGCAAAGTCATCCTGGAGGCTCCTATTTCGCCCGAAAAGCCTATAATCTCCTTAAGTCTTCCTATTCCGGCCTTTCTTACGCTTTCATGCATGCTAACAAGGGATATATCCTCCGGCGCGTGAATAGTTATTTCAATGCCGCTTTCTCTTTTAAAGCCGAGTATCGCTCTTTTATCCTCCTGGCTGTACCTTTCCGGGAAAAAGCAAGGCATATTCATGCTCAGCTCCACGGCTTCAAATCCTGCAAGTCTTGCATATTCCATTGCTGATATTACGTCTTTTTCACCAAGCGATGCTGCGTATCCTACTGTATATTTCATTGGAGCCTCCCTAAAGTCTTATGGCTTTGGCCCAGAGCACGTTCGCCTTTTGGACCAGCTTTGCGAGTGTGTCTTCAGACGCCTCGTCGTCAACGTTCAGCACCATAAGTGCCTTTTCGCCGCGTTCATTTCTTCCAACCTGCATTGTGGCTATATTGATATTTTCTTCTCCGAGCACCCTGCCCACATTCCCTACAACTCCAGGCACGTCAACGTTTTGTATGAATATCATGTGCTGGCTCGGGCATACATCCACTTCATAGCCCTCTATTTCAACAAGCTTTCCAGTCTTTTTGCTTGATACATTGCCCGCGAGTGTGAATTCTCCGCTTCTGTGCTTAATGCTTACGGTTATGAGCTCTGTATAGTTGTTGTGGTGCATAGTGTCCTTTCTTTTTCTGAACTTAATTCCCCGCTCCTCGGCCATGAGCCTTGCGTTTATATAGTTGACTCCCTCCATCACTACCGGCTCGAGAAGTCCTTTGAGGAAAGCTATGTCTATCATTTCCGTATCCTGGTTTGCTATGCTTCCCCAATATTTAATGTCCACAAAATCGATAGGTTCGCTGTAGAACTGGTAGTATAGCTTTCCAAGGTCCTCCATCAGGTTGATGTAGGGCCTTATTGACTCGAGCTCATCCCTGTGGAGCGTCGGAAGGTTGACTGCGTTTGGCACTATCTCGCCGTTTAGAGCCTTTATTACCTGCTGCGCTATGCAGACACCTACGTTTTTTTGGGCTTCGTGTGTAGTGGCTCCAATGTGAGGCGTCACAATCACGTTAGGCAAGGTGAATAGCGGATTGTCCTTGCATGGCTCTTTTTCGTGCACGTCAAGCCCTGCGCTTGCGATTTTCCCACTAGTCAAGCCCCTGTATAGAGCCCTCTCGTCTATTATGCCGCCCCTAGCCGCATTCACTATTCTGACTCCCCGCTTCATCATTGCTATTTCGTCATCACCTATTAGTCCTATGGTTTCAGTAGTCCTGGGAGTATGGATGGTTATAAAGTCAGCCTCTTCAAGCAACTCTCTCAAGCTGTCCCTCTTGGCAGCTCCGAATCTTTCAAATCTCTCGTCGCTTATATAGGGGTCGTATGCCACTATTTTCATGTCAAAAGCTGCCATTCGCCTGGCGACAAGAGAGCCTATCCTGCCAAGTCCTATTATGCCCAGCGTCTTGCCGTATAGTTCTGAGCCCATGAAATTGTCCCTGCTCCAGCCTCCATTTTTGAGGTGGACGTCCGCCTGGGCTATATTGCGCGCCTGGGCCAGTATCAGCCCTATGGCCAGCTCACACGCAGACATGCTGTTGCTGTCGGGTGTGTTGGCTACTATGACGCCTTTTTTAGTGGCGGGCTCGAGTTTTATGTTGTCAATGCCGTTGCCTGCCCTTCCTATTATCTGCAGCCTGCCTGCGTTCTGGAGCACCTCCTCGTCAATGTACGGATTGCTCCTTACTATTAGGGCATCATAGCCTTCTATTACCTCTGCAAGCTCCTCCTTTGTAATGTCCCTTTTTATGTCAACATCGAAGTGTTCCTCGAGAAGGTCTATTCCCTCCTTGTTTATAGTCTCCGTAATCAGCACTCTTTTCCTTTCCATGTCCAGCCCTCCATTTTGTATCCAGCATTTTGGATTCATTGTGCATATCCCGGTAATTTTTTTTCACATGCTAAGCCCTGTTCATGCAATCCTCAAGAGCTCGCAGTGTCCTGTCGGCCATTTCGCAGTCAATGCAGCCCATGTGACCAATTCTTATTATCCTTCCCTTGAGATGTCCCTGTCCGCCGGATATTATAATCCCGTGCTCCTTCTCCAGCATGGCCTTTACTGATTCAGCCCTTTCGCCAATATCTACCGCTGTTACCGTATTTGAAAGATAGTCTCCGTGTGTGTATATTTTGAGTCCCAGCTTCTCTACTCCGCTTCTGACCCTTTTCGCCACAAGCTCGTGTCTTTTCCATACGTTTTCCAATCCTTCCTCCTGTATCATCGCCAGCGCCTCATCGGCCGCCGCCACGAGCGATACTGCTGGCGTATACGGATTCTGGGGCTTTGCCTTGTTCAGGTCAGCCCTTGCCTTTTCAAAGTCCCAGTAGTATTTTGGCATCTTTGATTTCCCGATATGTTCCCAGGCCCTCTCACTCAGTGATATGAATGTGAGTCCCGGAGGGCTCATCAGGGCCTTTTGCGAAGCCGTTACAACCGCATCAATTCCCCATTCGTCCATTCTCAGCTCTATTCCTCCAAGCGAGCTTACCGCATCAACTATTAGCAGCTTGTCTTCGCCCCTTAGCATTTCTGCTATTTTTTGTATGTCATTAGTGGCGGCTGTCGAGGTCTCATTGTGGGTCACTATAACGGCCTTGTGCGAATCCTTCAAGCTGTCACTTATTGCCTGCGGAGCAGCCCCCATCCCCCACTTCACTTCAAGTTTATCAACTTCGAGCCCGAAAGCCTGCGCTATCTTGGCGAACCTGTCCCCGAATACTCCTATGGATACCAGCAGCACTCTGTCGCCGGGCGAAAACAGGTTTACAAGCACGGCCTCGAGTCCGCCTGTCCCAGCCGCAGGGAATGTCAGCACATCGCTGCTGGTCTGGAATACGTATTTGAGCCTCTCGCTCAGCTGGGATAGCATGGATGAAAATTCGCTTGTCCTGTGGTGCATCATGCTCTGGCTCATGGAGTCGAGAACTCTTTTGGGCACGTTTGTAGGCCCCGGTGTCATAAGTAATTTTTCATTCATGGCTTTTCCCTCCGTTTAGTTAGGTTGTTCAAGCATAATTTTATCTTTAATAAATAAAAAACCCCGTACTTGACCGAAGTCAAGGACGGGGGATTATCCACGTGGTGCCACCTTGTTTTGCCGGCTGCAGCCGGCCTCTTGATCTGCTAACGGAAATCAACCGTCAAGGGTTTCTTACCCCCTTGAAGCTCCGGGTCGGATTCGACACTCTCCACTGCCGGCTTTCACCTTGTGCCGGCTCTCTGGAAGTGAATGCATGTCTACTGCTACCCTTCAGCGCGATTTCATTTTGATTTAAAAACAAGTGTATATGAAGTTTAATTTATTGTCAACCGTATAACAATATTTTTTTGTTTATTTTTATTTTTAACTTATTTGTTTTATTTTTTTGCCAATTTTATACTAAGCAGCCGTTTGAATGGGTAATAATATAATTGTGAATATTTGAAGGGAGGCTTGACATGTCAAATTACAAATATATAAGATGGTTCAACGAAATAAACAAGCATGATATACCTCTGGTGGGAGGCAAAGGCGCCAACCTCGGTGAGCTTGTGCAGCACAAAATAGCTGTACCGCCGGGCTTTTGCGTAACATCCAATGCCTACAAGGATTTCATATTAATGTCCAGCCTGAGCGACGATATTGCCGCCATAATTGACAGCATACAGTTCGAAGACACTACCGATCTGCAGATTAAGAGCTCGAGGATAAGGGACCTCATAATCGACAGCGTTGTGCCCGCTGTGATCAGCAGCGAAATAGAACGTGCCTATGAAGAATTCAGCGACAGCATTGGCATTAGCGATCCTGAAATAGCCGTAAGGAGCTCGGCAACCGCAGAGGACCTCCCCGACGCTTCTTTTGCCGGGCAGCAGGACACATATCTCAATGTGTTCGGCAGCAGCAACGTCGTTGAATATGTGAAGAAATGCTGGGCGTCGCTGTGGACTGCAAGGGCGGTATACTACAGGGAGCAAAAGGGCTTCGACCATTTCGAGGTTTCGCTCAGCGCAATAGTCCAAAAAATGGTCAACAGCGAAAAGGCAGGGGTCATGTTCACTATAAATCCCGTGACTCACAATACTGACGAAATCATGATAAATGCCAACTGGGGCCTTGGTGAGTCAGTCGTCTCCGGCGCTGTGACACCTGACGACTACACGGTGAACAAATCCAGCCTTAAGGTGAGCGAAAAGCACATAGCCGATAAGGTTTCAATGGTTATCCGGAACAAGTCAAGGCTGGGAACTGTCGAGGTTAGCGTTGCCGAGTTTCTCGGATATGACAAGATAAGCTCCGAATGCCTAACTGATGAAGAGGTGCTTGAGCTTGCAAAATCAGGCATCGAGATAGAGGGCATTTACGGCGCTCCCCAGGACATTGAATGGGCTTTTGACATAGACACAAAATCGCTCTATATACTCCAGGCAAGACCCGTTACAGCCTTGGGCGAAAAAGGCTCCAAGCCTGCCGATTCAAAGCCGGCTTCCCAGAAGCTCAATGTGCTTGTAAAAGGCCTAGGCGCGTCGCCTGGCATAAGCTTTGGAAAAGTTGTGAAAATCAAGGATATGAGCGAACTCTCAAAGGTACGGCATGGCGACATACTTGTAGCCTCGATGACTAATCCTGACATGGTGCCCGCAATGAGGATGGCTGCAGCTGTTGTGACTGACGAGGGCGGGCGTACATGCCACGCGGCCATTGTCTCCCGAGAACTTGGAATACCATGCATAGTGAGCGCCAAAAATGCCACGGAGGTACTCATCGAGGGCCAGGAAGTGACGGTTGACGCCACCCGCGGAATAGTCTATGAAGGCCGGGTTGAGCTTGAAACCAAGCAGCAGGCTCCAGAAAGGGCTTCTGCAGCTGCTCCCGCTATCGCGATGAATGATGCGCTTTCGAGACTGGCTCCAATTACCGGCACCAAGATATATATGAATCTGGGCGAACCTGAAATGATGGAAAAGTACAAGAATCTGCCCTTTGACGGGATTGGCCTCATGCGGATTGAATTCATATTCAGCAACATGATAGGGGCTCACCCCATGTATCTGGTGAAGACCGGGCAGGAGGACTTCTTCATAGACAAGCTTGCCGAAGGCGTATCCACAGTTGCACAGGCGGCATTCCCAAGGCCTGTAGTAGTAAGGTTCAGCGATTTTAGAACCAATGAGTTCAGAGGGCTCAAGGGAGGCAACGAGGTCGAGCCTGTTGAAAACAATCCTATGATAGGCTGGCGGGGGGTTGCAAGATACACCTCACCGGAGTACGAGCAGGGCTTTCGACTTGAATGCAGAGCCCTAAAAAAAGCCAGAGATGAATTCGGTCTTACTAACATATATGCCATGCTGCCGTTTGTGAGAACCACCTGGGAGGTTGAAAAGGCAAAGGCTATAATGGCATCCGAGGGACTGGTGCAGGACTCTTCCTTCAAGATATGGATAATGGCCGAGGTTCCGTCTGTAGTGTTTGCCGCAGACGAGTTTGCTCAGCTTGTGGACGGCTTCAGCATAGGCAGCAATGACCTGACTCAGCTCATTATGGGCGCCGACAGGGACTCTGGAATACTAAGCCGTATGGGCTACTTCGATGAACGCGCAATGTATGTCAAGCGTGCAATACAGATCCTTATAGACGCAGCCCACAGGCATGGCAAGACTATATCAATATGCGGCCAGGCTCCTTCACTCTATCCTGAATTCACAGAGTTCCTTGTGAATGCGGGCATGGACAGCATAAGCGTAAATCCCGACACCGTGGAGTACACAAGAAAGCTCGTGGCTTCGACAGAGCAGAAGATAATCCTGAACAAACTAAGGGGCATCTAATAAAGCGGACCCTTCGGAGTGAGCACAAGAAAGTGTTCATCCGAGGGTCCGTTATTATTGTTCAAGCACAAATTCCCTGTATCTGTTGTAATCTTCGTCCGAGAGCAGGGCCGTCACGCTTATTCCGTTTTCTACATATTCGAATTGTTCTACCTGGCTCTTTTTCTGTATAGCGCTGAATATGTCGCCTCTTTCAAAGGGAATAAGCAGCTTCGCCTTAGTGAAACTCTTTAAGAGCTTCTTTTCTATCATGTCGACTAGCAGCTCCATGTTGTAGCCTGTCTTGCAGGATATGAACACCAAGTCCTCCTGCTTTGGATAGCCGGCCTCAAAGCCTGTCTTGTCCATTTTGTTGAATACGGTTATGGTGTCCTTGTCAAGCGAATCCAGCTGCCTTAGTATGTCCAGCGTCGTGTCCATCTGCATGTCATAGTTTTCGTTCGACGCGTCAACCACATGAAGTATCAGGTCCGCATATTTGACTTCCTCGAGTGTCGCCTTGAACGCCTCCACAAGGTCGTGGGGAAGGTTGCTTACAAAGCCCACCGTGTCGGTGACAAGAAACTCCTTGCCGCTTGGAAGCACGGCCTTTCTGAGCGTCACATCGAGCGTGGCGAACAGCATGTCCTTGGAGAAGACTTCCTTTTCTACGCTGTATTCCCTGTGAGTTTTTATGAGACTGTTGAGCAGAGTCGACTTGCCCGCATTCGTGTAGCCCACAAGCGCAACTATCGGCACGTTCGCCTTCAGCCTCTGTACTCTTTGAACCTCCCTGTTTTTCCTGACATCGGAGAGTTCCCTTTTTATGTCGTTTATCCTGCCATCTATGTGCCTTCTGTCGGTCTCTAGCTTTTTCTCTCCCGGACCCCTTGTGCCTATTCCGCCACCGGTTCTTGAGAGCTGCTTGCCCAACCCTATGAGCCTTGACCTTCTGTATTTGAGCTGCGCTAGCTCTACCTGGAGCTTGCCTTCCCTTGAAAGGGCCCTTTGCGCGAATATGTCCAGTATGAGCGCGGTCCTGTCAAGAACTGTAACCCCAATAGTATCTTCCAGGTTCCTTATTTGTATTCCGGAGAGCTCGTCATTGAATACGACCATGTCAGCCTCGAGTTTTTCAACGTAATCCCTGACCTCCTCGGCCTTGCCCGTACCAATGTAGTAGGCCGCATCCCTTGACTGCTTGTTTTGGGTCAGCCTTGCGACCACTTCGCCTCCGGCCGCCTTCACAAGCTCCTCGAGCTCGTCCATGGAGGCCTCCATGTCAAACTGGCTCTTTTTCTTTATGTCTGTGATGTTGAGGCCAACAATCAGTATCTTTTCCTTCTTTTCTTTTTTTTCTTCCATCCCAGCCACCCCTTCCTTTTTTCTCTAATTCAATTATACAATATGCTGCATGTTTTTAACATCTCAACACGCGGTTTGTTCTGTTTTTCGGTACCCACTTTTTCACAAATTATTAGATACCATAAAATGTTTGTATGATATAATATATCTGTTAAGGAGGGATTAAATGTCTACCGATAATTCCAATAAAAAATTAAAGAAAAAAAGAAAATTTGGCGCAAAATCAATATTGTCAACGTTCATTGTATTGTTTTTGTTGCTGGGTGTAACAGCCGGGGGAATCATTTTTGCAGTACTTAAGAACACTTCTCCAATCGATCCTTCAAACATACAGAACATGCTGGATGACAGCTCGTTCATATATGACAAGGACGGGAACCTTATTGAGAAGGTTCACAGTGACAGCTTTAGAAGTGTTGTATCTATCGAAACGATGCCAAAGGATCTTCAAAATGCTTTTATAGCCATTGAAGATGAGCGTTTCTACAAGCACCACGGAGTAGATCCCAAAAGGATAATTGGCGCTGTGATTTACGACCTCAAGACTATGAGCAAGGCTCAGGGAGCAAGTACAATCACTCAGCAGCTGGCAAAAAACATATACCTGACTCACGAAAAAACATACACACGAAAAATCAAAGATATGTACTACGCTCTGGAGCTTGAGCGCTATCTGACAAAAGACCAGATACTCGAGATGTACCTCAACACCATATACCTTGGAAGAGGCGCCACAGGAGCCCAGGCTGCGGCACAGACCTACTTCTCCAAGGACGTGTCCGAGCTGAACGTAGCAGAATGCGCAATTATAGCGGGGATCACAAAAAATCCTTCAAGGTACTCCCCTTTTACAACAGAAAAAATTGCATCCGGCGAGAGCCTCGATAATATTCAACTTATTTTCTACCCGAATTCAACAAAGGCCGAATCAATACCTGCTGAAGAATCTGCTCTCTTCTCACAGATGCTGAGCAAGGGACTCATAGACAAATTTCAGTATGACCAGCTAAACAAAGGTGAGATAGTTGTAAGAAAGGCCGTTCTCAATCCGAGCTCGGTAGAAAGGCAGCTTACAGTGCTTGGCAAGATGCTGGAGCTCGGCTTTATAAGCCAGGAACAGTATGACGAGGCCAAGAGCTATCCAATAGAGATAAAAATAGGTTCAAAGAGCGCTTCGGGCATATCCTCATACTTTGGAGATCTAGTGAAAAAGCAGGTGCTCCAGGAACTCATAACTGAAAAGGGCTTTTCCGAAGATGAAGCAAGAGACACGCTCTACAAGGGCGGCCTCAGGATATATTCAACAATGGATATGAACATGCAAAAGATAGTTGAAAAGGAATTTGAGAATCCCGCCAACTTCCCTGGCTCCTTCAAGGACAGCTCTGGAACAGTCCAGCCCCAGGCCTCTATGGTCATAATGGACCCTAAAAACGGCGAAGTAAGGGCGCTCGTGGGCGGCAGGATGATAGGTGGAACAAAAATATTCAACAGGGCCATAAATCCAAGACAGCCAGGCTCTGCAATAAAACCTCTGGCAGCTTATCTTCCGGCTTTGGACAAGGGCATGACAGCTGCCACAATAATAGACGATTCTCCTCACTACGATGACAAAGGGAATCTTTGGCCTAGAAACTATGACAGAAAATACGGCGGCCCGTCCACAATGAGGGCACTGCTCACGCGCTCCTCCAACGTAGGAACCGTAAAGCTTGCCGAAATGCTTTCTACAAGCAAGGCTCAATCGGTAAAGACAATGATATCCTACCTCGAAAAGCTTGGGATATCTACTATAGTAAAAAGCAAGGACAACCCGTCTATTAATGACGAGAACTTTTCTCTTTCAATGGGAGGAATGAGCAAAGGCGTTACAAACCTTGAACTTACAGCAGCATACGGTGCAATTGCAAACAGCGGAGTTCATAACGAACCTATATTCTTTACAAGAGCTGAGACGGCCAATGGCGACGTGCTTCTTGAAAACAAGCCTAAGACCAGGAAGGTAGTATCTGCGCAGGTGGCTTTCATACTTCAGGACCTGATGAAATCCGTAGTAGAGGATGGAACAGGCTCAAGAGCCAAGATTGCAAACATGCCCGTAGCAGGTAAGACTGGTACAACCTCCAACAACTATGACGCATGGTTTGTAGGTTATACTCCTTATTATGTAGGCGCCACATGGATTGGCTCCGACTTGCCGCGGGAACTTTCAACAGGCAGCAAGATGTCTGCGATGCTCTGGAGCAAGATTATGTCACAGGTCCACAGCGGGCTCCCAGCAAAGCAGTTTGACCAGCCCGATGGGATTATCAAGGTGAGTATATGTTCTGTGTCAGGCAAGCTTGCATCTTCAAATTGTGGCGGCCATGTCAAATCTGAGGTTTTCGCCAGCGGCACAGAACCTAAGAGCTACTGCAGTTTGAGCCATTATGTAGCCCCTGTAGAGCCGGTCGAGGAGCAGCCGACTGATGCTAACGGCCTCTCCCCAAATGAAGCCGAATGGGAGAACCAGGTTGAAGAATGGCTAGACAATGGCAATACCGATAATAACAGCACAACTAACAATAACGGCAACGGAAATGGCAAAGGCAACAACAAGCCGCCTCAAGACAATTCTGCAGTACCTGAAGGCTATTGATTTTTCAATAGCCTTTTTTTATTCCACGGAAATAATTTTCCGAATTTTCGATTAAGTTTCAAAGTTTTCATTGTGGGTAACAAAATTACAAGAGTGTTTAGTCGAAAAAAACAATTATTGTAAGGAGGAATTTCAATGAATAAGACGCTTGATATACTTAAGTTTGCCATGGAAATGGAGAAAAAAGGCCAGGAATTCTACAAATCTAATATGGGCACGGTTAAGAATCCCAGAGTCAAAGCAATCTTTGAGAATCTTGCCGGAGTCGAAGAAACGCATTACAAACTACTTGAGCAGTATCATAAAACTCTGCTGGAAACAGGGGATTGGGAAGAATTGGATTTGGATATTTGTGAGCCTTGCGCGGAAAGGCTATATACGGATATAGAGGCGCGGAGTGTAAACCTTGAATACGACATATCCGACATAACAATACTTCGTATGGCTTATCTCATTGAAAACGACTTTGCACAATTCTATCACAGCGCTGCCGAAAGCGTTTCAAATCCAAGAGCAAAGAAACTGCTCGCCAATCTTGAAAGCTGGGAGATTCAGCACAGAGAGGCCTTCTATGAGGAATATAAAATAGCTATGGAGCAAAACTGGTTCGATCAAAGCTTTGCACCCTTCTAAATATATAGTGAAAGGGACGTCCAGAGGACGTCCCTTAAAATTTCTTGACATTGTGCCTGTATGCATATATAGCGGCTTGTGTTCGATCGGTAAGATCCAGTTTTCTGAGTATGCTGGATACATGATTCTTTACAGTCTTTTCACTTATTATTAGTTTATCGGATATGTCCCTGTTGCTTAAACCCTCGGCTATAAGAAGCAGCACCTCGTATTCCCTTTTCGTGAGACTTTCAATGCCGTTTTTCAGGCCGTTCTTGTCCTTTTTCTTGTTGATTTCCTTCAGGAGCTCTCCTGCAAGACTCGGATGTATATATGTACCCCCGTTGTAAACGTTTACTATTGCCGAAACAAGACTTGATGAATCAGCGTCCTTTAGCATATAGCCGTTGGCACCCAAATTGAGCGTTTCTATCAGATATTCCCTTGCATCATACACGGTGAGCATTATAATTTTCACTGAGGAGTCCATGTCGCGCAGCTTCCTGAGTGTCTCAATGCCGTTCATGTTGGGCATATTTATGTCCAGCAGTATTACATCATATGAGCCTTTCTTGAATTTCGAAATCGCCTCGGCTCCGTCAGAAGCTGTAGCCTCTACACTTATGTTCTCTTCTAGTTCCAGTATTCTTGCAATGCCCTCTCTCATAAGGGCATGATCATCTACAATCATGACATTAATGTTTTCCTTCATATTCAACCTCCTTATTCGAAAGAGAAAAAATTACTCTGGTGCCCTTTCCTGCAACAGATTCTATTCCTATCCTGCCACCAATAAGCTGCATTCGTTCCTTCATTGAACCTATTCCAAAGCCAGACTGCTTCTGCGGATCAAATCCTATTCCAAAGTCTTGTATTATTCCGGAAATGTAATTGTCCTGAATGTCAAGCCTTACTACTATCCTTGCGCTGCCTGAATATTTGCATGCGTTTATGAGCGATTCCTGAATGACCCTGTATACTGTGAGTCTGACAGTCGGTGAGGTAATGTGCTTTTCACCCAGCACTATGAGCTCGATTTCAACTCCCTTTTCGTTTTCAAGGTCTGAAATCAGCCTGCTTATCGTAGGCACCAAACCGAGCTCGTCAAGAGATGCCGGCCGCAGGTCATACATAACTCTCCTTATTTCACGGAGTGTTTCCCTAAGCTGGACTTTCAGCGACTCAATCTCTTTTTTGACAAGATCTTTGTCCCGGTCAAGCAGCTTGAGTATTATCTCTGATTTGACTATAAGGGAAGCCACGCTCTGCGCCGGACCGTCATGTATGTCACTCGCAATCCTGCTGCGCTCTTCTTCCTGCGCCCTTATTATTCTTATGTTTATGCTGTTCTTGTCTTCGAGCGATTCGATTGTATCCTTCACGCCGCAAAGATCAGCGACAAGAAAATCCGTAACGCTTGCCATTTTGTTCATATAGCTCTCGGCTTTTTCAAGCATCGCCGAATTTTTCTTTATCCTTATTTCAAGATCATTGCGGAGTTTAATAAGGTTCTTTTCTTCTTCCGATTTAAGCGTAAGCCTTATTTGGCAATCATTAGCCTCTTCGTATGCACGCTTGATTTGTTCCTCGGAATTTTCTTCGAATCTCCTGCTGACCTCGAGGAGCTTTCTCCGGCTCTTTTTTTCCTCAATTGCAAGAAGCTCTACCTCTGTAATTACTCTGGTTATTTCTTTTTTTAATTTTTCCAGTTGCACTTTTGAGTCATCGCAATCACGCCTTATATTCTCTGATATTTCAAATATTTCATCCTGTCCATTTTGAATCGATTGGACAACACCATCAATAACATTTTTTATATCAAAGTCAAAGCTTTTTATTTCGTCACTAGGCATGCTTTCCATCCTGTAAATGAATATTTTTTAACTATACTATATATTATCACTATGCATGAATATTTTACAAGGTACCTACTTCCCATTTAATCCAAAATTCGGTTGGCAATACCTTTCTTTTTCGGAAGCATATCGAAAAAAAAGATTGTCATGTGACAATCTTTATGCATAGATTCCGCTTATTTCTGTCTGCTCGTTTTCGTTGAGAACACGCTCTAAATCTAGTATTATAACTATCCTGTCCTGAAGCTTGCCTATTCCGTTTATATACCTTCTGTCAAGACCGGCAACTATCTCCGGCGGAGGGTCTATATTTGAGTCGTCTATTGATATAACCTGAGAAGCCTCGTCAACAGCAAACCCCACAAGCTTGTCGTTCATGTTTACTACTATTATTCTGCTGCTGTCGTCATAGCCCTTTTCTACAGGAATGTTGAATTTCTTTTTAAGGCTAATTATGGGCGTTATGTCTCCTCTAAGATTGATTATACCATCGACAAATGAAGGCGAATTCGGTATGCTTGTGCTCTTTTTGAATTCGCTGACTTCTTTGACCTTCATGATGTCCACGCCATATTCCTCATCTTTAATCTTGAATATTACGTACTTTCTTTCAGCCACGATTATCCCCCCATTATTATTTATATTGTTGCAGCTTATTGCTCGACTATTTTTATTGAATCAAGCTGGCTTTTCAGGTTGGCTTTGACAGCACTTACATATTCGGCTCTAAGCTTTGCTTGCTCCTGCTTTTCCGCGTCAGTAAGGCCCTGTTCCTTTGATTTTTTTGCCAAATAGTTTATTCTGGCGATTTTTTCTTCAGTTACCATAACATCCTCCTGTTTGAACACTAAAAAAATATTTCGTTATTTCTGAAATGTATGTGGTTTTTGTATTTTTCAAGAAAATCATCAAGTCTTTCCGCTATCGTACCGATGCCTTCTTTTATCTCTTCTATTCCCGTGGATGCAATGTTTATCCTGAAAAATCGATCATCCATTGGATTGTCATAGAAATAGCTTCCGGGCATAATAAGCACTCCATGCTCGAGCATATAATCCCTGAAGTCCGCGGCTGAATAGCCTTTTGGCAACCCCAGAAAAAAGTTGATGCCTCCCTTAGGCATTACATAGTCAAGCCTGTCGCCGAGCATTCCGTCTATTGCCTCTTTAGCAGCCGCGAACCTTTCAGTATAGGCATTTTCTATGGTTTGGAGATTGGCATCCCACTTGAAGTATTTCATGTAGTAATACAGCGCCCTTTGCACAAGGCTTGATGTGGATATATCACTTGAGTACTTGGCCCATATTACCCTGTTTAGAATTTCCAGGGGCACCTCCATGAAGCCTATTCTCAGTCCCGGCATCAATATCTTGGAAAAACTCTTTATATAGATTACTTTATCATATTTGTCGTGCGACCTCAATGTAGTGTTGTCTTCCGACTCAAATTTAAAGTCGCTTATGAAATCATCCTCGATTATATAGAAATCGTACTCCCTGGCAAGCTCGAGCAACTGCAGCTTTTTTTTGCTTGAATATGATATGCCCGTTGGATTCTGGAAATTGGGCATTACATATATGAGCTTGGGTCTTATTTTTTCAAGCTTGAGCTTTAGTATTCCGATGTCTATTCCGTCGTGCAGCATCGGTATGCCTATTATCTTTGAACCCTTGTTTCTGAAAGCCTCTAAAGCTCCGTTATACGTGGGCTCCTCGACGAAGACTATGTCTCCGTAGTTCACCATTGATTTACATATTGTGTCTATGCCCTGCTGGGCTCCCGATATTATCTGTATCCTGTCCGGATGCGACTCTATGCCAATCCCCTTCATGTAGTCGCACAGCTTTTTTCTCAGATTGTTGTACCCGAGTCCCTCGCTGTAGTTGAATATGCTGGCACCTTCTTTTTTGAGCGCCATGTCTATGGCTTTTTTGAAATCCTCGACAGGAAATATGTCTGACGATGGGTTCCCCTGGTGAAACCCTATAACCTTTTCTCTGTGTTCCAAGACCGTATTCTCATCGAATCTATTGAGCTCGCTCACATATGTTCCGCTGCCAAGTATTTTGTATACATAACCTTCGCTCTCGAGCAGCTCATACGCCTTGACGATTGTGCTGTTGTTGACTCCAATCTGCTGTGCGTACTTGCGTATGGGCGGAAGTTTCTCATGCTTTTTAAGCTGCTTTTCGAGTATCAGCTTTTTTATGTTCTTGTACACCTGAATATATTTGTGCTCTTTTTCATCAAAATCGAGTCTCATCTTTTCCATGTCATCACCGCTGCTAGTAGTTTTGTTCACATAAAAAAGGACTCCCCAAAGGAATCCTTCACCCGAAATGCCGCGGCTTTAATAAATTCACACCCGAGAAATCTCAGGTGGGTGCCGTGCCGCCATTTTCTGCCTTCCCCTGTAAAAAGGGCATGACATACCTTGGCGAACTCTGGCTCCCGTAAAAATAGTGTCGGTTGAATTTAAAGAAAGCCTCTCGAACATTCCAGGTGTTTTCTACTATATTATATACCATTTTGAGCTTGCTTTAAACCTGCTATGAAATTTAAATTTCTCCATGTTTTAAAACTTCTGTTATAGCAGGGCTGTATCCTATAATTTGTCCTATTTTTTCTTCGTTTTTCCTTATAATCAGGTATGCAGCTCCTGTCAGCAGCAGCGAAACCACTCCGGCAACAATTTCCGAGTCGCCCCTGTATCCTATTGCATTCAATCCGGCACCCACAGAAAGGACTCCCGCTATGAGCACAAGCAGCGGTAAGCCGTATGCTATGAAGGCCGCCTTGAGTACATCCGGGTTTTTCATGTCTATGCTGACTAGTTCGCCTACATTCGCATCCGCTGTGTTTATGGCTTCTATTTTTACCTTGGAGCTCTCACTGGCCATTCCAAGCCCCGCATCCTGCACACGCAGAATGCCTCACTATGCTTACTATGGCCTTGTCGGCCGATTTTTCGACAACTATGCCGTTTATACAATTGCTCAATTTTATCACCTACTTCATGAATTTAAGCATGGTATACATGAGTTCATCAATAACCTTATCTTTTTCAGCAGTGTCGGAGGAATTTTCAATTGTGTTCTTGACGCATGTTTTGACATGGTTTTCGAGTATTATGCCTCCAACCTTGTCTATGGCAGATCTTACAGCCGCCACCTGAATTAGTATGTCGACACAGTATTTGCCGTCATTGACCATCCTTTGTATGCCCTTGACCTGTCCCTCTATCCTTCTAAGCCTTTTTATGACAGCGTCCTTGTCACATTTCATTTTTTCTTCCACTTCTATCATGTCTACCTCCGTATAGCGTTTTCACGCCTCTATTTATACAATATTGTACACTATCGGATGTTTAATTTCAAGTCAGCCGCCTAAGACTTGAGCCAAAGCCTTTCATTCCAAATGAAGGGCCCGCAATAAAATATTGCGGGCCCTAAGCAGCTATTCTTTTATGTCTATCTTGATTCCAAGCTCTTCAAGCTGGGCATCTTCCGCATATGAAGGCGCTTCCGTAAGAGGGCATGTTGCATTCTGAGTCTTAGGGAATGCTATGACCTGCCTTATATTGTCTTCGCCTGCAAGCAGCATTATTATCCTGTCGAGTCCGAAAGCTATTCCGCCGTGAGGAGGGGTTCCATACTTGAATGCGTCAATAAAGAAACCGAACTTGTCATGTGCGTCCTCTTCTGTGAATCCAAGAAGCTTGAACATCTTCTTTTGAAGCTCCTCTTGGAATATCCTTATGCTTCCTCCGCCAAGCTCGAAGCCATTGAGAACCATGTCATAGGCCTTAGCGCGCATTGAAGCCGGGTCCGTTTCGATTTTGTCGAAATCCTCGTCCATCGGAGATGTGAAAGGATGGTGAACAGCAACAAGCCTTCCAGCCTCCTCATCATACTCGAACAGCGGGAACTCTGTTACCCATGCGAACTCGTATACATCCTTGCGCAACATGCCAAGATTTTTGGCTATTTCACATCTTAGCTGGCCCAGCGAGTTGAAAACTACGCTGTTTTTGTCAGCCACAAAAAAGAGCATGTCCCCTTCTTTGGCGTTCATGGCCTCGAGCACTGATTTCATCTCGTCCTCGCTCAGGAACTTGGCTATAGGAGAGTTTATCCCTTCGGCTCCCCACTTTATCCACGCAAGTCCCTTGGCGCCATAAGTCTTCACATAGTCCTCGAGCTTAGATATGCCCTTTCTTGTAAAGTCGTCGGCTCTGCCGCTTATGTTGAGGCCCCTTACGCTTCCGCCGCCGTTAACGGCGTCAGCAAACACCTTGAAGCCGCAGTCCTTTACTAGCTCGGATACGTCAGTAAGCTCATAGCCGAATCTAAGGTCCGGCTTGTCCGAGCCGTATCTTTCCATTGCCTCTTTGTGGGGTATTCTCCTGAATGGTATGCTAATGTCTACTCCAAGAGCTTCCTTGAATATTTTTTGCATCATTTCTTCCATAATGCCCATTACTTCTTCGGCATCGACAAAGCTCATCTCGCAGTCTATCTGCGTGAATTCAGGCTGCCTGTCGGCCCTTAGGTCCTCGTCTCTG
This sequence comes from Peptoclostridium sp., assembly GCF_009881055.1. GTDB lineage: Bacteria > Bacillota > Clostridia > Peptostreptococcales > Peptostreptococcaceae > Peptoclostridium_A. Next base: position 174,168 of record NZ_WXFG01000029.1, read on the forward strand.
AAGCACTTGACAATCTGGAAGTACCTGTCCATTCCAGCAACCATAAGCAGCTGCTTGAAGAGCTGAGGCGACTGAGGGAGGGCGTAGAACTTGCCTGTGTTAACCCTGCTTGGTACAAGATAGTCCCTTGCCCCCTCAGGTGTAGGCTTGCCCAGAACAGGCGTTTCTATTTCAAGGAATCCGTTATCTGAAAGGTAGTTCCTCACTATGCCGGCAACCTTGTGTCTTAGTATGAAATTCCTCTGCATGGACGGCTTTCTAAGATCCAGATATCTGTATTTGAGTCTGAGGGCCTCCGATACGTCGTCGTCATCTTTTATATATATAGGCGGCGTCTGGGCGCTGTTTAGAACCCTTATTTCCTGGGCAAAAACTTCTATGTCACCCGTTGGCATGTTAGGGTTTTTAGATTCTCTCTCGAATACATTTCCCCTGACAGCTATTACATATTCTGAACCCAGCTTTTCAGCTTTGTTGAAAGCATCCTGTGATATGTCCGTATCAAATACTATCTGAGTTATCCCGTCCCTGTCTCTTAGGTCTACAAATATCAGACCGCCAAGGTTTCTTTTTCTCTGAACCCAGCCCATGAGCACAACTTCTTCACCTATGTTCTTGTCTCTGAGGCTTCCGCAGTAGTGGGTCCTTTTCAAGCCGCTTAGTGTATCCATTAGAATATACCTCCTTCTATTATTTCTACAGTCTGCTCTTTAGCTCGTCAATGAGGCTGCTGAGCTTTATTTGTGTCTGCTCCGATGTGCTCATATCCTTGAGTGTCGCCGAGTCGTTTTCAAGCTCGTCATCCCCAAGCACTATTGTATACTTGGCATTTTGCTTGTTGGAGTATTTGAACTGGGCCTTCACACTTCTTTGCATGTGATCCTTGTCGGCCGATATTCCGTTCTTTCTGAGCTGTGATAGTATTCTCAAGCTCTCAAGCTCAGCCTTTTCGCCTATCGCCACAATAAATATGTCCATACCCTCTGTAAGCGGCAGAGCTATTCCGTTGTTCTCAATAGTCAGCAGCAGCCTTTCTATGCCCATTCCAAAACCTATTCCCGGAGTGTTGGGTCCCCCAATCTCCTCTGCCAGCTTGTCGTATCTGCCTCCGCCGCAAACTGTGCTCTGGGCTCCTATATCTTCTGATATTATCTCGAACGCTGTCTTTGTGTAGTAATCTAGACCCCTTACTATCCTTGGGTCCACCTCATAAGGTATCTCCATTTTCTCGAGCGAAAGCTTGAGCTTGTCGAAATGCTCCTTGCATTCGTCGCATATATAGTCAATCATCAGAGGAATGTCCTTGATTATGCTCTGGCAGCCCTCATTTTTGCAGTCTATAACCCTCATCGGATTCTTTTCGGACCTTTCTATGCAAGTCTGGCAAAGGCCCTCCTTCTTGCTCTCGAGATAATTCCTTAATACCTCGTTGTAGTGCTTTCTGCATGTCGGGCAGCCCACCGAGTTTATTCTCGTAACGAGCTTTTGAAGTCCCAGTTTTCCAAAGAATTCTGATGCAAGAGCTATTACCTCGGCGTCTATAGTAGGCGACGAGGTTCCGAAGGCTTCCACGCCGAACTGGTGGAACTCTCTCAATCTGCCTGCCTGCGGCTTTTCATACCTGAAGCAGGGAGTTATATAGAAAAGCTTTGTCGGCTGGGTGTCTGCGTAAAGCTTGTTTTCAACAAACGACCTGACCACTGGCGCTGTGCCCTCAGGCTTGAGCGTTATGCTTCTACCGCCGTTGTCCTCGAAGGTATACATCTCCTTGTTGACTATGTCTGTAGTCTCCCCTATGCTTCGCTTGAAGAGCTCTGTATGTTCAAAAACAGGTGTCCTGATTTCCTTATAGCCGAATACCTCGCATACTTCCCTGAACATATTCTCCAGATATACCCACTTGCGGGATTCCTCCGGAAGAACGTCTTTAGTGCCTCTAGGTGCCTGTGTAAGCATTCTTGAAAACCTCCTCTTCTTTTCTCTTTATCATTTCATCTATTCTAGCAATGTAGTGCTGTATATCCTTCACGTTTGGGACTCTCTCGAGCCTGTTTTCATCGTGGTATACAAACTTTGATATCCCTCCGGCTCCAACAGCCATAATTGACTGCTGCTCCTCCATTATGTTCATGTTGTATATGCACTCACAGCCTGGCTTGGCATAGCCCACATTCTCAAGGTTTCCGAGCATATACTTCTGCCTGTACATGTAGTACGGCACAAGCCCCATTTCTTTTGCATATTCGGCTGAGATGTCTACCATGCTTTCCATGTCCTCATAGTCTGCAAGGCTGTGCTCGCTAAGTTCGCCCCTCAGGTTAGAGGCTCTTTTTATTGCCATTGTGTGAACAGTAAGGCTCTCCGGCGAAAGCTCAGCTATGCGCTCAAGTGTGGCTTCCACATCTGACGGCTTCTCTCCGGGAAGTCCTAGAATTATGTCCATGTTTATATTGGAAAAACCCATGTTCCTGGCCATTTTGAAAGACGCCTCCACGTCCGAGGACGTGTGTCTCCTTCCAATGCGCTTTAGTGTGGCGTCATTCATAGTCTGCGGATTTATGCTTATCCTGTCTATGTCAAGCTCCCTGAGTGCCATAAGCTTATCTTCGTCGATAGTGTCGACCCTGCCGGCTTCTACAGTGAACTCCTTGACTCCAGAAAAGTCGAAGCTGCCTCTTATGGCTGTTATTATTTCTCTGAGCTCGCCCGAGCTGAGCGTCGTAGGCGTTCCGCCTCCTATGTATACGCTTTCGAGCGTCTTGCCCCATCTGCTGACTATTTTTGCTGTCTGCTCAATCTCATAAATCAGAGTCCTTACATATTCGGCCTTTAGATGCCCCCACTGCTTGAGCGTGTTCGAAGGGAACGAGCAGTATATGCACCTTGTGGGACAAAAAGGTATGCTCACATAGAGGGCTATCTTGCCCGAATCAGGAGGGTATATATACTTTCTTTCAGTTATGGCTATTGCGGTTGCCATCTTCGCCTTCTCAGGCGACAGCCTGTATTTTTCTTCCAGATTGTGCATTATGTCCTCTTCTGTCATTCCGCTATCGAGCAGCTCCTGAACTATCTTGGTAGGTCTTATCCCTGTTAGTATCCCCCAGGGCGGCTTTGTCCCATGAACTCTGGAAAGAAGTTCGAATATGCACCTTTTGGTCAAAATTTTTGACTCCCTTTTTAATGTGCGAGAGTCAATAGTGTCTGCCAGCTCAATTTGTTCTGTGTGGCTTTGCTGAATCGCCGCGTTTTGAATATAGCTGCCCTTGCAGCATATGAAGCCCGAATCCTCAAACGACTCCAGCTTCAAAGCTCTGCCGGTTTCCGGAATTTCTCCCGAAAAAGCAAACTCAGCTTCGAAAAGCTTTATGAGCTCGCCTGCTTCATATTCAAATTCGCTTCTGTCTATAATTACTTGAAGCATAATGTATTAAACCTCATTCATATATGAATTTCTTTTCTTCTCTGTCTTTAGCGTGCTTGCGCTTCCATGGCCGGGAAGCACTTTTAGATGGTCATCCATGCCCTTTAGTTTCTTGAGGGACTCCTGGAGCTTGCCAAAGTCTCCCCCATAAAGGTCTGATCTTCCTACAGAAAGTGCGAACAGCGTGTCTCCTGTAAAAAGGTATTCGCCCGTCCTTATACACATTCCACCAGGCGTGTGTCCTGGTGTATGTATTATTTCAAGGCTAAGATCTCCGACCTCTACTATGTCACCTTCTTTGACATATTCGTCGGCTTCTATCTCCACATGCTCGACTCCCATGCAGGCAGTGAGGTTTTTTTCCTTGTCGTTTAGCATTTCTTTTTCAAGCTCATGAGCTATGAACTTAGCACCAGTCCTGGCTCTGAGCTCTTCTATGGCTCCTATGTGGTCACCGTGGCCGTGCGTTGCTATTATATATTTTACCTCGATGCCATTTTCTTCTATTGCCTTCATTATCCTGTCAGCGCTGCCGCCGGGGTCTATTACAGCTCCTATCTTATTGCTGTCCGCAATTATGTAGCAGTTAACGGCGTATATTCCGGCAGGCACTATTTCAATAAACATGCGGTGTCCCTCCTTAAAAGTTTCTTTTTGAGTCAAGCAGCATTGTTACTGGTCCGTCGTTGAGAATGTCGACCATCATGTGGGCTCCGAAGCTTCCGGTCTGCACGTGTATCCCCATTCCTTCCAGTTCCTTTATGAACAGCTCATAGAGCCTGTTTGCAATGTCCGGCTTTGCTGCATCTGTGAAGTTTGGCCTTCTGCCCTTCCTGCAGTCGCCATAAAGCGTAAACTGTGAAATGGCAAGCAACTCACCCTTGACATCCAGCAGCGAAAGGTTCATCTTTTCATTTTCGTCCTCGAATATTCTAAGATTCGATATCTTCTCAGCGAGATATTTTACGTCTTCCTCGCAGTCATCGTGCGTTACCCCAAGCAGCACCATAAGCCCCTTGCGTACGCTGCCGACAACCTCATCGTCTACTTTAACACTCGAACTTGCTACCCTTTGAACTACGGCTCTCATAAAATTGCTCCTTATATTATAGTGTTTATTATTTGTCTGATTAATTTTCAACCCGGAATACATCAAGCACTCCGGAAAGATTCTTGAGCTTGTTCATTATGCTCTTTAGCTGATCCTTGCTTTCGATTTGAAGCAGTATTGTCATGTTGGCCATGCCGTCTCTAGTTGTTCTTGCATTTATGCCGTTGAGCGATATCTTGTCGGCAGCCAGCAGCTGGGTGACTTCTGATATTATGCCCCTTCGGTCTGTTGCTTTGACTTTTATCTCGGCTTCAAAGGATGCCGTCTTCTCAAGGTCCCACTTGACCTCGAGCAGCCTGCTGTTAACCTCGGTATCGGAAAGGTCTATGTTGGAGCAATCCCTCCTGTGTATCGAAACTCCTCGGCCTTTAGTTATAAACCCGACTATGTCATCGCCTGGAAGCGGATTGCAGCATTTTGCGAATCTGACAAGTATGTTGTCTACGCCCTTTACTATGATTCCCTGGCCCTTTCCTTTCTCCCTTGGTTTTTGCTCTCTTTCCTTTTCCTGCATGCGCTCGAGGATTTCAGTGTCCCTCTTGCCCTCATCCTTGACTGCGTCTTTTTCCATCTCGATTTTGAGCTTGGTTATTATCTGGGCCGGCGTTATGCCTCCGTAGCCTATAGCCGCGTACATCTCGTCTTCATTTGCAAAGTTGATCTTTCTCATTACAGAAACCACGTATTTGTGCTTCAGGGCCTCAGTCTGAGTTATGCCGTTCCTTTTGAGCTCTCGGTCAAGCATCTCCTTGCCCTTTTCAATGTTCTCTGTCCTGTTGGCCTTCCTGAACCACTGCCTTATCTTGTTCTTTGCGTGGGTGCTCTTGGCCACGTTGAGCCAGTCCCTGCTTGGTCCGGTGCTGTGGCCCGAGGTGACTACGTGGACAATGTTGCCGTTTTTCAGCTTGTAGTCAAGTGGAACCATACGCCCGTCAACCTTGGCTCCTATGCACTTGTTTCCAACGTCCGTGTGGACTTTGTATGCAAAGTCAATCGGCGTGGAACCCGCAGGCAGTTCAACCACATCACCTTTCGGCGAAAATACGAACACCTGGTTTGTGAACAGGTCTATTTTGAGGGCTTCCATGAACTCTCTCGGATCGTTGAGGTCGTCCTGAAGCTCCATCATCTGGCGGAGCCATGACAGCTTCTTGTCCAGGTCGCTCTTGTCCACGCCCGTCTTGCCTTCCTTGTATTTCCAGTGGGCTGCTATTCCCAGCTCTGCTGTCTTGTTCATCTCGAATGTCCTGATTTGAATCTCGAGCGGACCTCCGTCGAGACCTACAACAGTGGTATGCAATGACTGATACATGTTAGGCTTTGGCATCGCGATATAGTCCTTGAAGCGGCCGGGCAGCGGCTTCCATATGGTATGGACGACTCCAAGCACTGCATAGCAGTCCTTTATACTGTTTACTATCACCCTAACGCCCGTAAGGTCGTATATCTGCTCGAAACTCTTGCCCTGATAGTGCATCTTCCTGTAAATGCTGTAGAAATGCTTCGCTCTTCCGCTTATTTCAAAATCTACATCAAGCTCATCTATGTGTTCTTTGAGCATTGATATTACCTGATGTATATACTCTTCTCTTTCCTTTCTCTTCTTGGCTACCTTGTCTACAAGCTCGTAGTAGCCCTCCGGATCGAGATATCTTAGTGCGGTATCTTCAAGCTCGAATTTTATCTTGGATATTCCGAGTCTGTTTGCTATTGGGGCATATATTTCGAGCGTCTCCCTGGCTTTCTCCTGCGCCTTGATTTCGGACATGTAGTTGAGTGTTCTCATGTTGTGGAGTCTGTCTGCAAGTTTTATGAGCACGACCCTTATGTCTTTAGCCATGGCAATAAACATCTTTCTGATATTCTCAGCCTGGGTCTCTTCTTTAGACTTGTATTCAATCTTTCCGAGCTTTGTAACTCCGTCTACGAGATCTGCTATCTCCTGCCCGAATATGTTGCTCAAATCTTCATACGTATACTTAGTATCCTCTATTACGTCATGTAAAAGACCCGCAGCCACTGTTACCGTGTCAAGCTGCAGCTCGACTAGTATTTTGGCCACGCTTACAGGATGTATGAAATACTTCTCTCCAGATTTTCTGTACTGTCCCACATGCGCACTTTCAGCCAGGTTGTAAGCCTTTATTATAAGCTCCAGATTGCTTTCAGGACTATATTGTTCTATGCTAAGCAACAGATTTTCCAACATAAGAATCACCCTATCCAAATTACTGAAATAATTTATTAGTCTTTATATTTAATCACCGAATCTACGGCGTATCCTTTAAGCGATTCTCTGGCGTTCAAGAATTCCAGCTCTATCAGATACTCTATGGCCACGACTTCTCCGCCGAGTTTTTCTATCAGCTCTATTACAGCCTCTGTAGTCCCGCCAGTAGCCAGCAGGTCATCCACTATAGCTACCCTTGTTCCGGGACGTATTGCATCCTTGTGTATTTCCAGGCTGTCTTCTCCATATTCAAGGTCGTAATCGAACGACTCTGTCTCTGATGGAAGCTTGCCGGGCTTTCTCACAGGCACAAAGCCTGCACCTATAGCGTACGCCACAGGAGCGCCCAGAAGGAAGCCCCTTGCCTCAGGGCCTACAACTATGTCTATGTCCTTGCCCATTAGGTTGCCCACAATCGCATCTATGGCACTTTTGAAGGCTTTGCCGTCCTTGAGCAGGGTTGTTATATCCTTGAAATTGATACCCTCCTTTGGAAAGCCTTCAATCTCTCTTATCCATTCCTTCAAATCCATCAACACTTGCCCTCCTTGATTTACAACAAAATACGGTTTCATTGTAAATATTTTACATTACGTAAAAACGGATAATAATACTATTATATCTTTTCATAATAATTTAATCAACATTTTGCAAACTACTCATTTTGCATAATAGCAAAGAATCGTCTACCTAAAATCCTTGAGAATGAGCTGCAGGCTTTTTCTGCCCATGTACTCGTTTAATCCTATTGTGTATACGAAGTCCATGTCGAAGCTGCATTTGCCTTTACTGATTATGTCATCGTACAGGCTGTCTCCGAATCTTTGCCTTATTAGCTCCTCAAACTTCTTAGCACCGCCGAAGCTTACAGCTTCAAGCTTTTCCCCATTGCCTTTTCTAATGCATGTGAGCTTCAGTACGTTGCAGCTTTTCCCAAGCAGCCTTACTCCAACTACCCTTATATTTTTTTCTGCAAATATAGGCGTTGGATTGCCCTTTCCGAAAGGCTCAAGCATTTTGATGCTTTCAAAAAGGTCGAAGGATATCTCTTCGAGCGAAAGCCTCTTGTCTATTCTTATAATAGGCTCTATGTCATCGGGGGTCAGCCCGCAAAGCTCGTTAAGCTTTCTTCTGAGCTTTTCAATGTTTTCGTGTTTAAGAGAAAGGCCGGCCGCCATTGGGTGGCCTCCGAATTTTTCTATAAGCTCGCTGCACTCTGATAGCTTTTCAAACATATTGTACTTTTCGATTGACCTTGCCGAGCCCTTTATCATGTCCTTGCCGTTTGTGAGCACTATGGCAGGCATATTGTAAGCCTCCTTGATTCTTCCTGCCACTATCCCTGCTATGCTCTCATGCAGCAGCTCGTCATATGCAAGTATGACTCTGTCATCGCCGTGCATCCTTTCAATTATTTCCGCCACCCTTTCGACTCCCTTTTCGGTGAGCTGCTTTCTTTCTTCATTGAGGGTAACGAGCCTCTCGGCCAGAACCGCAGCCTCCTCATCATCCTTACAAAGCAGCAGTTCAAGCGAAATCGTTGCCCTTTCCAGCCTCCCCGTGGCATTGATGCAAGGTCCTATTATGAAGCCCACATGATATGTGCCCAGGTTCGACTTTGTGAGCCCTGCCCTTTCTATGAGTGCATTGAGGCCCTTATTCTTCGTGGTTCTGAGCATTTCAAGTCCCCGTTTTGCTATTATCCTGTTTTCATCTACAAGATCCACAACGTCGCATATGGTAGCTATGGCTGCATATTCCATGAATTCGAGGGCTTCACTTTCATCTATTCCAAACTCTTTGTAGAGGGCGCATGCAAACTTGTATGCTATGGCTCCTGCGCACAGCAGTTTGAATGGATAGGGGCAGTCTGGCTGCTTTGGATTTATTATCGCATTTGCATCAGGCAGCCTGACGCATCTTGTTCCATTCTCGTCTGTCTCATAAGCCACCTCATGGTGGTCTGTCACCACCACTTTCATTCCCAGGCTTCTTGCAAGGTCTATTTGCTCTACCGAAGCAATACCGTTGTCGCAGGTTATTATAAGCTCAGTGCCCTCGCTTTTGAGCCTGTATATTGATTCATTGTTCATTCCATACCCTTCAAGCTCCCTGTGAGGTATGTAGCTGCTCACATTTGCGCCACACCTTGAAAGTGCGCTGTATAGTATGTAGCTGCTCATGACTCCGTCTACATCGTAGTCTCCGTATACCGTGATTTTTTCGCCGTTTCTTACGGACTCTTTCACGGCCAAAACGCCCTTTGCCATATCCTTGAAAAGACTAGGACTGTAAAGGTCGTCTGTTGTGGAATTTATGAACTTGTCGATCTCTTCTTCAGTTTTGAAGCCCCTGTTTGCAAGTATCTCCAGTATTATCCTGCTGCACCCAATTCTTCTGGAGAGCTGCTCTATGTCACAGGAGCTTCTTTTTAACATCCATTTCGCCAAGCAATTCACATCCGTTTCCATATTTATACTAGTTGTATTATTTGTTGCTGTTTCGCGAGTAGAGCATGGAAAACACAAGAAAGAATCCCATGATTGTCGCTATTGAATACCCCAAGAGCCCTATGGCGGGATATCCTTTTATTTCCGGACCTTTTCCCGATAGAATCACAATCGAGGAGCCCACTATTATGGCTGATATTATAAGGCTCACCGATAGCCTGTTTGCTGTTTTTGAGATTTCCCTCTCAAGCCTTGAAAAGCTTATTTCTTCCACAGAAATTCGTATGTTGTTCTTTTTTATGCGGTTCAGCATCCACCTTATCTGTTCCGGGATGCTTTTTAGGTCCCTTAGTATAGACTCGATATAATACCTCGTTTCTCTCGCCGTTTCCTTGTACCTTTCTATATCCATGTAGCTTTGCCTCAAAAATTCATCCATAAGCATAGATATTGAAAATTCGGGATAGAGCTTTTTCCCAGTGCCCTCAAGCGTAACCATAGTCTTTGCGAGCATTGTAAAGCCCGTAGGCAGCGCAAGTCTGTTTTTTCGCGCAAAGTAGAGGAACTCTCGAATAAGCTCGGTTATGCTTATCCGTTCAAGAGGTGTGTTGTAGTAATAGTAGATGTAAAAACCGAGATCCTCCTTGAGCTTTCTTATATTCGAATCCGGGTCTACGGCATCCAGCTGCACAAGGCAGTCGACTATACCGTCGACATTGTTGTCGCTTATTGACGTGAATATCTGGTTTATAAGCTTCTTTGTGTCCCTGTCTATCACTCCTACTATACCAAAGTCGACAAACGCTATAGTATTTTTATCAAGCACGAATACGTTCCCCGGGTGCAGGTCCGCGTGGAAAAAACCGTAGCTGAAGACCTGCTTCATAAATGCCTTCGCCTCAATAAATGCTGCCTTTTTGCAGTCCCAGCCCCTTCTTTTTATCTCGTCTGTATCGCTTATCTTGACTCCTTCTACCATCTCAAGCGTCAGAATCTTCTTTGAGGTGAACTCCCAGTATACCTTCGGGATGTAGATATCTTCGTCATCCCTGTGAATCTGTGCAAGCTTTTCGCAGTTCCTGGCCTCGAAATTATAGTCCATCTCCCTTTTTATACTTGCGCTGAATTCATCCACGATTTCGATATAGTTGGTAGCGCTTTTTTTGTCTATGCGCTCCTGCAGAAGCTTGGCCACAAAGTAGAGTATGTCTGTGTCTGAGGATATGATCCCTTCTATTCCCGGCCTCTGAACCTTCACTATGACGCTTTTTCCTCCCTTTGTCATGGCCCTGTGGACCTGTCCTATAGAGGCCGCCGCCATAGGCTTTTCCTCGAACTCCAAGAATGCATCTTCTACTGTAATCCCTATATCATTATAGAATATCTCCTTTGCCTTTTCAAAACTAAATGGCTCAACATTGTCCTGCAGCTTGGAGAGCTGCTCGATTATACTGTCGTCCAGCAAATCTCCTCTTGTGCTGAGTATCTGTCCAAGCTTTATGAACGTTGGACCCAGCTCCACTATGGCATTTTTTATGCGCTCTTCGTGAGTCATGTTCTTTATCTCGTCGTTCATGCCGCCGGGGGATCTGTATACATAGTCATCTATATTCAGCTTTTCCACTAGGTATGTAAATCCATATTTCATAAGCACGTTGAGTATCTGCCTGTACCTTCTAAGATTTTTCGGCCTCATATATAGCATGCTCAAGCTGCACCCCCTTGCCGGTTATTTATAAAAAAATGAAAAAGGTATCAAAAAAGGGCAATATACTATAATATATATTGCCCTTTTGGCGCTTATGAAACCTTCTGTTTTTGCTTGAAAACAACCCAGACTGGGCTTGCTATGAATATTGACGAGTACGTTCCCACCAGGATGCCTGCAATAAGAGGAAGTGTGAACTCCTTTATAGCATCTACCCCAAAAATGTATAGCGCTGTTATTGTCACAATAGTTGTAAGCGAAGTGTTCATTGTTCTTGAAAGAGTCTGCTTTATACTGTCATTTGCAAGAGTAGCATACTCGCTTTTTTTGTAGTTGCCTGCATTTTCTCTTATCCTGTCGAATACGACTATTGTATCGTTTATGGAGTAGCCCACAACAGTAAGTATAGCCGCTATGAAGGTGCTGTTTAGCGGTATCCTGAACATCGCATAGAAAGCCAGCATGAAGAGCACGTCATGCACGAGTGATACTATTGCCGCTACACCGTAAGAAAGCTCGAACCTGAAGCTAATATATACGAGCATAAATATCGATGAGACAATCACTGCAAGCATGGCTTTGTTCTTTATCTCGTTGCCCACTGAAGGTCCTATCTGCTCTGCCTTTAGAAGATCTCCGTCTTCAAGGCTGTATTTTTGCTTGAATGTCTCAAAAAAGCTGTCTATTTTTTTGCTGTCCATATCTTTTATTGTCTTGAGCTGGACAACCGTTTTGTCGGCTCCCAGCTTGTTGATTGTAATGTTGCTGTCGATTTCCTTCGACATCTCCTTTATCTCCGCTATAGGAACATTCTTGTGTAGATTCATTTCCATAACTGTTCCGCCAGTAAAGTCTATGCCGTAGTTGAATCCAAACATTAGAGCCATTATAAGGCCTACCACTATAAATGCAGTTGAGGCTCCAAACCAGATTTTCATTTTTTCGATAATTTTCATAGTCTATCCTCCTAAGCCCCGAACAGTTTGTTGTTTTTTAGAAATCCTGCATTGGCCAGTGTTTTGAGCAGAAGCTTAGATACCACAACAGCAGTAAACATCGAAGCTACAATACCAAGCATTAGCATTACGGCAAATCCCTTTATAGGACCTGTGCCGAAATTGTAAAGGACTACGCCCGCAATGAATGTTGTTACATTGCTGTCTATTATCGTAGTCATAGCTCTGGAGAAACCTGAGTCAATAGCAACTCGGAGCGATTTCCCTTTTCTTGTCTCTTCTTTGATTCTCTCGAATATTATTACGTTGGCATCAACCGCCATACCTATTGACAGTATCAGAGCCGCTATTCCCGGGAGCGTAAGCGTGGCATTCATACCCACAAAAGCATATCCGACAATGAGAGCATATGCTGCAAGAGCTATAGCTGCCACAAGTCCAGGCAGCTTGTAGTAGAGCATCATGTACAGTATGAGTATTGCTATTCCAACCTTTGCACCAAGTATGCTCATGTTTAGCGCATTCTCACCTAGAGTCGCTGTTATTGTGGATGTCTGTATCTCCTTAAAGTCAACAGGGAGCGCTCCGGCACGTATTAAGTTTGCAAGCTCAGAAGCACTTTCAACTGTAAAGTTGCCAGTTATAGTCGCCTGACCGTTAGGAATCTTTTCGTTAACTACAGGGCTTGATATTACCTCGTTATCGAGCACTATGAATATCGGAGACTGCGTAGGTGCCAATTTTTCCGTAGCATCTGCAAACGCCTTTGCTCCTTCGGAGTCGAATTCAAGAGCAACAAGAGGCTCCTTGCTCTGCTGATCTATAACAACCTCTGATTTTTTGACGTTCTTTCCAGTAACTATTACAGTTCCATCCTGAAGCGCAAACTTGAGCTGGGCTGTCTTTCCTATCATCTCAAGCGCGTCGTTGGCATTCTTTACGCCTGGAAGCTCTATCCTGATTCTTTTTTCGCCTTCCTTGACTATGACAGGCTCTGTGAGTCCGAGCGTGTCTATACGTCTTCTAAAAACCTCAATAGTCTGGTCTATTATCTTCTTGAGTTCCTCGCCCTTGACGTCAGTTTGTGCCTCGTACACAACATATACGCCGCCCTTGAGGTCCAGTCCCTGTTTAACCTGCTTGCCCAGCGGAGATATGTTAAGCCCTCCGAAGCTGAGCCCACTTAGAGCCGTATATACTCCAAATGCAATTATGACGATCATAGCTAAGAAACCTGCTATTCCCCTGTTTCTCATGTTCCCCCTCCTAGTCTATTTATGTTTTTCTGCGAAAGCTACATAGTCTACAGCAGAATTTTCGAGTGATTTTTTTTCTTCCTCCGTAAGTTCTCTTACTATCTTTATTGGATTTCCAAACGCCAGAACTCCCGAGGGAATCTTCTTTTGAGGCGGAACAAGGCTCCCGGCTCCAATAATGCTGTAGTCGCCGATCTGGGCACCATCGAGCACTATGCTTCCCATGCCAATAAGGCTGTAGTTTCCTATCTGACAGCCGTGAAGTATGGCTCTGTGGCCTATTGTCACATAGTCTCCAATTACGGTTTTTGTCTCCATTCCTATATGAATAACCGTGCCATCCTGCACGTTAGTGTTTTCACCTATTATTATCTCTTCTATGTCACCTCTGAGAACGCAGTTGTACCATATATTGGTATTCTCACCTATGCTCACCCTGCCAATCACATCTGCAGAATGGGCAACAAAACAGCTTTTGGGAATTTCAGGGAAATATCCGTCAAGCGGCCTAATCATCAGCCTCACCTCCGAGCATCAGCTTTGCTTTTATAGCTATGGCGCATTCTACTCTCTTCTTGAGCATTTCACACGCCATGGAATATGGTTTTAATATGTCACCGTTGAAATTGTATGCATTGGCATGGCAGCCACCGGAGCAGTAGAATCTTGCCCAGCATTCCCTGCATGATTCTTTTGCATATACGTGAGCATTTTGGAATTTGAGCTGCAAATCCCTGTCGAGCGTGACTTCCTCGTCTAATATGTTTCCCATTTTGAATTTGTCATTGCCTACAAACTGATGGCATGGGAATATATCGCCCTCTGGTGTTACACATATATATTCAGAGCCGGCTCCACAGCCTGTAAGTCTTTTTATGACACATGGGCCCTGGCTTAGGTCTATACTGAAGTGGAAAAATGTGAATTTGTCGTCTTCAAGCTTCTTGCTGATGTAGTAATCTGCCAGCTTTTCATATTCCTCGAATATTCTCGGCAAATCCTCTTCTGTGAGGGCAAAATCACTCATGTTTTCGTCTACTGCAGGCTCCATGGATGTTATGTTGAAGCCCTCGTTTGCAAAATGTTCTATGTCGCTGGCAAAATCAAGGTTGTGCCTTGTGAAAGTACCCCTTATGAAATATTCCTTTTCTCCTCTTTTTTCAACCAGCTTCTTGAATTTCGGAACTATGGTGTCATAGCTGCCCTTATCGTTCCACGTAAGCCTCATCCGGTCGTTTACATTTTTTCTTCCGTCAAGGCTGAGGACAATATTTTTCATATGCTTGTTGATAAAATCTGTCTTTTCGTCATCCAGCAAGAGGCCATTAGTTGTTATGGTGAATCTGAAATTCTTGCCTGCTGCAGCCGCTACTTCATTTCCATATTCAACTAGTTCTTTGACTACCTCCCAATTCATCAGAGGTTCGCCGCCGAAGAAGTCCACTTCAAGATTTCTTCGTGTACCTGAGTTGGCCACAATGTATTCGAGTGATTTCTTGCCCACCTCGAGCGGCATGAGCTTTCTTTCTCCGCCGAAATCTCCCTGAGATGCAAAGCAGTACACACATTTAAGATTGCAATCGTGGGCTACATTCAGGCACATCGCCTTTACAACAGGTTTCCTGTTGACAAAATTCTCGTTATGCTCGTATGTGTCCTGGCTGTAAAGCAGCCCCTGCTCCTTGAGCTCTTCTATTTCTTCGCAGGCTTGCCTGATATCTTCCGCAGAATACTTGCCGCCCAATATATCTATTATCTGATCACTGCTCTTTTCAGCAAAGTAATCAAGCACATCAAACACTATGTCGTCTACTACATGTACCGCCCCACTGTTGACATCAAGCGCAACTTTGACTCCCTTGAGGCTAAACTTGTGCACTAATTGCATTAAAACCCCTCCATGATATTTAAAAACCGCTCTGAAATTAAGAAACAAATTTATACTAACAGATTTGATTTCAATAGTCAAATGTCCATTAAAGGCGAAAAAATAGCACAACATTTAAGTCGTGCTATTTCCCGCTTGTTTTATAGTCCTCGCTTTGTGGACCTGCTTTTTTTGCTTTAATTGACTACTTCTCGCAGCTTTGGTTTCCTACTGTGCAAGAAGTCTTGCATGCTGACTGGCATGAAGTCTGGCATTCTCCGCATCCGCCCTTAGATGCACTCTTTTTTAGGTTTGCTCCAGAAAGAGTTTTTATGTGTTTTTGTTTCATGAGTATTACCTCCCAAAAATTTTGATGCATAAATTATTACATATTAGATTATAGCATAATTTCGCTATTATTCAACTTCAGTATCGACTTTGGCTTCTTTTAGCTTGCCTATTGCCCATCTTTCAAATGTAAGCTTTGTTCCGTCTGGCTCAATCTCAAGCACTACTGTCGCTTCTCTCACCTGTACCACAGTTCCTTCCAGGCCGCCTATTGTCACAACGACATCCCCTATCCTAAGGTTTTCCCTAAGCATTGTGAGCTCTTTTTGACGCTTCTGCTGAGGTTTTATAAGGAAAAAATAGAAAAATGCGAGTAAAGCCAGTGGGAATATCAACGCTTGAAGCTGCTGCATAAAATCTCCTCCTTGAACTCCATATTTTTGTAGTTTATATCCAATTGTCTATCCCTGTAATCTTACAATAAGGCATATTCTGATAATATTCAATCCTATTTTTCATATCCGAACTTTTGGAAAAACTCATTTCTAAAGTCCATAAGCCTGTCGTCCATAATGGCTTGTCTCACATTTTTCATGAGGTTGATAAGGAAGTGCAGGTTGTGGTATGTCAAAAGCCTTGAAGCCAATATTTCATTACACTTTACAAGATGCCTAAGATACGCTTTCGTATAGTTTCTGCAAGTGTAGCAGTCGCACTCTGTATCCAGCGGTGTGAAATCCTCTTGGTAGATTGCATTCCTTACCACAACCTTGCCTCCGCTCGTGAACGCTGTGCCGTTTCTGGCTATTCTTGTAGGCAGCACGCAGTCAAACATATCTATGCCTCTTAGAACGCCTTCTAGAAGGTCATCAGGGCTTCCTACGCCCATTAGGTATCTTGGCTTGTCTGCTGGCATAAGGGGTACTGTGTAATCAAGTACTTCGTACATAAGCGGCTTAGGCTCCCCTACGCTGAGGCCGCCTATCGCATAGCCTGGAAGATCCAGCGCAGTTATTTCCCTGGCGGACTGTTCACGAAGGTCCTTGTACATGCCTCCTTGTATTATTCCAAACAAGGCCTGATTCTCTGTGTTTGTATGGGCATCCTTGCACCTTTTGGCCCATCTTGTCGTTCTCTCAAGCGAATTTTTCACATACTCCCTGTCAGCAGGATAAGGGGCACACTCGTCAAAAGCCATTATTATGTCGGCTCCGAGGGCGTTTTCGATTTCTATGGCCTTTTCTGGACTGATGAAGTGCTTTGAGCCGTCAAGATGTGACCTGAACTCGACACCCTCCTCTTTTATCTTTCTCAGAGGCCCGAGGCTGAAAACCTGGTAGCCTCCGCTGTCTGTGAGTATTGGCCTGTCCCAGTTCATGAACTTGTGAAGCCCGCCGGCTTTTTGTACTATGTCGTGCCCCGGCCTTATATAAAGATGGTATGTGTTGCTTAGTATTATCTGGGCCTCTATTTCCTTTAGCTCCTCAGGTGTCATCGCCTTTACGGTTGCTTGAGTTCCAACCGGCATGAATATCGGAGTGTCTATGACGCCGTGCGGCGTATGGAGCTTGCCAAGCCTGGCGCCGGTCTGCTTGCAGACTTTGATTAGTTCGTATCTTATTGCCATATTTTTGTTTTTCTCCTTTTTGCTCTTATTAGTATATGAACATTGAATCTCCAAAACTGAAAAATCTGTAGCCTTCACTTACAGCCTCGTTATAGGCTCTTAGCACCTGCTCCCTTGTCGAAAAAGCGCTCACTAGCATTATCAGCGTTGACTCCGGAAGGTGGAAATTGGTAATTATTGCGTCTACAAGCTTGAATTTGTAGCCCGGATATATGAATATGTCAGTCCAGCCGCTGCTCGCATGGATTCTGCCCGTGCTGTCTGCTGCCGTCTCGAGCGTCCTGCAGCTGGTCGTACCTACGGCTATGACCCTGTTGCCCTGCGACTTGGCTAGGTTTATCTTGTCAGCCTCGCTCTGCTCTATTGTGTAGAATTCAGAGTGCATCTGGTGCTCCTCTATGCTTTCCATCTTCACAGGCCTGAATGTGCCAAGACCTACGTGCAGAGTTATATAAGCAATCTCGACTCCCATAGCCCTTATATCTTCAAGCAGCTCCTGAGTAAAGTGTAAGCCTGCAGTAGGGGCTGCCGCAGAGCCAGAGTGCTTTGAGTATACAGTCTGGTACCTTTCCTTGTCATGGAGCGTTTCTTTTATATAAGGCGGCAGCGGCATGCTCCCGAGCTCGTCGAGTACGCTTTCAAACACACCCTCATATTCGAATCTTACTATCCTTGTACCCTCGTCAGCTATGTCTTCGACCGTGGCTCTTAGCCTGCCGTCTCCGAAACTGAATTCGCTTCCCGGCTTTGCTCTTTTACCCGGCTTTACCATCACCTGCCATGTGTCCATGTCAATCCTCTTGAGGAGCAGGAACTCCATCTTGGCTCCTGTCGGGACCTTTTCCCCTATGAGCCTTGCCGGCAGAACGCGGGTGTCGTTGAGCACGAGCACATCGCCTTTTCTTAGATACTCTTTTATGTCCTTGAATTTTCTGTGCTCTATATCCCCCGATTGCCTCGATACCGTCATAAGCCTGGATTCGTCCCTTTTTTCAAGGGGTGTTTGGGCTATGAGTTCTTCGGGGAGTTCAAAATAAAAATCGCTTGTTTTCAAATTAGATTTCTTCCCTTCACTATTCTATTTCTACACCTGTGTAGTAATGCTTAAGTATGTCTATATAACTGTAGCCGGAATCCGCCATTTTTTTGGCGCCCCATTGGCTCATTCCAAGGCCATGGCCCCAGCCTCTGCCGTTGAATACATATTGCTGCGCTGCCTCCTGAGAGATTGTGAACTGTGCCTTTTTCGTTGAGTTTTGCACGAAAGTGCCTGCTATTGTTCCCCACGAGATCTTATCCCCAGCGTAAGACATCACCTTGGCTTCTGAAGTGTCCAGACTCTTTATTCCTGACGCAGATATGACTTTGACGCCCTGTTGGGCTCCATTTGATGTTTGCAAGTCAAAATAAGTGCTTTTAAGTGTGTTGTAGCCTATTACCTTCCTAATTGATTCCTTTTGGATGGTCTTGCTTCCCTGGCTGCCGACAACCTCAAGCTCAAGGACCCTTCCGTTTTCGGATTTTTTGGCCACGTTCACTCCTATTAGCTCGCCTATGTCGACGCTGCTGCCTGCAAGCAGAGTCTGCAGCTGATCACTTGAAAGCGCGACAGACCATGAGTCGTTGGGGGCTCCCAGTGAAAATTCATCGCTTACCCCTCTTAGATACGGCAGTTTTGCCGACCAGACATTTTCCGAGTTTTCGGTCATGCCCCCGCTGTTTGAATGATAGAAGGCCTGCACCAGGCTACCGTCGTATGTCATGAGTCTGCCTGCTGTTTCGTCTACCGCCGCATTTGAATTCTTGGCTTCGCTGTCATAGCCGCCATACACCTGGCAGTCAGTGGTGGTGCATATGTCGAAACCCTGGCCGGAGTGCTTGCCAAGGCTTATTGCCGTATAGTTCCTCGCCGCTATAGCCTGGGCCTTTAGCGCCTCCACAGGCCAGCCTCCCGACATCTCCTTTGGCACAACACCATAGAGATATTCCTCCAGCTTTATCCTGTTTATTACCGTCATATCACCTGTAGTGAGCCTCTTGCATATTATAGCGCCTCTGTACTTTTTCCCGTCAACTGACACAGGATATCCCGAAGCGCTCTCTAGTTGTACACCTTTTCCCGCGTCGTATGACATTATTATGTCACCGCTTCCCGCACTCACGTTTATATTCCTGCCCTGCGCCGCCACGGCTTCAAAGGTGTATTCTCCCCCGAACTGCTCGTAAAGCTCCTGTGCGTATGTATTGGCATCGTCGCTGCTTGCATAGCTGCCTATGTATATCTTCCAGTTTCCATCATAATAGGCATAGCCTTCCTCAATGTCCATATCCTGAAGCTCACGTATAGCGTCGTTGAAGGTGTCAAAGCTGCCGTCAAGCTCTATGTGGTAAGGCGCCGTGTCTTTTGAGAGCACCGCCTGTTCTTCCCCAAGATTCGCCAGGCTGCTCCCGCTTGTCTCTCTGACCTTAAGCTCATCCTGAGAACTAATGGCCAGGGTTTGCGCTGCCGAGGAGCCGAATCTGAGGCCTACATTTATGTATTCCGGCACCGACTGCCTTGTCGCCGCATGAGAAGTCCCACTCAAAGGAAGAGCCAGAATAGCCAGAGCCATGATAGCTGCTACAGCCGCCCTGATTAGTTTTTTTGACAATTGCAACACCGCCCTATCTTCTTAATAGATTTAATATCAAAGTAAGTATTATACTTATTACTATCGAAGTCACTATGGGAAAATAAAAAGTCATGTTGCCTCTTTTTATGAATATGTCCCCTGGCAGCCTGCCTATGCCAAGGCGGCTTCCTAATGTGAAAATAATTCCTATTACAATAAGGACAATGCCCATAATTATCAAATTTTTGCCAAGCAAAATAATCATCCCTTCGTGCAGATTTAAATTCCTATTTGGCCTTTATGTTAAAATGCTCGTATGCATTTCTGGTAACACTCCGTCCCCGCGGCCCTCTTGTAAGAAGACCTTTTTGAATCAGATATGGCTCTATGACGTCTTCTATTGTGTTTCTGTCCTCGTTCACAGCCGCCGCTACTGTATCCAGACCCACTGGACCTCCGTCGAATTTTTGTATTATTGCAAGTACAACTCTCTTGTCAATATCGTCAAGTCCCAGCCTGTCTATTTCAAGCAACTCTAGAGCCTCTTTTGCTGTTTCCTCGTCTATGTGTCCGTCTCTTACAACCTGTGCATAGTCCCTGACTCTCTTTAGAAGCCTGTTGGCAAGCCTTGGTGTTCCCCTTGACCTCCTTGAAATCTCTGCCGTACCGCTTTCATCTATTTCTACTCCAAGTATGCCTGCAGACCTTTTAATTATGCCGCAGAGCTCCTCCTCGCTATATATGTCCAACTTGCATATGACTCCGAAGCGATCACGCAGGGGCGATGTGAGCATGCCGGCCCTTGTAGTGGCCCCTATCAGCGTGAATTTAGGCAAATCGAGCCTTATCGATTTTGCCGAAGGCCCTTTGCCTATCATTATGTCTATGCAAAAGTCTTCCATGGCGGGATAGAGCACTTCCTCTATGCTTCTGTTGATTCTGTGTATCTCGTCTATGAAAAGCACATCATTTTCAGAAAGTCCTGAAAGCACTGCAGCAAGGTCGCCGGCCTTTTCTATTGCAGGTCCCGAGGTTATCTTTATGGATACTCCCATCTCGCTTGCTATTATATTGGAAAGCGTAGTCTTGCCCAGCCCCGGCGGACCGTATAGCAGAACATGGTCAAGCTGCTCGCTTCTGTGCTTTGCCGCCTGTATGAATATGTCAAGCTGCTGCTTGACCTTCTCCTGCCCCAGATAATCACTCAGGGTTTTCGGCCTAAGACTGTTCTCCATATCGAAATCTTCAGGTTTAAGACCTGTAGTTATCATCCTATTGTCATAATTGAGCATTGCAATACCTCTTTCTATCTAGCAAGATATTTGAACGACAGTTTAATAAGCTCCTGAGTGCCCTGGGCTGTTTCTGCCGCTTTTGTCGCTGCGGCCCTGGCTTCGCTCTCACTGTATCCAAGAGCTGCAAGCGCCTGAACGGTCTCGTCCAGCTCTCCCGAACCAGTAATTTCAGTCGAATCGCATTCTTGGGCGTTCCATCCGCGCTTTTTCAGTTTGTCCCTGAGCTCTAGCACTATCCTCTCCGCTGTTTTTTTGCCTACGCCGGGAAATTTTGAGAGCGACTTTATATCGGCATTCATTATATACCCCGCAATGTTGCCTGCCTCCGGAAAAGAGAGTATGTTTATAGCCGACCTTGGCCCTATGCTCGAAACGCCTATAAGCAGCTCGAACATGTCTTTTTCATCCCTTGTAGCAAAACCGTATATGCTCATCTCATCTTCCCTTACTATAAGCTTTACATGCAGTTTTGCGTCATCACCCAAAGATAGCCTTGATATTGTGCCGAAAGTGGCATTTATATTATAACCTATTCCACTGCTTTCTAAAACTACAAAACCTTCACCTACATCTTCAACTCTGCCCTTTATGTAATTGTACATGGCGCCCTCCAAACATATATTCTATATAATTATAATATATAGCCGCAAAATAAAAAAGGACCGTATGGTCCTTTTTGTATAGAGCATTTATTTTATCCCATTCTTCCATGAATCGACAAGTCTTTCAAGTATCCTGCGAAGCACCTCTCCTATTTTTGAATAAGACTCGTCGCTTAGGTTGGCAAGCGATATTCTAATAGACCATTCAGGTCCGTGGAAGCCGCCTCCGCTCAGCAGCACTATAGATGATTCTTCCGCCAGCATCAGCAGCAGGTCATAAGGCTTGTAGTTTTTCTCGAGATAGCCGGCAAAACCTTCTCCGTAATGTTGCTCTGCCCATTGAAGCAGATCAAACTGAGTGTAGTATGCAGCATCAAAGCCATCTTTTCTTACATCCATTCCCAGACCGTCAAAAAGCAGCTTCTGTCTGCGGCGGCATATTCCCTTTGTAAGGTTCTTATAGCTGTTATCCTTGTCAAGAAGCGCAAATGCCGAGAAGAAGGCCATTTGGACCTGCTGCGGCGTGGAAAGTCCGGCCGTGTGGTTTAGCGCCACCTGCCTGCTGTCCGCCACAATCCTGTCTATGAACTTTATCTCATGAGGATTTGTCGAGAGCGCCGAATATCTCCTTCTTGCCCTCTCCTTCTTGTCGTCATCAAGGTCTCTGAGTAGCTTGTCAAATACGTTGTCCTCGTAAAGAGCAATCGTGCCCAGTCTCCAACCTGTGACACCGAAATACTTCGAATATGAATACACACCTATTGTGTTGTATGGGATGTCTGCCATAAGAGAATGGAAATCATCCACAAATGTGCCATAGACATCATCAGATATTATCATCAGGTCAGGATTGTGGCTCTTTATGACCTCAGAAAGTTGAGCTATTGTCTGCGGCCTTATTGCTATGGACGGAGGGTTGCTAGGGTTCACTATAAAGAGCGCCTTTATCGACGGATCCTTAAGCTTGTCTATTTCAGACTGAGGATACTGCCATGTATGCTCCCCGTTTTCGTCGGTCTCGCTTGCAAAGAGTTCCACAACCTCGAAATTGTAACGTGGCAGGTGAGGTATTTCAAGGTATGGAGTGAATATAGGCGTCATTATAGCTACTTTGTCACGCTGCGAGAGTATGTTGTTTGCTATTAGCGTATCGAATATATAGCACATTGCAGCTGTTGCTCCCTCGACTGCAAATATGCTGAATTTGCCCTTGTGGTGCCTGTTGTAGCACATCTCCTGCATCAGGTAGTCGTGCACTATCTTTTCTACATGCACAAGCATTCTGTCCGGAACAGGATAGTTGTCCCCTATTATGCCGTCAGCAAGCTCATGCACCCATGCGTCAGGCTCGAAGCCCTTCTCGTATATTCCATAATCTATTATTCCCTTAAGCAGCTGAGCTCCCGGAGCGGCGCTGTTTTTTTCTATATATTTATAGAATCTGTCTGCTATTCCATTTCTTTGCGGCATTCCGGCCAGGTCAGCCTCATTCCATGTTCTGCGCGTTTCTTCCACCGCAAATTGCCCGAATGTGAAAAATGCTTCCCTTGGTGTTGCGGCAGTCCAGTTTGGGTTTCCCCTTCCTGCATCCAGCAGCGAATGTGTGCCGCTTTCCTTTGATGCTTCTGCCAGACTTATGAGCTTGTCCTTCAGCTCAAATGGGCTTATCTTTCCGTAAATCCTTTCAATTTCAGCGCGCTGTAAACTCGAAGATTTCATAATACATGCCCTCCCTTTATGTTTTGTTTAAAATGATTTCATGTCATTGTTCATCTTCGATAATATTAACACCGTTCTCAATATATTTACATGCATATTATTAGTAGTTTTCGCATTTTTCATTAATTATATTGCTATTTGATATCCGTTTTATATTTTTAATCAATTCATTCGCCATATTTTCTTTGTTTTATAATTAGCCATTTCCTAATCTCCTCCTTGCGCCAAATAAACCGCTACAGCAACAATTACAATAACTATCAAGACTATAAGGCCCATTGACATCACTACACTCACATCCTTTATTGCGATTATTTTCATATAAAAAACACACCCTTTTTTTTCAAGGATGTGTTTTATGTGTTAACCATTATATACCATGATAAACCAGCTGTAATCAAAAATTTGAAAACTGCCGAAGAATGACTACTCCTGCTCCCAGTTGTGGTGCACATGTTGCACGTCATCATCATCCTCGAGCATGTCAAGCATCTTCTCCATCTTAGTGATGCTGTCACCCTCAAGTTTGGCCATTGTCTGAGGAAGCATTTTTACATCGGCGTCAATTAGAGCATATCCAGCCTTGGCAAGTGCTTCTTTTACAGCCGGGAAATCCTCCGGAGAAGTAAGTACAACAAAGCCGTCCTCTTCAGATATTACATCCTCCGCGCCTGCCTCAAGAGCAATCTCCATGATGTCGTCCTCTGAAACTCCATCTGCCGCCTCTATTATTATCTGGCCCTTTCTGTCAAACATGAAGCTTACGCAGCCGCTGGTTCCGAGGTTGCCGCCGTTCTTGTCAAGATAGTATCTCACGTTGCCTGCAGTCCTGTTTTTGTTGTCGGTAAGAGTTTCTATTATTACGGCCACTCCGCCCGGTCCGTACCCTTCATACACTACCGTTTCATAGTTTTCGCCCTCTGAAGAGCCTGAGCCCTTCTTGATGGCTCTGTCTATGTTGTCGTTAGGCATGTTCATTTCTTTTGCCTTTTCTATTGCGTTCTTGAGAGCAAAATTGTATTCAGGATCCGCTCCGCCTTCCCTTGCTGCTACAGATATAAGTCTTGCGTATTTTGTGAATATCTGAGCTCTTTTTGCATCCTGCTTGCCTTTTCTTTGCACTATGTTTCCAATACGTCCCATCATTCCACTCCTTACTTGTTTGTACAGACACTTATTCAAATATTTGGCATTTAATTGCAATTATTTTAAAACATAGTAATTTTATCACGAAAATACGATTCAGTAAATATATCTAAAAGACAGGAGGCTTTGGAGGCATGTTCCTCTTGTGCTCAGACCTGGCATGAAGCCTTTCTATGATTTCTCTGTCCTTTTGGGGAATCTCTTTCCCTTCAAGCAGGTCGTCTATCATGTCGTATGTTGTGCCCATCTCATTTTCGTCGGTTTGTCCTTCCCACAGTCCTGCAGAAGGCGCCTTTTCTATTATGCTAGATGGCACGCCGAGTACTCTAGCCCATTCATATACTTCCCGCTTGAGCAGGTTGGAGATTGGCAATATGTCAACGCCTCCGTCACCGTACTTTGTGAAATACCCGGTGTATACCTCCGCCGCATTGTCAGTTCCAGCAACAAGATAGTTGAGGTTGTTGGCAACCGTATAAAGCGTGCTCATCCTCAGTCTGGCTCTTAGATTCGCATCGGCAATCCTGCCGTTTTGTTCCTTGTATTTTCCCATGTCCTGGAGCTTTTCAAACACCGTCCCCATGACTGAATCCTGGATATCTGTAAGATCTACCTCCATATGGTCTATGCCACAGCTTTCCACAAGTTCAAGCGCATGCAACCTGTCTGTCTCGCTGCTTTTTATTGGCATTATAACTCCCATGGAGTCGTTAGGAAAAGCCCTTTTTATAAGGAATGCTACTACAGCCGAGTCTATTCCTCCTGAAAGCCCCACAAGAATACCACTCGTCCTTGACTCCTCAACCTTTGCTCTTAGCCAATCTACTGTTTTTTCAATTTTTTGTTCAACTGTAAGCATATTTTTCACTCCTTACTATTTTAAAAGCTCGGCATATACGCAATAGTCATACACTATGTCGAGTCCCAGCCCTACCGCCTTTTCCAAGACGCTCTCATCATAAGCGCCCGGCTGGAACCACACATTCTTTATTCCAAGCTCGCTGATTTCGTCCAGCAGCCTCAGGGCCACCCCCGGATTCACTATTACATCCACGCACTCTATGCTTTCAGGCAGCTCCCTGAGCGAACCGTAAACCTTGTCTCCGTCAACTTCACTATACTTTGGGTTTACGCCGTATACGCTGTATCCTTTTGATTTCATGAGCTTGTAAATTTTGTAGCCATATCTTGACTCGTCCTGAGTGACGCCCACTACAGCCCATTTTTTCATCTCCAGCATTTGGCTTTTATTCTGCTCTGTTTTCCCCATGAAATATCCTCCTAGCACAAGTAAATTGGTCCTAGTCTAATATGACAGCTCCACTCTCGTCGTGTGAAATATAGAATTGTTCTCCCTCTTCAAGCTGAGCCGCTGCGCTTGTAATGTCAATCGCAAGCTTTTTTATGCTCTCCAGCTGCTCATCGGGCGCGTATACAGTCAGTCTGACGTTTTCTGCGTATTCAATATCTTTAATTATGTATCCCCTGTTTGAAAACTCGTTTTGAAGCTTGCCCAGCATGTGGTAGTCCAAACCTATAAACAGCTTTCTGTAGAGTCTTTTTGTGACTATGCGGCCAGAGTCCAAGGCTATCTTTGCTCCCTTTGTATAAGCCCTTACAAGGCCTCCTGCTCCAAGCTTAGTGCCTCCGTAATACCTGGTGACCACGACTGCTATGTTTCTGAGTTCTTCCTTCTTCATAACCTCAAGTACAGGTATGCCTGCCGTGCCCTTGGGCTCGCCATCGTCGCTGTATCTTTGTATCTCCATATTCATACCTATTATATAGGCCCACACATTGTGAGTGGCCTCCTTGTGCCTTTGCCTTATGCTGTCTACGAAAATCGCGGCTTCATCCTCCGAAGACACGGGCGCTGAGTAGCCTATGAAAACTGATTTTTCTATTTCTATCTCATCCTCGCCGCGTCCGTGCAAGGTTTTATACTCCTGAACCAAAACGTTCACCTCGAATGCTGCTTACTTTACGCTTTTTCTCTCTACTAACTCGTATGGAAGGTCGACCACCTTAGTGTCAACAGCTTCTTTCTTTATCATCTTAATAATCATCCTTATGGACACCGCGCCTATGTCATATATCGGCTGCCTTATCGTTGTAATCGTAGGTCTTACAAGCATGGCCACCCGTGTATCGTCAAAGCCTGCCACCGATATGTCCTCCGGTACCCTTAGGCCTCTGTCGAGTATGCAGTTTATAGCTCCAGCCGCTATCTCATCATTTGTTGTAAAAACAGCGTCAGGACGGTTCCCAGAATCGAGTATTTCACACATCATGTTGTAGCCTGCTTCACTTGTTATATGTCCAGCTTTAACCATGTCATAATCCATCTCTAGCCCGTGCTCAGCAAGAGCATTTTTGAATGCATTGAATCTGTCGGACTCCTCATTGGTGTATTCAAACCTGCTTCTTAGGAATGCTATGCTCTTGTGGCCTCTTGCCAGAAGGTAGTTTGTCATGTCATATGCTGCCTTATAGTAATCTATTCCTACTGAATAGACATCAAAATCCTTCGCATTCTTACTTATGTATACGCACGGAAGGCCCGTATTTTTTATTGTCTGAACATGCTTGTCATCGATTCTCCATGATACGAATATTATCCCTGCCACCTGCTTTGACTGCAGAAGATTTATGTACCTTAGTTCTTCATCTGCTCCACCGTAGCTGTTGCAAAGCAGTATGTCATAGCCATACATCTTGCCGACTTCCTCTATGCCGTTGAGAAGCTCCCCTATGAATATGTTGGACATATCGGGCACTATCACGCCTATTATCTGACTTTTCTTGGTTACAAGGCTTCTCGCAACGGTATTTGGAACATAGCCAGTTTCTTCAATGACAGCCATTACCCGTTGTCTTATGTCACTGCTTACCGGTTTGGAGTTATTTATAACGCGAGATACTGTCGATATCGACACTCCCGCTCTTTTTGCAACATCTTTTATTGTAATGGCCATAATTTCCCCTCACTTTATTTTTATATATTTGGATTAATCCATCTCAATTTAAATACCCATATAAAATGCCCTGCAAGCATCTGCTGCAATCGTTGTCACAAAGTATGCTTTAATAATTATAACATAAATTGCATAGCTAATATTTTAATTATTTATTTCATTTACATATTGAAAAATGTCCTCTCGTATATTAAACTACTATATGAAAAATCAAAGAAAAATTCGTGGAGGTTATATACTTATGATATTTGAAAAAGTGAGAAATATTGTTGCAGATCAATTAGGAATTGATGAAGTTGATGATATAGGAATGCAGACTTCGCTTATCGAAGATCTTGAGGCTGACTCGCTTGACGCTGTTGAAATAGTTATGGCTATTGAAGACGAGTTTGACATCGAAGTTCCTGATGAAGATGCTGAAAACTTCAAGACTATAAAGCAAATCTGCGACTATATAGAAGAGCATATGTAATTGCAAGCAAAATAAAAAAGAGAGGATGCGAGTCCTCTCTTTTTTTTATTTTGCTTGCAGTTTTTCAATCAAGCTGACAAAATCGTCAGGTATGCCGGCTTGCAGCTCTATTTTATCCCTAAGCCTTGGCTGCAGCAGTTCCAATCCGCAGGCGTGAAGCGCCTGTCTTTTTATAAGGCTCTCATCAACATATCCGTATAGCTCGTCACCTATTATCGGATGACCTATATGGCTTAGATGAACCCTTATCTGGTGCGTCCTGCCCGTTTCGATTCTGACCTCAAGCAGCGCCGCGTTCTGAAGCTTCTCCTTTACCCTGTAGTGTGTCACTGCGCTTTGACCTCTGCTGTCTGCTGTTCTTTTTATACTGTCCTCCGTCGGCCTGTATATCGGTATGTCTATAGTTCCCTCTTCGTTTTCCGGTATTCCTTTTACAACCGTAATATATTTTTTGGCAACATGGTCCTTTGCCATGTCTTCAGAAATAATGTGATGTGCATATGGGTTCTTTGCAATCACTACAAGTCCCGAGGTATTCATGTCGAGCCTGTTGACAAACCGTATTTTCATCTTCTCGTTCCTGCTTTTAAAGTAATGCGCGGCCGCATTTGCAAGAGTCGCCTCGTCATGGCTCTTTGTGGGATGAACCACCATGAAGGGAGGCTTGTCTACAACCAGTATGTCGAAATCCTCGTATACCACCTTAAGGCCAATGTCCTGAGGCTCGAATTCGCTTGGCTCCTCGTTTATTCGTATTTCTACCGTGTCGCCCTCCTCGAGCATGTAATCGAACTTTCTGGCCTTTTTGTTTACGTATACGTTTTTTTCCCGCTTAAGGCCCGCTATGAATCTTGAGGACATGCTAAGCCTGCCTTCGAGCACCTCTCTTAAGGTAATGCCCTTTTCTGTACATGTATAGGTTATAAGGTTATGCCTTTGTTTTTCCTTGTTAATCAAACTGCACCATCCTCCGAATGTTTTTCATATAATATTTTCGCATAGTTTTAACTTTTTTCCAACAAAATATTTGCTTTGCGATATTTATAAACTTAATTCCGTTTTATGTTATAATTAATCATACGATATTCATACAGAAAGGGAGGTGCGGCAATGAAAAGAATAATAAACATAACGACTAATGAGCATCCGTATTCTCTTGAGCTTCTGCCAGACCTTAAGCACACCCTTGAGTCATACGGATTTGCCGTGCCGGACAATTTCAGCACCGATGCGGAGCTTATTATATGCATAGGCGGGGACGGTTCATTCCTCAATACTCTGCATAAACATAACTTTCCCAAGATGCAGCTAGTCGGGATAAACACCGGCCACCTTGGCTTTTTCCAGGAAATCCATCCCCATGAAATAGAGGAGTTCATACATGCTTATCTTAGGGGCGACTTTTTCGTACAGAAGATAAGACCTCTGCAGGCTACTGTGCATGATAATGACGGCGTGTCAACCCTTATGGGCCTCAACGAGATAGTGATAAAAAGCGACAAATCCAGGACTGTTCACCTGAACATAAATGTAAATGGAAATTTCATTGAGAAATTCAGCGGAGACGGACTTATAGTATCAACACCTAGCGGCTCCACTGCTTATAACTATTCGGCGGGAGGAAGCATTGTCGATCCAAGCCTTAATCTGATTCAGGTAACACCGCTCGCGCCAATCAATACGACAGCTTACAGATCCTTCACTTCGAGCATAGTTCTGCCTGAAACTTCGGTTATAGAGATAACTCCTGAAGACAAATTTGAGAGCTCGCTTTTGCTGGTATCTGATGGAATCGAATTCAGGTGTCCAGAGATACAAAAAATTTCAGTTTCCACTTCAGATACAACAGTGCGTCTTCTGAGGCTGCGCAACTATGAGTTCTGGTCAAAGGTAAAAGAAAAATTCCTGTAGGGAGGCATAGCATGAGGATAGGAATAATAAGCGACACACACGGAAGCCTGCATTACCTTAATAAAGCTCTTGAGGCCATAGGCAGCTGTGACTACATACTACATGCTGGCGATATTTTATATCACGGGCCGAGGAATCCACTCCCTGAAGGGTATTCCCCCAAGGATGTTGCCGAAACACTCAATGCCCTTAATAACATTTATTTTGTATCAGGAAACTGCGACGGCGATGTAGACCAGATGGTCATAAGGCATCCGATTCAGTCGCCCTATACGGTTATGCATATTGGCGGTATTAAGATAATGGTGTGCCATGGTTACAAGGAGCCGCTCGACGACACGGTGGCTTACGCCAAAAGATGTGGCTTTGACCTTTTTGTCTATGGCCACACGCACGTTAAGGAGCTTAGAAAGGACGAAGATCTGGTGGTCCTTAACCCTGGAAGCACTTCTCTTCCCAAGGACGCATCCCACTCCGTTGCTGTCATTGAGGATTCGACAATAAGGCTCATTGACATACTTTCGGGGGATATGCTTGGCGAGCTGAAAATGTAATGATTTTTCTCTTAATAAAAAAGCAAAAAGGCTGGCATTATTGCCATACTTTTTGCTTTTATTTTGCGTTTTTTGATTTTTATAGCCTTCCGCTACTTTATATTTCTGCTGCCCGGCTTTACATACTCTATGCCCTGCTTGCACATTGGACATTCTGCGCTGTCGTATGTTTCAAATTCAAGCCTTATTGCGCTATATACAGGAAACGGCATGCTTGCGCCTTCGCCTGTTCTGTCAACTATGGCGCACAGAGCTACTACCTGCGCTCCCATGCTCTCTATCAGCTTTACAACCTCGAGCGATGACTTGCCTGTAGTTATGACGTCTTCTGATATTATGACCTTCTGTCCCGGCTTTATTTCAAAGCCCCTTCTAAGAGCCATCTCGCCGTCAACTCTTTCAGTGAATATGCCCGGCTTTTTGACTTGCCTTGCAAGCTCGTAGGCCACAACTATTCCGCCCATTGCCGGTCCTACCACCATATCGAAGTCAACGTCCTTGAGCTGCTCTGCTACTACGGCAACTACCTTTTCAGCTCTCTGCGGATACTGAAGCAGCTTGGCACACTGGCAGTACTTGTTGCTGTGCTTCCCTGATGACAAAAGGAAATGTCCTTCAAGCAGAGCCTCTGACGCCCTTAGTTCTTCCAATACCATGTTTTCAGTCGAATTCATTAGATTATCTCCTCGCAACTTTATTTTATTATGCCTCTTATTTCTTCAAGACTCTTTATGCCTTCCCTAGCCATGAAGGCTTCTATTCCCTCAATTATGTCCAGACATATGTCCGGCTTTATGAAGTTGGCCGTTCCCACCTGAATTGCATGTGAGCCAGCCATAATGAATTCTATGGCATCCTCGTAGGTGGATATTCCGCCCATGCCGACTACCGGCACGTCTACGCAGCCGCAAACCTCGTACACCATCCTCAGGGCCATTGGCTTTATAGCAGGTCCTGAAACGCCGGCTGAAATATTTTCAAAAACAGGTTTTCTGCTCTTTATGTCTATTGCAATGCCCTTGAATGTATTCACAAGGGATATGGCGTCAGCTCCGGCCTTGCAGCAGTTTATCGCCATGTCGCATATGTCCTCGGCGTTAGGCGAGAGCTTCACCATGAGGGGCTTGCTCGTGGCCTTCCTAACTTCGCCCACAACCTCATATGCCACGCATGATTTTATTCCAAAGGCCATTCCGCCCTCTTTTACATTGGGACATGATATGTTGAGCTCGAGAATGTCTATGCTGCTCTTGTCAAGCATAGCTGCTGCTTTTACATAGTCTTCTATAGTCGAGCCCCCCAGGTTTGCTATTACAGCCGTATTCATTTTCTCCATCTGAGGCAGCTCGTCTTTTATGAAGGCCTCTACGCCTGGATTTTGAAGTCCTACGCTGTTCATCATGCCGCTTCTGACCTCGTGCATTCTCACGCCATCATTCCCCTGCTTCGGGGCAAGCGTGAGCCCTTTTGACGATATGCCCCCGAGTCTTGACACATCGAAATAATCGGAAAATTCTCCGCCGAATCCGAAGGTTCCTGATGCGGCGATTACTGGATTCTTGAGTTCAACTCCACATATATTCACACTAGTCATTTAATATCAGCTCGCTTCCAAGGAAAACAGGGCCGTCAGCGCAGCTCCTCTTCTTTCCATCCTTTGTTTTGCACGTGCATACAAGACACGCTCCAATTCCGCATGCCATTTTCTTTTCCATCGACACTAGTATCGGCACTCCGGCTGCTTCACATTTTTTCATCAGTTTTGACATCATTATCTCCGGTCCGCAGCACACGACCATGTCGTAGTCCTTAGGTTCGAAATAGTCTATTATATAGCCCTTCTCGCCCACGCAGGCGTCTTCAGTTGCAATATTCAGAAGGCTGCATGAACCCTGTATGCATTCAAGCCCAAAGGGCTGGCTTCTGTATCCCGCATGAAAGCTGACTTGCACACCTTCATTCATAGAAAGCTTCTTGTAAAGGTAATTAAGAGGCGCTACGCCTATTCCGCCCCCAACTAGTGCAACCTTTCCTTTTAGCATGTCAAGGTCAAAGCCGTTTCCTAAAGGCCCTGTGAGGCTTATATCGTCGCCTTCCCTTAGCTTGGATAAGATCTGGGTTCCCCTGCCTACAACATGGTAAAGGAACGTAATTTTCTCATCGTCAACGTCGTGAACGCTTATAGGCCTTGAAAGCAATGGTTCCTGATCCCATGCCCTCAGCATGAAAAACTGCCCCGGCTTCACATCGAAGCTTCCCTTTA
The DNA here is from genome assembly GCF_009881055.1 of Peptoclostridium sp. Lineage (GTDB taxonomy): Bacteria > Bacillota > Clostridia > Peptostreptococcales > Peptostreptococcaceae > Peptoclostridium_A. Next base: position 206,634 of record NZ_WXFG01000029.1, read on the forward strand.
CGCTGAGCCTGAACACGCAGTCTGAAATTCGCTCATTCTTGTATACTGCCGCTTCAATATATTTTGATTTCATAAGCTACCCCCTGAGGTCCATGTTCATCCTTACAACTTCTTCCCTTGCATACTCGTCGAATCTTCTTTCCCCGTCTTCTTTGCCCTTGTAGGCCAAGAGTATTCCTCTTGATGAGTTTACTACTCCACCGTTGCCATCTTTTAGGTATACCTTTACGTCGTCACCCTTGCCGCCCTGAGCTCCGTATCCAGGTATAAGGAAGAATGTGTCGCTGAATCTGGACCTTATCTTCTCGCCTTCTTCAGCGTGTGTGCAGCCCACTACTGCTCCTATGGCGCTGTAGCCGCACTCTCCCATAACCTGTTTGCCCATGCTCGCTATCATATCTCCAACTTCATCGTACACCCTGCCGCCGCTTTGAGTCTGTATATACTGTATGTCCTTGGCTCCCGGATTTGAAGTTCTAAGCAGCACGAACACACCCTTGTTCTTTTCTTTCATGTATGGAAGGTATGGCTCTATGCTGTCCATTCCCATGTAAGGGCTGAGCGTTATGAAGTCAGTCTCGAAGTCGCCCTCGAAATGCGCCTTGGCATACATCTCGGCAGTCTTTGAAATGTCGCCTCTTTTTATGTCGCCAATCGACACGGCTCCCTTGCTCTTGATATATTCTAGTGTTCTCTTGTAGGCCATGAGCCCTTTTATTCCGTATGCTTCATAATATGCAATCTGAAGCTTGTAGCATGATGTCACATCAAGCGTTGCGTCTATTATCCTTCTGTTGTATTCGAATATGGCATCTTCAAAGTTGGCGTGCAGACTCATTAGCCCTTTTGGTATGTAACTTATGTCTGTGTCCAGACCCACGCATGAATTGCCCTTGCTCTGAACTTTCTCATAAAGCTTGTCTATTATCATATTTATCGCCCCTGTCTATTCGTCTTTATAATCGTAAACAATCCTGCCGGCTTTGAGGGTTATAAGCACCTTGCCGTACACCTTGTCTCCTGCAAATGGAGTGTTCTTGCCCTTTGATGCGAATTTTTGAGGATCTATCTCATAGCAATCTTCAATGTCCACAACCACAAGATCGGCCTCGCAGCCTACCCCTATTCTGCCCTTGTTTATTCCGAGTATTTCTGCGGGTCTCTTTGACATTATATCTGAAAGCTTGCAAAGGTCAATATGCCCGTTCTTCACAAGGCTTGTATAGCACAGTGAAAATGATGTCTCAATGCCTGATATGCCCGGCGCACCGGCTACCTTGTCTTCACTTGTGTGAGGCGCATGGTCGGTAGCTATGGCATCTACTATGCCCAGCTTTATTGCTGCTATCAGCGAGTCAACGTCTTCAGTCTTCCTAAGAGGCGGATTGACCTTGTACTCAACCGAGTCTGTAGCATATATGTGGTGCGGCGCCACCTCGCATGTGACGCTAAGGCCTTCGAGCTTTGCCTGCTTGATATAATCTATTGCTTCCTTAGTGCTTACATGGCACATGTGAAGATGGGCTCCGCTCTCTCTGCAAAGCTGCAAATCTCTCCAAGTCATAAGGTTTTCGGCAAGCCTGTAATCATCCCTGGATATGCTCGCGTCCTCCGCATGCGACATTATGACAAGGCCTTTTCCTTTGCATTTTTGCATGGCCTTGAGCATAATCCCAGAGCTGGCAACTCCCCTGCCATCATCCGACACGCATTTTACCGGCTCCGAAATCGAGTCCAGATGCGATATTTCATCCCCCTGCATACCGCTTGTTATGCTGACGCACTGAAAAGCGTCTACAAGGCCTACGTTGCCAACCCTATCCATTACCTGGCCAACTATGTCCATACTGCTGCAGGGCGGATTTGTATTGGCCATTAGGTTTACAGTGGTGTAGCCGCCTCTTGCAGCGGCGCGGCTGCCGCTTTCTATGTCCTCCTTGTAGGTAAAACCCGGCTCCCTGAAGTGGACGTGAAGATCTGTGAATGCAGGCATTACTACAATTCCCAAGGCATCAAATACTCTGCATTCCTTTTCTGATATGTCTCTTCCGACTTCGTTTATCATTCCATCCTTGATATATATGTCTCCGATGAAATCCTGAGCATGGTCTACAATCCTGGCATTTTTTATCAGCAGCTCCAAAGCTTCTCACCCCTATTTTTCTATCTTGTAAATTTCATCACAGTATACGCATCTGTATTCGCAGCTTTCCTGATCGAGCAATTCAAACTCGTTCTCGATGTACGGCTCTACGCTCGTTATGCAGCGCGGATTTTTGCACTTTATTATATTCTTTACCCTTTGAGGCAGCTTTAAATTTATTTTTGAAGTGACCTTTTCATTTTCTATCACATTTATCGTTATGTTGGGATCGAAAAGTCCCAGCAGATCCAGATTCAAATCCATGACGTTTTCAACCTTTATCATGTCCTTCTTGCCTAGTCTCTTGCTGTGAGCGTTTATTATCAAGGCTACATGGAAATCAGCCTCTCCCAGATTGAGAAGGTTAAAAACCTCTATCCCCTTTCCAGCCTTTATATGGTCAATAACTATACCGTTTTTAACACCTTCTACTACTAGCATTATTTATCTACCCCCAATAGCTTGGCAATCAGCGCCATTCTGGCATACATTCCATACTCCACCTGCTTAAAGTAGCAGGCCCTCTCGTCCTCGTCAACCTCGTATGATATCTCATTGACTCTCGGCAGCGGGTGAAGCACAATCATATCCTCCTTGGCCATGGCCATCTTGTCCCTGTCAAGTATATAGCTGTCCTTTAGCCTTATATAGTCCTCCTCGTTGAAGAACCTCTCTTTTTGGACTCTCGTCATGTAGAGTATATCAAGCTCACCCATGACCTCGTCTATCTTTTCAGTTTCGAGGAATTCAATGTTGCCCTTCTCAAGCACCTGAGTCTTTATATACTGAGGAATTTTGAGCTCCTGTGGCGATATCAGTATGAATCTGTTGCCCGGGTATCTTGAAAATGCCTTGATTAGAGAGTGTACAGTTCTTCCGAATTTAAGATCGCCGCATACGCCTATTGTAAGGCCTGAAACAGTCCCTTTTATGCTCTTTATAGTGAGCATGTCTGTAAGTGTCTGTGTCGGATGCTGATGGCCCCCGTCTCCAGCATTTATTATTGGCGCATCTATGAATTTTGCACCAAGTCTTGGAGCTCCTTCCTTGGGATGTCTCATTGCTATTATATCAGCATAGGCAGCTACTGTTCTCAGTGTGTCTGAAAGGCTCTCTCCTTTTGATGTTGATGATGCGTCAGGGCTTGAAAACCCTATTATCTGGCCTCCGAGCCTGAGCATTGCAGCCTCAAAGCTAAGTCTTGTCCTGGTGCTAGGTTCGAAAAACAGCGTAGCAAGTATCCTGCCCTTTGCTATTTCGCAGTAGTCAAGAGGATTGTTGACCATCTTCTCCGCGAGTCCCAATATTTCATCAACCTCGTCTGTTGTAAATTCGTTCAAGTCAATAAGGTGTTTACCTTTCAACATAAAACCGCCTCCTCTTCTTAGCTTCTCTGAACTAAATTAAAGAATAAAAAATGCCTTCCCAAGCGGGAAGGCATAACTATACCTGAAATAATATGCATCCGCCAAGCGGGCAGTGCAATTCATTTATTACCTTCCCGGTCTCTCTGTACCGTAATTAAAGGCTCCTATTCATTTAGACCATATTAACACAGCTGCTCTCCATAGTCAATAAATTTCGCAACGCTGCGCTGCCAAATAACAACTACGCCTACATGGAATGAGTGTTTTCATTTATATATGCTGTTATGCTCTCCGCGTCCATTGCAAGGTCTATTTGAATTATCCTGAATTCAACGTCCAGCTTCATTTCGTCGAGGGTGACATCCTGGGCTTCCCTGAATCTCGTAAACGCCTCCTGCGGGCTGCTATTAAGAGAGATAACAGCAAATTCATGCGAGCTGAGCCTGAAGGCCATTTCAAAATCCTTCTTAAGGAGCGATTTTATTGTATTTGCAAGTTCCTTGAGGGCTTCATCCCCATACTCCGTTCCAGAAGCCAGATTTATCTCTCTGAGGTTTTCAAGGCTGAATATTATGAGGGACAGCGGGTAATCAAGTTTTTTGGCTCTTCTTATCTCTCCTTCTATTGTCCTGTAAAAATGCGCCCTGTTGTAGAGCTTCGTCATGTCGTCTATCGTCTTGATATTTTCAAATATCATCTTTTGAATCTTTATGAGCTTATTTTTGTTGCTAAGCTCCATTTCAAGTCTTTTTATTGAAGCCTTAAGACTTTGTATCTCTGCAAACTTGTCGTGGACCCCCTTTGAATAAGGGTATATGTTCAGGACATAGCCCTTGTCATCATGCTTTGATACGGCAACCAGCTTGCCCATAAGGTCAAAACTTACATATTTGAAGGCGTCGAGCATCTTGATCTTTTCGGAGACAACAAATGCAAACTCAGGCCCGAAAGCCTGCTCAAGCGGCATTCCTGTATGGTTTGTGCCCGCAAAATATTCGCCTATGTTGCGGCTGGTTTTCTTTATTTCCAAATCGTCACTCAGCATTATTGTCACATAAAAGTTTTCATCGAGGCAAGCAGCCTTGTTTTTAGCTTCTATGCTTATGCCGCCCATGCCGTCAATCTTCACGTAATTCTTTGTGAGCATATCCTCCGCTAGCCGTATTATGTCTTCGTAGTCAAGCTTTATCCCTATTGCAAGCTTGTATTCACCGCAACTGCTTATTTCAAACTTGAATATGTGGTCTTCATTTTCATCTGATTTCACTATAGTCCTGTACTTCCCGCCATTCTCCACGTCCTCTTCCCAGATGAGTCGCTTGGCCAGCTTGAATCTCTTGAGTATGTCATCAGCAGCCTGTACTCCGTTGAAGAATTGCTTGAATGTGCTATTTGAAAATATAAGTTTGTTTTCCCCGTCAAACACTGCAACCAGATATACTGTAGTATCCAAAAGGTTCTGGATATTCATCTCCATAAAATGCACCTCTTTTTTGTCAATACACCAAATCGACTGTGTGTCTGTAAACTATCTTAAATTGAAAATTAGATACACCATCAGAATATTAAGCAACAAGAGCGCCGGTATGCCCTGGCTGAAGCTCTTATGCTTTGTCTTGTGCCTAAAAAGCGACATACCTAACCAAACTCCCAAAGCTCCTCCTAATGCGGCCAATGTGAAAATGCTCTTTTCGCTAATCCTGCTTAGCCGGCGCTTCGCCTTTTGTTTGTCTATTCCCATTACTGCAATGCCTGCAGCGTTAACAGCTACCAAGTAATACCAGAGCCACATGTACGCTCCTTGCACATATTTATCTAGAGTCAATACTGCCAAGTCCAAACTGTTCTCCTTTCAGAATTACTGGATTGCATTATATACCATTCATAATAATCATGTCCATTTGTTCAAATTTCATAATCTTTAAAATTATACCCTAGCCCTAACTTAATTTAACACAGTTCAACAATTTTTGTTCCGCCTGATGTCCAAATAGCATCAAGATTGGGCTGGCTTATTTTATTTTGTTGAATTATTCACTTTTTTGTCATATTATTATATGTAAGATACTCTATATAGGTTAGTATTAAAATCAACTACTAATTTATCAAAATATACAATGTAGGAGGAGTCAGTTTAATGAATCTTTCACCTTTTAAATTAGGTGACTTATTAGTCAAAATCCCAATAATTCAAGGTGGAATGGGAGTCGGAGTTTCTGGTGCCAGCCTGGCTGCCGCTGTTGCAAACGAGGGTGCAGTCGGAGTTATTTCTAGTGTCCAAATTGGTTATCGCGAAGATGACTTTGACATAAATCCTAAGGAAGCGAACATAAGAGCTCTTGTAAATGAGATAAAAAAGGCAAGAAGCCTTTCTCCGGACGGAATACTCGGAGTTAACATCATGGTTGCCACGAGCAATTACAAGGAAGCTGTATTGGCCTGTGTCAAGGAAAAAATCGACGTTATAATATCTGGAGCAGGTCTGCCTTCAAATCTGCCAGAACTAGTGAAGAATTCCTGCACTAAGATAATCCCCATTGTTTCTTCAGGGAAAGCCGCCGCTACCATAACCAAGATGTGGACTAAAAAATACGATTACATGCCAGACGCCGTGATAGTTGAAGGCCCTGAGGCCGGAGGCCATCTTGGCTTCTCAGCCGAAGACCTTGCTAGTCCGACGCTTCCAGACCTTAAGGAAATTGTAAGGGATGTACTTGAGTCGATAAAGCCTTTTGAGGAGACTTTCAACAAGAAGATACCTGTGATTGCCGCAGGCGGCATATTCACCGGAAGCGACATAGGTGAGTTCATAATGCTAGGAGCATCCGGCGTACAAATGGGAACAAGATTTGTAGCCACTGAAGAATGTGATGCTCATATAAACTTCAAAATGGCTTATGTCAATGCCAAGAAAGAAGATGTCCAGCTTGTCAAAAGTCCTGTAGGCCTTCCTGGCAGAGCCATCAGGAACAAATTTATAGAATCTCTTGAAAATTCAAATATTCCTGTGAGTAGATGCTGGAACTGCCTTAAGCCTTGCAACCCTGCAAGCACGCCTTATTGCATATCCCTGGCCCTAATCAATTCAGTAAAGGGCGATGTGGACAACGGCCTTATTTTCTCAGGCTCAAACGTATACAGGATAGACAAGATAGTCACAGTCAAGGAACTGATAAATGAGCTTGTGACTGATGCTAACGCATATCTGGCCGATAAAACCATCTAATCAAACATGTCATATCTAAAAAACGGACGCGAATAATCGCGTCCGTTCCAATTTTAATTAGAATTTTCGAATTACATTTTTTCAGGCTCTGGGTATTCAACGCCGAATTTTTCAACGCTCGCCTTCTTGATCTTCTGCTGCGAATTAGGCTTGTCCGTATAATCCCTGTCTACTGATACAATTCTGTCCGCCTCTTCCATTCCGCTTATAACCCTGCCAAAGGCAGCATATTGACCATCAAGATGAGGAGATTTTGCTACCATTATGAAAAACTGCGAACCCGCAGAGTCTGGATTCATAGCCCTCGCCATTGAAACCACACCTCTTTCGTGCTTCATGTTGTTGGTGAAGCCGTTCATGCTGAACTCGCCCTTTATTGTGTAGCCAGGTCCGCCTGTGCCACTTCCCTGAGGGCATCCTCCTTGTATCATGAAGCCTGGGATTACCCTGTGGAATATCAGCCCATCGTAGAAGCCCTTGTCGACAAGCGAAATGAAGTTTCTGACCGTATTCGGAGCTATGTTTTCATATAGCTCGATTTCAATTTTGCCGCCGCTTTCCATTTCAAAAGTTACTATTGGATTCTTATTCATATTTTTGCCTCCCTAGTTTTTAAATTTATAGCCTGAAGCTGTTTTTTCTATACTTCCCTCTTTGAGAAGCCTTCCGGCTGCCCTCTTGAAGGCTGCCTTGCTCATTCCAAGATATTCCTTTACTATTTCCGGATCGCTCTTGTCGCCGATGAAGATTTCTCCGCCGCAGCCCCTTATATACTCCATGAGCTTATCAGAGTCGTCTGCCATCTGCTTGTAGGCCTCTTTCCTTGTGGAAAGGTCAAGCTTGCCGTCTTCCCTTACCCTAATCACCCTTGCCTTCACCTTGTCTCCGGGGTAAAGCTTCTCGAAGCACTCGCTTTCCGGTATCATTCCCTTGAAAGTATTTTCTACCGCCACAAAGACACCCATGCCTTTTTTCAAACTATATACAGTACCTTCAACCCAGTCTCCGGCCTCGTGAGTGCTGTCAGTCCTCAGATAGTCATATATATCTGTGGTGGAGCTAATGCGCTTGCTTTTGTCGAGATATATAAGCACAAGGTAGCTTTTCCCCTTTTGTATGTTGTATTTTTGCTCTGTAAAGGGAAGCAGTATATCCTTGTCCAATCCCCAGTCAAGGAACGCCCCGATTTTTGTAGTCTCAACCACCTTCAGATACGCAAGCTGCCCTACCATGCCCTTTGGCGTCTTGGTGGTGGCAATGAGCCTGTCACTGGAATCCCTGTATACGAAAACATCCAGGAAGTCGCCTTCCTTTGCACCCTCAGGTACGAATTTTTTAGGCAGGAGCACCGACTTGGCATCACTGTTGTCCGAAAGGTATGCTCCCTGCTGCGCGAATCTGTCAATCTTGAGTCTGTTCATAACCCCTATTTCTATCATTTTATTAACCCCTTATTTTTCAATATCGAAAATACCGTTTAGTATCATGTTGAAAACGCTGAGCACCAAAGCTCCTCCGACGGCTCCCCAGAAACCCGTGACGGCAAATCCCGGTACAAGCGCCGATGCTATATATAGCATGAATCCATTTATTACAAGTGTAAAGAGACCTAAAGTCAAAATATTTAGTGGTAGAGTCAAAATCAGAGCCAGTGGTTTAAGGAACATATTTACGATCCCAAGTACTGCCGCCGCAATAAGCGCAGCAGCTATTCCCGTAACCTCAACCGACTGCAGCAGAGAAGCTGTCAGGAATAAGGCCAGGGTTGATACAATCCATCTGGCAATAAATTTATTCATACCCTATCACCTCCACTTCCATGCTTTCAATTGCATTCTCAATAAGTTCTTCAACAGGCAGTACTGATTCTGATTTTTCAATCCTGTCGAGCTTAGGCTTTGTAACAGGATGTTTTGGCAGAAATACTGTACAGCAGTCTTCTTCTGGAATTATGGATGTCTCGTACGTGCCTATCTTTTCCGAAATGGCTATAATTTCAATCTTGTCGAATGCAATAAGAGGCCTGAATACCGGAATCTGAACAGCCCCGTCTGTGACCTCAAGGCCGTTTATAGTCTGGGATGCAACCTGGCCTATGCTCTCACCTGTCACTAGTGCATTGCAGCCTTTGAGTCTGGCGACTCTTTCCGCAATCTTCATCATGAACCTTCGCGCAATTATGGTAAGTTCATCCTGCGGACAATGCTCGTTTATCATTTTCTGTATAGGCAGCAAATTGACGCTGTAGAACTTCACCGGCCCACTGTATTTTGAAAGTATCCTTGCAAGATCCTTGACCTTCTCAAGAGACCGCTCGTTGGTGAACGGATAGCTGTGGTAATGTATGGCTTCTATCTCCACACCTCTTTTGGCTATCATCCAGGCGGCCACCGGGCTGTCTATTCCTCCCGAAAGCAGCACCAGCGCCTTGCCGTTGGTGCCAAGCGGCATTCCGCCGTAACCACGGATTTTCTCCGTAAAACATATATAACAATCCTCCCTGATTTCAGCATAAACCATAACATCGGGATTGTTTACATCTACGCTTACACTATCCGAAAGCTTGCTGAGCAAATACGCTCCTATCTCTCTGCTGATTTCAGGCGATTTGAGCGGAAAGCTCTTATCGGTCCTTTTCGAGTCCACCTTGAATGTGCATACGTCCTCGAACTCCACCTTTTCGCTGAGCAGCTCAAGGCATTTTTCTTCAAGCTTCTCAAAATCCTTTTCTACAAGTATGGCAGGACTCAGCGAGAAAACTCCGAATACCTTCTTCGCTTCCTCAATAACAGCCTCATAGTCATGCTCTTCTACGTCTATTAGTATTCTGCCGTGCTTTCTATATACATTTATATTCCCAAGAGACCTGAGGGCGTTTTTGATGTTTGCCACAAGCTTCTTCTCAAATACGGGCTTGTTCTTGCCTTTAACCGCAATTTCTCCGTATCTTACTATTACTATGTTGTACATGCTTGTCAACTCCTTATTTACCCACTATTTTTCTAAACTCTTCAACCCGAATGCTTACAGTTTCTGCTGCGCTCTTTATCTGATCTACTGTATTGAACTCGCCAAGGCTAAACCGTATCGCGCCTTCAATTTGAGCATTTGAAAGCCCCATCTCTCCCAGTACGTGACTTCCCTTTTTCTTCGATGAGCACGCAGACCCTGTGGAGACAAAAATACCGTCCTGTTCGAGCGTGTGCAGCAGCACCTCTCCCTTGACATCCATAAACGAGATATTGAGTATGTGGCATACGCCTTCAGGCATACTGTTAACCTTTATATTCGGAACCCTTGCCTCCAGTTCTTCCTGGAGCAGCCTTTTCATGGATGCAAGCCTTTCTATCCTTGAGCCCAAATCTGAAAGCGTCTTTTCTGCCGCAGTCTCAAGTCCCATAATTCCCGGCACGTTTTCTGTGCCCGGCCTTATGCCCTTTTCTTGGCCGCCTCCTGTTACAATTGGCCTGAGCTTGGTCCCTTTCTTTACATATAGCGCGCCTATTCCCTTGGGCCCATGCAGCTTGTGACCGCTTATCGACATTAGGTCTATTCCGTATCTGGATGGCCTGAAGTCAATCTTGCCGAACGACTGGACAGCATCAACAAAAAAATACACCTTTCTTTTGAGCTTGGAAAGGTATCTTCCTATCTTGTCGACGGGCTGAATACTGCCGCACTCGTTGTTAACGTGCATTATAGCTACAAGAATAGTTTCATCCCTGAGGGCTTTTTTGAACTCTTCAAAGTCAATAACTCCATTGCTGTCTACGCTAAGGTATGTCGCTTCAAAGCCTTCGCTTTCCAAGTCCCTGACGGTGCTGAGCACAGCCGGGTGTTCTATTGATGTTGTTATTATATGCCTTCCTTGCTTGCGGTTTGCATAGGCCACACCACGTATCGCTACGTTGTCCGCTTCGGTTCCTCCTGATGTGAAAAATATTTCATCTTCGCCTGCACCCATCAGCGATGCAATTTTTTTCCTTGCGTTTTTTATATCTCTTTCAATTTCAACGCCCTTGCTGTGTGCCGATGACGGATTGGCGTACTTGTCCGTGAGGTATTCCATCATCCTTTGCGCCACTTCGTCATATGGCCTTGTGGTGGCACTGTTGTCCAAATATATTTCCATCAATTTGCTTCACCTTCTCTGTTAATGTGCCCGCCTTTTCAGACAAGCATATATTATTATATAACAAAACCTTCGATTTATAAATAAAATACCCCATTACTCACAGCAATTTACATTAAGTTTTGACGCAATCCGAAATATGTACATGCCTTTTGTATAAAAAAATTTCATATAAATCAGTTGCACAAATTTTAGTTTTTTGCTATACTGATTTCAGTGGTTATCCCCCTGACAACCCGAATAAAATCTCTATTCTCAATACCCCTTTCGAACGGATTTTTTCACACGGAATGTGTGGCCCTGCTTTCTTTGTTAAAGAAGGCAGTTTTTTTTTATAGAAAAATGCGATTGCATTTTTTTATATATTCGGTATATTCATATAATATCTTAATATTGTATATGTATTACACGCCTATATGCTTGTATAATCTTCTTAACACTCATTTTGATTTAAAATATTAATGGGAGGTTTAATATGAAGAAGGATACTGTAGCCATAATTTTTACAGGTGGTACCATTTCTATGACCATCGATCCCAGAATAGGTGCTGCAATACCTACTCTCTCGGGCGAGCAGATCATGTCAATGGTGACCAATATCGACAAACTTGCCGATATTAAGGTTGTCAACTTTTCCGAAATTCCAGGGCCTCACGTGACTCCGGAGATTCTCATGAGACTTAAAAAACAGGTCGAGGAACTCCTTGCAGATGAGACCATAACAGGCGTTGTAGTAACTCACGGAACAGACAGCCTCGAGGAAACGGCTTACTTTCTCGACCTTGCAATAGAAAGTGAAAAGCCTGTCATCGTGGTGGGCGCAATGCGAAGCAGTTCCGAGCTTGGTTACGACGGCCCAAGCAATCTTGCAGCCGCAGTATGTACGGCGGTTTCCGAGAAAGCAAGAAACAAAGGTGTGCTTATTGTTTTAAACAATGAGGTTAATACGGCGTTTGAAACTACAAAGACAAACACACTGAGCCTTGGAACGTTCAAATCCTTGACTTACGGCCCTCTTGGAGTTATAGACAATGACAAGCTCATAATCCATAGAAATATCACTCCGGGGCAGCATATTAAAACAGACATAATAGAATCTGATGTAGACCTTATTAAATGTGTTCTGGGAATGGACTCAAAACTTTTGAAATTCTGTGTGGATTCAGGTTCAAAGGGAATAGTTATAGAGGCCATGGGCCGCGGCAACATACCTCCCAAGATGGTCGAGGGCGTTCAATATGCCATAGACAAGAATATACCTGTTGTAATAGTCTCCAGATGCCCTGCCGGAAGAGTTCTAGACACGTACGGTTATGAAGGCGCAGGGTACGCTCTTCGAAAGATGGGCTGCATATTCGGCGGTGAACTCAACGGACAAAAAGCCAGAATAAAGCTCATGCTTGCTCTTGGATTTACAAGCAATGTAGATGAAATAAGAAACATATTTGAAAAGGACGAATACTATAACTAAATCCAGATAAGCACAAAATGCCCGCCGAGCCTGTAAAGGCTCAGCGGGCATTCTTAATTCAAAATAATTCCTATCCTACAATGTATTCGTCTATAGGTCTTCCCGGAGGAACTATAGGGTATACGCACTCATCCTTGTCTATTACGCACTCTATGAATGCTGGTTTTGTGTTGTCCATTGATGATACGGCGCTTTCAAGCTCATCCAGGTTGCCTGCCCTGAAGGCCTGTATTGAGTAGGCTTGTGCAAGCTTGACGTAGTCGATATTCTCATTTGAATCAGTCTCTGAGAATCTCTTATTCGAAAACAGCCTCTGCCACTGGCGAACCATGCCGAGCGAGCTGTTGTTTAGCAGCAATATCACAACGGGCACGTCGAGCTTCGATAGCGTTGCCAGTTCGTTGCAATTCATCCTGAAGCTGCCGTCTCCGGTTACAAGCACTACGCGCTTGTCAAGTCTTCCAAGCTGCGCCCCTATGGCTGCCCCTAGGCCATATCCCATGGTTCCAAGTCCTCCCGAGGATATGAAGGTCCTTGGCTCCTTGAATTTCCATATCTGAGCTGTCCACATCTGGTGTTGTCCGACATCGGTTGCCACAACTGCATCCTCGAACCTGCCGTTCATGTACTCGAGTATGTTCTCGGGCGTAAACTGGTCTTTCCCCGCCTTATTGTGCGATTTCCACTTTGCAATATGGCTATGCCAATCCTTTCTGTCTGCCGCTTCCACAAGCTCTATTAGAACCCCCAGGCTCTCAGACAGATCGCCTTCAATAGGCAGATACGCATCCATGTTTTTGTTGAGCTCCGTACCGTCTATATCTATGTGTATTATCCTGGCGCCGGGAGCGAACTTGTTTGGATTTCCTATTACCCTGTCGCTGAACCTGGCTCCTATTCCTATTATAAGGTCGCTTTCCATAACGGCCATATTTGCATTTTCATATCCGTGCATTCCAACCATTCCGAGCGAAAGCTCGTCGTTTCTCGGGAAACTTCCCAGGCCCATAAGGGTGTTGACAACTGGTATGTCTCCTTTTTTTGCAAGCTCGAATAGCTTATCTGACGAATTTGAAGATATTGTGCCTCCGCCTGCATATATTACAGGTCTTTTTGATTCATTTATCATGTCGGCCGCTTGCTTGAGCAGCTCCATATCCACCTTTGCAGATGTTTGAGGTTTGCTGTTTCCGTCAGCCTGTTTCTTTTCGTATTCAACCTGTTTTGTGAATATGTCCTTTGGAATATCTATAAGCACAGGACCCGGTCTGCCGCTTCTTGCCACTTCGAAAGCCTTTCTTATTGTATCTGCAAGCTTTGTGACATCTTTAACCAGGCAGTTGTGCTTGGTTATTGGAAGCGTCATTCCTACTATGTCTATCTCCTGGAACGAGTCCTTGCCCAATAGAGCCATTGCAACCTGGCCTGTTATTACAACCATCGGCACAGAATCCATATATGCAGTGGCAAGTCCTGTTATTATGTTTGTGGCTCCCGGCCCAGATGTTGCAAAGCACACGCCAACCTTGCCGGTTGCCCTGGCATAACCGTCAGCTGCATGCACGGCTCCCTGCTCGTGCGATGTCCTAACATGCCTGAAATAGTCCAGCTCGTCATAAAGCGCATCGTACAGAGGTATTACAGCACCTCCCGGATATCCAAAAATAGTGTCAACTTTCTGCTCCTTCAGGCATTCCAAAACAACCTGGGCTCCACTTTTAACCAAAATTCTCACCTTCCCAACATCTTGTCCTATTTTTTAAATACCGCCCCTTCCGAAGCAGAAGATACGAGCTTTGCATACCGGCCCAGATATCCTCCGCACGAGCTGCTCTTGAGCTGGATTTTATTTTTTCTCTCTTCCAGCTCGCTTTCGCTTACAAGCAGATTCAGAACGCCTTTTAGCATGTCTATTTCTATTTCGTCTCCGTCCATTATATACGCAATAGGTCCGCCCTCGGCAGCTTCCGGCGAGACGTGCCCTATTGCTGCTCCCCTTGTCGCACCCGAAAATCTTCCATCAGTAATAAGCGATACATCCTTGTCCAGCCCCATTCCAGCTATGGCAGACGTAGGTGAAAGCATCTCCCTCATTCCAGGCCCCCCTTTTGGCCCTTCATATCTTATTACTACAGTATCCCCTTTTTGTATTTTTCCTGAGAATATTGCGCTCACCGCATCTTCCTCACAGTCAAACACTTTAGCTTTGCCTTTTGAAACGAGCATATCGTCTACAACGGCAGATTTTTTGACTACTCCACCGTCCGGAGCCAGCGTTCCTCTTAGAACGGCTATACCTCCTGTGGAGCTGTATGGCTTGTCGATTGATGCTATGACATCATATTTCTTTTCGCAGCCGCTTATCTTTTCGCCCACTGTTTCCCCCGATACAGTAAGCTCCTGCAGGTTGAGCAGGTTTGCCTTTGAAAGCTCATTCATAACTGCCGATATTCCGCCTGCTGCATCCAGATCCTCCATGTGGTACGGACCTGCCGGCCTAAGCCTGCAAAGGTTAGGAGTCTTTGAGCTGATACTGTTTATCTTGTCGAGGTCTATTTTGACTCCCGCTTCGTTTGCAATGGCAGTTAGGTGAAGTACTGTGTTTGTTGAGCAGCCAAGTGCCATATCTACCACGAGCGCGTTTTCGAACGTCTTTTCCGTTAGTATCTGGCTTGGCCTTATGTCTTCACTGACAAGCTTCATTATAGCCATTCCCGCTTCCTTGGCGAGCCTTTTTCTTTGTGCGTATACCGCCGGAACCGTTCCGTTGCCCGGCAGCGCCATACCCAGAACTTCGCTCATGCAGTTCATTGAATTGGCCGTAAACATTCCTGAGCACGATCCGCATGTCGGACACGCATTCTCTTCAAGGCAGTCAAGCTCGGCTTCACTCATATTTTTACTCGTTACTGCTCCTACTCCCTCAAACACTGATGTAAGGTCTTCAGCCTTGCCGGATACCTTGCCCGCAAGCATAGGCCCTCCGCTTACGACAATCGCCGGTATATCCAGCCTGGCTGCAGCCATTAGCATCCCCGGTACAGATTTATCGCAGTTTGGGATGAGTACTATTCCGTCAAAGGCGTGCGCCTTTACCATTATTTCTATGCTGTCTGCTATTATCTCCCTGCTTGCCAGTGAGTATCTCATTCCTTCGTGGTTCATGGCTATACCGTCGCAAACTGCTATTGTCGGGAATTCGAAAGGCGTGCCGCCCTCCATGAGAATTCCCTTTTTAACCGCCTCTGCAATCTCGCGAAGGTGTATGTGACCTGGCACTACTTCGTTAAATGAGTTTACAACCCCTATGAAGGGTTTTTCTATTTCCTTGTCAGTAAGACCAAGAGCTTTAAGCAGCGACCTGTGCGGTGCCTTCTGCATACCTAGTTTGACATTTTGACTGTTCATGCTGCTTCCTCCCAATTACTATTCTTTTATCCAGGACATCATGCCTCTTAGCTCTTTGCCCACCTCTACTATTGGATGCTCAAGCTCTTTTTGCTTTGTCGCGTTGAACATCGGTCTGCCAAGCATGTTCTCAAGCAGCCAGTTCC